>NZ_CAKP01000072.1 GCF_000297115.1 Caloramator australicus RC3 | reverse complement strand
TACACATACTATCATAGCAAAAACATAACTCCTATTATCATATTAGACGAAGCTCAATTCCTTAAAAATTCAATACTTGACGATCTAAAAATAATTTTTAACTTTCAAATGGACTCTAAAGATTATGCTGTTCTTATTCTTTCCGGTCAAACTCAATTTATATCTCAAATTCAAAGGCAACCGCATGAAGCACTAAGACAAAGAATTGTTGTTAATTACTCTTTAAAAGGATTAACCTTAGATGAAGTAAAGCTGTATATTCCATATATGCTTAAAATTGCTGGTTGCAGTGAACCTATATTTACCGAGGATGCCCTCGAACTTTTATATTCAAGCTCTAATGGGCTTTTAAGGCCACTAAACGCAATTGCAAGAATGAGCTTGATTGCTGGAGCTAACAAAAACACAAGAGTTATTGATAGTGAGCTTATTTACGAAGCTCAGACTGAAGTAAATATTTCAGCTTAACCATGAGGGGTTACCCCTCTTTTTTTATGTTCATTAAGGATTAAACATTTTGACTTTTTTTCTGTTTTTTTGTGGTGCAAATTATTTCATCCTTGCATTTTTAGCTATTTCAAATCCTTTTTAGGTTAAATTAATTTGAATTTTTTGAGATGAAATAATTTGCCGAATAACATTTAAGGCCTTAAACGGGAAATATTTTAATAGTTAGTTTTGTTGTTCTTTGATAATTTAATAATATTTTAGTTCAACAAGCAAAGCTACACCAACGAACTTTTTCATGTTTATTTTGCCCCTTATTAACTTTAGGTGTGTCTTCTGGTATCATTGTTTTATAGCCTTAACAATGACGCGGAAGCTCTTGCTTCCTCCTGTAGAACCTCTTTGGTTGCTACTTGTCTAAGACTGCACCCCTGAGACTGTTTGTTATCTTCTACTCTTATGCTGTTCATTCTCCTATCTTTTCCTTACCTTCAGCAAAGTAAGGTGCATCCATTAGATAGGTAGGATTGTTCTGAATGGTGAGGCTCTTGATACAGCTGCTTGTCAGGGATACACCGTTACATTGGGCTAAATATTCCATGAAATGAGGTTTTTTGCGTGCCCAATACTTTAATCGTTGGTATCGATGTTAGTAGTCAATCACTTGTTGTTAGGTTTATGGACCAAAAGGCATTCGACCTTCCAAATCCTTTTCTACTTCTAACGACCTTGAAGGTGCTGATAAATTAATCTCTGATATTATTGCCTATGCTCTTAAAATAGAAGCTTCTTCCATTAAAATTGGCATGGAGTCTACTTCTAATTATGCATGGCATCTGCACCTTCATTTGGCTTCGCCTCCTGAACTTTTAAACTTTAATCCTCTGTTTTATGTGCTAAATCCAAGTGTTGTCAAAGGTTTTAAAATGCGTCCTCTCATTTGCCTAAAACAGATGATGTTGACGCCTTTGTTATTGCTGATTGTATTCGTTTCGGAAGAGTAAAACCTTCTGATCCAAAACTTAACTAAAGAAAAGAATCGGGCTTTAAATATTATCTATCTTAAGTTTTCTTCCTATGTTGCAGATAACCCCTTTAGCGATACCTTCAGTATGGCATCTACATCTTTAGTAGAAAGATTTACTCCTGATAAGATTGCCTCTATGCCTATTGAGAATATCGTCGATTTTATCTGCAGTGAAGGAAACAATAGGCTTAAAGATCCTATTGAAATAGCTAAAAAGCTTAAGTCCTTAGCTAATAGAGCCTATAGGTTAGATCCTAATTTAGCCGATTCTGTTGAGCTTACTTTAACTATGTCTTTAGAAAACATTAGATTCCTTGAAAATCAGCTTAAAAAGCTTGATAAAGAGATTGAAAAACAACTTAAAGCTTTTTCTCATACTCTCCAAACTGTCCCTGGTATCGGCCCTGTTATCGCCGCAGGGATTATTGCTGAAATTGGAGATATCCATAGATTTACTAATGAAGCTGCACTCGCCAAGTTTGCTGGTCTTGTTTGGAATAAGTATCAATCAGGCAATTTCAATGCTGAAGATACTTCCTTAGCCAAGTGTGGTAACTTCTACTTAAGGTATTATCTTGTAGAGGCTGCTAATCTACTTAGGATGCATGTAGATGAGTATACAACCTTTTACTACAAGAAATACAAGGAAGTTAACAAGCATCAGCATAAAAGAGCCCTCGTCCTCACGGCACACAAAGCTGTTAGGCTAATTCTTGCATTGCTGAGCAAAGGCCAAATCTATAGACCGGGAGGAGGGATAGCTAACACTTAAATGACCTAAAAAGAGTTAAATATTTTCCATTTATTACCCGTAAGCCAAATGTTGTTTATGGGTTAGATTGTTATTGTCTTTTTTAGGTCGATTGAGTGCAGTTTTCTTCTTAATTTCCAATTTCACTACTTGACATTACACCGTATGTCTTTTTAAAAGTTTAATTCTGTTAAGTTATATGGAATTATGTGCAAAAACGTGAATAAAATTTCATGTCCTAGATGCCATAGTCACAATCTTTATCGCTTTGGTAAAGATAAGTTCGGTAATCAAAAGTATCAATGCAAAGATTGTAAAAGACAATTTGCTCCTGATACTTTATCCAAATAGAAAGATAAACCTTTGCTTGGTTATCCTTCTTGCCCTCTTTGTGGTAATGGAACTTTTCTTCACCATGACTATAAATTTTACTCCCAATTTACTTGTAATTCTAAAAAGTGTAGTCATTCTATTTTTGTTCCTAAGCCTTCTTCTATCGATAAGGCTTCTTGTGAACTTCTCTCAGGAAAACTTGATTTTAAAAGAATGCGTTTCCCCTTATTCTTTATTATTACTGCTCTTAATTTGTATTTCCTTAATGGTGCTTCCACTCGCAGAATTGCTCAGTTTTTTAATATTAACTTCAATGTTAAAGTTTCTCACGTTACTATTCATTCTTGGTGTAAAAAGTTCGCTCCTATCTTCCTTCATAAGTCTAATATGCTTTCTACTGACCTTAACCTCAGCGATTCTGACGAGTGGCATACCGATGAAACTGTTATCTTTATTAATGGAAAAAAACATTATCTTTGGTTTATTATTGATTCTGAAACTAGAATGGTTTTAAGTTTTAATTTGTCTCCTTCAAGAGAAGCTTCTGATGCTTTCTCTCTTTTCCATTCTGCTAGTAAATTCGGCTGCCCTTCTTCTATTGTTACTGATAGATTCCCTGCTTATAATATCCCTACTAAAACTATCTTCCCTAATTCTAAACACATTAAAGTTTCTTCTTTTAATGATGATATTTCTAATAATGTTATTGAGGCCTTTAATGATACTTTTAAAGATTGGTATAAGAGAAAAAGAGGTTTTAAGTCTTTTGATAGCACTAATGCTTTTATCTCTATGTTTATTTTTCACTACAATTTCTTAAGGCCTCATTATTCTCTTAATAATCTCTCTCCTGCTGAAGTTGCAGGAATATCTTACAACGATGTAGATAAACGTAATTGGTTGCTCTCTGTTTTTGTTTAATTTTTTAATCTTTATACTTCTATTGAACACCTGTAAATTATACATATTTGGAGGTGCCTTTAGCATGCCCTTTTTTAGAGCTGTTTGTCTTTTTTTGTTGTTATTTTTAATAAACTCATGTAATTTTTAATAATTATACGATTTTTAAAGCTTTAGTTTCATTTTTTACTTTACACTATCAAAAGTTTTAATGATATATTAGCTCCAATTTGTGTAGATTTTATGAAGAAATAAAATTATTTGTGGTTTTAATTTTGCAGTTATTAAAGAGGAGTCCAAAAGTATAATAATTAAAAAAATTAAAATTAGCGCCATTGGGATAGCGCTAAAAATGTCTCATTGAACAAGTTAATTGAAAGTCATTTTATAACATACCATAATTTAAATATTTATAAATCCTTTCCGCCTCCCTTTCCTGAACTGTCCAATTACCAAAGACGACATTTTTATCCTCCTTTAACATTCTGCTTATAGTTTCCTTTATCTTAGGATCTATCCTCCCTGGTTTTTCCTTGCTATAGGATGTTTGGGGAAAGGGCATAAAGGTATGGGCATGAATCCTTGCACCTAAAGTTACAAGTTCCTTCATAAATTTAATGGTATCTAAAACGTCCTTTTCTGTTTCTCCCGGAAGACCAAATATAAAATCAACATCAGGGATATAGCCATATTTTACTGATAGTTTAACCGCCCTATAAACATCCTCAAGGGCATGTCCTCTTCTTGAATTTTTTAATATACAAGGGCTACCGCTTTGTGCCCCTATTATAATATTCTTATTATCTGCATATGTCTTTAAAAGCTCAAGCGTATCCTCCCTTACATGCTCCGGCCTTACTTCTGAGGGAAAGGAACCTATATTTATGGTCCCTTTAGGCTTATAAAGCCTATTCACTTCCCTTAGAAATATTTCAAGTCCCTTTATGTTAACTTCTTTTCCGTCCTCAGAAAGATAAGAAAAGGCGTTTGGGGTTATAACTCTAAAATCCGTTAAATTTCTTTTTATCATCCTCTCTGCAGCCTCCAGAACCCTTTCTATGCTTCTATGCCTTACCTTTCCCCCGAATATGTGGGATGTTTGACAGAAATTGCAGGCAAAGGGACAACCTCTTGTTATCTCAATATGTCCAAATTTGCCAAGCATATATGGAAATGGTGGATATTTATCAAGGTCAACATAGTCCCTTTTTCCTGTATAGCAAACATTATCATCCTTTAAAAAGGCTATTCCCTTTATATTAAGATAATCTTCATCCAATTTAATCCTTCTGAAAAACTCAACTATAGAATCCTCAGCCTCACCCACAAAAACTACATCAAATCCTAACTTCAACGTTCCTTCAATATCCCCTGTTGGATGAGGTCCTCCTGCAATAAGAAGGACCTCCTTATGCTCATTCTTAATCCTTTTTACTAAATCGTTTACCTCCCAAATTTGGGTTGTAAAAAAGGATGTTCCAACTACTGTCATATCGTAGTTTTGTTTTATTTCACAAAGGCCTTTTATTAAGTCCTCTTCTTTTTTAACAAAATATATTGGAATGTCCTTTGTAACCTCATCAACCCCAAGAGCCGCTGAAAGCGCATTAAAGCTATTTCTGTTAAGCTTACTGTAATAAACTACGAAGGCAACTTTCATTTCTATCACCCTTTATTAACGTGCTACTTAAATTATAACACCCAAAAAATAAAAATAAACCAGGATAACCTGGTTTAAAAACTTAAATCTTAAGTGCCTGTATCTTTGATTAAAACCTTCTTGATATTTCTTTAATTTTTTCTTCCACCTTGTTTTTTACCACATATGGATGCAAAAGTGCTGTCCCTTCAAGAAGAATTGATTCGAAATCGTTAACTCCTATGAATGCGAGCACTGTTTTTAAGTATCTATCTCCAAGTTCCATTTCCTTAATTGGACTATCAGTGTAGATGCTGCCAGAAGCTTGTATATGAAGGGCTTTCTTGCCATTTAATAAACCAATAGGACCGTTTTCAGTATATTTAAAAGTCTTTCCTGCTATACAAATATTGTCTATATAGGCCTTTAACATTGGTGGAATTGTAAAGTTCCATAGTGGTGATACAAATATATATTTGTCAGCTGAAATAAATTCATCTACAATTTCATTCATTCTTGCAACTTTTTCCTTTTCATCTTCTGTTAGATCGTCAAAAGATGCACCTCCTTGAAACTTTCCCCATGCATTTAAAACATCAGCATCAATTAAAGGGATGTTTTCAGCATAGACATCAATCTTCTTAATTTCGTCTTCAGGGTTATTTTGCTTGTAACTTTTTAAAAATTCTTCACCTGCCCAAAGGCTAAAAGAATTTTCGACTTTTTTAGGATTTGCAGTAATGTATAAAACCTTTCTCATTTACTTTTCCTCCTTTTATATTTTTTATTATATTTTTTATTAAATATATTATTTTTAAACCTTATTTCTACTAATTCAAAATATACTAATTAGTAATATATTGATAAAAAAATTAGAGTTTATTGTTAAGCTTTTTATGTAGATTAATTAAAATTTTTTTTCCTCTAATGAAAGATTGATCAAAGCATTGTTTAGCTCTTCGAGGTGAATTGGAAAAATTTCTTCTATTTTTCTTCTGCCTTTTTCAGTAATACTTATAATTGATGCTCTTCTGTCGTTAGGATCCTGGTATCTTTTAACCATTCCACTCTTCTCAAGATTATCGATAACGACTGTCATATTACCGCCTGTAGAAAGAATCTTTTCAATTATCTCCCCAATTCTTAAATCGCCTTTGTGGTATAATGCCTCAAGAACACCAAATTGAGACGGAGTTAAACCTCCTTCCTTAAATACTTTGTTCAATCTTTTTAATATTGTTTGATAACTTCTGCTGATTGCAATTAGGGTCTTCAAATTAATATCATTTATTTCTCCATAAGACTTCCTATTCATATAATTAATATACTACTAATTAGTAATAATGTCAATTAAATTTTACGCAGTAATCTTAAGTGCCAGGCACTTAAGATTAAGATTTTTGTATTTTAGGCTTTATTAAAGGGATTCCTTTTTTACATAAGGGGCAATCTGCTTCTTCATAGGTTTCTATATTAAGCTTTATTGCGCTATATATTGGGTTTTCAAATTCCCTGCTGCTTCTATCCACTATGCAGGCTATTCCAACAACTTCGCCTCCTAATGCTTTTACAACTTCTATAGTGCCTCCTGAGGATTTCCCTGTTGTTACAACATCCTCTGCTATTAACACCTTTTGCCCCTTTTTTATTTCAAATCCTCGTCTTAAGACAAAACCTTCGCCTTCTTTTTCAGTAAACATCGCTACCTTTCCCATCTGCCTTGCAATTTCATAGGATACCAAAACTCCCCCCATCGCAGGACCAACAACCACATCAAACTCAACATCCCTTAGCTTTTCTACCACATTTTTCAAAACAACCTCAGCTTTATCCGGGAACATCATAAGCTTAGAACACATTATAAATCTATCGCTGTGCCTTCCTGAAGTCAAAATAAAATGTCCTTCTAACAAAGCACCGGTTTCAAGAAGAATTTTCATTACATCCATCTCTATCCCTCCATTAAACTATCCCTATAATTTCTCCTATGCTGTTTATCCCCTGCACCTTTAAAAAGTTTTCCATTCCCTTTACAATCTCTATGCAGGCAAAGGGGTTTATAAAATTTGCCGTTCCAACCTGCACAAGGCTTGCCCCTGCCATCATAAACTCTATTGCATCCTTGTAGTCTCTTATACCGCCAAGACCTATAACAGGGACATCAACTGCCTTTGAAACCTCATAAACCATCCTTAGGGCTATCGGCTTTATTGAAGGCCCTGACAAACCTGCAAATACGTTTTTAAACACAGGCTTTCTTTTATAAATATCTATCGCCATAGCCTTAAAGGTATTTACAAGAGATATTCCATCAGCACCTTCTTCTACACAGGATACCGCCATATCGACGATATCTTCAGCATTAGGTGAGAGCTTAACTACAAGAGGTTTTTCAACTACTTTTCGAACCTCCCTTACAACCTCCCTTGCAACCTTTGACTTTATTCCAAAGTTCATGCCGCCCTCCTTAACATTTGGACATGATATATTAAGCTCTATTATATCTACATCGCTTTTATCAAGCTTTTCTGCACCCTTAACATATTCTTCTATACTTCCCCCACTAAGGTTTGCAATTATAACAGTGTTTAAGCTTTTCATAAAGGTAAGTTCATTTTCTATAAAATAATCTATTCCTGGATTTTGAAGGCCTACGCTATTTAACATTCCACCTGCCGTTTCATAGCACCTTTCCCCTTCATTTCCTTCCCTTTTTTTAAGGGTTAATCCCTTTGTTGCAATTCCTCCAAGGACAGATACATCATAAAGTTCATTGTATTCTCTTCCAAATCCAAAGGTTCCAGAAGCTGCAATAACAGGGTTTTTAAATTTTTTCCCCCATAAAGTAATTTCAAGCATCTAAAACAACCTCCTCACCTTTAAATATTGGTCCGTCTTTGCAAACCCTTCTCATCCCATCCTTTGTTTTGCAGGCGCATACAAGGCAGGCTCCTATTCCACAGGCCATTTTGCTCTCCATCAAAAGATAAAGGGGAGTTGCAGTTTTTTCGCATATCCTTTTAACTTTATTCATCATAACTAAAGGACCGCAGGTTATCACTAGGTTGTAATCAAAAGGATTAAATATATCGGTTACATAACCCTTATAACCTACCCTCCCACTTTTTGTGGTTATAAACAATTCTTTGTTCCTTAAATTTTCTATTCCATATACTTCATCCCTAAATCCAAAGTATATGTCAACATCTGCCTCTATCTTTTTTGCAAAGTAAGCTAAAGGGGCTATCCCAATTCCTCCACCTATTAAAGCAACTTTACCCTTTATCCTTGATACATCCATTCCATTTCCTAAAGGGCCTAAAACTTTAACCTTATCTTCCTTTTTTAATCTTGATAATTTCTCCGTTCCCTTTCCTTTAACCTCATAAAGAAAGCTAATATAATCTTCTCCTTTATCGTATATACTAAAGGGTCTTGAAAGGATGGGCTCATCCTCCCAAGACTTTAGCATAAAAAATTGCCCTGGCTTTACTTCGTATTCGCCCTTTAATGTAAGTTTATATATGTTTTCAGCCACCATTACATTTTCTAAAACATCAAGGGATTTATATTGCATTTATTATCTCCTCCCTCATCCTTAAAACTTCTTTTCTTGCTGCAATATCGAAATCATCCTCGTATTTTTTATAGGCCAAAAGAATCCCCCTTGATGAGTTTACAACTCCTCCGTTTCCATCTACTAAAAGCCTTTTAACGTCTTCTGCCCCTCCGCCCTGAGCACCATACCCAGGGATTAAAAAGAACATACCATTTAACTTTTTTCTTATATCTAGAGCCTCATCGGAGTTTGTGCATCCGACAACTGCACCAATTGGACTATAACCGTATTTACCTAAACTTTTTTCAATATATGGCTTTAGAAAATCATACACCCTTTCAAAAACCCTTTTTTCCCCTGCATATAAAGTTTGAAGATCTTTGCAGGAGGGGTTTGATGTCTTTACTAGGACAAATATTCCCTTCTCCTTATCCACATACTCTAAAAAGGGCATTATACTATCTATTCCCATATACGGATTTACTGTTATTAAATCCACCTCAAAATCTCCTTCAAAGTAAGCCCTTGCATACATCTTTGCAGTATCAGAAATATCGGATCTTTTAATATCTCCAATTACGATGTTTCCTCTACTTTTAAGATATTTTACAGTTTTGCTATATACCTTCATTCCCTCTATTCCTAAGGCTTCATAGTAGGCGATTTGAACCTTAAAGCAGGCTACTGCATCCTCCGTTGCGTCTATTATCCTTTTATTGAATTCAAATAGAGCATCATAGGGGGATACAAACTTGTTTAAAAAATCCTTTGGAATATAATCTAATGAAGTGTCAAGCCCCACACATACAGGTCCCTTTTTTTCTACTGCTTCATATAACCTATCTATAATCAAATCAATCACCCCTAAAAAGAACTTTCCCAGCCTTTATAGTTGAAACTACCCTTCCATAAACTTCATATCCATCGAAGGGATTGTTTTTCCCCTTTGATAAAAAGCTTGATGGGTCAATTTTATAATTCTTTTTTAAATCAACCAAAACCAAGTCTCCATCGTATCCTACCTCTATTTTTCCTTTGTAAAGCCCCATTATCCTTGCAGGGTTTTCAGACATAATCTTTATAAGTCTATTTAAAGTTATATGGCCCTCAAGAACAAGCTTCGTAAAGCATATAGGGAAGGCGACTTCAATGCCTGAAATCCCCATAGCTCCCTTTTCCTTATCCTCTTTAGTATGGGGGGCATGGTCTGTTGCTATGGCATCTACATATCCCCTTTTAATCGCCCTTATCAAAGCTTCTATGTCTTCTCTTTCCCTCAATGGTGGATTTACTTTATAATTAAGACTACTTGTTCCGAAAATATGATGGGGCGTAACTTCACAGGTTATCTTAAGTCCCTTATCCTTTGCAGTCGCTATCTCCTCCATCGCCTCTTTGGTGCTTACATGGGCTATATGGAGGCTGCATCCTGTAAACTTTGCAAGCTCTATATCCCTTTTTGTCATTAAGTTTTCTGAAAGCCTTGTATCTATCTTTGAAATTTCCTCATCCTCCGCATGGGATATCACTGTAATTCCTTTTTCCTTTGCAACTTGCATAGCAAGGAGCATCACTTTGTTGTTTACTATACCCTTTCCGTCGTCGGATATAAATTTAACCCTTTCATCTATTAATTTAAGATGGTCTATATCCTTTCCTAACATATCCTTTGTTATTGTAACGGTTTGGTGAATGTCAACAAGTCCAATTCTTCTTGCCCTATCAAGGACATAATCAACTATATCCATATAAGAGCAGGGAGGATTTGTATTGCCCATAAGATTAACGGCAGTATATCCTCCCTTTACCGCCGCCATTGAACCTGATAATATATCCTCTTTGTATTCATATCCTGGTTCCCTAAAGTGGGCATGAAGATCTACAAAGGATGGGAGAAGGTATAGGCCTTCTCCATCCAAAACTTCACAATCCCTATTTAATATACCTATATCTTCTATTTTCCCATTATTTATATAAACATCTCCACAGAAGGCCTTTGAGCTATCCACAATATTAACATTCTTTATTAAAAGTTCCATAATCAAACCTCCGAAAGGGTATATATCTCATCGCAATACATACACCTATATTCTCCCTTTTCCTTATCAACAAGGTAAAAGACATGATCTATATATTTTTCAATAGAGGTTACGCATCTTGGATTTTTGCAGTTTAAAACATTTTCCACCCTCTCTGGAAGCTCAAACTTCTTCTTTTCAACTATAACCTCATCCTTTATAACATTTATTGTTATGTTGGGATCAAGTATCCCAAGGATTGTAAGATCTATGTCAACTACATTTTCTATCTTTATGATGTCCTTTTTACCAAGCTTTTCGCTTGGAACGTTCATTAGAAGACAAACTGCGCTATCTATCTTGTCAAGCCCAAGCATTTTAAATATTTTTATCCCAAGGCCGGCCTTAATATGATCTATTACTATTCCATTTTTTATGCTGTTTACTGTTAGCATACTTCCACCCCCAAAAGTTTCATTATAAGAGCCATTCTTACGAACATGCCATATTTTGCCTGTTCAAAGTATTTTGCCCTTTTATCCTCATCAACCTCAACTGCAATTTCATTTACCCTTGGAAGAGGATGCAGTATTATCATATCCTCTTTGGCTCCCTTTAATTTTGCCTTGTCGAGGATATAGCTATCCTTTAGCCTTAAATATTCCTCTTCGTTAAAAAATCTTTCTCTTTGAACCCTGGTCATATAAAGGATGTCTAATTTCCCTATAACATCCTCCATCCTTTCAACCTCTAAAAATTCTATATTGTTTTTTTCTAATACTTCCTTTTTTATATAATCGGGAACCTTAAGCTCCTTTGGGGAAATTAAGATAAATTTGTTGTTTTCGTATCTTGACATGGCTTTAATTAGGGAGTGGACAGTTCTTCCAAACTTTAAGTCGCCACAAAGGCCTATGGTAAGATTTGAGAGAGTGCCCTTTAAAGATTTTATAGTTAGAAGATCCGTTAATGTTTGAGTTGGATGTTGATGCCCTCCATCGCCTGCGTTTATAACTGGAATTGAAGAATACATCGCTGCAACCCTTGGAGCTCCTTCCTTAGGATGCCTCATAACGGCAATATCTGCATAGCAAGCAATTGTTCTTATCGTATCTGCTATGCTCTCGCCCTTTGCTACTGATGATGAATTTGGTTCTGAAAAACCTATTACCTGCCCACCAAGTCTTAACATCGCTGCCTCAAAGCTAAATCTTGTTCTTGTGCTGGGTTCATAGAAAAGAGTTGCAAGAATTTTCCCTTGACATGCCTTTGAGAATTTTTCTGGATTTTTTGAGATTTCTCCTCCAAGCTCTAAAATCTCGTCGATTTCTGAAGTTGTAAAGTCCATTGGGTCTAAAAGATGTCTTCCTTTTAACATATTATCTCTCCTTTCTAGCCTCGCTGGGCTAAATTAAAGGTTATATAAAAAGCCTTCCCTTGCGGGAAGGCATAGCAATCCTATAAACATATAAGTATTCCTTTGCCCACCTTCCCGGCCTCACAGGACCAGAGTTAAAGGTTCTTTTTGTTATGATAACACATATATAAAGCTGTGTCAATGATTTATTATAAACCCCCAAAATTTTAATTTAACAATATTTACATAATTACTTTCCTATACTATAATAAAAGTAACCAGTATTACATGTAACCAGTATTACATTAAGGAGGTGATTAATTGAACTGGCGGGCACTTATTTATCAGATTCCAAGGGAACCTCAAAAAAACAGGGTTGCCGTGTGGAGAAGATTAAAATCCATTGGTTCCTTAAATGTCCTTCAATCTATATGGATCCTTCCCGATAACGACGAAAGCAGGGATGAGTTTTTAAAGCTTGTAGAGCAGATAAAAGAAATTGGAGGCAAGGCATTTACCTGCATCATAACTATAGATGACGAAGAACAAAACAAAGCATTAATAGCAGGCTTTAACAAGGAAAGAGAAATAGACTATATTGAAATCCTTGAAAAATGCAAAGATTTTGAGAAGGAGATAGAAAAAGAAACAAAAAGGCAAAACTTTACCTTTGCAGAACTTGATGAAAATGAAGAGGAAGTTGAAAAGCTTTTTAAATGGTTTAAAAAAATAGAAAAAAAGGATTATTTTAATTGCCCCCTTAAAGATGAGGCTGTTGAAGCCTTAGAAAAATGCAAAGTTTTATTAAATGATTTTAGAAATATTGTATATGAAAGGGATGAGGAAAATGGGTTTAGATTCAAATAAGAAGAAGGAAGCCTTAAAATTTATATTCTTGTTTGGACTTATTAGCGCTTTAGGGGATATAACCTATGAAGGTGCAAGAAGCGTATATGGAAATTATCTAGGTTTTCTCGGTGCAAGTGCCCTTTATATAGGAGTTATAACGGGTTTTGGCGAATTTTTAGGATATGCCTTTAGAATTTTATCAGGTTATTTTGTGGATAGGACAGGAAAAAGCTGGGCTGCAGCAATATTAGGTTATGGCCTTTTAATCTCCGTTCCCCTTCTTGCCATTGCCGGTAACTGGAAAATAGCAGCTTTGTTTATAATCCTTGAACGCCTTGGTAAGGCAATAAGAAATCCCGGAAAGGATACCATGTTATCCCACGCCACAAAACACGTAGGAACTGGGGTTGGTTTTGGAATAAGTGAAGCTCTTGATCAATTAGGTGCAATAATAGGCCCTATGATATTTACTTTGGCCCTTTCCTTTTATGGAAGCTACAAAATAGGCTTTCAATTGATGTGGATTCCTGCAATTTTGACAGTAGCCGTTGTGTTATATACAAGATATAAATTCCCAAGGCCTAAGGATTTGGAGGAGGATTTTGAAAAGGCTTCAAAGGTCAGCAATAAAAACATATCCAATGCTAATTTATCCAAAAGCTTTTGGCACTACCTTTTATTTATTTTTTTAAGCGTTTTAGGATTTGCAAACTTCCCTGTTTTATCCTATCATTTGATGAAGCAAAAAGTATTATCAGAGGCCTTAATTCCTACTTTATATGCCCTTGCAATGGCACTAGATGGCGCCTTTGCTGTATTAGTAGGTAAGTATTACGATAAAAAGGGCTTGGGAACATTAATTTTAATACCTATATTAAGCATCCCCATCGTCCTTTTAGGTTTTTCCCAAAGTTCCCTTTTAGCTATAATCGCCATTGCCCTATGGGGATGTGTTATGAGCATCCATGAAACATTGATTAAAGCAGTTATTGCAGATATAATCCCCATCAAAAACAGAGGTAAAGCCTACGGAATATTCAACACAGTATATGGAATATCAATGCTTTTAGGAAGCACAATAATAGGCTATTTATATGACTTTTCAAAGCTTTATATATTCATTTATGTCGTAACAATCGAAATACTTGCAGCAATTGTATTTATTCTTTGGAAGAAAAACAATCCCCATGATGTTAAGGCGTAAAGCCTAACATCATGGGGTTTTATTATTTAATATTTTTATTTTTGGTTTCTGCTGCAATAATTTTAAATTCATTACGGTTAGCATTAACTCCTGATTTTAAAATTTTTATACTTTGTAAGTTTAGACCTGTTTCCCAAATTGAAAAATAAAAACTATTCATATTATAAACAATTACACAAACAATAAAACTTCCTAAAAAAAATAGAAACCTATTTTTTTCATTAACTTCACCAAACCTTTAAAATTCTTCAAAAATCATAATATTTCTTAATTTGACTCGTAAAAATATTTTTTTGTCGGCAAAATAAATATCAATTGTATAATAGTTATAATAACATTTGTAGATGCAATAAGATGCTTATTATAAAAAGCAATATATGCTACTAGAAAAAAATCATAAATTATCATCAACCAATAGCCCCATCTTTTAAGCTTTAAAAAACCATAGGATGCAATTAAAAGAATTAAAGATAATAACGCCCTTGTTATACTATTTATAAAAATAGGTAGTTGTATAACAGTAACATTAAAACGTTCCAAAAATCCTGGAATTATTGACACTATCCCCAGCAAAGCAGCTAATAAGCTTATATATCCAAAAAATGTTATAATTAACGGTCTATTTTTATTCATAGCTATACTCCTTGAATAATTTATTAAAAATCTTGCAAGCATGATCTGTTTGTTTACGTCATTTTCAATATTATTAAATAACGCCTCTGGTAGTTTAATTTTAGAATATTTTGTGACATAATCTACATAATATTCAAAATTAATCTGCTTTTTTTAGCATATTCAATTATAATTGATTCCAAGTAACAATTGGAACATTATATTTTGCAAGAGCAATATGAGCAGGGTTAGGCTCTGCTCTTTCTATTTTTTCTTTCATTTCAATTAATATTTTATAAAACTCTTCAGGGTTATTTTGGAAAAATGATCTGCTCAGCTTTTCTCTTAAGTTTCCCATTTCATTAAATGTTGGAATGCCACTTGCTTTTGATATTCCAGCACCTGTTAAGGCTACAAGGTTCATAAAAAATCCCCCTTTTATTTAATACCCCGGATAACACTCCCACCAATTTTCATCTATATCTTCTTTATTTGCTATTAGTAAATCGTCAGCTATCTTTACTATTACATCCTTTAGTTCTACTTTTTCAATCCACTCTTTTGGTATACTACTTACACCTAAATATGCACCTAAAATGTTGCCTGTTATTGCACCTGTGCTGTCGCTATCTCCATCATGATTAACGGAAGTAATTATAGCCTTCTTAAAATCATTTTTATATCTTAATGCACAGTATACCGATATTCCAAGAGCCTCTTCTGCAACCCACCCTTCACCAAGCTGAGAAATTGCATCAATATCTTCTACATCGCTATATGTAAGTTCTATCGCCTTTGATAAGCTGTTAAAGCACTCTTCATAATTGTCATATTCTTTTAGTTTGTTCATTGTTTTATTAGCAGCGTTTTCTAATTCCTCACCTTCAATTATTAAAGCGATTAAGTATGCAAGGGCACCTGCAGATAAATAACCTGTTGGGTGTCCGTGGGTTAGTGCTGCTATATCTACTGCTATGTCAAAGGCATATTCTTTGGCATAAAATAGTCCTACTGGTGCGATACGCATAACTCCACCACAGCCCTTGCTATTATTTATCGGCTCTTTTGTTGTTCCGATTTTGCCATTTAAAAGTGCAGACAGGCAGCTCATTCCCGGTGCTCTTTTCTCATGAAGTTCCTTTACTTTTATTAACCATCCACTATTTATAAAATCATAGTCCTTTATATTTGTATATCCTTGAGTTATAAGCCAACGCCTATAGGCATTATAAACAACGGATGGAAGATGGCATATACCTTTTAAGACAAATCTTGTTTTTGCACGTAGTATACCCTCGGCTGTAAAAAGCGTCATTTGGGTATCGTCAGTTATTTCAGATTTACCATTTTTACCTAAAAGAAGCTCAACAATTCCTTCTTTGCCAAATCTTCTAATAATCTCATCTCTTTTTAAAAACTCAACCGGCCATCCTAATGCATCACCGATTGCCCCACCTAAAAGGCATCCTCGAAAATGCTCAGAATCCCTCTTGCTATTCATTTTTATTATTCACCACCTAATTTAAAAAAGAAATTTCCAAATAATGATTAATTAATACTTCTACATTTTTGTTTAATTTCCTTCTTAAGTGCCTGGCACTTAAGATTAAGATTTTATAATATTTTACAAAAAAAGTCATGTTATATTGAATAAGCAATTATATAATATAATTAAAAGAACCTCCGGAGGGATACAATGGTAGAAAAGCAAGTTATTGAAAGAATTCAAGAAGCCATAGACTTTATAGAAGAACATCTTGAAGATAAGATATATGTTGAAGATATAGCAAAAATAGCTTTCATGTCACTTTCATCATTTTACTCTATATTCTCTTTAATCTTAGGAACAACAGTTAAGGATTATGTTAGAAAAAGAAGGCTTTCTTTGGCTGCATATTTCCTTGTATATACAAACCTAAGCATACTAAACATTGCCGTAAAATTTGGTTATGAAGGATATGAACCCTTCTCAAGGGCATTTAAAAAACTATTTGGCGTTTCGCCTAAAAAATATAGGGAATTCAGAAAATATATTGATGTTTTCCCTAAAATTCAACTAAAGTATGGTAATTCTTTAGGAGGTGAAAATATGGTTGATAAAGAAATGAACAAAGAATCCGTTCTTCAACAAATTCATAACACTTCAAACGGCTATATTCTTGACGTTGATATAGACAAGTTTGAAGGCATCAACAAAATATATGGTTATGATATAGGCGATAAAGTTTTGATTGAAGTTCCAAGAAGAATAAAGGAGGTTTTAGAAGAATTAAATTTGCCTTCTCAAGTTATTAGAATAAGCAACGACGAATTTGTAGTTATAGTTAAGCATCAACCAATAGAATTTATTGAAATGCTCTCACAAAAAATATTAGATGCCATGAAACCTAAATTTCAATTTGGTGATATTTCTTTCGATGTTTCAGTAAGTATTGGAATAACAAACTTTACCATAAGCTCCGCGGATGATGAGATAATAAATAAAGTAAAGGACGCTATGCTTCTTGCTAAAAAAGAAGGCAGGAATAGATTTAAAGTAATTTAATATATAGGCAGGTTACCCTGCCTATATATCTTTTCTATACTGCATACCCTCAAAGTAAATCCTTTTCAAATCCCCATAGGCCTTTTGCCTTGCCTTATCAAGGTTATCGGCTACTGCTGTTACCGATAAAACTCTTCCACCTGTTGTGATTAAATTGCCATCCTTAAATTCTGCACCGGCGATGAATATTTTGTTTTCAACATCGCCTATATTAACCTTAAATCCCTTCTCAATATCGCCTGGATATCCCTTTGAGGCAGCAACTACATTGCAGGAATATCCTTTCTCCCAGTCTACTTTGCATCCCTCTAATTTTCCGTCAATAGCCCTTAAAATTAGCTCAAAAAAGTCGCTTTTCATAAGGGGAAGAAGGGCCTGAGTTTCAGGGTCCCCCATCCTTACGTTGTATTCTAAAAGATAAACTCCCTTTTTGGTTATCATAATTCCAAAAAATATTATGCCATGATAATCAAGTCCTTCTTCCTTTATCCCATTTAATGTAGGTAACATAATATTTTTCTTAAAATCCTCTAAAACTTCATCAGTAACATAAGGATTAGGTGCGATAACACCCATTCCGCCTGTATTTGGTCCCTTGTCGCCGTCGAATATCCTTTTATGATCTTTTGCAGATATAAAGGGAATAATAGTTTTGCCATCGGTTATTGAAAGGATTGATGCCTCAACTCCTTCTAAAAACTCCTCAATGACGATTCTCTTTCCAGAACCTTTAAAAACATCCTCCACCATAAATTTTTTTAAGGTATCCTCTGCCTCCGCAAAGGAACTGCATATAACAACGCCCTTTCCTTGGGCAAGGCCATCAGCCTTTATTACACAGGGATATCGGCATTTTTTAATATACTCCACTGCCCCTTCTATATCATAAAAAACCTCATACTCCGCCGTCCTTACGCCGTGCCTTTTCATAAACTCCTTTGCATATATTTTGCTTCCCTCAAGCCTTGCAGCCTCCTTTGAGGGGCCAAATATTTTT
This sequence comes from Caloramator australicus RC3, assembly GCF_000297115.1. Taxonomy (GTDB): domain Bacteria; phylum Bacillota; class Clostridia; order Clostridiales; family Caloramatoraceae; genus Caloramator; species Caloramator australicus. The sequence goes on along the minus strand of NZ_CAKP01000072.1, from coordinate 19,989 downwards.
AAGCCTTGCTTTTTAAATTCATCAACTATTCCCTCAACTAAAGGTGCCTCAGGACCTACAACAGTAACATCTACAAGCTTTTCCTTGGCAAATTTAACATAATCATATATGCCTTTTAAATCGACATTCTCACATTTTTCCTCCATATAGGTTCCGCCGTTTCCTGGGGCAACAAATACCCTTTCTACAAGGGGGCTTTTAGCTATCTTCCATGCTATTGCATGCTCCCTTCCACCTGAACCTATGACTAAAACCTTCATCCGATCACCTCCTAAAGTGCCAGGCACTTAAGATTTAAGTTTTTAATGTTTAAAGTGTCTAACTCCTGTAAAAACCATTGAAATGCCGTATTTGTTGCAGGCATCAATTGAATCCTGATCCCTTAGGGAACCTCCCGGCTGCATTATTGCTCTAATATTATGCTTTGCCGCCTCCTCAACGACATCGCTAAAGGGGAAAAAGGCATCCGAAACTAAAACAGCAGCACCTTTCCCTCTTTCAAGGGCTTGGCAGGCTGCCCATATTCTATTTACCTGCCCTCCTGCAATTCCAACTGCCCTTTTATCCTTTACCACAACTATGGCATTGGATTTAACATACTTTACAACCTTCATCCCAAAGAGCATTTCCTCTATTTCTTCCTCTGTTGGCTGTTTTTCTGTAACAACCTTTATTTCATCTACTAGCTTATTATCTACACTTTGAACTAAAATTCCTCCATCTACGCTTACCATTTCATATTTATCCTGAGGCTTAACCTTTGCCTTTATTATTCTTAAATTCTTCTTTCCCTTTAAAACCTCAAGGGCATCATCATCATATTCAGGGGCTATGATAACCTCGAGGAATATTTCAACCATCTTTTCTGCTGTCCTTTTATCAACCTTGCTATTTAAGGCAACTATTCCCCCAAAAATTGAAACAGGATCGCATTCGAAGGTTTTTAAAAAAGCTTCATAAGAGTCTTTACCTACTGCAACTCCACAGGGTGTATTGTGCTTTACTGCACAACAAGCAACCTCATCAAATTCACAAACAACCTTCCACGCAACATCCATATCCTTTATGTTGTTGTAGGAAAGTTCCTTGCCTCCTAGCTTTTCAAAATCCTTCATAGCAGCAGTGCCTTCAGTTTTAACATAAAAGGCAGCCGTCTGGTGGGGATTTTCTCCGTATCTTAATTCTGCTTCCTTTTTGTATGATATGGATAAGTATTCCGGGTAAGGATTATCAAGAAGAAAATTAGAAATTGCTGCATCATAGGCTGATGTTAAATTAAAGACTTTACCTGCAAGATATTTTCTTGTGTTATAGCTTACATTTCCGTCCCTTTCAATCTCCTTCATAACCCTGTCATAATCTCTATAGTCGCAGAGGACAACAACATCTTTAAAGTTTTTAGCTGCAGCCCTTAGCATTGAAGGGCCTCCGATATCTATAAACTCAACCTTCTCCTCAAAGGATAAATCCTCCTGAACCTTTTCAAAAAATGGATAAAGGTTAACTATAACAAAATCAATGGTCCCTATCCCCTTTTGTTTTATCGTCTCCATATGTTCTTTATTATCCCTAATTGCAAGGATTGCCCCATGAATGTTAGGATGTAAGGTTTTCACCCTTCCGTCAAGTATCTCCTCAAAGCCTGTAATCTCCTTTATTTCTATAACTGGTATTCCCTTATCCTTTAAGAATTTATAGGTTCCACCTGTTGAAATGATCTCAACGCCTTTATCAGCTAGGAATCTACAGAGATTTTCTATCCCATCTTTATAATAAGTGCTGACAAGTGCCCTCATACTATCCCTCCAATACCTTTTTTATAGCTTCAACAATTAGTTTGTGTTCCTCCTCTAAAACCCTCTTTGACAAATCAAAAGGACTATCTCCTTCTAAAACAGCAACCCTTTTTTGAAGAATTATCCTTCCGGTATCCACGCCCTCATCTACAAAATGAACGGTGCAGCCACTCTCCTTTTCTCCTTCCTTTAAAACAGCCTCATGCACCCTTAATCCATACATCCCTTTCCCTGAGAATTTAGGCAAAAGGGAGGGGTGGATGTTTATTATTTTATCCTTGTAAACCTTTAATATCTCTCCCTCTAAAATGGATAAAAAGCCTGCAAGGACTAAAAGGTCTAAATCCTTTCCTATTATCTCCAATATCCTTTGAGAGAGCTCTTTACCAAATCCTCTTCTATCTAAAACTACAGTCCTTATCCCCCTTTTTTTTGCCCTTTCTATGGCCAAGCAACTTCTATCGGCAATTACAAATTCAATGCTGCAGTTTAATTTACCATCATCTATTGCATCCATAATAGCCTCAAGATTAGATCCGCTTCCAGACACTAAAACTGCTATTTTATGCAAACGCCATCACCGCCCCTTTCAACATGGCCGATTATATACGCTCCTTTACCCATTCCTTCTAAATCCTCAACTATATTTTTAGCTAAACCTTTATCCACACACAAAACAAATCCAATTCCCATGTTGAAGGTGTTAAACATCTCCCTTTCCTCAACCCCGCTATCCATTATATATTCAAATATTTTGGGAATCTTAAAGGAATTTTTATCAATAACCGCCGTAAAATTCTCCTTAAACATCCTCGGGATATTCTCATAAAATCCTCCGCCTGTTATGTGGGCCATTCCCTTTATTTCGTATTTTTCTATAAGGGGAAGAACATAAGGGACATATATAGTGGTTGGCGTTAGTAAAACCTCTCCTATTTTATTTCCTTCAAATTCTGCATCTAAATTCTTTATAATCCTTCTAATCAAAGAGTAGCCGTTGCTGTGGGGGCCGGAGGATTCAATTCCTATTAAAACGTCCCCTTCTGTTATTTTGCTTCCATCTATTATCCTGTCCCTTTCAACGATTCCAACTGCAAAGCCTGCTATGTCGTAATCTCCTTCCTTGTAAAATCCAGGCATCTCTGCAGTTTCACCGCCTATAAGGCTACAACCTGCAATTTCACATCCCTTTGCAACGCCTGAAACTATTTGTGCTGCAACTTCAGCATCTAATTTCCCGCAGGCTAAATAATCAAGGAAAAAAAGGGGCCTTGCACCATGGCATAATATGTCATTTACGCACATTGCAACGCAGTCTATGCCTACAGTATCGTATTTTTTCATCTTGAAGGCAATTTCAAGCTTTGTTCCAACACCATCTGTTCCAGAAACAAGGACAGGATTTTTATACCCTCCTATATCATAAAGGGCCGCAAAGCTTCCAATTCCGTTTAAAACCCTACTACTGTAGGTTTTCCTTGCCATGTCCTTTATAAGACTAACAGCTCTATAGCCCTCCTCGATGTTAACTCCCGCATCTTTATATTTCATACTATTCCTTCCTTTCAAACTGGAATTTATCCGCCTCAAGGGGTGCAGAAACCGGATATGTTCCGTTAAAACATCCTAAACAAAAACCATCCCTATTTAATGCCTTTAAAAGGCCATCTATGCTTAAAAAGGCCAAAGAATCCGCACCTATTTCCCTGGAAATATCATCAATATCTTTATTAGCTCCGATAAGCTGACTTCTATAGGGAGTATCTATTCCAAAGTAACAAGGGTATGCAACAACAGGGGATGCAATCCTTACATGAACCTCCTTTGCCCCCGATTTTTTCAATAAATCTACAAGCCTTCTCATTGTAGTTCCTCTAACTATAGAATCGTCAATCAAAACAACTCGTTTCCCTTCTATATTTGACTTCAAAGGATTTAATTTGATTGCAACTGCCCTTTCCCTATCTTCGCTTTTAGGCTGAATAAATGTCCTTCCTATATATTTGTTTTTTACAAAGCCTATGCCGTAGGGTATCTTTGAAGCATTTGAAAAACCTACTGCAGCAAAGGTTCCTGAGTCTGGAACGCCGATAACAATGTCCGCTTCAACAGGTGCTTCATTATAAAGCTCCTCTCCTGCCTTTAGCCTCGACTCATAAACGCTAATTCCATCTATAATGCTGTCGGGTCTTGCAAAGTAAATATATTCAAAGGCACAGGTTTCAAGCTTTGTTTTTTCTATTAAATTAAGACTCCTTATTCCTTCTTTATCTATTATCAATATCTCACCAGGTTCAACATCCCTTAAAAACTCAGCACCGACAGCATCTAAGGCACAGCTTTCAGATGCCAAAACATAACCTCCATCTATTTTCCCAAGGCATAAAGGTCTTATACCGTGGGGGTCCCTTACGGCAATCAGTTTATCATCGGTTAATATAAGCATGGCGTAGGAACCCTTTATCGCCTGCATGGCGTCAAATACTGCCCTTTCTATTCCCTTCTTTGCTGCCCTTGCTATAAGGTTTAATACAACCTCTGTATCTATTGTTGTTTGAAATATAACCCCCGCCTCTTCTAAAAGTTCCCTTATGATATCTGCATTGACAAGGTTGCCATTATGGGCAATTGCAATGTTACCAAGTTTGTATTTACTATAAAGGGGCTGGGCGTTTTCCTTCCTTGTCCCACCTGTTGTTGAATACCTTACATGGCCTATTGCGGCAAACCCTTTAGTATTTAAAAATTCTTCTGTAAAAACCTCCGATACAAGCCCTATATCCTTATGGACTATAAAATCTGTCCCACTTGATATAGCCATCCCTGCACTTTCCTGTCCCCTGTGCTGAAGGGCAAAAAGGCCGTAATATACAGTTCTTGCTATTTCCTTTTCTTCAGTTAAATAAACTCCAAAAACTCCGCACTCTTCCTTAAACTTATCTATTCCATAAAACATACAAGGCCACCTTCCCATTCCTTCTTAGCCTCTTTTACTTCTATGTCTAAAACTTTATTTCCGTTAAGCTCTATCTCCACTTTGTCCCTTTGTGTTTCACCAATAACCTCTGCCATAACCCCATATCTTTTAAAATTTAATATTACCTTGTCAGCAGCATCTTTTCTGCAGGATAAAATAAATCTTCCCTGGCTTTCAGAGAATAAAAATCTATCCTCCCTAAGGTCTGTATTTATGCTAAGTTTTGCACCCATTTCATTTTTAAAACAGCACTCTAAAAGGGTCACTATAAAGCCTCCATTTGATATATCGTGGCAGCTCTTTAAAAGATTCTCATCTATGCACTTTAAAACCGCTTCAATTGTGTTTTTCTCGATCTCAACTTGAGCCTCTGGCACCCTTCCTGCCTCGATGCCAAATATAACCTTTAAATATTCACTTCCGCCTATTTCATCCCTTGTTTCACCGACAAGAATTATTACATCACCCTCATCCTTAAAGTCTATAGTCGTATGCTTTTTTGCATCCTCTAAAAGTCCAAGCATTCCAATAACAGGTGTAGGATGAATTGCCATTTTTTCCGACTGATTGTAAAAGCTCACGTTTCCGCTTATGACAGGTGTATTTAAAATCCTTGATGCCTCTGTTATTCCTAATATGGAATTCCTAAATTGATAATATATTTCTTCCTTTTCTGGATTTGCAAAGTTTAAGCAGTCGGTTATAGCAATCGGTCTTGCTCCAGTTGCTGCTATATTTCTTGCAGCCTCTAAAACCGCTATTTTTGCCCCTTCGTAAGGGTTTAGATAACAATATCTTTCATTGCAATCCACCGTAAGGGCAATTCCCTTATCTGTTCCATCTACAAGAACTAGGGCTGCATCGCCGCCGGGTTTAATAACGGTGCTGTTTCTAACCTGATGGTCATACTGACTGTAAACCCACTTTTTTGATGCAATATTAGGGGATTTTAAAAGCTTTAAAATAGTCTCCTTTAAATCTTTTGGCTTTTCAACCTTTGAGGTGTCAAAATTCATGAGCTCATCCATATATTTTGGCCTTTTAAAGGGTCTTAAATTAATTGGCGCGCCATCGGCAAGAAGCTTTGCTGGCACTTGTCCAACCAACCTTTCTCCCTCATAAACCGAAACGAATCCATCGTCAGTAACCTCTCCTATTACCGATGCATGAAGTCCCCACTTGTTAAAGATTTCAAAAACTCTATCTTCCTTGCCCTTTTCAACTATAACGAGCATCCTCTCCTGGGATTCGGAAATCATAATCTCAATGGGGTTCATTCCCTTTTCCCTCGTTATAACCTTTGTAACATCTATTTTTATGCCGCTTCCCCCCCTAAAGGCAGTCTCACAACTTGCAGAGGTAAGCCCTGCCGCACCAAGGTCCTGTATCCCAACGACGCATCCCTCTTTAATTAGTTCTAGGCAGGCCTCCAAAAGAAGCTTTTCCATAAATGGGTCCCCCACCTGAACAGCTGAACGCTTTTCCTCCGATTCCTTAGTTAAATCACAAGAGGCAAAGCTTGCCCCACCCATTCCATCACGTCCTGTTGTATGTCCAACCAGCATGACGGGGTTTCCAACTCCCTTTGCCGCTGCCTTTTTTAAGTCTTCCCTTTTAAGAAGTCCTACGCTCATGGCATTTACAAGGGGATTATCGTTATAGCATTCATTAAAAACCGTCTCACCACCTACCGTTGGAATACCAACGGAATTTCCATAGTCTCCTATTCCCTTTACAACTCCCTTTAAAAGATGCTTTGTTTTTTCAAGCTCAAGCCTCCCAAACCTTATGGAATTAAGGTTTGCAATAGGTCTTGCTCCCATTGTAAATACGTCCCTTAAAATGCCTCCAACTCCCGTCGCAGCTCCTTGATATGGTTCAAAGGCTGACGGATGATTGTGGCTTTCTATTTTCATTGCAATTGCAAGTCCATCTCCGATATCCACAACCCCTGCATTTTCCCCAGGACCCTGCAACACCCTTTCGCTTTTAGTGTTGAAAAGCTTTAAAAGGGCCTTTGAATTTTTGTAGCTACAGTGTTCCGACCACATAACTCCAAACATCGAAAGCTCTAAATCGTTTGGAATTCTACCTAATCTTTCGACTATCAAATCGTATTCCTCTTTATTTAAACCAACATCCTTATATGTTAGCATGGCAATCCTCCTTGTTAAGTTAATTGACCGTCAATTAACCTTTTAGACATATTAAATACATCCTCTTCAAGTTCCCTCTTGTAGTCCTTTAACTTATTCATTAAATCCTCATCAAAGGTTGCAAGTATTTTAACAGCCAATATTGCAGCATTTGCTGCACCATTTATGGCAACTGTTGCAACGGGAATTCCCTTTGGCATTTGAACTATTGATAAGAGTGAATCAAGCCCATCTAAGGATTTGCCCTTTATAGGAACTCCAATAACTGGAAGGTTAGATATTGAAGCTACCATCCCAGGAAGATGGGCAGCCCCTCCGGCTGCTGCAATTATAACCTTAGTTCCCCTGTCTTCTGCCTCCTTTGCAAAGCAAAACATCTTTTCAGGGGTTCTATGGGCTGATACTACATCAATCTCATAATCTACATTAAACTTTTTTAAAATGTTTTCAGCATCCTTCATAACCTCATAATCAGAAATGCTTCCCATTATAATTGCTACCTTACCCATTAAACTCACCTATCTTTAAATTGTTTTTAACAAATTCTATTTTTTCATTTATCTCCTCATCAGTCTCACCGATGACCGTTACATGCCCTATCTTCTTTTTATTGTCTACAAAGTCTTTTCCATAAAGATGAACATATATTCCATCCATCTTTAGTAGATCCTTAAATCCTTCTATTGTATATTTTCCCGTTAATTTTCTATCCCCAAGGATATTAATCATAGCCGCCCTTTTTAAAAGCTCCGTCGAACCTAATGGCAAATTTGCTATGCTTCTTAAGTGGTTTTCAAACTGACTGCTGACAAAGGCCTCAATGGTAAGATGCCCTGAGTTATGAACCCTTGGTGCTATTTCGTTTATATAGATCCTATCATCATAGTCTAAAAACATTTCGATGCAGAATACTCCAACATCATCGAAGCCTTCTAATACCGCCTTTGCAATATTTATAGCCTCCTTTTTTACATCCTCTTTTATATCCGCTGGGCATTTAGTAATCTTTAAAATGCTGTCCTCATGGTAGTTTTCAAAGGGTAGATAAAACTTCAAATCGCCATCTAAATTCCTGCAGAGTATTATTGATATTTCCTTTTTAAAGTTTATATATTCCTCTATAAAAATTTCCCTTTTAAAATCAAAGTTCTTAAACTCCTCTAAATCCTTTTGACCTTTTATAAGGATGTTTCCCTTACCATCATATCCTCCCCTTGCATGTTTTAACATAAGGGGGAAAGAAAACTGTCCTGCCTTTATAATTAAGTCCTCAAAGGATTCAACCCTTTTAAATTTAGGAACAGGAAGACCAAGCCTTTTTAAATATTCCCTTTGAAGATACTTATTTTGAATTATTTTTAATGTTTCTGGTGAAGGGTATATTTTATATCCCATTTCCTTTAATCTCAAAAGATGCTCTACATTAATGTGTTCAAATTCATAGGTTATAATATCTGTTTTTTGGGCTAAACTTAAAAGGGCTTCAAAATCATCAAAGCTTGCAACAAACTGAAAGTCTGATACCTGCCCTGCTGGTGAGTTTTCCTTAGGATCAAGGACAAAAACTTCATACCCCATCCTTTTGGCCTCAAAGGCAAGCATCCTACCAAGCTGTCCTCCCCCTATAACCCCTATCCTTGAAGGTGGTAGATACACTTTATTCATAGAAACACCTTCCTTAGCCTTTTAAAAATTCTATAGCCCCTTTGAAAAATTTAAGTCCATCATCACATCCTAAAAGCTTTGACGATGACCTTTCTGGGTGGGGCATAAGACCTAATACATTTCCCCCTTCGTTTATGATTCCTGCAATATCCTCTATAGAACCGTTGGGATTATTTTTATATTTAAAAACTATTTGTCCCTTTTCCTTTAATCTTTTTAAGCCCTCATCATCTATAAAATAGTTTCCTTCTCCATGGGCTATTGGAAAATTTACAACCTCTCCCTTTTCATAAAACCTTGTAAAGGGAGTATTATTATTCTCAACTATAAGCTGACAGTCGCTACATATAAACTTTAAATTTTTATTCCTTAAAAGGGCGCCGGGTAAGAGCTTTAATTCAGTCAGTATCTGAAACCCGTTGCAAATGCCAAGGATTAGATTGCCCCTTTCAGAAAACTCATATATTCCCTCTAAAACCTTTGCAAACCTTGCAATGGCCCCACATCTTAAATAATCACCATAGGAAAATCCTCCGGGTAAAACCAAAAGGTCAACATCGATCTTACCCCCATCATGCCAAATATATTTAACATCAACATCTAAAGCCTTTAAAACATCGAATACATCCTTATCACAATTGGAACCTGGAAAAACTACAACCCCTGCCTTCATAATCACACCTCAAATCTAAATGTGTAGGTTTCTATAACTGGATTAATAAGAAGCTTTTCACACATGTCCTTGATTATCCCTTCAGCTTCCATAATATCCATATCCTTTAATTCAACTTCAATATGCTTTCCAATTCTAACTCCCTCAACATGGTATCCTAGCTTTAAAAGTCCCTCCTTAACCGCTGCCCCCTGTGGATCTAAAATGCTCTCCTTTAAGGTAACATCAATTAAAGCCTTCATTTTACCTCTCCCTTCATCCTTTTTAAAATCTCTTTATAGCCTTCAATGACGTTTCCAAGGTCCCTTCTGAATCTGTCTTTGTCAAGCTTTTCTTTAGTATTTTTGTCCCAAAATCTGCAGGTGTCTGGGGATATCTCATCGGCAAGTAAAATCTCATCCCTAAACCTTCCAAACTCAAGCTTAAAGTCAACAAGGTCTATTCCTAGTTCATCGAAAAACTCTTTAAGAACCTCATTTACTTTGCCAGCACAATCATAAATATTTTGAAGCTCCTCAAAGGTTGTGATCCCTAAAGCTACTGCATGATAGTCGTTTATTAAAGGATCCCCAAGTTCATCGTTTTTGTAGCAAATTTCAAAGACGGTTGTATTAAGTTTTGTTCCCTCTGCAATTCCAAGCCTTTTTGCCATGCTTCCTGCTGCGATATTTCTTACTATTACCTCAAGGGGAATTATATTAACCTTTTTAAGAAGCTGCTGCCTTTCATCGATTTGTTTTAAGAAATGGGTTTTTACTCCTTTGCCTTCTAAAAGTTCAAATAAAATAGAAGATATGGTGTTGTTAAGAACTCCCTTTTCAAATATTTGTGCTCTTTTTTGTCCGTTAAAGGCTGTGGCATCGTCCTTAAAGTAGGCTATTATTTTATCCTCATCGCTTGTCCTATAAATTATCTTTGCCTTACCTTCATAGAGTTTTTCTAACCTTTCCATAAAACACTCCCCCTAAAAAAATAATCCCCTTTTTGACCATGGAAGAGTCAAAAAGGGGATACCTATCCCTAAAAAGGGAATAACCTATTGACTCATCCATAGTCGGGCAGTTTACGGCTGCCCGGTAGAGACTCTAGGGCCATATTCCCCAGATTATATGGATGATACCGTATTCTTTTCTAACTTCATATTAGAATATATCCTTAAATATGTCAAATATTTTTTGCTATATTTCGTAATTATACGAATATATATCTTGATATTTTTTATATATTTTGTTTTCTTCCATGGCTATCTTACATTATTTACTGGACACAACTTTCCACACATTGTGCAGTATTTATTTTCATCCTTCTTATACATCCTCATCTTTTCCTCATCTATTCCCCATCTATACATCTCCTGCCAATTCATCTCTGATCTTGCCAAGCTCATTTTATAATCCCTTTCAAGGTCTTTCTTAAAACCCTTTGAAAGATTAGCAGAATGGGCAGCAAGTTTGAAGGCAATTATTCCTTCTTTAACATCCTCTATGCTCGGAAGCCTTAAATGTTCAGCAGGAGTTACATAACACAAAAAGTTTGCACCATTAAGGGCTGCCATGAGACCTCCCATAGCTCCTGTTATATGATCATATCCTGCACCTATATCTGTTGTTAAAGGTCCTAAAACATAAAAGGGTGCTCCATGGCATAGTTTTTTCTCAAGAAGCATATTAGCTGCAATTTCATTTGCCCTCATGTGGCCAGGACCCTCTATTATTATCTGAACTCCTTTTTCCCATGCCCTTTTTGTTAGCTCACCTAAATTTATAAGCTCCTCGATTTGGAGGGCATCTGTAGCATCGAATATACATCCAGGCCTTAGGGAGTCCCCTAGGCTTAAGGTTACGTCATGTTTTTTACAAATATCTAAAATATCATCGAAGTATTCATATAGCGGATTTTCCCTATTGTTTTTAATCATCCAGTTATAAATCATTCCGCCTCCACGGGATACTATCTTCATTATTCTATGATTTTTTTCAAACCTCTCTAGAGTTTTTCTTGTAATTCCCGCATGGAGGGTAAAAAAGTCCACTCCCTCCTCCGCCTGCATCTCTATAAGCTCAAGCATCTCCCTTGCTTCAACCTTTGTAAAATCCTCATGTAATATGGCAATATCATATATCGGAACCGTCCCCACTATGAAATCATAATTTTTTAAAAGATATTTTCTAAACTCCTTTGAATTTTTTCCACTTGAAAGGTCCATAACCGACTCGACTTCGTATTTTTTACAAAGCTCCAATTTTTCAATCTCCTCTTTAAAATCGCCGCATTCGCTGGATACACCAATATTAACATTTATCTTAACTTTCGTTCCATCTCCAATTGCAAAATATTTTGACCTTCTTCTGTTTTTATTTGCAGGAATTACTATCTTTCCATTTGCTATCAACTCTAAAAAATTTTTTTCATCCATCTCCTCAACCTCTATGGCAATTCTCATCTCCTCCGTCAATATCCCTTCCTTAGCATAATCCATTTGAGTTTTCATTCTTATCCCTCCAATTATTTAGCTTATCTAAAATAGCTCTACCCTTTCCTTCGATATCCTCTGCCCCAACTATTTCGCTTACCATTGCTATACACTTTGCTCCCCTTTTTAAAACATTCTCCACATTGTTTTCCTTTATCCCTCCTATTGTAACAAAGGGTAATTTGCTCTCTTTTACTGCTATATCTAAATATTCAAAACCAACAGGATCACACACATCCTCCTTAGTAAAGGTTTTAAATATAGGGCCAACACCAATATAATCCGCTCCTATTTTGTGGGCATCATAAAGCTGCTCTCTCGAATGGGTGGAAAGGCCAATTATATATTCCTCTCCTAAAAAGTCTCTTACCCTCTCTAATGGATAATCATCCTGACCTATATGAACTCCATCGGCTAAAACCATCTTTGCAATTTCTATATTATCGTTTATTATAAATATGCAACCATAATCTAATGTCATTTGCCTTATTTTTTCACACTCTAAGAGTTTTTCTCTTAGGGTCTTTTTCTTTTCTCTATATTGAATTATCTTCACACCCGACTTTAGCATTTTTTCTACTACCTCTATGTTGCTTCTGCCCCTAGACAAATTCTCTGCTGTAATGCAGTAAAGATTATATTCCTTTAAAAGCCTTAATTTTTCAGCTTTCATCTCCTATCACCATCCTTAAAACCTCATCGGCCTGCAAGCTGGCAACAGCAGTTACCTTAGGAGAAAGGGGACTAAACTCAATTATAGATTTTCTAAAATCACCAATTATTGAATAATTTTTACCCCTTTTTATTTTTATTCCTTCTCCATCCCCAAACCCTGCAACACCTGAAGCACATACAACCCTTATTTTTGCTGAAAGACAATATTCAAAAATCATCCTTTTATACTCTTCCCTGTCAACGGCCTCTACGACTATGTCTGCCTGCTTCAATAAATTTAGGTTATCTTCTGTTATTTTTAGGCATAGTGTTTCTATTAAAGCATCCTTATTAATCTTTAATAGGTTTTCCTTTAATGCATACACCTTTTTATTGCCTACCTGTTCTAAATAAAAGTCCTGCCTGTTTAAGTTTTTAAGCTCAACTTCATCAAAGTCGATAAGGGTTAACTTTAAAAAGCCTGTTCTAATCAATAACTTAGCAACATTAGAACCTAAACCTCCACAGCCTATAACAATTACCTTGGTCTTTTCTATTTTTTTAAGCTCTTTTTCAGAAAGATAATTTAATAAAATTTCTCTAAAGGTCATAACATCACCCAATTTGTAAATTCTGCATTATATCCCTTGGATTTTATAGACATAATAATTTCTTCAACCTTTCTATCATCAGATACCTCAAACTGCTTTGGTGAGGGATTATCCTTTACATATCCACCAACGCCGGTTTTAGACTCCGCCGACATCTTTGTAACACCAAGGCCTATTAGGTTGTCCCTCAGTTCTTTACTTTCCCTTGTTGAAATATTGATACCTACATGCTTTAATATTAGCCTTGTATAAACTATAAATTTTACAAATTGCAAGTCATCAACCTTTGTATAGATAAAATTCATTCCTTCAAAGGGCCTTATCCTAGGGAAGGATATAGAAAGTTCTATTTTAGGATATTTTTTTAGAAGATACTTGCCATGCATAGCAGTTAAAAATACATCCTTTTTAAAATCATTTGAAAGTCCCAAAAGACAACCTATATTTACCTCCTTAACCCCAGCCCTTATTGCCTCCTCAATGGCATTTAACCTTTTAACAAAATTCCTTTTCCTTCCTATTAAATGGACAGCTTCATAGGTATTTAAGTCATAGGTTTCTTGGTATAAAGTAACCCCAACTAGTCCCTCATCTATAAGTTCCTTATATCCTTCAAAGGATAAAGGACCTGTTTCAATGAAAATTTCAGAAAAATATTTTTTTGCAATTTTTATAGCCGATTTTAAATATTCAAACCCCTCCTTTGTATCATCCTCCCCCGTTAAAAGTAATATGCTGTTAAATCCTTTTCTCTTTATAGCCAGCATCTCATCTTCAACTTCATCTAAGCTGAGCCTTCTTCTCTCTATTTTATTAAAACATGAATACCCACAATAAATACAACCAGATGAACAATAATTTGAGATATAAAGAGGAATATATAAAAATATGTTTTTACCAAAATAAGCTTCTGTAAGCCTTTTTGCCTTCCTGGCTGCCACCTCTAATATATCTAAATCATCGCAGTTTAAAAGTTTAATATAGTCCTTATCGGATAAATCCTCCGTATTTAAAATTTCAATAGCTTCCTCCCTTGAAGGTTTGCTTTTATTTTCTTCATAAAGACGGGCTATTTCTTCAAAATTAAACATATTAAACACCCCTTAAAAATCCCGTTAAAGGTGATGATGCATCGGCATATTCCTTTTCCTTTAAAACTCCTACTTCATAAGCTAGTCTTCCTGCATCTATCGCCATCTTAAAGGCCTTTGCCATTTTAATAGGATCCTTTGCTGTTGCAATAGCGGTGTTTATAAGGCAAGCTTCGGCTCCAAGTTCCATAGCCTCAGCCGCATGGGAGGGCCTTCCTATTCCCGCATCGACAATGACTGGAATTTTTATTTCGTTTATTATAGCCTTTAAAAGCTCCTTTGCCACCAATCCTTTGTTGGTTCCAATTGGTGAACCGAGGGGCATTACTGCACTAACTCCAATATCCTCAAGTTTTTTAGCAACTATAAGATCCGGGGAAATATAAGGGAAAACGTTAAATCCCTCCTTAACTAATATCTCACAGGCCTTAATGGTTTCTTCATTATCAGGCAAAAGATATTTAGTATCAGCCTCTATTTCTACCTTTATCCAATTAGAATTTGTAAGTTCCCTACCGATTAAAGCTATCTTTACAGCCTCCTTATAATCCCTTGCTCCGGATGTATTTACCATTATTATGGTTTCTTTTGGAATATAATCCAAAATGTTTTCTCTTTCTCCACCTCTATGGGCCCTTCTTACAGCAACTGTAACAACATCTATTTGAGCTTCCCTAATTATATCTTTTATCATTTCATAACTTGGAAGCTTTCCTGTTCCTACAAAAAGCCTTGAATTAATAGTTTTTCCACCAATTACAAAAGACACATTAACCACCTCCAACAAAGCTTACAACTTCTAAATAATCCTCTTCCTTCAAGAAAACCTCATCCAAAAGGTCCCTTTTTAAGATCTCACCATTGAGTAAAACAACAACCTTTTTTTCATCATATCCCTCCCTTTTTAAAAGTTCTAAAACCGTCCCATTAAAGCTAATCCTTTCATCGTTTAAAAATGCCATTATCTCCCTCCTTAAAAAAAATTGCACTACCCCAGCGTAAAGGTAGTGCAAAAAAGCACTACCCAGCAAAATAGAGTAGTGCATATTTTCCCACTTCCCTACGCTGGTATAATCCAGATCAGGTTCAAAGGGTCTAAGGTTTCATCGGACCTTACTCTCAGATGGCCTCGTCCATCTCCCCCAGTGTCCTTTATTTAGTTTTCTAAAATTATTATAATTCAAAAAATTATAAAATGTAAAGTGCCTGCCACTTCATTATATTTCGTCAAGTATAATAAACTCAATCTCATTAATTTTTCTCAATCTTATATCGTTTGTTACAAAAGCCTCTGCCTTTTCCTCCAAAGCTGATGCTATAAAAATAGCATCAGGGGTTTTTAATCCATACCTCGCTCTCATCTTAGCCGTTAGAACCAAAACATTATAATCAATATTTTTCAAATATAAATTTGGGAAAGCACTAATAAATGCTTTATATCTATTTGCAAGTAATATATCCCCATCTTTGTAAGGCTTTGTTAAAACCTCAGTTATAAGTAGCATAGAAGAAATTGCAAAAACAGAACCAGATTCAATTAACCTAAACATTTCCCTAACTTCATTAAAATATTTCTCATTTCTCTCCATTAAGTATATAAATGAATTGGTATCTATTGCTATCCTGCTATAATTTTTTAATTTATCGACTAGTTTTCCCATGAATCTCTCTCCTGCTTTATATAATCAACACCACCTGCATTTTTCCACATTTCTTCTCCAAGTCCAGCTAACGCATCAGTAAAAGACTCCGGTTTTTTAAACAAGAAAAGCTCTTTGGTTTCATCATCATATACCCATAAAACTTCATCCCCTAGCTTTTCTTTAATCAAATCTATTATTTCAGCAGACACTCTAATAATTTTATATTCATTATTATTAATTTCATCTTTATACTCCTTTGCAATACCCATCTAAATCACTCCAACATCGTTTTTTATTATTATATTCCCTTTCCAAATTAAAATCAATAATATCAAGTGCCTACTACTTGATGTTTTGATTTTTTACATATTCAATATTTTAGCAACTTATGGCATTATGGCAAATAATTGTTGAAATTTTTTAAAAATTATTTTATACTATAAAAAGAAATATTTATGAAGGGAGGTTGCACAGATGTTAATGTTTATAGGAAGTTTAAAAATTAAATTTAACACTGAAAATAAAAAGATAGTGCAACCTATGCCTTCGCGTATATTGCCCTAAAAAATATTAAGTAATCTAGGCCATGGGTGTGCTATCCCATGGCCTTTTTATGTTTAAAGGAAGGTGATGACATGAGGAAATATCGACTTTTAATTGATTTTTCAAAGGGCTTTAGGCTAAAATACATTGCCTCAATAATTGCAACGGGTCTTTCGGCTTTATTCTCCGTCCTTATTCCCCTTATTATAAAACTAACCGTTGACTCGATAATCGGGACAAAGCCTATAACATCTAAACTAATGATAAATTTAGTAGATTCTTTAGGTGGTAGAGATTACATTCTAAAAAATCTATGGATTATGGGGCTTTTGGTAATACTACTTACCCTACTTAACTCATTATTTCTTTATCTTAAAGGAAAATGGTCAAGCCAAGCCTCAGAAAACATAGCAAAGAGGTTTAAGGACAGTCTATACGAAACAATACTAAGGGCAAAATATGAATTTTACTCAAAATATCCATCGGGGGAAATAATACAAAGATGCACCTCCGACGTTGAAACCATAAGAAATTTTTTAGCAAACCAGTTTGTTGAAATAGGAAGGACAGTTATACTTCTTAGCCTTATACTCATTATAATGTTTTCTTTGGATGTAAAATTTGCCCTTGTTGCGACATTGATAGTTCCTATTATCTTCGCCTTTGCCCTTTGGTTTTTTACAAGGGTTCAAAGGCAGTTTAAAAGGAGCGATGAGGCAGAGGCTGAACTTTCAACGGTAATTCAAGAAAACATAACAGGAATTAGAGTTGTAAAGGCCTTTGCAAGGGAAGAGTTTGAGATTAAAAAATTTGCAGAAAAAAACAAAACCTACAGGGACCTTACCTATAATCTTATAAAGCTTTTTGCAAACTATTGGTCCTTTTCAGACTGCCTTTGTATGATTCAAACTGCCCTTGTGGTTCTTATTGGCTCATACTTTGCTGCAAATGGCAAAATCACCATAGGAACCTTGCTCGTTTTTGTCAGCTATGAAGGAATGCTCCTTTGGCCCGTAAGGCAGATGGGAAGGATTCTCTCCGACATGGGCAAAATGACCATATCCCTTTCAAGAATACACGAGATACTAACTCAGGATAGGGAAAACCTTGATGAAGGAATTAAAGATATTGAAATCAAGGGGAATATCGAATTTAGCAGCGTAACCTTTGGATTTGATGATAAAAATTATGTTTTAAAGGATATCTCCTTTAAAATTGAAGCAGGACAAACGGTAGCCTTCTTTGGCTCCACAGGTTCAGGAAAATCAACAATAATATCCCTTTTATTGAGGCTTTACGACTACAAAAAAGGTTCAATAAAAATAGATGGGATAGAACTTAAAGATATATCAAAGTCATTTATAAGACAAAAAATCGGAGTAGTTCCTCAGGATGCCTTTTTATACTCTAAAACAATCAAAGAAAACATAGCAATAACAAATCCCGATGCAGAGCTTGAAGAAATATATAGAGCATCACAAATCGCATCCATCCACGATACAATAATGGAATTTGAGGATGGATATGACACCTTAGTTGGTGAAAAGGGAATAACCTTATCAGGCGGCCAAAGGCAAAGAATTACTATTGCAAGAACAGTTTTGAAGGATTATCCAATCCTTGTCTTTGATGATTCCTTAAGTGCCGTTGATACGGAAACTGAAGCTAAGATAAGAAACGCCCTTAAAGAAAGGAGCAAAAATACAACGACGATTATAATCTCCCACAGAATAACCAGCGTTAAGGATGCTGATATTATAATAGTTTTAGATAAGGGTAAAGTTACAAACATAGGAAACCACGAAAAGCTTATAAGGGAGGAAGGGCTTTATAAAAGGGTTTGGGAAATCCAATCCTTAATAGAAAGGGACTTTGAAAAGGCAATATAAGGCGGTGATATTATGGCTCAAATAAAAGAAAAGGAATATAAAAACAATTTTGACCTTAAGCTTTGGAAAAAATACTTATCCTTTTTAAAACCATATAAAAAAGAAATATTTTCTCTTATCATGATAATGGTATTTGTAGGGGCAATCGATGCCACATTCCCTTATCTTTCTAAATACGCAATAGATAACTTCGTAATAAAGGGAACCTACAAAGGTTTTTATAAGTTCATACTTTTTTATTTAATCTTAATTATATTCCAAACCATTAACGTATACCTTTTGATAGCAATAGCAGGGAAGGTAGATATGGGCCTTTGCCACGACATTAGAAAATCTGCCTTTGAAAAGCTACAAACACTGTCTTTTTCCTTTTTCGATAACACCCAGACGGGATATCTAATGTCAAGGTTAACCTCCGACGTTTCAAAGCTTGGTGATACCCTTGCCTGGGGAATAGTCGACATGGTTTGGGGAGTATCCATAATGACGTTTATATTAATTTATCTTTTAACCTTAAATATTAAACTTGCCCTTTTTATAATACTTGCAATACCTGTGCTGTTTGTAATTAGCATATATTTTCAAAAAAGAATATTAAAGCAATATAGGATAGTAAGAAAACTAAACTCCCAAATAACAGGCTCTTTTAATGAGGCAATAATGGGAGCTAAAACGTCGAAGATACTCTCAACAGAAAATATGCATATTAGCGAATTTAAGCTTGAAACATCCGAAATGAAAAACGCTGCAATAAAGGCTGCTATTCTGTCCTCTATTTATATGCCAATTGTAATAAGCCTTGGAAGCATATCAACAGCGATAATACTTGTTGTGGGTGGAAAATATACCTATATGAATTTAATAAGCTTTGGAACCCTTGCAGCCTTTATATCCTACTCAATTCAATTTTTCGAGCCTGTAAGGGAACTTGCAAGGGTTACGGCAGAGCTAATCTCAGCCCAAGCAGCAGCAGAAAGGGTAATAGACCTTATAAACACAGAACCTGAAATAAAGGATGAAGGGAAATTAGAGGATTTTAAAATACAAGGGGATATAGTATTTGAAAATGTAAGCTTTAAATACAAAGAAGGTGAAAAGGTTTTAGAAAACTTTAATTTACAGGTTAAAAAGGGACAAACAATAGCCCTTGTTGGAGAAACCGGCTCTGGGAAAACAGCTATAGTTAATCTTATCTGCCGCTTCTATGAGCCGACAGAAGGAAGGATATTTATAGATGGGGTAGATTATAGGGATATTCCCCTTAAAATCCTCCACTCTAGCCTAGGTTATGTCCTTCAAACGCCCCATCTTTTCAGCGGAACTGTTGCCGATAATATAAGATATGGGAAGCTTGACGCTACAATGGATGAGATAATTGAAGCTGCAAAGCTTGTAAATGCCCATGACTTTATTATGGGGCTTGAAAAGGGTTACAACACTGAAGTTGGCGAGGGTGGAAGTAAGCTTTCCATAGGACAAAGGCAGCTTATTTCCCTTGCAAGGGCAGTAATTTCAAACCCTTCTATATTTATACTTGATGAAGCAACTTCTTCCGTTGACGCCCATACAGAGCATATAATTCAAGATGCTATTCAAAGGGTTTTAAAGGGAAGAACAAGCTTTGTAATCGCCCATAGACTTTCAACCGTAAGAAATGCAGATAGAATACTTGTAATAGAGGGCGGTAAAATAATCGAAGATGGAAACCATGAGACGCTTCTTAAAAAGAAGGGTTACTATTATACTCTTTATAAAAACATGCTTACAGAAGAAAGCCAAAGGATAGAATATTAAAAAGTTGCCACTTTACGGCAACTT
>NZ_CAKP01000073.1 GCF_000297115.1 Caloramator australicus RC3 | reverse complement strand
TGGCAATAATATTTTACATTTCTTTGTGATTATTTTATGATAATGTCATGTTGTAGAGTAATATGATAAAAATGTCACTATGAGGAACGAGGTGTTTTATTCAATGTCACAAAAACAAATTAATAGGTATGTTGTCATTCAAAAATCCCTTGAGGGTTTATTAACTGTCAAGGAAGCAGCAAAGGTTTTAGGCCTTAGCGAACGTCAAGTTATTAGATTAAGARAGGGTGTGATGCAAAGCGGGGTTTCTGCTCTTATTCATAAAAACAAAGGCCGTAAACCTTCTCATGCTGTTTCCGATGAACTTAAAGGTAAAATTATCTCTCTTAAATTGTCTGACAACTACAAAAATGCTAACTTCAAACATTTTAACGAGCTTCTTGAAAGATTCCATGGCATTAAGCTAAGTTACTCTACCATCTACAATATCCTTAACTCTACCGGTATTAAAAGCCCTAAAAAGCGTCGTAGATTTAAACCCCATACAAGACGAAAAAGAAAACCACAGATGGGCCTTCTAGTTCAGATGGATTCCTCTCCATTTGATTGGCTGGGTATTGGCTGTAACTATTCTATCCATGGTGCTATCGACGATGCTACTGGCAAAGTTCTCGGTCTTTATATGACTAAAAATGAATGCCTTCAAGGATATTTTGAAGTCGCTCGCTTTATGCTCGAAAACTTTGGTATCCCTGCTAGTATCTATAGCGATAGGCATGCTATCTTCCTTTCTACTAAAGCTTCTAAACTCTCTATTGAAGATCAGCTTGAAGGCAAGGTTTGTAACGATACTCAGTTCTCTAGAGCTATGCGGGAACTTGGCATCACTATAATAACTGCTCATTCCCCTCAGGCTAAAGGTAGAGTAGAACGACTTTGGAATACTTTGCAATCGCGTTTGCCCGTTGAATTTAAAATAGCTGGAATTAAAACTATTGATGAAGCTAATGAATTTTTGAGAAAATATGTCTTTGAATTCAATAGCATCTTTTCTGTTGAGCCTTTATCTGATGAATCTGCTTTAAGACCACTTAGTAGTGACATAAACCTTAATTCTATTCTCTGCGTGAAGGAAAAAAGAAAGGTCGATAATGGCGGCGTTTTCTCCTACTACGGAAAACAGTTTAAAATCCTTCAAAAGAACAATCAGCCTCCAATACCGACCCGAGCAACTATTAATGTATTCATTAATAGTTTAACAGGTGTTCAGGTCGAATACAAGGGGGTAATTTACGATACTGAAATATTTTCAAAGCCTAAAAAATCTTCTACTGATTCCGTTAAGAAGGAGAAAAACACCTACAGACCGCCAGAAGACCATTATTACAAATATGGACGTAATTTAGTTAAGCCCATCGTCTATGATGAAAGCGATCAAGAAATTTTAAGTATGCTTGAGGAAATTTTTCTCGGTAAAGATAATTTTGTTGACAGATACAAAAATTTAGGGTAAATGTTAGCTTTTGATAATAGGACTGTTAGTCGGGTGATGTCAAGGCACCGTGGAATAAATGGGAGGGGCCCACTTGTGGGAGGGCGCCCGTTTATGCCGCGAAAGGCCTTGACATCAGGCGGCATAGTATCCTATTGCCTTTTAGGGGCAGTTTAATCTGCCCCTCTGCCTTCCGGCGAGGATGGGGGGTTCTAGGGGGCAAAGCCCCCTAATTTTTACCCATCTAAATGACATTTTCATACGATAATTAACTTTATTTTAAATTATTTTTA
>NZ_CAKP01000074.1 GCF_000297115.1 Caloramator australicus RC3 | reverse complement strand
TATTGATTGTAGGACTTTTATATGGCAATATAAATTTAGATATTACATTAAAAGGAATTAGTGCCCTTTTATATTTAATCGTTTTTGGATCATTGATTGGTTACAGCAGTTACATCTACATTCTTCAAAAATGGCCTCCATCCAAGGCAGGAACCTATGCGTATATTAATCCAATAGTTGCAGTTATATTAGGGGCTTT
>NZ_CAKP01000075.1 GCF_000297115.1 Caloramator australicus RC3 | reverse complement strand
AAATGGAGAGGAATCCATCTGAACTAGAAGGCCCATCTGTGGTTTCTTTTTCGTCTTGTATGGGGTTTAAATCTACGACGCTTTTTAGGGCTTTTAATACCGGTAGAGTTAAGGATATTGTAGATGGTAGAGTAACTTAGCTTAATGCCATGGAATCTTTCAAGAAGCTCGTTAAAATGTTTGAAGTTAGCATTTTTGTAGTTGTCAGACAATTTAAGAGAGATAATTTTACCTTTAAGTTCATCGGAAACAGCATGAGAAGGTTTACGGCCTTTGTTTTTATGAATAAGAGCAGAAACCCCGCTTTGCATCACACCCTTTCTTAATCTAATAACTTGACGTTCGCTAAGGCCTAAAACCTTTGCTGCTTCCTTGACAGTTAATAAACCCTCAAGGGATTTTTGAATGACAACATACCTATTAATTTGTTTTTGTGACATTGAATAAAACACCTCGTTCCTCATAGTGACATTTTATCATATTACTCTACAACATGACATTATCATAAAATAATCACAAATTAAATATATTTGTGTTGTCAATTTTTTAATTATATGTTATACTACTTAAGGTAATAAATACTCACGCTACTCGATTTTTAAAAGGGTGCCTTAGGGCCTTTTAAAAAAATGAGAGTAGCGGCGGAAAAACCAAATGGAGGTGTATTAAATGTCAGTTATTTCAATGAAACAACTTTTAGAAGCAGGAGTTCACTTTGGTCATCAAACAAGAAGATGGAATCCAAAGATGGCTCAATATATTTTTACTGAAAGAAATGGAATCTATATTATCGACTTACAAAAAACAGTAAAGAAAATGGAAGAGGCTTATGAGTTTGTAAAGCAGGCTGCTGCTGAAGGTAAGGAAATCCTTTTTGTTGGAACTAAAAAACAAGCTCAGGATTCAATAAAGGAAGAAGCAATAAGATGTGGAATGCACTATGTTAACGAAAGATGGCTTGGCGGTATGCTTACAAACTTCAAGACAATTAAGACAAGAATTGAAAGACTTGAAGAATTAGAAAGAATGGAACAGGACGGAACCTTCGAACTTTTACCAAAGAAGGAAGTAATGAAGCTAAGACATGAAAAGGAAAAATTAGAAAAGAACCTTGGTGGAATTAAGAATATGAAAAGAATTCCTGATGTTCTTTTTGTTGTTGACCCAAGAAAGGAAAAGAACGCAGTTGCAGAAGCAAGAATTTTAGGTATACCAGTTGTAGGAATTGTAGATACTAATTGTGATCCAGATGATGTAGATTATGTAATTCCAGGTAACGATGATGCAATAAGAGCAGTTAAGCTTATCGCTTCAAAGATTGCAGATGCAGTTATTGAAGGAAGACAAGGAGAACAAATGGCTGAATAATTAAGGTAAGGGATTATTCCCTTACCTTTGACATAATGTTAGAATTATTTACATAAGGAGGAATAAATATGCAAATAACCGCTAAAATGGTTAGTGAGCTAAGGGAAAGAACAGGCGCTGGTATGATGGACTGTAAAAAGGCTCTAAATGAAGCAAATGGGGACATGGATAAGGCTATAGAAATATTAAGAGAAAAAGGATTGGCTGCTGCTGCAAAAAAGGCAGGAAGAGTTGCAGCTGAAGGATTAGTTGAAACTTATATTTCTGAGGATGGCAAGAGGGGAGCTATAATAGAATTAAATTGTGAAACTGACTTCGTTGCTAAAAATGCTGACTTTGCTGAGTTAGCTAAGAACATAGCAAAACATGCTGCATATTCTAATGCTAATTCGGTTGAGGAATTACTTGAAGAAAAATTTATTGTTGACAACAATGTAATCGTTAAAGATGCAATAACTGCACTTATAGCAAAGCTTGGAGAAAATATGACATTCAGAAGATTCGAAAGATTTGTTGCTGAGGAAGGAGTTATTTCTGACTATATCCATGGTGGCGGTAGAATAGCTGTTATGGTTCAATTAAAGGGAGGAAACGAAGCAGTTCTTAAGGAAGTAGCGAAGGAACTTGCACTTCAAATAGCTGCAGCAAACCCATTATATCTAAACAAAGAGGATGTTCCAGCAGATGTTATTGAAAAAGAAAAGGAAATTTATAGACAACAGGCATTAAACGAAGGAAAACCAGAAAAAGTTGTTGAAAAGATGGTGGAAGGAAGATTACAAAAATACTATAAAGAAGTTTGCCTTATTGAGCAACTTTGGATAAGGGATCAAGATTTAACAATAAGAAAATATCTTGAAAATAAATCAAAAGAAGCTGGAAATGAAATTACTGTAGTTAAGTTTGCTAGATTTGAAAAGGGCGAAGGTATAGAAAAGAAGGAAGAAAATTTTGCTGAAGAAGTAATGAAGCAAGTTAAAATGTAAAGAGAACACAGCTGTGTTCTCTTTTTTTGAAAAAAGAAGGATTTTTTCAACTTTTGGAGAATTATTATTTTGGAGGTTTGTTATGACAACACCAAAGTATAAAAGGGTAATGTTAAAGTTAAGTGGAGAAGCCCTAGCAGGTAAAAATGGTTATGGATTTGATTTTGAAGTAGTTCAAAGAATTGCACAGGAGATTAAGGAACTTGTTGAAATGGGGGTTCAGGTCGGTGCGGTTGTAGGTGGAGGAAACATTTGGAGGGGTAGATATGGTGCAGGAATGGATAGAACAACTGCAGACTACATGGGAATGCTGGCAACATGTATAAATGCAATGGCCCTTCAAAACATTTTAGAAAACATGGGAGTAGTAACTAGGGTTCAAACAGCAATTGAAATGAGGGAAATAGCAGAGCCCTTTATTAGAAGAAAAGCTGTAAGACATTTAGAGAAGGGGAGAGTGGTAATATTTGCAGCTGGAACAGGTAATCCATATTTTTCAACTGACACTGCAGCAGCATTAAGAGCAGCAGAAATTTGTGCTGAAGTTATATTGTTAGCTAAAAATGTTGATGGAGTATATGATTCTGATCCCAACCTTAATCCAAATGCTCAAAAATTTGACAAATTAACCTTTCAGGAAGTCCTTGAAAGGGATCTAAAAGTAATGGATTCAACAGCAACATCTTTGTGTAAAGATAATAATATACCAATAATCGTTTTTGGCCTTAATACCCCTGGGAATATTAAAAGGGCAGTGTGTGGAGATATGGTAGGAACTTTAGTTTCAAATTCGTAGGGAGGGAAAAGTTATGATTAAGGAAGTTATCAAATCTCATGAAGAAAAAATGAAAAAATCTCTTGAACTTTTAAAACATGAATTGCAAAGCTTAAAGGCAGGAAGAGCAAATCCAGCAATGCTTGATAAAATTACTGTAGATTATTATGGAACACCAACTCACATTTCATCTTTAGCAACTATTACTGTTCCTGAGCCAAGAGTTTTGCTTATACAACCCTGGGATAAGAGTGTTGTAAAAAGTATTGAAAAGGCTATACAAAAATCAGATTTAGGAATAAATCCAGTTGCGGACGGAAATGTTGTAAGATTAGTGATTCCTGAACTTACTGAGGAAACAAGAAAAAATCTTGTTAAAGTTGTTAAAAAACATGGAGAAGATGCTAAAGTAGCAATTAGATCAATTCGTAGAGATGCTAATGAAAAAATAAAAGCCCTCAAAAAAGAAGGAGTTTCAGAGGATGAAATTAAAAGAGCAGAAGATGAAATTCAAAAAATGACAGATAATTTTATAAAAGAAATAGATAAGCTTGTAGAAGCTAAAGAGAAGGAGATTATGACTGTATAATGGAAATGCAAAGATTTTTAGGATATCCTTTAAAATATCTTGAAGAATTTTTAAACAGTAAAAATGTCCCTTTTACGGTTAAATACGTATTAGCACCAAACGGAAAGAAATTAGGAGATGAAGTAAGGATTATTAAAATAGATGAAGCTGATACCATTACTATTTATGCATCTTATTTTTAACCCCTCGTTTGAGGGGCATTTTTGCATTAGGAGGTTAAATTATGGAATGGTTGTTTAAAAGAAAAAAAGAGGATAGCTTAATAGATGAAGAAATAGATATGTCAAACCTTCCACAGCATATAGCAATTATAATGGATGGTAATGGTCGTTGGGCAAAGAAAAGGAATCTACCTAGAACGATGGGGCATAAAGCGGGAGTTGAAACGATACGTGAAATCGTTAAAACATGTTCAAAAATAGGAATAAAATATTTAACTTTATATGCCTTTTCAACAGAAAATTGGAAAAGGCCTCAGGATGAGGTAAATACTTTGATGAATTTGCTTGTTGAGTATTTAAGAAAAGAAGTAGAAGAGTTAGATAAGAATAATGTAATTATTAATTGGATAGGTGATATATCAAAATTACCACTAATATGTCAGGAGGAATTAAAAAGGGCTAAAGAAAAAACAAAGGACAATAATGGGTTGACTTTAACTTTAGCTTTAAACTATGGAGGAAGGGATGAAATAAAAAGAGCAATTATAAAGATTGCAAAGGATGTTAATGCTGGGAAACTTGATGTAGATAGTATCGATGAGAATACAATTTCAGGTTATTTAGATACTGCAAACATTCCTGATCCGGACTTACTAATAAGACCTAGCGGTGAACTTAGGATAAGCAATTTTCTTCTATGGCAAATAGCTTATTCGGAATTATGGTTTTCAGATATATATTGGCCTGACTTTAGTAGCAAACATCTTCTTGAGGCAATAAAAGATTATCAAAAAAGAGAAAGACGTTTTGGATCAATAATAGAGATGAGCATAATTGATTAAAAAACAAAATTATTTATGTTAAATTGTTCTAACTTTTATGAAGTGAAGCTCAATTATTTTAAATTAAACTTAAATTAACACCAAAAAAGCAAAAAAAGGGTAGACTACTCCCTTGGTAAAATTGATGTTCAAAAAATTTAATTTAATTTTAATATAATTTATTTAGGCTGTTCTTCTAAATCCCGATAGGGATTTGTATTTATCAACGCAGCCAGATTTTATGGCAGCAATTGCAACAGTTAAAAGGCAAATGTGACCGATTGTATTCAAATTAGTAACGGAGTTAATATTTCTAACATAAGCTTGTTCTGTATTGAGATTTTTCCATCTAGAATTGTATCTTTCGGATTCAGTTCTTAGAC
>NZ_CAKP01000076.1 GCF_000297115.1 Caloramator australicus RC3 | reverse complement strand
AAAAGAAGTAAGAAGGTATATATTAAACAACTGGGAAAAAGGGATAGAAATATATAAAGATGACGATGATGTAATAGGATGCAGCGCAGAAGGGCATGTAAGCCATGTATTATCGGCGAGATTAAGCAGCAGGCCATTAGGATGGAGCAAGGAAGGATTAAAGATAATGGCAAAGCTAAGGGCATTTAGCAAGAATGGAGGAAATTTAAGGGAAATAAGTGTGTTTAAGGAAGATGAAAAAGCCTTCAAGGTAAGTAAGAAGAAAATAAAAGAAACAATTAAAAGAATAAATAATTCTTCACGAGAAGGAATAAATAATATAACAATATTAAATATTGGAAAGTAACGCCAATGTATAAGATATTAAAATCAATTAAATATGAAATATAATTTAAAGTTTAAAAGTACTTACGAAAGTCTTGATTTTAAACATTTTAGGGGGTT
>NZ_CAKP01000077.1 GCF_000297115.1 Caloramator australicus RC3 | reverse complement strand
TTAAACAGCACATTATTCCATCTAAAAATCAATTCAAAAATGCAAATTATTTTAACCTCGCATGTTTCTAAAGGATGAAATAAATTGCATTCTTTCAAGTCAAATTTCTTTATCCTCAACAATGCATAATTTTTAGTTTTTTACAAATAATCATATTAAACTGAACAACAAAAATATAGGGGAAAAGCCCTCTACCTCCACATAAGCTTTTCCCCTAAATCTGAAATTTTGTTGTTCTTTAATTATGATTATATCCAAATTTTCTAACTTTATTCATCAATATTTGTTTTTAGGGGAAGCATCTTTCTATCCAACTCAATATGGCTGTAAAAATTGTGGCTATATGGGTAAACTCCATAGGCATGGATACTATTATCGTAACGTTATTACCGTATTTGGAACTTACAAAATCAAAGTATTACGTGTTAAATGTCCATCTTGTAAAAAAACTCATGCTCTTTTACCTCACTTTCTTGTCCCATATTTTCAATACTCTTTTTATACTATTCTTTTTCTTCTGTTCCTTAAGTTTGTTCTTGGTTCTTCATATAGTGAAATTCTTTCTCAGGTTAAAAAATTTAACTCCCTCTGTGCTCTTAATACTGCTTCTTTAAGTAGATTCCACAAAAGATTTATCTCTAAATTTAATGAAATTAAAGCCTTCTTTGCTTATTCTACTGATATTTATCCTGAGGCTGATTTAATTAACTTTGGTATTTTGATTAAATACATCATCTCTTTTGAAAGAAGAAATATATCCTTCAATACTTCATATTTTAGTTCAATGCCTTCATATTTCTTTTCTCCTTGATGAGCAGTCGTGTAATTAGGGGAAGTGTCCTTTTTTTTGCTTTTTTAAGTCCTTTTTCAATTTATTTAAGCATTTTTTGAACCTTTTAAGTCCCGCTTTACATTATTTTGTTTTCATATCAACCATCTGTTTCCATTTTATTCTCATCCTAAACATCCCACATAATTTAATAGGGATATACTCCTAACAATTTGTCCATAATTTTAGTATAACTTAAAAAGGAGGTTTTGTTATGGATGAGGATTTAAGGCAAAAGATCGCTCTTTTTCGTTATTCTCTCATTGCACCTGTTATCACCAATACATATACTCAATCTTCAGTAAAAGAATATTTTCAAGAAATTTGTGCTAAACAGTATGATACTCCCACTGGGAAAAAAGAATTCGCTCCTTCTACTGTTAAGGATTGGCTTCGCTTGTATAGAAAGTATGGTATTAATGGTCTTTATCCTAAGTTTAGAAAGGATAAGGGTAATTTCAGAAAATTATCTGATGAAGCTAAGGAATTTATTTTGTCTTGTAAGGCCGAATTCCCTTCTCGTTCTGCTAAGTCCATTTATTTTGAATTAATTGCTCGTGGCTATTTTTCTATAGGTGAAATTTCTCTGTCAACCGTTCAAAGATTTTTAAGCAAAAATTCTTTGCCCTTAGAAAATAAATCTTCCGAAAGAAGGGCCTTTGAATTTGAATATCCTAACGACTGCTGGCAATCGGATATTTCTTCTGGACCATACTTAACTATCGATGGTAAAAAACACAAAACATATATCGTTGCTTTTTTAGATGATGCTTCAAGATTAGTCGTTAGTTGCAAAGCTTTCTTTGAGGATAATTTTGTATCTTTGTTATCAGTCTTTAAAGATGCTGTATCTAAAAGAGGTATTCCTAAGAAAATATTCGTTGATAACGGCAAGGTTTACAAGTCTGAACAAATGGAGTTTATCTGTGCTTCCTTAGGAACTATTCTTTGTTTTGCAAAACCATACTCCCCCCAATCAAAGGGCAAAATCGAAAGGTGGTTTAAAACTCTTCAGGAGCAATGGCTTGGTAGTATCGATTGGTCTAGCTTTTCTTCCATCGATGAGTTAAATCTATCTTTGCAGGAGTATGTTGAGGGTGTTTACAATGTCAGTTATCATTCATCTATTAAACAAAAGCCTATTGAAAAATATATGAAGCATATTGAAAAGATAAAATTTATCCCTTCTAAACAAGAGATTGATTATTTATTCCTCTATCGTGTTACTCGCAAGGTTAGAAATGATTGCACTATTCAACTACAGAATATTTCCTTTGAAGTCCCTTTTAAGTATGTCGGTGAAAGAATTAATGTTCGTTATGACCCTTCTTCTTTAGATAAAGCATATATTTTTTCTGATGATAACCATATTTTAGACACTATTTACCCGGTTAACAAAATTGACAATTCCAAAGTAAAAAGACAAAGAAATATTAAACCCATTGATTTTTTAAGTTTTTCTACAAATTCAAAGGAGGTTTGATTATGTTTACTGCTTTTTATGGTCTTTCTTTTGATCCTTTTCAAAAGGATATAGAAACAAAATTCTTCTTCAAATCTAATGACTTTAATCAGGCCATTTCACGACTCGACTTCTTAAAAAATGTTAAGGGTTTTGGTCTTTTAACTGGAGAGCCCGGCTCTGGTAAATCATCTCTTTTGAGATATTTTGTTAATTCTCTGAATCCTAATCTTTTTAAATGTGTATATATTCCTCTATCTACATTAACTGTTATGGATTTTTACAAGGCCCTTTGTGATGGTCTTGGCATTATTCCATCATTTAAAAAGGTTTCTATGTTCAAACAGATACAAGAATCAATATACACATACTATCATAGCAAAAACATAACTCCTATTATCATATTAGACGAAGCTCAATTCCTTAAAAATTCAATACTTGACGATCTAAGAATAATTTTTAACTTTCAAATGGACTCTAAAGATTGTGCTGTTCTTATTCTTTCCGGTCAAACTCAATTTATATCTCAAATTCAAAGGCAACCGCATGAAGCACTAAGACAAAGAATTGTTGTTAATTACTCTTTAAAAGGATTAACCTTAGATGAAGTAAAGCTGTATATTCCATATATGCTTAAAATTGCTGGTTGCAGTGAACCTATATTTACCGAGGATGCCCTCGAACTTTTATATTCAAGCTCTAATGGGCTTTTAAGGCCACTAAACGCAATTGCAAGAATGAGCTTGATTGCTGGAGCTAACAAAAACACAAGAGTTATTGATAGTGAGCTTATTTACGAAGCTCAGACTGAAGTAAATATTTCAGCTTAACCATGAGGGGTTACCCCTCTTTTTTTATGTTCAT
>NZ_CAKP01000078.1 GCF_000297115.1 Caloramator australicus RC3 | reverse complement strand
GCCATTAGGATGGAGCAAGGAAGGATTAAAGATAATGGCAAAGCTAAGGGTATTTAGCAAGAATGGAGGAAATTTAAGGGAAATAAGTGTGTTTAAGGAAGATGAAAAAGCCTTCAAGGTAAGTAAGAAGAAAATAAAAGAAGCGATAAGAAAGATAAATAAATCTTCACGTGAAGTTATGAATAATATAACGATATTGAACATAGGGAAAGTAACGCCAATTTACAGGATATTAAAATCAATAAAATATGAAAATATAATTTAAGTTTTTTAAATTTAACAAACGCCTTGAAACTAGCTAATTTAAGGGGTTGTCTATAAAAATTAACCTACAATATCTTGACACTATCCCCCTTTAAATTAAAATGGACAATTAATATTTTATAATATAAAATTATTATATCATAAAATAAACTAAAAGGATTCCAGATTTAAAGGTGGGAAGAGGATGCAATATAAAGATCTTGCCTTTTATTATGATAAAATGATGGATGTAGATTATGACAATTGGATTGAGTTTTTAGAATCGCTATTTAAAAGATATGATATTGATTTTATCGATAAAACTGCTCTAGAACTTGGATGTGGAACGGGCAACATGACTTTGAGACTTTCAAACTTAGGAATGAAAGTGGTTGCCGTTGATATATCTGAGGAAATGCTCAACATTGCAAGAAACAAGGTGAAAAGTAAAGGAGTAATTTTTATTAATGAGGATATGACGGAATTAGACATAGACAAAAAATTTGATTTTGTATTTTCCTTTTGTGATGGATTTAATTATTTAATTGAGGATGAGGAACTTTTCAATGTTTTAAAAAAGGTCTATAATCTTTTAAAGGATGATGGATTATTTATATTTGATATAAGTTCCGAATATAAACTAAAAAACTTGATAGGTAACAATACATTTACGTATAATGAAGAGGATTATTCATATATTTGGGACAATTATGTTGATGAAAATATAATAGATATGTATATAACAATGTTTGTTAAAGAAGGAAAACTCTACAGAAGGATAGATGAACATCATGTCCAAAGGGCCTATTCGAAGGATGAAATGATTAATTTACTAAAGGGTGTTGGATTTAAGGATGTTGAAACCTATGAAAATTATTCCTTTAACAAAGATAAGGAAACGTCTGAACGAATTACGTTTGTAGTAAGAAAATAGGAGGGAATTTTATGGCATATATATTAAGAGCAACAGCAGCAAATGGAGATGTAAGACTTTTTGCAGCTATAACAACAGATATGGTGGAAGAAGCAAGAAAAATACATAATCTTTCGCCTACAGCATCAGCAGCACTTGGAAGATTTATTACAGCAGCTTCTATGATGGGGGTTATGTTAAAGGGAGAGAAGGATACTCTTACCCTTACTATGAATGGGGGAGGCCCCTTGGGAAATTTAGTTGCCGTGTCTAATTCTAAGGGAAATGTTAAGGCCTATGTTTCTCACCCAGAGGTTGATCTTCCTCTTAATGAAAAGGGAAAGCTTGATGTTGGAGGAGCTGTTGGTAGGAACGGGTTTTTAAATGTAGTTAAAGATCTAGGACTTAGAGAACCCTATGTTGGGCAGGTTCCGATAAGAACTGGTGAAATAGGGGATGATATTGCCTACTATTTTACTGTGTCAGAACAGGTTCCATCAGCAGTAGCCCTTGGGGTTTTGGTAGATACTGATATTTCTATAAAAGCAGCAGGTGGGCTTATAGTTCAAATGATGCCTGGAGCAAATGAGTTTTTAGCTGACATAATAACCTTTAGGTTACAGGAAATACCTCCTTTATCACAGCTTATTGCAGAGGGGAAAAGCGGTGAAGATATTTTAAACATGCTTTTTGATGATATGGACCTTAAGATTTATGAAAAGATAGAGTGTAAGTATGAATGCGATTGTTCAAGGGAGAGGGTAGAAAGGGCCCTTATAGCCCTTGGCAGAGAAGAATTAAATAGACTATATGAAGAGGAAGACAGGATAGAGCTTCAGTGCCATTTCTGCAATACTAAATATGTATTTGAAAAGGAAGAAATAAAAAATATGATAGAAAACTTATAAAAAAGTGTTGACAAGGGTGAAAAAATAATATATTATATAACATGTCAGCGCCGCTGATGAGGTGTTGACAAGGTAAATCAAAGATGCTATAATGAATATGCGATGTGGGCGCCTAGCTCAGCTGGGAGAGCATCTGCCTTACAAGCAGAGGGTCACAGGTTCGAGCCCTGTGGTGCCCACCACGCGGCCCAGTAGCTCAGTTGGTTAGAGTGCCGGCCTGTCACGCCGGAGGTCGAGGGTTCGAGCCCCTTCTGGGTCGCCATGGCCAGATAGCTCAGTAGGTAGAGCAGGGGACTGAAAATCCCCGTGTCGCTGGTTCGATTCCGGCTCTGGCCACCATGCGGGAATAGCTCAGTTGGTAGAGCGTCACCTTGCCAAGGTGAAAGTCGCGGGTTCGAGTCCCGTTTCCCGCTCCAACTTAATATGGCGGCATAGCCAAGTGGTAAGGCAGAGGTCTGCAAAACCTTCATCCCCGGTTCAAATCCGGGTGCCGCCTCCATAAACAGCCTGCAAATTGCAGGCTGTTTTATTATGTTGGTATTTGTAGAAAAATTTTGAAAAATGATTAAATTTATGTTATTATATATTTTAGACAGTGCTGTATTATAAGGGGCTTAATTTTTCACTGTTGAGAAATTTAATAAAAAATAGATGGTGGGGCATATGGAGAGAATTTGGCAAATTAGAAGGAATTATTTGAACTTGATTATTTCTGTAGTTATATCGTTAACCATAGTGTAAAATTATTGTAGGACGAAAAAGGACAAAAAATTTAAAAGAGACAACCCCTGTGGTAAAATAAAAAGTGGAAAAAACACAAATCAATAAGGGGGTGTCTCTTTTGAATAATATTATACAACATGATATTATACAACAACATTTAATAAATTTCACTACTAAATTAATAAAAAATGTAGAAGAAATGCTGTCAAAAGAATGGGATTTTACAAAACTTGTTGAGGTAGTTAAAGAATCGACTGATGAACTTGGAAGGAATATAATAAAAGACTTTTTAGAAGAATTAGATAAAGCGATTAAAGAAGATGATAAGAGAAAAAAGGAATGGATAGTTGAAAGAAAAGACAAGAAAAGTATTATTACGCTCCTAGGAGGAATAGAATATTCAAGAACATACTACAAATCAAGA
>NZ_CAKP01000079.1 GCF_000297115.1 Caloramator australicus RC3 | reverse complement strand
TTTATCTAATTCTTCTAAAAAGTCTTTTATTATATTCCTTCCAAGTTCATCAGTCGATTCTTTAACTACCTCAACAAGTTTTGTAAAATCCCATTCTTTTGACAGCATTTCTTCTACATTTTTTATTAATTTAGTAGTGAAATTTATTAAATGTTGTTGTATAATATCATGTTGTATAATATTATTCAAAAGAGACACCCCCTTATTGATTTGTGTTTTTTCCACTTTTTATTTTACCACAGGGGTTGTCTCTTTTAAATTTTTTGTCCTTTTTCGTCCTACAATAATTTTACACTATGATAATGGTATAAACAATCCTTCTGAGCAGCATCAATTGGATGAAAACAATCTTGATTCAGAAAAAATAGAAACAGAAAAGAAAGCAGAAATTGAATCAACAATTATTATCGACAACACCAAAGTAAAAAATTATGAACAATTAGCTTCTTTAAGTGAAAATTTAAAAAATCAGTTGGAAATATTAAATAATAAGATTGATAGTTTAGAAATGAATCTTGCAAATCTGTTTTCTAGAAGTAAGGAAACTAATATATCAGATAAAAACACCTCAGTTGAAATTACTCAAATGATTAATCAAATATTGGAATCAAATAATGAAAAAATATCTGTTCAAATTAATAAAGAGCTATTATCAAGAGCAGCTCGATATATTGATAATAAATCATTAATAAAGCTTGAAACCATTGTCAAGGAAGGACATGATATTAACTCCACCATTCTTCAATATATATTGATTTTATTTATCCAACAAAACTCACTTTTTTAATTTCCAATAAAAGGATTTTAGCATTCTCTGTAGAATTATATATAAAAAATACAAATGAGGGATTACTATGGATGAAATAATTGTTAGGATTGGAAAACTAATAAGGGAGAAAAGATTAATAAAAGGATATTCTACTCAGGAACTTGCTGATTTAATTGGAGTTTCTGCAGGCTTAATTAATAATATAGAAAATGCCAGAAATGATACTTTTAATTTAGAATTACTATCTAAATTGTGTTCTGCTCTTGATATCCCTTTTATTTCAGTTTTTCCTATTAATACAAAAGAATTTAAAGAAATAATATTATCTAACCAACTTAATTCTACTGATATCCAAGAACAAATAAATAATTTAATTTCTAATTATATAAATGCTGCCGAAAAGTTAAAGTATAATCCTTTAAAATTAAATAAACTCCTAGAAAAATTAATTTATGAAATAGAATTTTTTATAAATACTCAATAACGATTCCTGTTGGCAAGTCCAACAGGATATTTTATTTATTTTTATTCATTTTTTTATATTTTTTTATAAAAAAATGAATAAAAATAAAATTATTGTTCATACTAACTAATGGAGGTGAAAATATAGCAAATAGTAAAATCTATATAAGCTATACAAGTATTAGCACCTTTAGGACTTGTAAAAGGAAGTTTAAATTTAAGTATATCGACAGAGTTTCGGCAGCTCCTGTAAAATCTCCCTTCCTCAGCCTTGGCGTTAGCGTTCACAACACACTGGCAGAATTTAATATGCTCCCTAAAGAATGGCAAACAGCCGATAGTTTAATGCAATTATTAAAAAGGCACTGGGTTTCCGACGGATATAAAAATTCCAAAATAGAAGAAAACTTTTTAAAAAGAGCACAAAATATGCTTTTAAACTACTGCTCCGAAAGGAGGGATATGGGAAATATAATTTTATGTGAAGAATTTTTAAAGCAGGATATAAATAAAAATCTAATTTTATTAGGAAAAATTGATAAATTGTATTTAAACGAAAATGGAATCCTTGAAGTTTTAGATTACAAAGCGGGATACACTGCCCTTAGCAAAGAAGAGTTTGAAAACAATATTCAGCTCCCTATATACGCCCTACTTACAAAATATAGGTTCAATAAACTGCCTAAAGTTATAAGCTACTACTACCTTGTTCCTAATCAAAAAATTTCAATAGAATTAACCAAAACTATCCTGGAAAATGGTATTTATAATCTAAAAAAAGTAATTAATGAAATTTTGAGCGAAAAAGATTTTCCCTATAATTCCTCTAATAACTGTAAAAATTCCTGCGAATATTATAATCTCTGCGAAGCCTTCAATGTCAAAGCCAACTAAAATCAAGTCTTTAAGAATTTCACATCTTTAAAAAATCAAATCTATCAATTTGGGAGTTAATATAACCAACCATATTAACTCCCTATCGTAAAAATTAAAATTCAACTAAGGTGGTGATTTTTTTGCCAAAAACAAAGGAAAAACCATTAAAAATTACTATAAAATACTCAGAAGATACCCTTAATTGGAATAATTTTGTAAATAATATTATATCTTTTTTGATAGATAACGAAATTTTAGGTGATATAATTAGGGATGAACAAAATAAATGTAATAAATGAAGAAATAATAAAAAACCCCGAAAAATATGCAGCAATATACGCCAGGGTATCTTCTGTAAAGGACAACAATTCAATTAAATCTCAAATAGAAAAAGCAAAAGAAAAAATTAATAAAGAAAATCTCCTTTTATACGCCATTTACGTAGACCATGTATCTGGAAGAACAACTCCACCACCAGATAGAAAAGGCTTTGGAAAACTCATTGAAGATGCAAAGGCAGGAAAATTCAAAACTGTTGTTGCCTATAGACATGATAGACTCGTAAGAAATTTAAAAGACTGGATAGACCTTAAAAACTTATTTAAAAAATTAGGTATTAAAATACTTTTTTCAGAAGAAACAGAATACGTATCCGACAATACAACGCAAGGAGATTTTCTTGAGAACCTTTTAGTTATGATTGCAGAGCTTGAACCAAACAATATTAATGAAAGAGTTTCAAAAGGGAGGGATTTTAGAAGAAACCAAGGTGTTTATAATGCTGCAAAAAATGTCCCCTTTGGATATGAAAGAATAGAGTATGTTGACAGCACAAATCAAGATAATATAAAAACAAAATACAAAAAGAAAACTTTAGAAGCGCTTTTTGTAAAATATATGTATGAAAAATACAAAAATCTCATAAATTCAAATAAGTCTAAAATAGGATACTTAATAACCGCTTTTGAAAATTTCATGGAAGTAATTTTCCAAAATCTAGACACCCAAAAAATATATAATCTTGATTCATTATCTAATGAACCTTACGAAAAAAATATCTTAAACGAAATAAAAACTGAATATTTAACTGGCAATAACTTAGATTTAATAAAAAACAAATTAGAAGCAATAAAAAATCATTTATCAAACCATGCCTTAGTTTTAAGTCTATTGAAAAATCCAATATACAGCGGTTATATGCTCAAGGATGCAAAAAACACAAATAAAGGAATAAAATGTTCTGGAAACAATGTTGAAATCGATTGGGATGCATTTATTAATGTTAAAAACGTAGAAAAAATAATTGAAGATGATGATACATTCCAAACAGTTTACTGCAATATAATGGCATCTAAAATAAATGATGATTTTGACGAAGACTACCTTTTTAAAGGGAAAATATATTGCAGCAGCTGTTATAAAAAACTTTATTTAACGGATAATATATTAACCTGCCTCAACAAATGCAATGCATATATAAAGACAAATCTAATCGAATCCATACTAGAAATAATAATTGACGATGTTTTAAAAAGCTCCGACGATGGATTTCATAAGTTTAAGAATGTAATTACAAACAAAATATCCGAAATTGATAAAGAGATAAATAAAAAAGAATAGAAAAGATGAAGTTAATAAAAGAATACGTAAAAGACAAAAACTTAGATAAAGACGCATTAGTCAATCTTCAAGATGAATTAAATATGCTGCTTCAAAAAATAGCTGAATTTAGAAAGCAGCTTAGTTATGTTGAAAAACTTCAAAATATAATATCAAATCACTACAAAAGCTCCTCAAAAATACCAAATCATGATTATTTAATAAACCAAATTAAATCCAATTTAATTACCTATATAACATCAAATCAAGATTATTTTATTCCCCTACTCAACAAAATAATTAAATCCATAAAGGTGAGAAGCAGTGAAAAAGATGGAAAATACATTACAAGATTTAAAATCGAATACTCCTTCACCTACAAAAGGGATAGCGATATATCTGAGGGTATCGACTGAAAAGCAGGATTCAAATACATCTAAGGATACACAATTTAATACTATCAAAATGAAAATAAAAGAACTAGCCCTTGAAAATAGAGTAACTTTTATATACGAAGATACTGAATCCGCATCCAAAAAACCCATAAGTTCAAACTTTGAAGATGACAGCTTTTCTTCAAGAAAGGGCTTAAATGAACTTATTTTCGATGCTAAACTTGGTAAATTCGATACTTTATTTGTTTACAGTCACGACAGATTAACAAGAAATGTTCATGAATCGCTTCTTTTAAAATACCTTTTTAAAAAACTAAATATTGATGTGGTTTACTGCAGACCAGGGGAAGACTTAAATACTCAAAACCAAAAAATTAATGAATTCTTCGACCATCTTTTAAACAATATTGCTCAGTTAGAGGCCAATCTAATAGGTGCAAGAGTTAAGCTTGGGAATGAATATAAAATAAAGAATAATTTATGGGCTGGTGGTCCACCCCCCTACGGATACAAATTAAACAAAGGTCCTAAAGGCAGAACTACTTTAAAGGTGTCTGCAATTGAAGCTGCGATAGTTAAAGAAATTTTTAATTTATATCTTTCAGGATGTTCACCTAAAATTATTGCGGAACTAATAAGAGAAAAATATCCTGAAAACAATGATAGAAAATGGACAGTTAATTCAATAAAAAGCATTATAAGCAACGAAAGCTATCTCGGATATATCGTTTGGAATAAAAAAGGCGGAGCAAGGAATCCAGTAAAGCATACTAATCCTATTAAATCAAGTAAAATAACTGAAAATGAGATAATCTCTAATGAAATATGGGAAGAAGTTAAAAAGATAAAATCACTTATAAGAAATAATCCAAAATTTTTATCCACACCATTTCTTCTTAAAGACTTTTTGGTCTGTGGAGACTGTGGAAAAAAGCTAAAGTGCAAAAACAATGGGAAGGGTAAAAAAAGGGTCTATTACTGTGATAATGATAAAGGAAAATGGGATTTTTGTATTGATGCTAAAGAAATAGAAGAAAAAATAATAAGCAAAATAAATGAACGCATAACTGATTTACTTTCTGATGAAAAGCATTATGATGAGTTTTATAATGCCTATGTTAAAAAGCATGAAGAAAAAATTGGGCTTTTAAAAAAGCAGAGGGAAGAGTTGTATGAAGAATATAAAAGTGTAATTGCAGAGCTTGAAAATTGCGAAAAGGAAATATTCGAATTAACCCAAACAAAGCATGATGTAGATATGGAAAAAGATAAGACCCAATATGTTTTGCTCGATTCCCTCAAAGAATTTAAAAGCTTTCTTTGTATTAATAAAGAAATAATAGAGAAAAAGCTTGAAAGAAACGCTGAAAAGCAACGTGAGCCTTTAATTAGTAAAGAAAAATTTAAAGAAAAAATAAATAAAGATACAAAGCTATTGGACTCAATATCCAAAAAACTTGACTCTAATATTTACAAAAGATATATCCGAATCCTTCTTTTAAACACCATTGAGAAAATAATAATTACACATGATAAAAATGTTGAAATTATAAGCCTTTATTTTTCATAGCAATCTATTTGGTGGGGGGTTATGTTAAATACTAAAATCACATTAAATTCAAAGTCAAATCCCAAAAGATTAAACGAATTATACACGCAAGCAGTTCTCAATCTTATCAAATTAAAGCTTTCCCCAAATGCAGATGAAGTGGATTATATTATTAAACTTTTAAATGATGCAAAGGATTAGGAGGAAATATAGATGAAGGTTGCAGCAATATATTCAAGAAAGTCAAAGTTTACTGGAAAGGGCGAATCTATCGATAATCAAATCTCTATTTGTAAAGATTACCTTGAAAAAATGGGAATAACGGAATACTTAATATATGAAGATGAAGGCTTTTCGGGTAAAAACATAAAAAGGCCTGAATTTCAAAGGATGCTAAAGGATGCAAAGGCTAAAAAATTCGATGTCCTTATATGCTATAGGCTAGATAGAGTCAGCAGAAACATTGCAGATTTTGCCCACCTTATTGAGCTTCTATCAAAGCTTGGGATTGAGTTTATCTCGGTTTCAGAGCAGTTTGATACCTCAACTCCAATGGGAAGGGCAATGATGTATATAGCCAGCGTATTTGCTCAGCTTGAAAGGGAAACTATAGCCGAAAGAATAAAGGATAATATGCTTGAGCTTGCAAAGAGCGGAAGGTGGCTTGGAGGGGAAACCCCTACAGGATTTAAAAGCGTCCCTATTATATATACCGATAAAGACGGCAAACAAAGGAAGATGTTTAAACTTGAACCTATTAAAGAGGAACTTGAACTTGTTAAACTTATATTTGAAAAGTATCTTAAGTATAAGTCATTAAGTCAGGTTGAAAAGTATCTTCTTCAAAACAACATCAAAACCAAAAGGGGAAAAGATTTTGTTAAGATGAAGATTAAAACGATACTTAACAATCCAGCCTATGTTAAAGCAACTAAAGAAGTTTTTGACTACCTTGAGGAAAAAGGGATTACAGTTATAGGGGAGCCTAATGGGAAACAAGGTCTTCTACTCTACAACAAAAGAAAAGGCAAAGGAGAGTTTAAGGATATGAATCTTTGGGTGTGTGCCGTTGCAAAACATGAAGGAATTATTGAAGCTAAAGATTGGCTTGAAGTTCAGCGCACCCTTGAAAAAAACAAAGAAAAGGCCCCAAGGCTTGGCAAATCAAAATCAGGGCTTTTATCTGGCCTTTTAAGATGTGCAAAATGCAGCAGCGTCATGAAGGTTACCTACGGAGTGTTAAATAAAAAGACTAATGAAAGGCCCTACTATTATACCTGCACTTTAAAGCTCAATTCAGGCAAAACAAGATGTGATAATAAAAATGCAAAGGGAGAGGAAATTGAAGAAGCTGTAATTGAAACTTTAAAGGGGCTTTGCCTTGATAAGAAAAAACTTTTAGAAGAGCTTTTAAAGTATAAGGAAAATCTTTCATCTAAATCTATAAATGAAGAAATTGAAAGTATAAACAGCAAAATAAAGCAGAATGAAAAGGCCATCGACAACCTTACAAATACCCTTTCACTGACTGAGGATTCAAATTTGTCTAAGGTTCTTCTTCATAAGATAGACTCCATTTCAAAGGAAAACTTAAACTTAAAGAAAAAACTTCAAGAACTTAAAGATTCACATCAACTTGAAGTTACAAGAAAAAGAAAAATCGATGAGTTTGTAAAGTCTATGGAAAGGTTTGAAACCCTCTTTGAAAATTCATCCTTTGAAGAAAAGAAAATGCTCCTTAGGGATATAATAGAAACGATATATTGGGATGGGGATAGCAAAAGCATAGATATAAGATACAAAGAGGCAGGTGATTAACCTGCCTTAGTGATTTTCTTCAAGCCATTTTGTAATATATTGTGCAAACACTGCAAAATCGTCTAGTCTATTTTTTAATACATCAAGAATAATATCCTCATCAACCCTTGTATAGTCGTGAACAAGTATATTTCTAAAGGACGCCATTCCTACAATTTGTTTTGCAAACTGCTCTGGGATAACGCCTTGTTTGTATAAAGTTAGTATAGTTTCCCTGTAACTATCAGGCCTTTCTAAGCCTAAAGAAGATATTATAATATTTGCAATGTCAAGAACGCATTCTACACATATGTGTATTCCCCTCTCAATTCCCCAATATCTTATAATATCTTCCTTAAGATTTTCTTTGTTAACTTCAAGGGATACCTGCTTTAAATGCAATAAATTTTTCTGAAGCTCTCTAATTTTAAAATTTATCAAATCAACTATATTTCTTGTCACTTATATCACCCCATTTTTCCTTAAAAACCATGTCCATTATTTCCTTTTGCCTTCTCCTGAAAAACTCCATATCCATATATTCGTCCATAGCCCTTGCTTCAAATAATACTCTTTCATCTTCGCTTATTTTATAGACATTTTTACCGTATTTAATTACCTGAAACTTTAAGACCTCATTTGCATCGTTTAATATAACAAGGTCGATATCGTCCCTTTTAAAAATATCCATAAACTCTCCTATCAAGTTTAATTTATCGAAGGGTGAATATGCACCCATTAAAACTGCAATATCAAGGTCGCTATCCTTTTTATTGTTTCCCTTTGCATAGGAGCCAAAAATATATATGAGTTTTATATCAAACTGGGAAAGTAATTTATCGATATTCTCCTTGAGAATATTTTCTACCTCTTGTAAATTACTTTGAATCATAAACTTCACTCCATTAAATTTTCTATCGTTTTTACATCTTCTATAGCCTCTGAGCCTTCCATATCAAAATATTCAATTCCCATTTTACCTAGGTCAGTTATAAGTTCAAACTTACTTAAGCCCAATATTTCCGCAGCTTTGCCATAAGATATCTTATTTTCTTTTACTAAGATATAAACCATCAATTCTCTTATCTTTTTTTGATATTCAACATTTTTTACATCCACAAAGTTAAGTAAAGTTTCAGGCACATCTATTTCAATCTTTACTAAATTCATTTTACTCACTTCCATAATTATCGATAGCTAAATTTTTATCATTTATTCGAATATATCCTTAACCTTAATTTTTACGTTCTCTATAAGCAAAATTATTTCTCCATTTTCATCATATACATCTGGTCTTCCATATCTATCGTTTTCTAATCTAAAGACCGTTACTGTCTTTTCTTCTGGCCTTACCATCCAGTATTCTTTAACCTTAAACTTTTCATAGAGATTGAATTTTTCTATGGCATCTTTACTTGCAGTTGAAGGTGAAACAACCTCAACGATAATATCAGGAGCCCCGATGCAGTATTTTTCTTTTATCTTACTTTCATCACAAACAACAAAGACGTCTGGTTGAACTACGTTTTTAGAGTCCATTGCCGACTCGTTGTTTTCTACAAGTAATACATCTAATGGCGAAATAAAAACGCTACATTCCTTTATTGAATTTTTAAGGGAAAAGTATATATTCCCAACAACTCTTTGATGAAGAACGGATGGCGATGCTAAAAGATAAGGCACTCCTTCTATTAATTCATATCTATGCTTTTCATCCCATTGCAGGTAATCCTTATAAGAATATGAAACTTGCATCTTTGCGATATTTTTCATTTTTATCACCCTTTACATTTTTTATTATTCTACAGCCACCATAACCTTTTTGCCCTCAAACATAATTGCCAGTTCTAAAAAATCGCTAATCCCTAAAGCTATTGACTCATTGCTATAGTTTCTGCCTGCTCTATAAATGTCAAAAGGCAGGCACTATTGCAGAATTTCTTCTATACTAAACCTAAGGTCTTTAAAAACATTACAATTAATTTGTTCATTAAATTTGTATTTTTGTGGTTCACCATACTGCTCTTCATCATTTAATATATATACTAACACGTTCTTTGAATCAGGATTAACTATCCAATACTCTTTAACCCCAAACTTTTCATATAAATAAAGCTTTTTAACATAATCAATTGAAGCATTTGAGGGTGAAACAACTTCTATAATAAAATCTGGTGCACCTTTGCAGCCTTTATCATCAAGTTTATTTTTATCGCATACAACCGAAATATCTGGTTGAACAACATTTTTACAGGAATCCTCACTTTCACCCTCATCCATTAATCTTACATCAAAGGGTGCCACATACACTTCACAGTTTAGACCCTTTTCGGCTAAAAAGTTGCCAATAATCCTCGCTCCTTCAGTTACTATTTTCTGGTGAACTCTTGACGGTGCAGGTGACATTGCAAAAAACTGACCATCTATAAGTTCAACTCTTTCGTTAGAGTCAAGCTTCAAATAGTCTATATAAGTAAAAATATAACGCCTTTTAGGAAGTGACATATCATCACCCCTTTCTAAAATACTTAATATAATTTTACCACAACATCCCAACGATTAAACAGATATATTAACAATTTCCATATATTGAAAATGTCAAAAAGTCAAAATGTCAAGAGGCAGGCACTATCGCACTTTGGTAAGTCGTGGGTCTGCACGCCATACGAACATACCGCTGTTCCACAGAAAATTTCCCTTTTCAATTAAGGATGCGGCAACATCTACGTTTGGCTTTTCTATAAAGCGTTTAACCTTGTAAACTCCTTCCTCTATTGTATCACCAACTTCTATATATCCGTAGCCTGATTCCGGTCTTGTGGGGTTTATTCCAAAGGTTACAAGATAATCACCATCCTGTGCAACATCTATCGCCTTTACTATTGCCCTTTCAAACTCCTCCTGCCCTTCTATAACGTGATCGGAAGGCAGAACAACCATTGTCGCTTCAAAGTCCCTCTTTAAAAGTTTTATTGCAGCAAGGCCTATGCATGATGCCGTTTCTTTGTTTAAGGGCTCTTTAAATATATTGGAGCTTTTTATTTTTAAAATTTCATTTATCTTATCGACATAAATATTATTTGTTACAATACATATCCTGTCGTTAGGGATTATGTTGGAAATCCTTTCAACGGTATTTTCTATCATCGTCTTTTCGCCAAGGACCTTAAGGAACTGTTTGGGTAAATTTTTCCTTGATTTTGGCCAAAACCTAAGCCCTAAACCACCGG
Source organism: Caloramator australicus RC3 (assembly GCF_000297115.1). GTDB lineage: Bacteria > Bacillota > Clostridia > Clostridiales > Caloramatoraceae > Caloramator > Caloramator australicus. The sequence continues at coordinate 2,337 of NZ_CAKP01000079.1, read as the reverse complement.
ATAATATAACTGCATATATCATAAAAAATCCCCCCGCATATTTTTATAATATGCATCGGGGGAATTTTGGTTACAGATTATGAATAAATATCTGAAAACTCGATATTGATTCTTTCAACATAACCATTGGTTATGCTTCTATCAACTAAACTTATATCTTTTGTTTCTATAGTCCTTGCAGGAAGAATTACAGTAAATTCGCTTCCTTCTCCTTCCTCACTTGTTACAGCAATTTCTCCATCATGCATCTCTACTAAAGCTTTAACAAGGGAAAGACCTATTCCGCTTCCCTCATGATTTCTGCTTAAGGATTTATCTACCTGTCTAAACCTATCAAATATTAATCCTAACTTCTCCTTTGGAATACCAATCCCCGTATCCTTAACTGATATTTTAACATACTTCTCATCGTTGCTTATATTTACAAATATACTGCCTCCAACATCCGTGAACTTAATGGCGTTTGATATAAGATTTAAAAGTATCCTTTCTATTTTATCCGGATCTACAGCTATTACTCTTTCTTTTCGATCCGTTTTAAAAAATATTTTTAGCCCAAACCTTTCAACATACTCCTCAACTGATGCCACAATATCCTCAGAAAGCTTTATTATATCCACATTTTGTTGATTAATTTCAAAATAACCTGAATCAATTTTGGTTATATCGATAAGATTATTTACAAGGCGTAAAAGTCTATAGCAGTTTCGCCTCATCATCTTAACATACTTTGATAACTTCTCCTGGATTTTAGTATCCTCATTATTTATATAAATTTGCATAAGTTGAACAGCTCCCAATATTACATTAAGGGGTGTTCTTAGCTCATGGGATATATTTGCAAAAAACTCACTTCTTACCCTTTCAAGCTCCATAGCCTCATTGAGCATCATTCTGTTCCTTTCAAGTTCCTTCTTTTGTCTCAAATCCCTTATTACAACTAAGGATACAATCTCCCCATCCAAATCAACAGGTGTTGCTGCAACTTCAACGTCAATGATATTCCCATCCATATCTATTATTTTTTCTTCAAGCCAAGGTAAGGTTACTCCATTTTCATAGGTCTCCTTAACCCTTTCCATTACAATTTTCTTAAAATCATCGTGCAAAAAGTCCAACATAGATCGACCTACAAGATTTTCAACCTTTACTATTTCTTCTGCTGCCCTGTTAGCATATAATATAAGTCCATTTTTATGGACGATTATAGGGTCCGGCATCAATTCAAAAAACTTTCTATACTGCTCCTCCTTTTTCTTTAATTTTTCTTCGTATTTTACTTGAGCAGTTACATCAAATATCTGCCATATTCTACCGTAAACATGTTTATCTTTATAAATCATCTTTGTGTAATATTCATAAACTTTACCATCCTTGGTTTCAAGCCTTCCATTTCTTATCCCTTTACTTTTAAATATACCTTCTAATCTATTAAAAAAAGTATCCGGATCCTTTAAATTATTCCTTGTAAAATCTAATATTTTTTCTGCTGCACATTGTTCACCTTCAATTCTAAACATTTTTTTGAATAAGCTATTCATTTCTAAAATATTTTTATCGTCATGAACACAAATTCCACCCTTTGTGGATTCGATGATGGCTTTAAATTTTTCTATGTTTTTGTCCTTTTCCTTTATTATTTTCTTTCTATCCTCTATATCCCTTAGAACACCATATAATCCGCTTAAGTTTCCCTCTTGATCAAAAAAAGGACTAAAGATTGCCTCCACCCACACAAAATTCCCTGTTTTTATCCTCACCCTGCACTCTACCCTTTTGCTCTCACGGGTTTGAATAGCATACATTATTTCAGAAAAAGTTTTTTTCAAATCATCTTTATAAATATAGTCGACTATATTATTCCCTACTACATCTGATGGAGTATACATAGTGTAAAATTATTGTAGGACGAAAAAGGACAAAAAATTTAAAAGAGACAACCCCTGTGGTAAAATAAAAAGTGGAAAAAACACAAATCAATAAGGGGGTGTCTCTTTTGAATAATATTATACAACATGATATTATACAACAACATTTAATAAATTTCACTACTAAATTAATAAAAAATGTAGAAGAAATGCTGTCAAAAGAATGGGATTTTACAAAACTTGTTGAGGTAGTTAAAGAATCGACTGATGAACTTGGAAGGAATATAATAAAAGACTTTTTAGAAGAATTAGATAAAGCGATTAAAGAAGATGATAAGAGAAAAAAGGATAGGATAGTTGAAAGAAAAGACAAGAAAAGTATTATTACGCTCCTAGGAGGAATAGAATATTCAAGAACATACTACAAATCAAGAAAGAGCGGAGAATATAGATATTACTTGATGATGTT
>NZ_CAKP01000080.1 GCF_000297115.1 Caloramator australicus RC3 | reverse complement strand
GTCTACCATGTTAATTATACCAGCCTTGTAATGCAAGTTCAAGTATTAATCATTACCTTTTAAAACCATCCCAATCATCCCAGATAAAGCTCCAATAATAATT
>NZ_CAKP01000081.1 GCF_000297115.1 Caloramator australicus RC3 | reverse complement strand
AATTTTTTAAAAAAATATATAGTCTAAGAACTGAATCCGAAAGATACAATTCTAGATGGAAAAATCTCAATACAGAACAAGCTTATGTTAGAAATATTAACTCCGTTACTAATTTGAATACAATCGGTCACATTTGCCTTTTAACTGTTGCAATTGCTGCCATAAAATCTGGCTGCGTTGATAAATACAAATCCCTATCGGGATTTAGAAGAACAGCCTAAATAAATTATATTAAAATTAAATTAAATTTTTTGAACATCAATTTTACCAAGGGAGTAGTCTACCCTTTTTTTGCTTTTTTGGTGTTAATTTAAGTTTAATTTAAAATAATTGAGCTTCACTTCATAAAAGTTAGAACAATTTAACATAAATAATTTTGTTTTTTAATCAATTATGCTCATCTCTACATTATATTAAAAAAAGATGGTTTATAGACCTGTCGATCCAAAACCACCTTCTCCCCTTTCTGTGCTATCTAATTCTTCTACTTCAATAACTTCAGGAATTTCAACTTTATTTATAACCATTTGAGCTATTCGATCTCCACGCCTTACAGTAAAGGGTTCTTTTCCAAAATTTATTAAAATTAAATTTATTTCCCCCCTATAATCACTATCTATCGTTCCAGGTGTATTAACAAGTGAAATTCCATGCTTTAAAGCAAGCCCACTTCTTGGCCTAATCTGTGCTTCGTAGCCATTAGGCAATGATATAGATATTCCTGTCGGTATTAATCTGATTTCATTTGGAAGGATTATTGTATCCTCCTTAACATTAGCATATAAATCCAATCCCACAGATCCCTTTGTCATATACTTTGGCAAAGGAAGATCCTTTGCATCATCTAATCGCTTTATAAATAGTCTCATTACAATCACCTATAATTTTTTTAATTTTTCTTCTTTTATATCCTTACCAACCATAGCTACAGCCATAAAGCCTTCTTTAAATACATGTTCAATCACTTCATCAAATTCTTGTCGTGTTATTGAATCTATTTTCTTTAAAATTTCCTTTGGTTCATAAACCTTATTTAACATAAGCTCAGATTTACCTATGCCAAACATTCTACTTGAAACGCTCTCTAATCCTAAAATGTAGCTACCCTTTAATTGTTCCTTGGCCTTTGATATTTGTGTGTCATTCATCTTATTCTTTAATAAATTTACTATCTCTTCTGTAATAAGATGCATTGATTTTTCCAAATACACCTTATTTAAAGCAAATTGAATATTAAACATTCCCTTATTTTTATATGCCGAGGTATAAGAATAGATAGAATAAACAAATCCAAAATCTTCCCTTAATTTTTGGAATAGTCTAGAACTTGTTCCACCACCAAAATAATTATTTATAGCCAACAATGTATATAACTTATCATTTCCAAGTTCAATGCCATTCAGAGTAACTGCAACATGCACTTGTTCTATATCTTTATTTTTTATAGCCATTCCTTTATTGATTAATGGTGAAGAATATTCTATTTGAACATTTTTAGGTGGATTCCAGTTCTCAAATCGATCCTTTATTAATTCTATAATTTTTTCCTCATCAAAGTTTCCGGCTAAAGAAATTACAATATTAGATGGAACATAAGTCTTACTATAATAATCTACAATCATATCTCTGTTTAAATTTTTAATAGTAGTTTCGTATCCTAATATTGGTAAAGCTAAAGTATCTTCCTTCCAAGTAGCTATTGAGAGCAAATCGAAAACAAGATCTTCTGGCGAATCTTCATACATATTTATTTCTTCAATGATTACTCCCTTTTCCTTTTCGATATCATCAACTGCAAATTTAGGGTTAAGAAGCATATCACTTAATACGTTTATACCTGTTGCATAATGTTCATCCAACAATTTAACATAATAGCATGTCGCTTCTTTGCCTGTAAATGCATTAATTTGTCCACCTAGCTCTTCAATTTCTTCTGCTATCTGTTGTGACGTCCTATTTAATGTTCCCTTAAACATCATATGCTCAATAAAATGTGATACCCCATTATTATACGTTTCTTCTAATCTTGAACCGCTACCTACCCAAATTCCAATAGTAATTGAGTTTACATAAGGTATTTTCTCGTAAACTATTCTTAATCCATTTTTCAAAGTAAGCTTTTTTAACATATCTGTTTCTCTCCTGTCAAATATTTTTTCAATCATTATAAATTTAAACTATAATTTTAGTTTAGTCAAGGAATAAGGTTTATGAATTAAAAAAAGGCTTATTAAAAGCCCTTTTTATTGATTAGAATTATTTTGTTCTTCTGGTTTTGGAATAGCATCCTTTCTTGATAGGTTTATCCTACCTAAATTATCTATTTCAGTTACCTTTACTAAAATTTCATCTCCTACATTTACTACATCTTCAACTTTATTTACTCTTTCATGTGCTAACTTAGAAATATGACAAAGTCCTTCTTTTCCTGGTAATATTTCTACAAAGGCACCAAATGGAGTTATTCTGTTAACTCTACCAAGATAAACTTCACCAACTTCTACATCTCTTGTTATTCCTTCGATCATCTTTTGAGCAAGTTTGCCCTTTTCTGGATCTGGGCAGCTTATGTATAAACGACCATCCTCTTCTATATCGATTTTAACTCCTGTTTCTGCTATAATTTTGTTTATAGTTTTTCCACCAGGTCCTATCACATCCCTTATTTTCTCAGGATCAATAACCATGCTAATTATTCTTGGAGCATATTTGGATAATTCTTTTCTTGGCTGTGGAATCCTTTCAAGCATAACTTTTAAAATCTCTAGTCTTGCTTTTCTTGCTTGATAAATAGCTTTTTTAATTATTTCTTCAGGTAATCCCTTAATCTTTGTATCAACTTGTATAGCTGTTATTCCCTTCTCTGTTCCTGCAACCTTAAAATCCATATCTCCAAAGAAATCTTCTATCCCTTGAATATCTGTCAAAATCTCAGCCTGTGATAAATCCTCACTTGTTACAAGGCCCATTGCAATTCCAGCAACTGGTCTTTTAATAGGAACTCCAGCATCCATTAAGGCTAAAGTGCTTCCGCATACGCTAGCTTGAGAAGTTGACCCATTTGAACTTAAAACTTCTGACACCAATCTAATTGTATATGGGAATTCTTCTTCGCTTGGGATAACTGGTTCAAGAGCTCTTTCTGCTAAGGCACCATGTCCTATTTCCCTTCGTCCAGGCCCCCTTAAGAATTTCACTTCGCCTGTTGAATATGGTGGGAAATTATAATGATGCATGTATCTTTTAAACTCCTCATCGCCAAGGCCATCAAGTATTTGCACATCTCCTAATGCACCTAATGTTGCAACAGTTAAAACTTGTGTTTGCCCTCTTTGGAATAATCCTGAACCATGCGTTCTTGGTAAAATGCCTACATCACAATATAGAGGTCTTATTTCTTCAAAGCTTCTTCCGTCAGGTCTTCTTTTTTCCTCCAATATCATCTTACGAACATGTTCCTTCATTATTCTATACATTACATCGTCAATATCCTTTTCACATTCTGGGAAAATTTCTGCAAAATGTTCAAACACCTCTTCTTTAACTTTGTCAACATGGTCTTGTCTTTCTACTCTATCGGTATGTTGCATCGCTTCCCACAATTTATCTGTCGCATATTCCCTTACAGCATTTTCAATTTCATCTGGAACTTTATAAAGTTCAGGAATAACTTTTTCTTTGCCTATTTTTTCAGCTATTTCTGCTTGGAAATCATTTATTTCTTGGCAAGCCTTAAATCCAAACATTATTGCTTCAAACATATCCTCTTCAGTTACTTCCTTTGCTCCAGCTTCGATCATCATAACCCTTTCTTTAGTTGCTGAAACGATTAAGTGTAAATCGCTTTTCTCCCTTTCTTCAGCCGTTGGATTTACAATAAGTTTTCCATCAACCCTTCCAATTAAAACCGAAGATACCGGGCCTTCAAAGGGTATATCAGATATGCAAAGAGCTAAAGATGCAGCATTCATAGCAACTATTTCTGGTGGATTATCAGGGTCTACCGACAAAACTGTGCAAATAATTTGAACATCATTTCTATATCCCTTGGGGAATAAAGGCCTTATTGGTCTGTCAATTGCTCTTGCAGATAATATAGCCTTTTCAGTAGGCTTACCTTCCCTTTTTATAAAACCTCCTGGAATTTTACCTATAGCATAAAGTCTTTCTTCATAATCTACACTTAGCGGGAAAAAATCAATTCCTTCTTTAGGTTCTGGGGAAGCATTTGCAGTTGCTAATATAACTGTATCCCCATAGCTTAGCAAAACAGCTCCATTAGAAAGTAGGGCATACTTTCCTATATCCGCTTTAAATGTCCTTCCCGCAACTTCTTTTTCAAAAACATGATGCATTATTTTACCTCCCTTCGTTTCTCTCTAATTTTATTTTTACTATTTATTTCATTTTTAAACTATAATTTAGTAAAAAAAGTATTTAAAATAATAGAGCGGTAAATCCGCTCTATTACTTTCTTATTCCTAATTCTTCAATAATTTTTCTGTATCTTTCGATATCATTTTCCATAAGGTAGTTTAAAAGTCCTCTTCTTTGACCTACCATCTTTAAAAGTCCTCTTCTTGAATGATGATCCTTCTTGTGAACCTTTAAATGCTCTGTTAGATGATTAATTCTTTCTGTTAATAACGCAATTTGAACTTCTGGAGATCCTGTATCTCCTTCATGTCTTTGAAACTTAGCTATAAGCTCTTGCTTTCTTGCCTTATCCATTTATTACACCTCCATAAATTTATAATCGCCTCATGCTGAGAATACGCCGGAGCTACGTTAATCCCAGCACAGGTTACAAACTATATTTTAGCAGATATCATAAGAGTTGTAAATATTATATCTTGAAATAATTTTCCGCTAACTTAATATCTTTTTTTATCCTTGACTGCAAATCAAAAATACTATTAAATTTTCTTTCTTCCCTCAAATATTTCATAAATTCTATTTTTATAATTTTATCGTATATGTTTTTTTCAAACTTCAATATATGTGTCTCACATACCCTTTGTTTTTGTTCAAAGGTTGGATTATATCCTATATTGGTTATAGAAGGATAACTATTGCCTTTATAATGAGTAAGTGTTATGTAAACACCATTTTTTAAACAAAGATTCCTATCGACAATAATATTTGCCGTTGCAAATCCAAGTCTTGATGCAAGGCTCTTACCCCTAATAACTCTTCCCTTTAAATAGTAATTATATCCTAATAATTTATTTGCAAGTTCAACATCTCCCGACAATAAACATTCTCTAATTAAGCTACTTGAAACCCTTAGGTTCTCCATTAAAATTTCTTCAAAAACTATAACATTAATATTATATTTTTCAGCATTTTCCTTTAAGTATTCTATATCACCCTGGGCATTTTTCCCAAAGGTATAATTATAACCACAAACTATAATTTCTGCGTTTAAATTATGTTTAAGATATTCCAAAAACTGTTCCGGAGGTAAATTAATAAATCCATCCTCCAAATCAACATATATTAGGTAATCAACACCTAAGCTACTTATGATTTCAGTTTTTATATCTATTGGATTAATCAGATAATTAGTTGCATTTTTATTAAAATAAGAAAAAACAGGTTTTTTAAAAGTTAAAACAGCACTATTTAAATTATTTGTCTTAGCTTCTTTTACGGCACCTTCAATTATTTTTCTGTGTCCAAAATGTATACCATCAAAAGTTCCCAAAGCAATAACTGTTTTTCTATTAATAAATATCTCATTATATTTACCCTCAAAGATAATCATATGTCAACACCTTAAATTAATAGTTTTTCTATCTTTAAAGTTTTGTCTTCAATCTTACCGATTCCTAAAAACTCACTTTGACAGTATATTTTAACTAATTGACTTGCCAAGTCATCTTTTATTTTAATTTTGTTACCGTTTAAAATCATTTTTTTATAATCTAAACCTACATCATATCTTGGTAATTCTAATGCATCCTCCATTTTAATTACATATTTATGATAATTATCCTTGTTTATTATATCTAAAGGGACTGCATTTTTTATATTAAATCTACCCGTTCTAGTTCTTAAAAGAAAGCTCATATAACCCTTAACCTTAAGCTCTTCTCCTATATCGTTACATAAGGATCTTATATAGGTTCCCTTTGAACATTCAACTTTTAAAAGTGCCTTAGGAGAATTAAAGCTTAATACCTCAATATTGTATATTGTAACTTTCCTTGATGGAATATCAAAATCTAGTCCTTCCCTCGCAAGATCATATGCCCTTTTGCCGTTAATTTTTATAGCTGAAAACTTTGGTGGTTTTTGTTCAATTTCTCCAATAAAATTCTTGATAGCTTTGTTTAGATCATTAAAGTTTATAAAACTACAATCAATATCTTCGTAAAGAAAATTGCCGTATTTATCATAGGTGTCAGTAGCATTTCCTAAAGTCAACTCACATATATATTCCTTTGTATCCCTTGTTAAAAACTCAACTATTTTAGTTGCTATTCCAATACAAACAGGTAATACCCCTGCAGCTCCTGGATCTAACGTCCCTGTATGACCAATTCTTTTAATTTTAATAATTCTTCTTAAATAATCAACAACGTCGTGGGAAGTCATACCAGGAGGCTTTAGTATATTAATTACTCCATCCACCGTATCACTTCCAATGGTTTATAATTTCATTTAATACTTTATTCTTAACTTCATCCAAATCTCCGTATACTGTGCACCCGGCTGCCCTTATATGACCTCCACCATTGAATTTTTCAGCAATAATCCTTACATCAATCTTGTTTTTTGATCTCAAACTTACTCTAAATTTTCCTTTTTCAACTTCCTTAATAAAAACTCCCACCTCAACGGTATCTATATCCCTTGCATAGTTTACCATTTCTGAGGCATCGTTCTCATTAGCACCACATTCCTCCATCATATCTTTTGTCACATGTAGCATCGCAATTGAATTGTTATTATAAAGTTCAAGGGTTGAGGTTACCCTAGATAATAATTTTACCTGTTGAACTGTTAATGAGTCAAAAAGTATTCTATTGATTTCTGGAAAATCTATTCCTGTATTAATGAGATCACCTGCGATGTTTAATGTCATGGAAGTAGTATTGCTATATTTAAAGCCTCCTGTATCAGTTACTATTGAAGTATAAAGGCAAATTGCAGTATTGTGCGAAATCTCAAAACCATTAATTCGAATTAAATTGTATATAATTTCACCAACGGCTCCTGCATTAGTATCAACATAATTAATATCAGCAAATAAATCGTTTGATATATGATGATCTATATTAATGACTACATCTGCCATATTTAATAATTCTACTAGGGGTCCTAACCTATCTTTATCACTGCAATCGAGAACAAAAATACAGTCATAGTGTCTTTTAACTAATGTATCTTTAACATCAAAAAAACCTGGTAAAAAATTGAACTTTGAAGGCAATTTGTCTGGATTAAAGACATCAACATCCTTTCCAATCTCAGAAAGAAAATTATATAACCCCAAAGTCGATCCTATTGCATCACCATCGGGAATAATATGAGATACAACTGCAAAACTTTTATTTCGTTTTATTATATCTCCTATTTTATTCAGAATCATTATTTTTCATCTCCTGAAGCATCTTAGTTATATGCATACCATATTCTATTGAACGATCCAACTCAAATAATATCTCAGGCGTATATCTTGCTTTAATTTTTCTTCCAACTTCTTTCCTTATAAAACCTGCTGCATTTTTTAAACCTTCAAGACATTTTAATTTCTCATCCTCAGAACCAAAAACACTTACATAGACCTTTGCATATCTTAAATCCTTTGTTACTTCAACGTCGGTAATCGAAGTTAACATTGGGATCCTCGGATCCTTCAATTCATTTTGAATGATATCTCCTACTATTCGTTTTATCTCCTCTGATAATCGTGAAGTTCTTTCAACTGCCATTTGCAACACCTCTTAAGCTCTTTTTACTTCTTCTATTGTGTATGTTTCTAAAATATCGCCTTCTTTAATGTCGTTGAATCTTTCAATCGTTAAACCACATTCATATCCAGCAGCAACTTCTCTAACATCATCCTTAAATCTCTTTAGTGAGGCTATCTTGCCTTCATATATTACAACACCATTTCTTATTACTCTTATGCTATTATTTCTATTCACCTTTCCATCCTCTACATAGCATCCAGCGATTGTTCCAATGTTTGATGCCTTAAATGTTTGTCTTACGGAAAGTCTAGCTGTTATTACTTCTTTGTATTCAGGTTCAAGCATTCCCTTCATTGCAGCCTGTATATCATCAATAGCTTCATAAATAATTCTATAAGTTTTAACTTCAACCTTTTCCCTTTCAGCAAGTTGCATCGCCATATTATTAGGCCTTACATTAAATCCAATTATTATTGCATTTGAAGCTGATGCTAATGTAATGTCAGACTCTGTGATTGCTCCAACACCACCATGTATTACCCTCACCTTAACCTCATCATTAGTTAATTTCTCTAATGCTTGTTTTAGAGCTTCAACAGAACCCTGAACATCAGCCTTAACAATTATATTTAATTCCTTAACCTTTCCTTCCTGAATCTGACTAAAGAGGTCTTGCAATGTAATTTTGCTGCTGGAGGCAAAATATTGTTGTCTTTCTTTTTCCTTTCTCATTTCTGAAATTTGTCTTGCAGTTTTTTCATCAGAAACAGCATAAAGTATATCTCCTGCATTTGGAACTTCTGCAAGGCCTAAAATTTCAACTGGGATAGATGGACCTGCAGATTTTACTTTTCTTCCTTTATCATCTATAAGAGCCCTAACCTTTCCATATGTTGTTCCTGCAATGATACTATCTCCAACCTTTAATGTTCCCTTTTGAACAATTACCGTAGCAACAGGTCCTCTTCCTTTATCTAATTTTGCTTCTATTATTGTTCCTTTAGCAGGTCTGTTTGGATTAGCCTTTAATTCCTGCATTTCAGCAACTAAAAGTATCATTTCCAATAATGTATCAATTCCTTGTTTAGTCTTTGCAGATACAGGAACACAAATCGTATCTCCACCCCATTCTTCAGCGATCAATCCATATTCTGTTAATTCCTGTTTTACTCTATCTGGATTTGCTGAACTTTTATCTATCTTATTAATTGCTACGATAATTGGAACATTAGCTGCCTTAGCATGATTAATAGCTTCAATAGTTTGGGGCATTACACCATCATCAGCAGCAACAACTAATATTGCAATATCTGTGACTTGAGCACCTCTTGCCCTCATTGCAGTAAAAGCTTCGTGACCTGGAGTATCCAAAAATACTATCTTCTTATCATTTATATCTACGGTATAAGCACCAATATGTTGAGTAATTCCACCTGCTTCTGTTTCTACTACCTTTGAGTGTCTTATAGCATCAAGAAGAGATGTCTTTCCATGGTCAACATGTCCCATAACTGTAACTACTGGAGGTCTTGGCATCAAATCCTCTTCTTTATCTTCAAAATCGTTAATTAAAACTTCTTCCCTTTCCTGTTTAACTTCCTTTTCTAATAAAATATTGTATTGTTCTGCAATTTTTTCAGCTACCTCAAAACTGATTTCTTGATTTATAGTTACGAATACACCCATTAAAATTAATTTTTTAAGTATTTCTGTTGCTGGTTTTTTAATCCTCTCAGCAAACTCACTTACCCTTACACTTTCTGGAATTGTCACTATTCCAATATCTTCTATTTGTTCTTCTTGCTTTTTGTTTTCTTTTCCTAAATGCCTTTTAATTTTCTCATTTCTAACTTTCTTTCTTATCTTTTCGTTTTTCTTAAAATCATCATCAACATCTAGATCATCAAATTTGTCATCTTCATGTTTTGCAATATTTTTTTCTTCATTTTTTTCTTTATTGTGATTTATGTCTTCATTCTTGTTACCCTTATTTTTTATTTCTTCTACGTATTCCATTATTATTTTAGCTTCTTCACCTTCTATAGAACTTAAATGATTTTTAACTTCTATATCAAACTCTTTTTTCAGTAACTCTATAACCTCTTTGCTAGTCATATTAAGCTGTTTTGCTAATTCATAAACTCTAATTATTGACAAAAGCTTCACCCCCATTATTCTGGTTATCAATCTTCTTTAAAAATCCTAGTGCAAAATTTTTATCCTTTATAGCGATTACTGATCGTGATGATTTACCTATTGCATAACCTAAACTATCTTTTTCTCCAAAAATGACATATGGAATATTTCTATATTCACACATATTTATAAATTTCTTTTTGGTATTTTCACTTGCATCCTCAGCAATTATAACTAACATAGCCTTTTTCTTTTTTATTTCTATTTCTACCGCATCATCTCCCGAAGAAAGTTTTCCAGCCTTCTGCATAAGGCCAATAAAGGAATAAAGATTATCCTTCATTTTTTAGTTCCTCCCGCAGCTTTTGATATATTTCTTCGGAGATTTTAACCTCTAACGCCTTCTCAAACCGTTTTGCTTTTATAGCCTTTTCTAAGCAGTTAATATCTTTACAAATATATGCCCCTCTTCCTGCCTTCTTACCCGTCATATCTATGCTTATATCTCCTTCAGGACTTCTAACAACTCTTATTAATTCCTTCTTAGGTTTCATTTCTTGACATCCTAGGCACATTCTCATAGGGACTTTTTTAACCTTCATTTAATCACTCCCCTATCTAATCAATTTTAGCCTGGGATTCACTCTTAATATCGATCTTCCATCCAGTAAGCTTAGCAGCTAATCTTGCATTTTGTCCTTCTTTACCTATCGCTAAAGATAATTGATAGTCTGGAACAATTACCTTTGCACTTCTATCATCTTCGTTGACTTCAACGCTTATTACCTTAGCTGGACTTAAGGCATTGGCAATAAACTCTGCTGGATCCTTACTCCATTTTACTATATCGATTTTTTCTCCATTTAATTCATTTACAACATTTTGAACTCTAATTCCTTTAGGACCAACGCAAGCCCCTGTAGGATCCACGTTTTCATCCCTTGAATGAACTGCAATTTTTGTTCTTGAACCTGCCTCCCTAGCTATACTTTTAATTTCTACAACTCCATTGAATATCTCTGGAACTTCCAATTCAAATAACCTTTTTACAAGTCCTGGGTGAGTTCTTGAAATAACAACATCCGGCCCTTTACCTGTTTTTCTTACTTCAGTTATGTAAAATTTCAATCTGTCACCTTGGTTGTAAGCATCATTTGGCATCTGTTCAGAAGGTGGCAAAACTGTTTCCCATCTTCCTATCTCAACTATAACATTATATTTATTTCCTTCCTTTGTTTTTTCCTTTCTTTGGACCATTCCTGTGATTAAATCGTTTTCCTTTTCAACAAATTCTTTATAAAGTATCTCCCTTTCTGCTTCCTTAATTTTTTGTATAACGCTTTGTTTAGCTGTTTGAGCTGCAACTCTGCCAAAATCCTTTGGAGTTACTTCTATATCAACAATGTCATCTAATTTATATATAGGATTAATGTTTTTCGCATCTTCTAAACTGATTTCAAGAAGGCTGTTTTTTACATCATCAACAACCTTTTTTTGAGCATAAACGTGAATATCTCCATTTTCTCTATTTATAACCACCTTAACGTTTTGGGCAGTTCCATAGTTTTTCTTATAGGCAGAAACCAAAGCAGATTCTAGAGCTGTAAAAATATAATCCTTGTCAATTCCTTTTTCCTTTGCAATTTCATTTAACGCTTCAATAAGTTCCACCGTATTCAAGTTTACCCCTCCTTATTCATCTAGATTAGCACTTGATATATTGTTAAAATCAATTTCTATTTCTTTATCTTTCAAATTGACTATTACTTTGTTTTCCTTAATCCCTAGCAATATACCTTTTAATATTTTTTTGTCATCAATCTCCTTAAATAATTTCAATTTGATTTTTCTACCCTTAAATCTTATAAAATCTTCTTCCTTTTTCAAAGGTCTATTTATACCTGGTGAGGATACTTCTAAATAATAGCTAACACTAATTGGATCAACTTCATCCAATTTGTCACTTAAAATTCTGCTGACATTTGTGCAATCATCAATTGTTATTCCACCTTCCTTGTCTATAAAAACCCTCAAAAACCATTCATTATTTTCTTTAACAAAATCTACATCAACTAATTCTAAATTAAATTTTTCTACTATCGGCCTAGCAATATTTGTAACTATTTCGATTATCTTTTTAACATTCATAAAAACCACCTTTCTTTTTTAGTAGTTTTTGTTAAAGCAGTTCAAGATATACATAAACACAAAGAGTGGGAATGTCCCACTCTTTGCCTACAAATTCATTAACATCTAAATTCAATTATAACATTACAATAAATACTTTGCAAGTTAAAACATAGATAATTGGTTAGTTTCAGGCAAATCTTTTAGGCATCCATGCTTTTCAAGTATCTCAATTACTGTTTTAGATACTTTGCTTCTTAATCTCAAATCTTCCTTTGACAGAAAAGGTCCTTCCTGTCTTGCTTCTACAATAGATCTTGCTGCTGCTTCTCCCACACCTTGTAGTGCTTTAAATGGCGGCAATATCCCTTCTTTTGTAATTAAAAACTTTACAGAATCTGATTTGTAAAGATCAACTGGAATAAACTTTAATCCTCTTAAATACATTTCAAGGGCTATCTCTAAGACTGTTAAAAGTCCTTTATCCTTTTGAGTTGCATTGTTTCCTAAATTTTCTATTTCTTTAATCTTATTTCTTATCGCCTTTTCTCCCTTCACTATTAATTCAGCATCAAAATCATCAGCCCTTACTGTAAAATAGGTTGCATAAAAGGCTTCAGGATAATATACCTTAAAATAAGCAATTCTAACAGCCATCATAACATATGCTACAGCGTGTCCCTTAGGAAACATATATTTTATTTTATTACAGGAATCAATATACCACTGTGGAACATCGTGTTTTTTCATTTCTTCTATATCTTCTTCTTTTAGCCCCTTACCCTTTCTTACTCTTTCCATAATATTAAATGCTAGTTTTGGATTAAGTCCCTTATAGATTAAATAAAGCATTATATCGTCTCTTGTTGATATAACTTCCTTTAATGTTGCATATCCATTTCTTATAATATCCTGAGCATTATTTAGCCAAACGTCTGTTCCGTGTGATAATCCTGAAATTCTTACAAGTTCTGCAAATGTTTTAGGCTGCGTATCAATAAGCATTTGCCTAACAAACTTCGTTCCAAATTCAGGTAAACCTAAAGTTCCAACCTCACAGTTTAAATCTTCAGGTTTAATGCCCAAAGGTTCAGTTGATGTAAAAAGTTTTAATACGTTTGGGTCACCAAGGGGGATTTTCCTTGGATCTATCCCCGTTAAATCCTGAAGCATTCTTAAAACCGTTGGATCATCATGCCCAAGTATATCAAGTTTTAACAATCTACCACTAATAGAATGATAATCAAAATGTGTAGTTATCACATCAGAATCAACGTCATCTGCAGGTTTTTGAATTGGTGTAAATTCAAAAATCTCCTTATCCCTTGGCACAACCATAACCCCTCCCGGATGTTGTCCTGTGGTTCTTTTAACCCCTGTGCAGCCTTTAACAAGCCTTTCTATTTCTGCTTGGGATACCCTTAAATTATGTTCCTCAAGATAATTTTTTACAAAACCATATGCCGTTTTTTCAGCGATAGTTCCAATCGTTCCTGCTCTAAAAACATGACCTTTACCAAAAAGCTCTTCAGTATATTTATGGGCAACAGGCTGATATTCCCCTGAAAAGTTTAAATCTATATCTGGTTCCTTATCTCCTTCAAAACCCAAAAAAACCTCAAATGGTATATCATGCCCGTCTTTATTATAATCATAACCACATTTTGGACATTTTTTATCAGGCAGGTCAGCACCAGAACCAATGCTTCCATCAAGGAAAAACTCAGAATGCTTGCAATTAGGACATACATAATGTGGAGGTAAAGGATTAACTTCTGTTATATCGCACATAGTGGCAACAAAGGATGAGCCAACAGAACCTCTTGAACCAACAAGGTATCCATCATCAAGGGACTTTTTAACCAATTTATGTGCGATCAAATACATTACAGCATAGCCATTATTTATTATTGAATTTAATTCCTTATCTAATCGCTTTTGAACAACATCTGGAAGATTTTCACCGTATATTAAGTGGGCTTTATTCAATGTCATTCTTCTAATTTCTTCCTCTGCCCCGTCTATTTTAGGTGGGAATGTTTCTTCTGGTATAGGTTTTATAACCTCCACTTCATCTGCGATTTTATTCGTATTTTTTACTACAACTTCATAAGCTTTTTCTTCTCCTAAATAACTGAATTCTTCCAGCATCTCTTCAGTAGTTTTAAAATATAAAGGTGCCTGATTATCAGCATCGTTATAACCTTGCCCATACATCAGTATCCTTCTAAAGTATTCATCCTGAGGATCAAGAAAATGAACATCTCCAGTTGCCACTACCAGTTTGCCGTATTTTTCACCAAGTTTAACAATCTTTTTATTTAATTCCAATAAATCCTCCTCAGTTTCAATTTTGCCATTTTCAATTAAAAAATAATTGTTTTGTCTTGGTTGAATCTCGAGATAGTCATAAAATTTTACAATTTTTTCTAATTCCTGTTCATTTGCACTATTTAAAAGTGCTTGAAAAACCTCTCCTGACTCACAGGCACTTCCTATGATAAGTCCATCCCTCATGCTTTCTAAAAGGCTTTTTGGAATTCTTGGCCTTTTGTGAAAAAACTCCAAATGAGAATAAGATATAATTTTATATAAATTTTTTAAACCTATATAATTTTTAGCAAGTATTGTTATATGATAAGAATCCGCCTTTTTATAGTCAAAACTTGAAATATATAATTTATTTATATCTTCTATTGTATTTGCGCCTTTTTCTTTTAACATATTTAAAAATTTTATAAATATATTTGCAGTGGCTTCTGCATCATCGACGGCTCTATGATGATTTTCTAAGGTAACCCCTAAATGTTCTGCAACAACATTTAATTTATGTTTTTTTAAATCGGGTAACAACCATCTTGATAAGGTCAATGTATCAATGATCGTATTTTCAAAATTAAGGTTTAAGTTTTTTGATTTTTCTCGGATAAAACCTGTATCAAACTTTGCGTTATGGGCTACAACCGGAGCATCACCAATGAATTCAAGGAACTTAGGTAAAACTACATCGATTTTAGGTTTGTCTATGAGCATTTCATTTGTAATACCCGTTAATTTAATAATCTCATTAGAAATTATTTTTTGAGGGTTTATAAGAGCTGAAAACCTATCAATAATTTTAAAATCCTTTACTTTTACTGCACCTATTTCTATTATTTCATCCCTTATTGGATTAAATCCTGTTGTTTCTATATCAAAAACTACGAAAGTAGTATTTAGTTCTTGTTTACCTGGTCTTAATATTAGCGGTTCACCATCATTAACCAAATATCCTTCAACTCCGTATATTACCTTAACTCCTGTATCAGAAGCCGCATCCATTGCTTCTGGGAAAGCCTGAACAATCCCATGGTCAGTTATAGCAATTGCTTTATGTCCCCACTCTTTAGCTCTTTTAATTAAAGATTTTGCAGATGCTACTCCATCCATTGCGCTCATTTGAGTATGAAGATGTAGCTCAACCCTCTTTTCAAGAGCATTATCCATACGTTTAGGCACGTCTAATTTTTCTATTGATTTTGCTATAATAACCAATTCCTTTAAAAAAGGATCATTAGAAACTTCGCCAAATACTTTTATAAACATGCCATTGCTTATTTTGTTTTTTATTTCATCAGCTTTTTTATTATTTGCAAATAATTTAACTGCAATTGAAGATGTATAGTCTGTAACATAAATTGTGAGAATTATTTTACCTGTTTTAGTTTCTTTAGAGTCAATATTAAATACTTCTCCACTAATAGCAACAAGTTCTGATGTTTCATTAATAGAAATTATCTTTACTACATCTTGGTTTATTTGTTTACCCATAATTATGTTACTATTTTCTTTATTTTCTAAATCATTATTTGTATTTTTTAAATAATTTTCACTCACTTCTTCTTTTTCAATACTTTTTTCATTTAAGAACGTAACGATTAGTTCTATTTCTTCCTGAGCTTTTTTGCTGTTATATTCTTCTAAATTAATTTCTTTAAGTTTAAAATTTATGTTTATAGCTAAATTATAAAACCTTTTAATATAATTACTTAAGTAATGATCCACTCTTTTATTTAATAACAATTTATAAGTAAACTGATTCTCAATTATTATATTTAAACTTTTATCATCAAATTCAAATTCACTATTTAAAAGCAATGAAGCTATTGAAGGATTATCGTCAAAGGCCTCAATAATTATTCTGTTAAATGTTTCTTTATCAAAACTTTGAGGATTAATTATATTTGTATCCAAGTGAAAAAAAATATCGCTGTCTATATTTAATTTTTGCTTAAAAAACACCCTCAATTTATTAAGTAATAAATCATCATGCATCTTCGCAGTCTTTAAATGAACATCAATTCTACCTTCTTTTTTATTTACCATAATCTTTTTTATGTAAATATCATTATATTCACTAGATTCAATTTGTGGATCGTTTATTACTTCTTTTAATGATTTCAGCATCCGTTTCACCATCCTGCTACATCTTCAATGTCTTGATGATATCCCTATACATTTTCATCCTTGCTTTAAATCCTTCTTTAAAACCTAATTTTTCTTCCTTCATAATGTGGGTAAGATCAGGAAGTTCTACATTTTTAACTCTAAAATTATTTTTTCGCAGATATCTTGTAAGGGCTACTTCTATCCCGTATTTTGTAAATTCAATGTTGTCTATATTGTAAAAAATATGCTTTTTTAATACCCTCTGCCCGGATAAAAAAGGGGCGATTTTTTGAGCTAAATCGGTTGTTAATCGTCCATTAACAAATATCCCTACAGTCATATCAGCTTCATCGTTTAATACAGGTAGTAATAAATCAAGAACATGCTGTTCATTTAAACCTATAAGGTCAGCATCAAGAAGCATTACAATATCATTTTTTGCATTTTCAATTCCTATTTTTACGGCAGCTCCTTTTCCCATATTCTCTTGCAATTCTATAACCTTAGCTCCAGCTTGCTTCGCTACAATGGCAGTTGCATCAGTTGATCCATCGCTAACAACTATTATTTCATTAACTTCATTAACCCTTTTTACCGTATCAATAATAGAGGCAATCGTTTTTTCTTCATTATAGGCCGGAATAATACAAGATACTTTCATAAATATCCCCCTATTAATTAATATCTTTTATAGCTTTTCAATTTCTTTAAATAGTTCCTCCAAAATTTCTGATTCCTTAACCTTTTTTATTATTTCACCTTTTTTAAATATTAGCGCTTCACCTTTACCTGCTGCAATTCCAATATCAGCTTCTTTAGCTTCACCCGGTCCGTTCACTGCACATCCCATAATGGCAACCTTAATTGGTTTTGTATAATTTTCTAATTCCCTTGTTATTTTCTGTGCTAATTCTATCAAATTAATATTGGTTCTCCCACAAGTTGGGCATGATACTATTTCAATTCCCTTTCTTAACCCCAGAGATTTTAAAATTTCTCTTGCCACTTTAATTTCATTAACTGGATCATCAGTTAATGATACCCTAATTGTATCCCCAATTCCTTCATAAAGTAATAGACCAATTCCAATCGATGACTTTACTGTTCCTGATATTAATGTTCCTGATTCTGTTACTCCTAAATGTAATGGATAATCAATACTTCTTGAAAGTATTTTATAAGACTCTATGGTTTCTAATACATTAGATGATTTTACTGATACTACAATGTTAAAAAAATCTAAGTCCTCCAACAATTTTACGTTTCTTATTGCGCTTTCAGCTAAAGCCTCTGCACAGGGCTTTTTATATTTTTCAAGGATATCCCTTTCTAAGGATCCAGAATTTACACCTACTCTTATAGGAATATTATAATGCTTTGCAGCCTTAATGATTTCTTTAATTTTATCAATTCCACCGACGTTGCCCGGATTAATTCGTATTTTATCTGCTCCGTGTTCAATAGATTTTATAGCTAATTTATAATCAAAATGGATATCTGCAACTAATGGGATGTTGATTTCCTTTTTAATTTTTTTAATAGCCTGGGCGGATTCCTCATCTGGAACAGCCACTCTAATTATTTCGCATCCTGCTTTTTCAAGTAACTTAATTTGTTCTATCGTATCCTTTATATTTGCAGTTTTAGTGTTTGTCATAGATTGAATAGTAACTGGTGAGTCACCGCCAATGTAAATATTTCCTACCTTAACTTTTTTAGTCTTCTTCCTTTGCATATTATCATCACCCTAAGCAAATATTCTCAATATATCCCTATAGGTAATTATTATAGCAAGTAACATTAATAATGTAAAACCTATAAGATTAATCAATCCAATTTTATTTTCATCTATTTTTCTGCCTGTTATGCCTTCAATAAATGTAATAACTACCCAGCCACCATCTAATGCAGGAAACGGAATCAAATTCATTATTCCTAAATTTATACTTAAGAAGCCTGCAAAATATAGAAGACTCCATATACCAATTTTTGCTGCTTCACCCGACATCTTAATAATAGCCACTGGTCCTCCTAAGTTGTCAGTTGATACCTTTCTTGTTATAAGACCCCCTAAAACGATTAACATTTGTTTTATTGATACTATAGTTTCATTTATAGATGAAGATATCGCCACTAAAAGCTTGCCCTTTTCCACCTTAGGAGTTATTCCTATTATGTATCTATTTTCTTCTTGATTTTTCATAGGCTCAAGTTTTTTGTCAATTATGATATTATCTCTTTTGACTGTGAGAACAAATTCTTTATTTTGGTTGTTATTCATAAAAATCAGAAATTCATTCCATGAATTTATTTTGTTGCCATTTACTGCAACTATCTTATCACCAGGCCTTATTCCAGATCTAAAAGCTGGATAGTCCCTTACAACGCTATCTATAGTAAGGGTTGTTACACCAACATTATAAAATATAACTATAAAAAGAATAATGGCTAAAATAAAATTCATAAAAGCTCCAGCAATTAAAATAGATAGTCTTTTCCATGGACTTTGTTTTCTAAATGCTCGAGGATCATCGCATTCTTCTTCTTCTCCAAGCATCTTAACATAACCACCAACAGGTAGTAAACGTAGGCTATATTCAGTTTCCTTACCTTTAACTTTAAAAAGCCTTGGTCCCATACCTATAGAAAATTCTAATACTTTAACTCCATTAATCTTAGCCAAAATAAAATGACCCAATTCATGAGCAGTTATTAATAACCCAAAAACAAATATAGAAGCCAATAAAGTTGTCAAATTAATCACCTTCCTATTTAATCAATTCATTAATATACTTTTTGGTTGATTCTTCAATTGTTATTATCTTTTCTATCGTTAAATTATGTTCCACCTTATGATTTTCAATAGCAGATTGTAGTAGTTTAGGTATTTCAAGGAAGGAAATCTTCCTTTCCAAAAACAATTTTACCGCTTCTTCGTTTGCAGCATTTAATACAGTTGGCATTGATCCGCCAATTTTACCAGCTAAATAACCAAGCTTCAAACATTCAAATGTTTCAGTATCTGCCTCTTCAAAGGTAAGTTTTGCCACAGCTTTAAGATCAAGATAATCTGATATATTATCAGTCCTTTTTGGATACTCTAGAGCATATTTTATTGGCAATTTCATATCCGTAACTCCTAATTGGGCAATTATTGAACCATCAATGTATTCTACCATTGAATGAACAATGCTTTGTGGATGAATTATAACATCTATTTTATCATAATCTAAATCAAATAACCAATGGGCCTCAATTACTTCAAGAGCTTTATTCATTAGCGTTGCTGAATCTACTGATATTTTTTTGCCCATGTTCCATCTTGGATGTTTAATAGCCATCTCTGGTGTAACGTCTTTCAAGTCTTCTTTTTTATAACCTCTGAATGGTCCTCCTGATGCCGTTAAAATTATCCTTGCAACTTCATCCTTTTTATTACCTTGTAATGCTTGAAAAATGGCATTATGTTCGCTATCTACTGGAATAATTTCTGCCTTATATTCTTTTAATTCTTTTTTTATTATTTCACCTGCTACAACCATGGTTTCTTTATTTGCTAATGCAATCCTTTTTTGGGATCTAATTGCTTGAACTGTTGGCCTTAAGCCAATCATGCCAACAACAGCTGTAAGGACTATGTCAACTTCCTTTAAAGTAGAAACATACTCTAATCCTTCTATCCCAGTTAAAACCTCTATTTCTAAATTTGCAAGTTTATCCTTTAAGTAATTCTTTTTCGATTCATCCATGATAACAACATAACTAGGCTTAAATTCTTTTGCCTGCTCGATTAATAATTCTACATTGCTGTTTGCTGTCAAAGCAATTATTTTAAATTCTTCTTTTTTTGTCCTAACAATTTCTAGTGCCTGTGTTCCTATCGAACCTGTAGAGCCAAGAATGCATAATCTCCTCATCCTACTGCTCCTTTCACAAATTTATTATCATTTGTTAATAACTCTAAAGCAAATAAATATATCACTGGAGCTATAATAACCCCAAACCATCCAAATAGAACATAGCCAAGATAAAGATTAAAAATTATCACTATAGGACTTAATTTTAACTTTGTTTTTAATAATTTTACCTCCATAATCTGTCTTATAAAAATGTTAAGAATATATGTTATTATTAACCCTATCGCTGAAATGGTGTGATGCTCTAAAAATTCTACTATAATCATTGGAATAAATAATAGAGCTGGTCCCACTATAGGTAATATATCCAAAATACTGCATACTATCCCCAAAATTAAAGCATTTTTGTAACCTAACAGTAGAAAACTAAATGTCATAAAAATGAAGGAAATAGCAACAAGTTGTAGTTGAACAATTATAATCATTTGAACAAAGTTATATACGTTTTTTGCAGCCAATCGAATTTCCAAAGGGAGATACTTTTTTAAAAACTTCAATATCAAATCAAAATCATAACTAATAACTGCAGACAAAAACACAATTAATAAAATGCTTGTCAAGCCATTTATTGTGTTGTAAACAAGATTTATTGATTGGTGCTTAAATGAATTAATAAATGCATCAAAATAATCTAACACTTTTTGTAAATTTGTGCCCGTATAGCTACTGTTATATTGTCTAATTGTTTTATCGATATTTTCAAAATAAGATGGTAAATTATTTAACGTATTCAGAATGATATTATAAGAAAAATTTAACATTATTTTTGTGGTCGATAAAGCAACAAAAATAATAAATAAATATGAAATTATAACAGCTGCTATTCTACTTTTTAAGATTTTTTCAAAATTGCATACCATAGGTTGCAATATAATAGCTATTAGAAAAGCAATAAAAAGCTGATTAAAATAAGTTAATGTAATTTTAAGAATAGCAATTATAGCAATCAAAAATATCCATTTAAAATAAATATTTTTATTCACCTTCATATCAACCTAAAATTTCATTATTTCTATATAATAATATACTAAAGGAGCAACAAATAGTATGCTATCAAATCTATCTAAAACGCCACCATGTCCAGGCATTATGTTGCCATAATCCTTTATTCCAACATGTCTCTTAATCAAAGACGCTGAAAGATCCCCTATTTGTGATATAATTCCTCCCATGATGGCAAGGAGCATAATTGATGCTACGCTTATGTTAATTTCTCTGTTGAAGCTTAACCAGATTATGCTTCCAACTATGCTTCCTAAAATGCCCCCTATGGAACCCTCTACTGTTTTTTTGGGACTTACATCTGGGCAAAGTTTTCTTTTACCAAAAAATTTTCCTGTATAATAAGCAAAGGTATCACATGCCCATGGGACAATATAAGTTAGCCATATAAGCCGATTACCATAGTTATTAATTCTAATTTGTATAAGTGTATTAAAAAATACTATAATATACAAAACACCTATAACAGAAAGTGCTGATGATATAACGTTATATTTTTTGTTAAAAATTGGAACTGACATACTCAAAAGCGTTGTAAAAATAATTAATAAAAGGTTTAGTTCAAAATCATAATTTAAAAAGACTAATATGAAATTTAGAAAATAAACTAAAATTATAACTGGTGTAATGACCTTGCTATTTGTATTTTTATATGCTGATATGTATTCGTAAAGGGCAATTGCAGTCAAAGCCATAACTCCAGCTTTAAATATATATCCTCCTGCAATTGTAAACAAGATCAATATTGGAATTGCCACTATTGCACTAATAACCCTTGTATTCAATTCGTTCACCCTCTTTATTTTATTGATCTAGCCTTGAGCATAATTTTAAAGCCTTGAAATTACTAGCCTGCTATGGCTAAATTTTTTTATCACTCACAAATATATTTCATAGGATTTCCTCCTTTTTTGTCGAATTATATTAATATAACAACATTCAATTTAACAACAAAAAGGAGGAAATCTCTATGTATCAACGTCAAGAAATTTTTAACATTATTGAATTTTTTACTTCTCAAAAACTTATCAATTTTTATACAACCCTCTTTGAAAATCTTGATTTATCTCCATTACCAGATAAGGTCCCCTCTAAATACGGCCCTACTGGGTTTTCTCGCCATGCTCTTTTCAGAGCCTTTATTGTCATGAAATGTAGAAAAATTTGCTCAAGTTACTGAACTTAAAGATTTCTTAGAAAATAATTTAATCATTGCTAAGCTTTGTGGGTTCGA
>NZ_CAKP01000082.1 GCF_000297115.1 Caloramator australicus RC3 | reverse complement strand
TTTTTGCAAAAGCTATCCTCTAAAATTATAAACGAAAACCAAGTTATAATTTTGGAGGACTTAAAGGTTAAGAATATGTTAAGAAATAACAAACTATCAAAGTCCATATCAGATGTAGCATGGTCAAAATTTGTAAATATGCTTGAATATAAAGCATTATGGTATGGAAGAACAATAGTAAAAGTAGATATGTTTTATCCAACGAGTCAAATATGTAGTGTATGTGGTTATAAAAATGAAGAAGTAAAAGACTTAAACATAAGGAATTGGGAATGTCCAATATGTAAGACAGTCCACGATAGAGATGTAAATGCAAGTAAAAATATATTAAAAGAAGGAAAGAGGATATTAGGTATAGCATAAGTAAAAACAGTAGGGTAGGGACTACCCGAATTAACGCCTGTGGAGATAGTAGGTTACGAGGTCGATGAAGCAGGAATCCCGCGACTTTAGTCGTGGGAGGTTCAAAAACTATTTTAAATTATGTATAATTTTATATATACTTTTTCCAAAGCGAGGTGTTGATATGCTAGACAATATTAAGGCAGTAATATTTGATCTTGATGGCACTTTAATAGATTCTCTATGGGTATGGAAGCAAGTAGATATAGAGTATCTTAAAAAACATGGCATTACTCCACCCCCTGACTTACAAAAACATATAGAGGGTTTAAGTTTTATTGATACGGCAATTTATTTTAAGAAAAATTTTGGTATTCAAGATTCTATAGAAGAAATTATGTCAGAATGGCACAAAATGGTATCTGAATACTATTCATCTGTAATTGAAGTTAAAAAGGGCGTCAAGGAATTTTTGGAATATCTTAAATCAAATAATATAAAGATAGGTATTGCCACCAGCAACTCCCATGAACTTGTTGAAGCCGTATTAAAGCGAAACGATATCCGACAGTATTTTGAAGTAATCGTTACAACTGAAGAGGTTTCTAATTCAAAAACTGAGCCCCATGTTTTTCTTGAAGTTGCCAAACGTCTAAATGTTCAACCAAAAGAGTGCCTAGTTTTTGAGGATACAATTTCTGGCGCTATTGGAGCAAAAAAGGCAGGAATGAAGGTAATAGGAGTGTTCGATGAATATGGAAGCTGCACACCTGAAGAATTTGAAGACTATGTTGAACATATTATCCATGATTTTGAATACATAATAAACAATTATTGTAAATAAAGCACGCCCTAAGCGTGCTCTTAAATTCTTACATATTTTTCTAAATACGGATTAATGCAAAATCTTTTCTTTAAATCCTCATATTTTTTCCATGCCAATTCGTCCTTATCTTTAACCTTTAATGCCCTTATCAAAAGATTCTTAGGGGTTTCAAGGGGTGATATGTATTCTACAATTGATACTTTATATCCAGCAGCTTCTAAAAGTAATCCTCTTATTCCATCAGTTAATAAGTCAGAAAATCTTGCCTTTAAAATTCCATGTTTAAAAATTTCCCCTAAATCATCGAATTTTATCTGTTCAAGCAATTCCCGATGACAGCATGGAACAGCAAAAATTGCCTTTGCATTAAAATTAATAGCAGTTCCAAGTGCCATATCAGTTGCAATATCACAGGCATGAAGGCTTATTACAATATCTATTCTTCGATCTGGGTTATAATTTTTTATATTATCCTTTATAAACATCATATTTTTATATCCTAATTCCTTTGCAATCTTCTTAGAATTTTCAATAACAACCTCAGATGTATCAATGCCAATAAAGAAGCAATTCTTTTTCTTTTTTTCTTTGATATAGTAATTTAATACAAAGGTTAAATATGATTTTCCACAGGCACAATCAAGAACATTTATTGTATCATAATCCTGAAATTCATCGATATATGAATCAATTAGTTCCACAAAATGGTCAATTTGATTGTATTTCCTTATCATGTCGTTCTTTAGCTTCCCATCCTTTGTTAAAATACCTATTGCCTTTAATAAATCATCTGCCTCTCCAATTTTTATATAATAGCTTCTTTTTAAGTTTATTCCCGTCCTTTCATGCTCATCATAATCCTCTAATGCCTCTTCATCGATATTTTTAATTTTAACATTTTTATTATCGGCAGATAAAATAGTTGTTTTTCCTCTTTCTAATAATCTTAATTCTAATGAATCATATTTTATTGATTCGTCCGATATGAAATTTCTTAAATCATTTAATTTGATATTTAAATTTTGTCCATTGTAACAAAGCATATTCTTATCAATGTTGTAAACTCCCTTAAATTCTTTTCCTCCGGATTTGAATGTAAAATCTATTCCTTTGATGAAATCCGAGTTTTCCTCAGCTCTAATAATAATTGCCGAGAGCATAAATTTTATTTTTTCACATGTTTGTTTGTTCATTAGTATCACTCCCTGCATGTCTTTTTAATTTAAATAACGTTTAATAATTATAGCAAAAAATTATATGAGGGGGAATTCCCCCCCATCTATATTAAACGGCCAAATATTCAACTTCAACATTAAATTCTTTGTCCTTAGGTGCACGTATACCAAGAATAAAGTTAATGCCGTATTTTTCCTCAGCAAATTTAAGAGTTTTAATAAAATGCTCAATTTGCTCAAAATTGTCCTTAAATATGTTGTTTACATTATCGATAAAAATCGTATCGATATCATAATCCTCTGAAATTATACCAAAGACAAAGCCAATAAAGGAATCGATGGAAGAAATGGGAAATTGAGAAGAATCAACTAGTCTTATATGAGAGTTTAAATCAAACATATGCTCTGAATTGTTGCTGATATAAACAATATGGCCCTTTGAATTTGAAACCATTTCATTTGCCAATGAAATGAGTTTCTTTGTCTTGCCGGCACCCTTTTCGCCGGTGATAACTTGAACCATTTTTATCACCTCATTTATTTTTATTGTTAAAATAATCATACTATATTCAGAAAATTTTTTCAATTTTTATTTTTCCGTAAATTTGACCTTCAAATCTATTATTTGTTTAAATTTTACTTTTATACGTAATTTTTATCAAAAAAATAGACCTTAGCAAAAATTGCTAAGGTCATTCACCATTAACAATATGAAATTGAATTGCCGGAAGCAAACTTTTAAGCTCTATTATAATACTATTATTTCGATAATCCGAAGGCGAAGAACCTAACACAATATCAGATACATTATTTGTTCTTGCAAATTCTGCAATAGTCTTTGCAATTAAATTTGATCTTAATACAATCATAGAAGCTCCATATTCCTTTGATATATCAAACAAATATTCTAGCGCATCGTCTTGAAAGGGATTATTTAAAAAATTATCGCCTTCTTTAGCTACGTGTATAACATAAAGTTCGGATTTTTCATTGTTTCTTTTTAACTCAGCACCTTTTTTAATAAGTCTTTCACAGGTTTTTTGTTGTGTAACACATACTAAAATATTTTGTATATTATTCACCAATAATTCCCCTTTCTGGGTATATTATTCTATATGTATAATATCACATTTTACATTTTAAGGAAAGAACATTAATCCTCTTTTATAATTTCATCCAATTTTATTTTTCCCAAGGTTGATAACTTTAACCCTATTATATTCCTTTGGTGTGCTACACCAGATTGTGGATGATATAAGAATATCCATGGAGCATCGTCAACTATTATCTTTTGAATTTCCTTATATATCTCTAAGCGCTTTTGAGGATTTATCATTTCTCTTGCTTCCTTCATTAATCTTACAACTTCTTTATTATCATATCCTGAAAAATTAGTAACATTATCTATATTAAACAAAGGCTCTAAATAATTATCAGGGTCTCCGGTATCCGCAATCCAGCCGCTAATGAAAATATGACACTTTGCTATTGTTTGAGGTTTTAAATATTCTTCCCTTGGGACTTTATTTATCTCACACTTAAATCCAATCTTTTCGAGATCTTCTTTTATCATTTCGGCAATCATTTCGTAAGTGCTATTTCCTGTTCCTATTCTTGTTTGAATAATTATTGTTTCTCCTTTTAGGTTCTTACCCACCAACAGTTCTCTAGCTTTGGAAGGATTATAGCTATAGCCCATCAAATAGGAATTACCTATCATACCTGGCGGGATTGGTCCTTTCGATTCTTCCGCCATACCCTTCATCAAGGTATCTATTATTCGTTTTTTATCTATCGCATAATTTATAGCCTTTCTTACTTCTTTATCCGCTATAAGAGTAGATTTTGATCTTAAATTAAAACCTGCATAGGTAGTCGAAAGCATATTTTGCATAATAATGTTCGATACATTATATTCTTTTAACTTTTCTAAAGTAGCTTTGTCTTCAAAATATATAAAATCGAACTTTTTGTTTTTAAAACCTTCTGCTATATCATCACCACCAAAGGAATATTCAACTACATCTACGTATGGGGCCCCTCCAAAATAATCCTTAAACGCCTTTAATAAACATCTTCCCTCGTCAATATAATCAATATAATATGGGCCACAGCCAACTATTTTCCCTTTGCTGAGCTCTTCAGTAGCAATAACAGCGCATGCGGTTTGAGCAAGGTTTAATAAGAATCCAGTATAAGGTGATTTAAGTTTTATTGTCAATCTATACTTATCTAAAACCTTTATGCCCCTTACTTCCCTCGACATCCCTTTTTGATACTCATCACTACCTTCTATTAAAGATAAAAACCATGCATTTGGCGAATCTAACTCTGGGCTTAAAAGCCTTTCAAAGGATTTCTTTACATCTTCAGCCGTAATTTCCCTTCCATTGTGGAACTTAGCACCTTTTCTTAAGTTAAAAACCCACGTTTTATTATCTTCCTCAACGTTCCAACTCTTTGCTATTCCAGGGAATACCTCAGTTGAATTACCTTGTATTAATAATCCCGCATGAACATTTGAAAGAATCCTTGCTGTTGCAGAATCAAAGGACATAGCAGGATCCAAATTATCAGGCTTTGCATGTAAATTGGTTTTTAAAATTACATCATTATAATAACTATCGTTAACTTTTTTTATTAAAGAGTCACTAATTAATTTCAAATCCTTAGATGTTTCATAAAGTGCATCTATGGAATTTTTTGTATAACCTGCATTTAAAAGGGCATATTCTGTTTTTTTCATGAGGTTTTGTGAGTTTTCGTTTAATATATTTGTCGCTTCAATGACTTTTTCGAAACTTTCAACCTGCTTTGATATACCTTGATTTATTTCATCAGCAGCGGTAACTGTAGTTTTAACAGCTTCAATTATTTTATCGAATACCGACTTAGTATCATCAGCAATGCTAACCCCAAGATCAACCATTTCTTTACTTTTTATCATAGCATCTTTCGTTTTGTTGATAGTTTCATTTATTTCTCTTATTGTTTGGGATATCTTTTCTGCAGATTCACTACTTCTTTGTGCTAATTTTTTAACTTCAGACGCTACTACAGCAAATCCCCTACCTACTTCGCCAGCCCTTGCAGCTTCTATTGATGCATTAAGGGATAATAAATTCGTTTGTTCTGATATTTCTTTTATAATATCAAGCATTTCATTTATTTTTACAGCTTTTTGACTTAATATATTAACTATACTTACTATCTCTTCCACTGAACTTTCTATTCCTCTTATTGCATTAACTGATTTGTCAACAGCCAATGAACCTTCCTTGGCTACGTCTAATGTTTCAAAGGCAGTTTCCTTAGACTGAGATGTGTTGGCAAAAACCTGCTGCGCAACTGCAGAATAACTATTTATCTCATCCAAGACATTGTTTAATGCTTCAAGATTATGTTCTACATTGCCATATATACCATTTATTGTATCTATAAGATTTTGAGTCGCAAATTCCATCTCTTCTATTCTATTTATCATTCTTTCCACTAATTTTTCTTCATTTTTAAGTCCACGTTTTACATTTTCATCAAATAACTGCTTTTCTACTTTTTCATCTAATGTAACAGATATTTCATCCTTCTTGTTTTTTCGAAAAATGTTTATCATCTTCTCACCCTTTTCGTCAAAATTTCAGCAAATATTCAGCAAATATACTACAATAAGATTATATTATATCTATAAGAAATATTCAATTTTTTGCACAAAATCGATGCAATATTTATTGCAAAAGATGCCGATGTATTATAACATAATTTATAATCAAGCATGTTGTCTACAAATAAGGCCATCAATTCATATAATAATATAAAAGATATAAAGGGTGACTATTGTGGATTTTCAAAAACTTTTATCGCTAATTTCAAAAGAAGAAGGATTAAAATTAGATTTTAAAGAAAAATTAAATATCGATACCGAATCTGGCAAAAAAGAACTTGCAAAGGACATATGTGCTATTGCTAACTCAAAGGGTGGTCGAGGATATTTAATATTTGGTATAGAAGATAAAAGCAAAAAAATTATTGGTATTAACAAAGATTTATTTAGTGAAGAAAAAATACAACAAATAGTTTCAACGCGAATAGAGCCACCAGTTCCTGTATCAGTAGATAAAATAGATATCGCTGGGAAAACAATAGGTATCATAACTATCTACAATACAGAGCAAAAGCCATTTCAATTAAGGGAAACAGGGGCATTTTATATAAGAAGAGGCTCAACTACTGACTATATGAGAAAGGAAGAAATAGCCTCTATTTTGCATGATACAGGTCTCTTCCACATAGAACAAACTCCTATAATCAAAGCTAATTTAAAGGATATTGATCTTAATAAAGTCGATGACTTTTTTAAAATGGCTGGCATAAATCATCCTGTTGATAATCATCTTCTTATATCTGCTGGTTTTGCCATTAAAGAAAAAGATAATAATGAAATTCATCCTTCCCTTGGTGCTATGCTTCTCTTTGGTAAACATCCAGATATCTTCTTGCCACATGCCATTATACTTATTCATAACTATATAAATAATGAACTTCCTAAACTTCATATTTCAAAAGGAACGATAATCGACATGCTTGATGACGCAATCCAGTTTACAAATAAAGTTATTCCTTATAATTCACTAGTAAAATCTGCTATCCAAGAACATATTGGTAAAGCAATTATTTACAGAGACTATTTTTGTATCAACAGGTTCATTGAAGTTTATATTAAGAATAACAAAATCGAAATAGTCAATCCCGGCGCTGCTTTAAAAGCAAACAATGATAAATATGTAAAACGCAATCTATGGTTATATTCTAAAATTATTACTCTTGATAAGGATAAGAAATTTTTCAATAAAGAATATAACAAACAAGAATTCGAAAAGCACTATTCTAAAATCAAATATTATAATATCCCCTCTGAAAACTTATATAAAGTAATAATTCCATTAGAAGCTAAAATTTAAAACTGGATTGCTTATAAAAGCAACCCAGCAATTGCAGCATTTAAAAGTCCTACTAATGTTCCACCTATAAGAGCTTTAATCCCTAATTTAGCTATATCAGAACGTCTATCTGGTGCAAGCCCTCCAATACCGCCAATTTGTATAGCTATTGAACTAATATTGGCAAAACCACAAAGGGCATAAGTTAAAAGAGTTATGGTTCTTTGTTGTAAAATTCCACCCTTAATTAAGTTTGATAGATTAGCAAAGGCAAAAAATTCATTGATAACTATTTTTTGTCCTAATAGACTACCTGCATTAATAACATCTTTAAGCGGAACCCCAATTATAAATGTTACTGGAGCAAATAGTCTTCCCAAAATCCATTCAAGGCTAAAATCACGAATACCTACTAAATAGCCAACTTTTGCAATGAGATAATTTATCAAATATATAAGTGCTATAAAGGCTATTAGCATCGCCCCTACGTTGAGACTCAGTTGTAACCCTTCCGATGCACCACGTGCTGCAGCATCAATTACATTTGCATCCACTTTTTCAAATTCAATATTTACCTTGCCTTTAGTTTTAGGTTCTTCAGTTTCAGGAAGCATTATTTTTGATATCATTAAACTTGCTGGTGCTGCCATTAAACTTGCAGCTATCAAATGGCCAGCATCAATCCCCATTGCTATATATCCAGCCATAACACCTCCAGCAACAGTTGCCATACCGCCAACCATAATAGTTAATAATTCTGATCTTGTCATATCATTTACATAAGGTTTTATCAAAAGTGGAGCTTCTGTTTGACCTAAAAATATATTAGCTGTATTTGACAGAGATTCAGCCCCTGAAGTTCCAAGAATTTTTAACATAATTTTAGCTAGAAAAGATACTACAGCCTGCATAATTCCTAAATAATATAAAATACTCATAAGTGCGGAGAAAAATATAATAGTAGGCAATATTTGAAGTGCAAATATAACTCCAAACTTATTTGAATCGATTAAATCCCCAAACAAAAATGTAGTTCCAAACTTTGTAAAATCCAAAAGTTTTGTAACTCCCCTACTTATTATATTAAAAATTCTTTGTCCAACAGACCACTTAAGAACTATAAGAGCAAAAATAAACTGGATAGTTATTCCCTTTGCAACTAAAACCCAATTAACTTTTTTCTTGTTCTCAGATAATAAAAATGCGATTCCTAGAATAACTGCTATTCCCAATAAGCTAATCAGTTTCTCCATAATAATCTCCTTTCATTTCTTATTATTGCAGCAAAATTAAATTTAATACAAAATGTCAAACAATGCAATATAAATGAAAATAGTTCTAAATTTAAAATAGTTTTAAATTGTATATTAATTAAAAACAATTAAACAAAACAAAAAAGCCATAATTTTAGACCTTTAGCAAGTCTAAAATATGGCTTTTAACTTATTTTAAAATTATTCAATTCCTAATTTTTTGTAAATCTCATTTATTTGCATCTCATGATGGGAGACTATTAAATTTAATTTATCCTCCATGTAATCATAATCATCTTTAAATTCAAATTTTATAAGCCAAGTTGGATTATACTCTTCAACCTCTTTAATCTCAAACCCAAAATTTTCAAATAATTCCATATCGTATAAATCAAATATTTCGTTATATTGTTCATCTGTTACATCTCTATCAGTTGATAAGTAGATATAACAAATATCATTTTCTACATAAGCCTTAGTAATGAATTGTAATCCCGTCTCAACTTCATAACTTCCAAGTTCTTCAGCCAAAATATTATTTTCCCTTTTATAAAGGACTAGTGCCCTTCCTTCCATAGGATCACTCCTTAAAATTTTAATCTTTCTAGAATGTAGTTCTTAACTTCATTTATTGGAATTCTAACCTGCTGCATTGTATCTCTATCTCTTATTGTAACCATATTATCACTAACTGAATCAAAGTCGTATGTTATGCAGAAGGGTGTTCCTATCTCATCTTGTCTTCTGTAACGCTTTCCTATGCTACCTGTCTCATCATAATCAATCATAAATTCCTTTGACAAATCTTCATAAACCTTTCTTGCACCATCAGCTAATTTTTTAGAAAGTGGAAGAACAGCAGCTTTAAATGGCGCAAGGGCTGGATGGAATCTTAAAACTGTTCTTACATCGCCATCTTCCAATGTTTCTTCATCATAAGCATCAATTAAGAAGGCAAGCAGAACCCTATCAGCTCCAACTGATGGTTCAATACAATATGGGACAATTTTCTCATTAGTTTCAGGATCAAAGTAAACCAAATCTTCACCTGAATGTTCTATGTGCTGCTTTAAGTCAAAATCAGTTCTGTCTGCAATGCCCCAAAGTTCTCCCCAGCCAAATGGGAATTTGTATTCTATATCAGTAGTAGCATTGCTGTAATGGGAAAGCTCTTCCTTCTCATGATCTCTTAATCTTATATTTTCTTCCTTAATTCCAAGGCTTAAAAGCCAATTTTTACAGAAGTTTTTCCAGTAATTAAACCATTCTAAATCCTCACCGGGCTTGCAGAAAAATTCAAGCTCCATTTGTTCAAATTCCCTTGTTCTAAATATAAAATTACCCGGTGTTATTTCATTTCTAAAGGATTTACCAATTTGGCCTATTCCAAATGGAAGCTTTTTTCTTGTAGTTCTTAATACGTTTTTAAAATTAACAAATATTCCCTGTGCAGTTTCAGGTCTTAAATAAACTAAAGCCTTTGAGTCTTCAGTTACTCCTTGATATGTTTTAAACATTAAATTAAACTGCCTTATATCTGTCCAATTGAAAGCTCCGCAGTCTGGGCACTTTATCTCATGTTCCCTTATGTAATCCATCATCTTTTCATTGCTCCATCCGCTAACATGGGGTTCTAAGCCGTTATTTGTCATATAATCCTCTATAAGTTTATCTGCCCTAAATCTTGATTTACAGCTTTTACAATCCATTAAAGGATCACTAAATCCTCCAACATGTCCTGATGCTACCCAAACCTGTGGATTCATTAAAATAGCACAGTCAACACCAACATTATATGGGGATTCTTGAATAAACTTTTTCCACCATGCTTTTTTAATATTATTTTTAAGCTCAACTCCTAGAGGACCATAATCCCAAGTATTCGCAAGACCGCCATAGATCTCAGAACCAGGAAATATAAATCCCCTACTCTTACATAGTGCAACTATTTTATCCATAGTTTTCTCTACTGCCATATTATGCCCTCCTTTTAATAAATTCGCAATATAAAAAGCCCTTCATCCCGCAAGGGACGAAAGGCTTAGCTTCCGCGGTTCCACCCTAATTGGTCGTATGACCCACCTCGTTTTAATTACTCCAGGGCGCCCTTCGTTGAAACTCAATGCCAGTCTTCCACCCCCACCGGCTCGCTATGATTGAGGCTATCAACTACTCCTCCCCTTCATTGTATAAATATTTACTTTTAATTGTTATGATAACAAATTATAAAAATTTGTCAAGGTTTTCTACCGCATCCATTACATTTTGAACATCCTTTATTATACTTTGGATATCCTTTAATGACAAATCCTTCCTTTGGTTTAAAAATATAATCTATTTCTAGTTCATTATGATATTTATTCAGTTCTTCATCTATAACTAACTTAATTGGTCCAACGATTTTATGGATTTTTTCGTTATTATCCCCAAAAGCCAAACCATATTTTATAGAATTACACATAACTCTATCAATATAAATATTTATCACAGTGTCTTTATTATTATTTTTTGCGTTTTCTATCATTTTTTTCATCGCTATATCCGTAATTTTTATTAACACTTCTATCACCTTCCATAGTTTATATCTTTATTTTATACCTAAAGGATGTTATAATTCAAATAAATATTTATAGGAAGGTGATATTTTGCTAAGAATTTGGGGTAAAGTTATAAAAAATAATAAGATTATAATGCATGAAGAAGCTATAAATAATGAAAATATAAGTTATCAAGAGCAGCTTAAAAAATGTATAACAGAAATAGCTCAAAAACTGGATATTCAAAAGCCATATTGGCTTCCACATAATCTTGAAGAATTCAATAAACTTAAAAAAACAATTTTCACACAGGATAACTTTATAGAAGAAATCGATTTTGACAAGTTCGAAATAGTCGTATTAGAGGAATAACCCCAAGGTATCCCTTGGGGCTATTATCTTCCTAGTCTTTCTTCAAGTCTTTTTCTTTCCTCCTCATATCCTGGTTTTCCTAAAAGAGCAAACATGTTCTTTTTATAAGCCTCAACTCCAGGTTGATCGAAAGGATTTACTCCTAACATATAGCCGCTAATTCCACATGCCTTTTCAAACATATAAACAAGCTTTCCAAAATAATATGGAGTTAACTCTGGAATATTTATTATTATATTCGGAACATTTCCATCTGTATGGGCAAGAACAGTTCCTTCAAAGGCCTTTTTATTAACAAAATCCATTGTTTTGCCAGCTAAGAAATTAAGACCGTCTATATTATCCTTATCTTCCTTAATCTCAACATCGTATCTTGGTTTTTCAACATTTAAAACTGTTTCAAATATATGTCTTAAACCATCTTGAATATACTGTCCCATAGAATGAAGATCTGTTGTAAAATCAACTGAAGCAGGATAAATTCCCTTTCCGTCCTTACCTTCACTTTCTCCAAAGAGCTGTTTCCACCATTCTGCAAAATAATGTAATCCTGGTTCATAGTTGGCCATTATTTCAACTGTCTTTCCCTTTCTATATAGAGCATTTCTTATTGCAGCATAAAGATAGGCTGGGTTATTAATGACATCTAAGTTTGAATATTCCTTCATTCCGTCCAAGGCACCCTTCATCATTTCCCTTATATCAACTCCGCTTACCGCAATTGGAAGTAATCCAACCGCTGTTAAAACAGAATATCTTCCTCCTACATCATCTGGAATTATAAAGGTTTCGTAACCTTCCTCTTCAGCAAGTTTTCTAAGGGCCCCCTTTGCTTTATCGGTTGTTGCATAAATTCTTTCCTTTGCGCCTTCTTTACCATATTTATTTTCCATATATTCTTTAAATATTCTAAAAGCAATTGCAGGCTCTGTAGTTGTTCCTGATTTTGATATAACATTAACAGATATTTCCTTACCTTCTAATACATCAAGTAAATCACGCATATACACAGGACTTATGTTGTTTCCAACAAAATATATTTCAGGAGTTTTTCTTTTATTTTTAGGAAGAACATTATAGAAGGTATGATTTAACATCTCAATAGCTGCCCTAGCTCCTAAGTATGAACCACCTATTCCTATAACAACAAGGGCATCAGAATTTGTCTTTATCCTTTCTGCAGCATTAATAATCCTCTCAAATTCTTCTTTATCATAATCCTTAGGTAACGTAACCCAACCTAAAAAGTCGCTTCCAGCTCCAGTTTTATTATGTAACTTCTCATGTGCATCCCTTATTTGCCCCTCTAAACCTTTAATCTCTTCCATGTTAACAAAACCTAAAACTTTCGAATAGTCTAGAGTTATGTTTGCCATAATTATTACCTCCATTAGCAAAATTTATATTAAATTTTATAACATTACCTTCAATAATTCAACGACAAATTGTCCAATATTTTTTGTTGATATACAATAAATCGATATATTACCTTTAGTATGAACTCTACTTATCTAGTTTTATACTTAATAAAATTAGAGCTAATAGTAAAGTCTATTAGCTCCTTTCATATTTTCCTTTAAGCTCTCTAAAAAATTTAAGGTGCAATTTTTCATCTTCTATAATTCTGTTCAATAACTCTACAATGTATTTATCCTTTATTAATATCTTATGATTCTCGTATTGTTTAATGGCATCAAGCTCAGACTGTATATCTATATCTATCATCTTATTAATATTTGTTGAGTAGTCAATAAGTTTTGAATTCCAAGGATAATAAAGCCCCATATGTGGGATAGCATACATCGGTTTTAAGCCTAATAATTTAATTGTTTCTCCAAGAAGTTCTAAGTGTTTCATTTCAATAACCGCTATCCCTGCCACCGCTTCAGCATAATCCTCATATTTTCCATCAGATATTAAATGTTGATAAACATAAAGTAATGTTGCAGAGAGTTCACTAACAAGGCCTGAATAGTCAAGCAGCAGTAAATTTGCATAATTAATACTTTTCTTTTCAACCTTAGGTTCTGGATAATTGATATTAACAGAAAATTTTGCTGCCTTTTTTATATCCCCCGGCATATTATCCCCTAAAAAGAGTATTACAATTATATAATATGAAAATATAATAAATTTGCTACTAAAATCTTAATCTAAATTATTAGGCACTAAATATTTAAGTATATCAATTGCGGCCTTTATATCCCTTTTATCAGCCATTTCGCTATGGGAATGAATATATCTTGTAGGAATTGATATTACTCCTGTTGGAACTCCCGTTTTAGTAGTAAAAATTTCTGCAGCATCTGTTGTTCCCATCTCTAAAATTTCAAATTGATATTTAACATTATTTGCCTCTGCCACCCTAACAAGAAGCTCTTTTACCTTAGGATGAACTATAAATGCCCTATCCATTATTTTTATTGCTGCACCTTCTCCTAATTTAACAGCCATTTTATTACAATTTGGAGTATCTCCAGTTGCAGTAACATCAACAGCTATAGCAAGATCAGGCTCAATTCTAAAGGCAGAAACCTTAGCTCCCCTTAACCCAACCTCCTCTTGAGTTGTAAATACAAAATAAATATCATTTTCACTATCCTTAATCTGTTTTGCTACTTCTAATAAAACATAGCACCCTAATCTGTCGTCAAAGGCAGCACCAACTACTCTGTCGCCAAAATCTTGAAAATCCGACTTAAATACTCCAAAGTCCCCTATTTGAACCTTTTGGCTTGCCTCTTCTCTTGTAGATGCTCCAATATCTATGTAAAGTTCCTTAAGTGTAAGTTCCTTAATATCTGCCTTTTGTTCCTTTGATATAATTCCTTCAACTCCATTTTTAAACATAACCCTCTTATATAAAAGGGAATATGGATTTAATCCTCCTATGTTAGAAAATCTCAAAAATCCATTTTCATCAATAAAGGTTACCATAATTCCGATTTGGTCCATATGGGCAGCAAGCATAACCTTTTTACTTCCCTTACCCTTTTTCATAGCAATGACATTGCCTAAAGCATCCTTTTGAACCTCATCAACATAATCCTTTATTTGCACTATTATAAAATCAGCAACCAAATCTTCTCTTCCCGATGGGCCATATATTGAAACTAAATCCCTTAATAATTCCATCATAACTCCTCCTCTTCTAGACTTTCTAAAACTTTTTTAGTTAATTTTAAAGTATTTTCATAGTCTTCCTTATGAATCATGCTTATGGGTGAGTGTATATATCTTGTAGGAACAGAGATGCTTGCAGTTTTACAGCCAGTTTTTGCTTTATGAATAGCGCCTGCATCATTTCCACCCACCGTTCCTCTTCTCAGTTGATAGGGTATTTTATTTTCTTCTGCTACTTTAATAATCAACTTAAGAAGTTTTTCATTAGCAATCGATGAGGAATCCATAACCGACAATGCTGGTCCCTTTCCTGTTTCTGTTACAAAGTCCTTTTCATCCTTTACAAAATCAGCGCAGGTCGTTCCTTCAATAGCAAGAGCAATCTCTGGTTCTATGCTGTATGCTGCAACGGTGGCCCCTCTGAGCCCTACTTCCTCCTGAACAGTAAATACACAATATAAATCTAAGTTATAATTCTCCTTTAATACATCAATTAAAACAGCACATCCTACTCTATCATCCAAAGCCTTTGCCTTTATATATCTTCCCATATCTACATATTCACTTTCAAAGGTAGCATAATCACCAAGCTTTACATGCTTTAGAGCCTCTTCCTTGCTTGTTGCACCAATATCGATAAACAAATCCTTTATATTTACTGGATTTGACCTTTCCCCTTCGTTTTGAAGGTGAATCGGTTTATATCCTATGATACCCTTTATTTTGCTTCTTCCAAATACAACCCTTTTTGATATTAAAATTCTAGGGTCTATTCCACCAACGGGTGCAAACTTAATTCTACCATCATCCTTAATTCCTGTTACAATAAATCCTACTTCATCCATATGGGCAGCAAGCATAACCCTTTTACCGTTACCCCTCTTGTGAACTATTAAATTACCAAGCTTATCTATAAATACTTCTCCAAGATCCTTAACTTCTTCCTTAATAACTTCCCTTACTTCCTTTTCATAACCTGAAACACCAAAGGCATCTGTTAATTTTTTAAGCATAAATATCACCCCAATTCTTCAAAGAAGAAATAAACAAAGCTAATAGTCTTCCAGCTCTAACGATATCTTTATAATTTACAATTTCCGTAGATGTGTGCATATACTTTATAGGAACAGAAACTAAAAGAGTTGGAACACCTTCTCTTGTCACCTGAAGATTCCAAGTTTCTGTCCCTGTTCCTCCTGGTGCAACATCAATGGTATATGGTATACCATATTCATCAGCAAGTTTAATAAGTTTTTCAGAAAGCTCAGGGTGAATATTTGGTCCTATAGTGATTTCAACTCCCTTTCCACACTCAAGCTGAATATCAGGATTTGCATATTTATCTCCAAAGGTTACATCAACAACTATTCCAATATCAGGATTTACTTCATAGGTAGTTGTTTTAATCCCTAAAAGACCCCTTTCCTCTTGAGTTGTAGCTGCAAAATAAACATCAGCAGTATGTTTTATTTTATTCAATTCTTTGGCACATTCATAAAGTGCCATTATACCAACACGATTATCAAGGGCTTTTCCTGTAATGAAATCACCTAAAAGCTCCAACGACTCTTTCTTTATTGTAATGTAATCTCCAATTTTTACTAATTCTTTTAATTCATCCTTTGTCATCCCACAATCTATTACCATCTCATCCATTTTAATTGCCTTTTTTCTATCCTTTTCAGTTAAAACATGTGGTGGTTTTGCTCCAATTACTCCATGCACATCCCTTAAGCCATGAATTATAACCTCTTGGGCAGGTAAAGTCTTTGGATCT
The DNA here is from genome assembly GCF_000297115.1 of Caloramator australicus RC3. Lineage (GTDB taxonomy): Bacteria > Bacillota > Clostridia > Clostridiales > Caloramatoraceae > Caloramator > Caloramator australicus. The sequence continues at coordinate 172,207 of NZ_CAKP01000082.1, read as the reverse complement.
ACTCCGCCAACATTTGTAAAGGAAACAAATCCACGTTCATCGATATCCGTAACCATAAGGCCTATTTCATCTACATGGGCAGTTATTAATATTTTTAATCTATCCTCCCCTTCTCCCCTTTTAATAGCTATAAAGTCTCCCATTTTTCCCTTTTTAATTTCATTTACATAGGGCTTAAAAGTGCATTCCAAATCATCCTGCAATAAATATTCACTACCTGAAACCGCATTTAGATCACTTAATTTCTTTAATATCTCCTTTCCTTCCATCTTATCCCTCCTTTTCATTCACATTACTAATTTTAAACTATTTTAGTAGAAAGTTAAAGAATTTTCTAAAATATTTTTCATTTGACACTTATACCCCGTATAAGTATAATAAGTAATAGCTTATGTTACGAAGTTTTAACAAAAATAGTTGCTAAAGGGAGGGAAGTATATGAAAAAGAAAAGTCATCAGCACTGGTCATGGATAATATTAGCATCCTTCGTGATACTTGGTTATTTTTATCCTGTAATAGGACTTTTAGGAATAATATGTATGATAATGCCTCCATTTCATGCTTTTTTAGGTAGAGGTAAAATCCATTGTTCCCATTATTGTCCTCGGGGTTCTTTATTAGGTAAATTTTTAAAATATATTTCTTTAAATAATCCATTACCTAATTTTATGCGAACAAAAGGTGTAAAAAATATATTGTTACTCCTTATGCTTTCTCTCTTAAGCTTATCTTTGTTTCATTCAAAGGGTAGCATCCTCAAAATCTCCTTTTCAATTTATAGATTTATGACTCTTTCCCTTTTAGTAGGTATAACTCTTGGAACAATATTTAAGCCAAGAAGCTGGTGCCAGATTTGTCCAATGGGACACTTAAGCGACCTCGTTGATAAAGCAGTAAAAAATGGATTCCAAATATCAAAAAAATTAGAGGGAACAAATTAGTTCCCTCTTATATTTTTCCTCCTTTAACTCCTGAACTAGCCTTTTTAAGCAATGGAGTATCAAATACGTATATATTTTTATTATACTCTTGATTTCTCAAAATTGCATATTCTATGAGTTTATTAATTAAATCTTTAAACTTTAGCCCTGTTGGTTCCCAAAGATAAAAGGATATAGACCCTGGCATAGTATTTATTTCGTTTACATAAACCTTCATAGTGTCCTTTTCAACAAGAAAATCAATTCTTGAAATTCCTGAGCAGTCTAAAATTTTAAATACCTTTATAGCAAGGTCTTGAATTTCTTTAGTTTTATCTTCTGGAATTGGTGCAGGAATCCTCCTTGCTGCACTTTTCATGCCTGAGTTTTTATTTCCCCTTAAATATTTATCCTCAAAACTCAAGAATTCCTGCCAAGAGACAGGCTCCTCTAAAACTGATGCATTATATTCATTATCAAAGCCAATTACGGAGCAATTTATCTCCATTGGATTTTCAACAGCCTCTTCGACTATAATCTTTCTATCATAGTTTATTGCAATTTCTATTGCATTTATTAGCTCATCTCTATTTTTCGCCTTTGAAATACCTATACTTGAACCTAAATTTGCTGGTTTTACAAACAAAGGATATTTTAATTTATCTTCAAGATAATTTAAAACCCTTTCGCTGTCATTTACATAATCCCTTCTTAAAAACCATGTATAATTAACTATTGGAATATCGTTGGCTTTGAAAATATCCTTCATTATGATTTTATCCATTCCAACCGCAGAACCTAAAACTCCACTTCCAACATAAGGAATATTACAAAGCTCTAAAAGGCCTTGCATTGTTCCATCTTCACCATGGGATCCATGTAATGCTGGAAAAACAACATCTATTTTTATTGGTTCTGGTGTTTTTTTAAACAAACCCTTTTCAGGATAAAATTTTAAATAAGGATTATTAGGAATAGGTTCAAGATAAACTTTTTTGGCCTTGCTAAGAAGAACATCTAAATTCTTATAATTTTTTATATCCAATAACTCATCCCCAGTATACCATTCACCCTGTTTTGTAATAAAAAGCGGAACAACATTATATTTTTCCTTGTCGATATTTTCAGCCACCTGAAGGCCTGTTATAACAGAAACTTCATGTTCAACGCTTCTTCCTCCAAACATTATTAAAACATTTTTCTTAACCATCTCTATCCTCCTTAATTTTCATTATAATTATCAGGCAGATCGTTCTCAAACAATACGATATCTCCAATAGATACTATTTTACTTAATTCTTTTGTTGCTTCATCAAGACTATTTACAATTATAATCCTATCCTCTGGGAAGTTTTCCTCCTTTAAGCCATCAACTATAGGAATACTTCTTTTTCTTCCAACTAATATAGCATAGTCACAGGTTTTTGCAATTCTTTGGCCAAATTTTTTGTTTTCTTCATACTCAACTTCTCCAAGTTCAATCATTCCAGGAGTTACAATAATTTTTTTGCCTCCATCCATTTCAGAAAGTGCTTCAAGGGCTAAGGCTGAACCTTCAGGATTTGAATTAAAGGCATCATCTATTACTGTAACTCCATTGTTAGTATCGAGGATTTGAAGCCTATGTGGAACCGGCTCTATTTTTTCAATCCCCCTCTTTATTTCTTCTTCAGAAAGACCAAGCTTTAGGGCAACTGCGACTCCTGCTAAAATATTATTAACATTATGTTTTCCTAAGAGTTTTGTTCTACATTCAAATTGCACTATTTTACCATCAACATCTCCATGAACAGTAAACTTTAAACCTTCCCTAGTATTTTTTATGTCTGTTGCATATACATTTATGCCTTCTTTTTTATTTGTTCCATATACATAAGTTTCTATGTTTCTCCTTTTAGAAAGTTCAAAACAAATATCGTTATCTCCATTAAAGAAGGCGACACCATCATCTGGCAAGGATTCTATTAGTGCATATTTTGTCTTTTTAATGTTTTCCTGTGATCCCATTGTTTCAAGATGCTGAAGGCCAACGGCAGTTAATACTCCCATTTTAGGATAAACTATATCGCAAAGCTCCTTTATATCTCCAACATATCTTGCTCCCATTTCACATACAAAAATTTCATGTTCATCCCTTAATTGTTCCCTAACTACCTTTGTAATTCCCATTGGAGTATTATAACTTTCAGGCGTCATTAGGGTATTATATTTTTCCGAAAGAATTGTTTTTATAAAATATTTAGTGCTTGTTTTTCCGTAGCTTCCTGTGATGCCGATAACTAAAAGGTCCTTTCTCCTTTTAATTATTTCCCTTGCCTCGTTTATAAAGCCCTGCTGGATTTTCTTTTCAATAGGCAGCATTATTTTTAAGGAAATCAGCATTAAATAAGAAATAAAAACCTGTATTAAAATCAATCCATTTATAAAGGCCAATGGTGACTTAAATAAAGCATAAGATATTATAACAAGCAATAAATTTAGAAATAATGCACAGGCAAATAATCTTTTAGCTCTATATGTAAAATTAAGAGGTTTTTTTGCCTTTTTCCTTCTATTATAATGGGTGTAAATATTTATTGAAGCCAAAGCAATCCAAAGAATTAATAGTGCATAAGAACTATAATCTTTTGGAAAAAGATTTGAAATGAAAAGTAAAAATAAAAATATAAAATTTCTTTTAAAATTATCCCTATCATACTTATTAAGCCAATTTAAAAATTCATTTGGTTTGTATCCTACAAGCTGAGCCATATGAAGGTAAAACCTATTATAGTAAACCGAAACAAAGGCAAAAAAGATTATAGCTAAAACATAAACTAACATGCTCAAATCACTCACTTCCTTCCAAAAATTTTGAAACTATTATATTAAAATCATTCAACTTATCAAGATATGCGAAATGTCCTGCACCCTCAAAAACAATCAGACCTGCATCTGGTATTTCTTTTTCCATGATTTTTGCCATGTAAAGAGGAGTATCTTGATCTTTTTCACCCCATATAAGAAGGGTTGGGGCTTTAATCTTAGGTAAAAATCCTCTTAAATCCTCATTGACAACTTTTACAAAAGTTTCCCTTAATGGACCAGAATTTTTATAATCCTTTGAACCGTATTTTTTATAAAACTTTTCAAGAGCTTCTTTTTTGCCACCATTTAATAATAAATATAATTTTTTAAATAGCTTAAATTTATAAACTTTAAAATAATATTTCAAGGTTCTTTTAGGAATTATCCCGGCGCTGTCTACAAGAACAACCCTTTCTACTTTTTCAGGGTAAAGAGCTGAAAACATAATTGAAACCCTACCACCAAAGGAATGCCCAATTAATGAAGCCTTTTCTATATTAAGCTTTTCAAATAATTTATTTAGCATATCGGTATAGTCACCAACTCCCCAAGCTTTGGGCGGCAAAGAGGATTGACCAAAACCTGGAAAATCTATCGCATATACTTCAAATTTACTTGCAAGATAATTAAAAACTGGCAAAAAGCTATCTGCTCTTCCTCCCCAGCCGTGAAGAAGAACTATCTTTTTACCGCTACCAGCTTTTTTATAATAAATATCTAAATTGTCTATTTTTATAAACAAAAGTCCACCTCCTTATGCTTACTTAATTCATACTACATTATACTACAATTTTAATATATTTAAAATTACAAGTTAAGCTAAATAAGTAATTTTGGAATATTTTTAAATTTAATAACAAGATAATATATTTGAATAATTTATCCTAATTATAAAAAAATAAAAATAGAAAGGATGATTACTATGAGAATTTTAAATCTTGTTGCCCTTGCTATTGTTATATTAGGCGGAATTAATTGGGGATTAATTGCTCTATCTGGGTTTGATCCTTTACTCCCAATCTTAGGAGGCTATACATCACCCTTTGCAAGAATGTTTTATGGAATTGTCGGATTATCATCTCTATGGGTATTTTATGCATATCTTATGACTCCAGGGAGTGACGGAATAGAGGATAAATAAATTATGGACTGCCTCAAAATAAAGAGACAGTCCATTTTAAATTTTATATTGCTCAAATTTTTTACCTTTATATAGGTATGCATTCGTCGGACAAGTATGTAGGCATTTTTGACATGATATGCAGCTATCTTCAAAATAAAAACTGTTATCTTTGAACTTAATATTTTTAGTCGGACAATTCTTTACACATTTTAAACATTTCACACAAAGCTTCATATCAACTGTAAGATTTCTTCTTGCCCATCCCTTAGAAAATCGATAAAAAAACTTATACTCTATTTTGGCAAGGTTTAATCTTATTTTGCTTACTTTATTTATGTATATTTCATCCTTTAAAAATTTCTGAACTAAACTTTTAACTTTTTCCTCCGCTCTTTCTTTTGCTTTTTTTATTTCCTCCTTAGTTGGCTTTTCAAAGGCTACAACATAATAATTATTAGGCATAGTAATAAAATCCTGAACTGTAATCCTATAACCCTTTTTAATAAGAATCTCCGATAACTGATCAGGTCCAGATCCTTTATTGGCAGCTTGAGTTGAAAATATAAGACACTTTTTATTGTCTTCTTTTAAGTTTTTAGCAACCCAGTCTATATAAATTTTGGGAAAAACTTCAGCATGTATTGGTGCTCCAAATACATAAAAGTCATACTCCTCATTTAGTGTTCTTTTCTTTGATACGTCAATTAAAACACAACTAACTCCTCCATATTCAAAATGTTTTTTAAAAAGTTTTGCTACATATTCAGTATTTCCAGTTCCCGAAAAATAAATTATTGCTGCCTGCAATTTTGTCCCTCCAACTTTTTATTAGTTTCGTGATTTAACATACTTAATAATTTCTACATCATGCATAATTACTACCAATCCTTCAGTAATCATAGGATCGATAACCTTTATAAATTCATTTATCTTTTCTTCTTTATCTATGATTTCAATAACAATAGGCAAATCGTGGGATAATACTTCTGTTAAAGCCGAATGAACCCTGCTATTTGCACCAAAACCTTCTATTCCCCTTACTATTGTAGCGCCTGCAAGACCAAACTCCTTTGCCTTTTTGAGAATAATATGATATAAAGCCTCACCATGCCATCTATCTGATTCCCCTATAAATATTTTTAAAAGTTTTCCCTTACCTTCTAACTTCATATACTCCCCTCCTAAATAATAGCATTACATAAAATTTTCCCAACTACAACCCCTATTAAGCTTAATAAAACATTTAAAACAATATTTATTATACCCCAAATATATGCTCCAGAGTTTAAAAGGTTTATCGTTTCGTAACTAAAGGTTGAAAATGTTGTAAGCCCACCCAAGATACCTGTTGTTAAAAAAAGTCTAAGGTCTGGCGATATTATATCTGTCGACAAACTCAATTCCATTATAAATCCTATTAATAATCCACCTAAAATATTCACTATCAATGTTCCCATTGGAATATCCAAATTGAAAGTTTTTGATGCCCCCATCGAAATTAAATATCTCAGTGATGCACCTATAAATCCTCCTAAACCTACATAAATTACCTTAAGCATCATGACCACCTCCAAAAAGATAAAAAATCTCCTACAAAAGTAGGAGTTATCAGCACAAGGCAATTAAGGTGAACCCCATCACCTATAATTTCACAATTTCGATTATAAGAATTACTGCAATTTAAGTCAATTATATTTTTTAATTTAATAATGAAACAATCTTAAGTTCCTTATTGCTTAAAAGATCAACATAGTCTGATCCTATTTTAACAATAGGATAAGAAATATTTCTTGGATTAATATATACAACTTGGCCAATGTCGCCATTGTTTAAAACCACATCTGTTCCGATATAATAATTAGAAATATTTTGTAGAAAGGTTAACATTATTTTTACATCAAACAATTCATAGCCATCCATTTCTATGATTTTAAATGCATCAAAGGGAGACATACGTCCCTTGTAAACCCTTTCTGAAGTAATGGCATCATAAACATCACAGATAGCTATAATCTTTGCATATAAAGGAATTTTGTCACCTCTAACCATCAGAGGATATCCTGAACCATTTTCCTTTTCATGATGCAAAAGTATAGCCTTTAAAATATCAAAAGAAAGTTTTTGACTTTCAAGAGCAATTTCATAACCATGAACAGGATGCTTTTTCATAACCTCAAATTCTTCATCGCTTAATTTACCTTTTTTATTTAAAATCTCCTCAGGTATTTTTACTTTTCCAATGTCATGAAGCACTGCAGCTTTAATTAAATCATCAATTTGTGTGCTTTTTAATCCCAACCATTTACCAAGAAGCATGCTATAGAAAGCAACATTTAAGCTATGGTTAAATGTATATTGATCAAAGGCTTTAAGGGTTGATAAAAACTTAATAATATTATCCTTTTGATCTATATGTTTTTTTATTTCATTAGAAATTTCTGCTACTAAGCTAAGATCCAATTTCTTACCTGCAGCAAGTTCGGTTAGAATATTTTTTACCGCATCAACATTTTTAGAGTATTCCTTTTTAAAGGCTATATAATCCATATTACCGTTTTCATTATCTTCATATATGTATATTTTTCGTATACCCATTTTAATTATCTTATCTATTAGGTACTTATTTAGAATCGTCCCTTCAGTTACAACAGTAGTTCCAGAGTCAGTAACAACATTAAGAGCTAATTTATCTCCTTCTCTGCAACTAAAAATGTCAACTACTCTTTTCCCCATACCCAGCAGCCTCCAAATAAAAATTCTCCTTATTTATTTAATTCTACAATTTCTCTTAAATTCCTTTCCAATTTTATATAATTTTTTATCATAACTTACATTATTTTATTATTTTTTTACAAAAATAATAATAGGTGATATACATGAAAAAGTTTATTCCTTCTCAAATATTTGTTGAAAAAGAAGCTTTAAATTATAGTTTAACATACGAAATCCTAAAAAAAGCAGAAAACTTAAATATTCCAATAATTGAAGATAGCTTTAATAAAAAGACAAAAAATCTATCCGAGCAAGAATTTTTTGCATATTCCAAAAGAACAATAATCCTTGGTATAAGCAAAAATAAAAAGCTAGACTCCTGTAAGCCATCGGCAGACTTCCAATTTTCATTAGTTTCAGGCTGCCCCGGCACTTGTGAATACTGTTATCTTCAGACAAAACATGCTGCTTCACCACATATTAAAATATTTGTAAACATAAATGAGATCCTTGATAACATTCAAGGGTATATAGATGAAAGCAAGCCCAATATTACCACCTTTGAACTTGCCAGCACCAGCGACCCTATATCAGTAGAACATCTAACTGGTTCTGTTGCAAGAACCGTTGAATTTTTTTCAAAACAAGAATTCGGAAAGCTAAGATTAGTTACTAAATTTTCAAACATCGACTCATTATTAAACGTAAATCATAACAAAAAAACTAAAATAAGGTTTAGCATAAATACTGATTATATTATTAAAACCTATGAACATAATACAGATAATCTGCAAGAAAGGTTGGATGCCGCAGCAAAAATTTTTAAAGCAGATTATGATACAGGGTTTATAATTGCCCCGATTTTCATATATGATGGATGGAAAAAGGATTATGAAGATATGCTAATTAATTTATACAACAAATTAGATGGTTTTTCAAATAGCAATTTAACATTTGAACTAATCCAATATAGGTTTACACTAAAATCAAAAGATATAATACTTAAGCGTTTTCCTAAAACTAAACTTGATTTAAACGAGGAAACTAGATTAAAAAAATGGGGGCCCTATGGATATTATAAATATGTATATCCTAAAGAAATATCATCAGAAATAAAGCAGTATTTTTATGATAAGATAAAACAATATTTCCCTAATTCAACAATAGAATACTTTACGTAAAACTTAAGCCTAGCTTGGTTTGCTAGGCATGTATTCTTTTATATTTTTCACAACAAACGATATTCCATATGAAGCTAAATAAAAAATTAGACTCATCAAAAATGGTAAAGCAGGATTAATTTTATACAGCCATCCCGCAAAGTATCCTGCCGGGGCAGAAAACAATGAAATAAGGCCTTGACCAGCTGCGAAAATTTTAGCCCTTTCCTCTTCTCCAATTACATTGCTCCATAAGGTTTCCCTAAATGTTATTGTTATAATATTACCTGAAGCTGTTAGAATAGTGCTAAAAGCAAGTAATAGATAATTCTTGGGTTTTACTAACAAAAATAGCAAAATTCCTAGTCCATTTAATAGCAAACCTAAAGATAAACTACTTGCCTCGCCTTTTTGGGTCAGACACTTCATAAATATAAAATATGTAATTAAATAAATGATAGCCGAAAGTCCTGGAACTAATGATGTTAATGACTCTTTTATGCCTATGATATCCTTTAGATATATCGATTGATAAAATAAAAATGAATTCTGCAAATATGTAAATAGCATAATTAAAAATACTAGAAAAGTTAATTTATTTGTAAAAAAGTAAACCATAGCTTCTTTATAATCCGTAATCTTTTCACTTAAAGAAAGATTATTATGCTTTTTAATTAATTCCATGCCAATTCTAGTTTCAGTTGTCATTTTATTTCTTCCAACAAACATCAAAGTCATGCTAATAAATCCTAAAAAATATATCAACCTCATTGCTAATGTTATTCCAAATCTATTCACCAAAATCCCTGCTAAAGGTGCAAAAATACCGGAAGCTAAATTTATTATCATAATTAGGCTAAAAAAGTAAACCCTCTTATCTTCAATAGTATCCTCAATTGCAAGGCATGTCCATGAAGTATATGATATTTTATGTAATGAATTTAATAAAGCTGCCACTAAAAAGAACCAAAAATTTTGTGAAATTGCCCATATAAACATTACCAAACTCCAAGAGATTAAATCAAAAATAAGCGTAGTTTTTCTTCTGCCATATTTATCAGTTATTGGACCAGCAACAAAAGATGTTAAAATCATTAAAGCAGCTCCTATTGAATTTATTAAACCCATCTGAAGTTCATTTACACCTAAGCTTTTCATATATAATGGCTGATAAAAAAATATCATTCCACCAAATATAGCCCACATTGGTTCAAAAATAATACAAGCATAGGCATTGCCTTCTAAATTACATAATAATTTTTCTTTTAAATACCGTCTTATTTTATTCATCAAAACTCCCCCCAACCCCATGTTGATCCCATAATAATTATATAGTAAAAGGGCTATTTTGTTAAACAGCCCTTTTACTAACCTAATACCTTTTTAGCTTTTCCAGTATTATATCCAATGTCATCTCCTAATTTTTCATCCGGCATTATTCTGAATTTATCTTTTACAAATTCAACCTCATCTTTAGCTGATAAGGATTTTACTGTCTTGATTTTATAAATATAATGTCTTGACATTTTAAGCGAATTTGTCGGACAAACATCAACACAAAAGGCGCAGAAGCTGCATCTGCCATAATCAACTACAGGCTTTTTTATTGCTCTGCCTTGTTCGTTTTGTCCAATTATCTTCATTTCTATTGCATCAAAGGGACATATTCTTTGACAGGCTGCACATCCAACGCATTTTTCCAAATCATTTGTATGAAGTCCCCTATAATTCGGTGAAACTCCTTCCTTTGGGAAAACCCTTAAAATTTCCTTTGGATATTTTATTGTCATAGGTCTTTTAAAGAGATTTTTAAGGGTTGTCAAAGGAGAATACACGCTCTTATCTCCTAATGCCATAGTTTTCCCTCCTACTTATCTATATCAGGTGGGCAAATCGCTAAAGAACCCATCCATGCCGCAACATCATCTATCTTCATTTTTGGGAGATGTTTTTGTGCAAGTAAAAGTCCTGCTGGAAGTGATGGACCTCTTACTGCAACTCTATAGGGCTTCATTCCCCCATCAGAAACCACATAATATCCAAATTCTCCCTTTGAGGATTCAACTTTAGCATAGGCTTCACCTTTTGGAACCTTTAACATAGCTAAATTACCAAGGTTCAGCCTTACTTCGCCTTCAGGCATAAGCTTTAGTGCTTGTCTAATTAACTTTATTGTTTCCTCAAATTCAATTCTTACTTGAACCGCTCTAGTTAATGCATCTCCACCTTCTTGTATTATTACTTTTACATCAAGATACGCATAAGCTGCATAAGGGTCATCAACCCTTACATCATACGGATTGCCCGAAGCTCTTAAATTTGGACCTGTAAGGCCAAATCTTACGGCATCTTCCTTTGATACATAGCCAAGTCCCTTCAATCTTTTATGGACAATTGGGTTCTCAAATAAAATCTTATCGTATTCTATTAATCTTTTTTCAAGATGATCAAGAACTTTATTTAATCTATCCACCCATCCTTCAGGCAAATCATTTCTTACTCCTCCAGGGATATTGAATATATGATAAATTCTTCCTCCTGTAAGCCATTCAAAAAGATCAAGAATCAAATCTCTATCAGCAGTCATAATATACATCGGAGTATAAAGCCCAAGTGCTGCGCCTAAAGCTCCCATTCCCATAAGGAAAGAAGTTAATCTGCTCATCTCAAGGGTAATTGTTCTAATGAATTTTGCTCTGTCAGGGATCTCAATTCCCATGATCTTTTCTATTGCTGTGCAGTAGGCAACTTCATTTGGATCGGGATCAACTACGCATATTCTTGGAACAAGTGCAATGTTTTGAACCCAAAGTTTTTGTTCCATCAACTTTTCAAATCCTCTATGGAGCTGTCCTGCATTAGGTCTTACCTTTACTATTTCTGTTCCAATCATCTCAAGAACATACCCAAAATTACCATGCATTCCAGGATGATTTGGGCCAAAGAAAAGCTCATAAACAGCTAAATCATCCTTTTCAGCTATTTTAGTTAGCATATAAGATGGTGCATCCATTACCTGTCACCTCCATTCGGTTTAGCATCAAAAAGCCTAATTGAAAATTCCCTTGTGTCAAAATCCTTCCTTAGCGGTGGAATATCCAGCCAATTTTCAAGGAAAAGAGGTGACAAATCCTTATTTCCTTCAAATACTATGCCAAAGAATTCATGAACCTCTTGTTCATAAAATTGTGCCTGTTCCCATAGATCAACTATCGTTGGTATTTTTGGATCATTCCTATCTATTCTAACCTTATTTAATACATGAACTTTATTAGTATATGACCAAACATGATAAACAAGTTCAAATTCGCCTTCATCTATAAAATCAACTGCATTTATAAAGGAAAGATGGTCAAATCCAATTGATTTTAAGTATACAAGATGATTTATTAAGTTTTCCTTATTTACAATCACACTTATTTGTGTAGGATAAAGGTCATTAACCTCAAGACCTCTTTGTTTTAATAAATCTATTATTTCTTCTTTGCTAAGCTTCATAATTTCCCTCCAATTTCATTATTGGGTAATTATTCAATGCTTGTTGCTGCTTCTTCATTTTGAATTAATTTTTCACCCAATATAGGATAAGTTTTTCTTAATACCCTATCCTGATTTGCCTTATAATACTCATAATTTTCCTTATACTTTTTGTATGCCCCAGCTTCTCCCGATTGAATCATCTTCATAAGCGTTTGTAGTGCATCCATAACAGCTTCTGGTCTTGGCATGCATCCTGATACTGTTATATCCACTGGAATATACTCTGCTAAATTTGTAATTGTATTATATGAATCCCAATATATACCTCCATTTACTGTGCAGGAACCAAAAGCTAAAACCCATTTAGGTTCTGGCATTTGTTCATAGGTTCTGATAATTCTTTTTAACGTTTTAAGTGAAACATATCCTGTAACAAGAAGGACATCTGCTTGTCTTGGCGTTGCCATAGGTCCTATACCAAATCTTTCAACATCCCACCTGGATGTCATAGTTGGTGGTAACTCCACCGCACCACAGCCCGTTCAGTAGTGAAGCATCCATATAGACCTTTGCCTAAAGAAATCTATTACATTTTCAATACAACTTCTTTTCTTTTCAACCTTTAATTCTTCCATGGTATCGCCTCCTAGAATACTATCAAAACAAGCTGAAGTAATGCTATGCTCATAGGAACTGTCCAAAGGAACTTTACAGCTTGTTCAATCTTAAATCTTGGGAAAACCGCCTCTATTATAACAGTAATAAGATATATTTCAAATTGTTTTAAAACAAATGTAAATATATTTGAAGCTCCTCCCATAAATAGATTTACAATTATTGCAGTTTCTACGAATATTGAAACCGCATGGGTTAAAAAGGCCAAACCTAAATATTTACCGCTAAGTTCAACCATAGGCCCTGATGCAATTTCTGCAGGTGCTATCATAGCATCAAAGGGCTTTTCTCCCATCATAGCTTGAAGTGCAATTTCTGCAGCTATAAATCCCAACGGGAATTTAATCATATTCCAATTTAAAATTGAGCCTGCTTGGCTGTTTGCAATAAGTTCTAAAGACGATGTCCCATTAATTATTATCAGCCCTAGCATAACTGTAAAAAATGGAACCTCATAGCCTAACATCATGGTAAGAGCACGGGATACTCCAATTGTAGCATTAGGATTTCCGCTTGCTGCTACAGCCATCGCCATACCAAGATAACCTATTGCCATAAGATACATAATAACTATAAGGTTAGAACTTGTTTTTATAGCTGTATGCCCAGCAATTGGGACAAAAAGCATTGTTGCAACAAGTCCAGCAAGGGACATTACCATTCCAAGGTCCATAACAAAATTATGTGTAATTGATTTTCTTGAAAATAATTTACCTACGTCTAAAAATGCTTGATAAAATGGTGGTCCAAGTCTTAATTGAATTCTTGCAATAATCTTTCTACCAATACCCATAAAGAAAAGTCCTATAAATATTGCAAAGAAACCAAACAAAAATACTCTTAAAATTTCTATCATATAATCCAACCTCCTAGTATTAGTAGGAGAACACCTATACTAAAGAGCAATACTGCTCCTTCTCCTCTTCTAAATAATCCTTGAACTGTAGCACTCATATACTCAAAATTTCTTCCTATGCTTGCGAAAAATTCATCGATGGATATTTTTTCAAGCAATGGTTCAAACATTTCCTTAAATGGTTGGTAAAATGAATATGAATAATTGAATCTATCAGCATTTACTCCCCATTCCTCTGGATATTCGCCACCAGTATAATTGTCCTCCTGTGGGACTGTTTCTGATTTATTTCCAAGAATATACATTATTGCTGAAATTACAAAACCTCCAAGGAAGATTAAGAATACCAAGGTTAAGTCTATCGTCGAATTTTTAAGTGCTCCCTCAAGACTTGTCCATGAGGCAATATTAACATTATATCCAACCGCTCTTAAAGCTGTTGTTAATGGTTTCATAACAACTCCTGGAACTACTCCAATTAAAAGCATCCCAATCATCATTATTATCATAGGAATTAGCATTGTTAGTGGAACTTCCTTAATATCCTTAAATCTATCTGGAAGTTGCCCTAGAAATATTGAAGCTAATGCTCTAAATAGATACATAAATGCACCAGTTGATGCAAATATCATTGCAATAGCAAAAATAATCATTTTTTGTGACATGAGAGCCTGTATTATCATCCATTTTGATCCAAATCCATTTAGAGGAGGAATTCCAGCTGCTGCAATAATTCCTAATAAGAATGTTAAGAAAGTTATAGGCATTCTATATACAAGCCCACCAAGTTTATGCATTTCGCTTTCGCCAGTTCTAAAAATTACCGCCGCAAGAGTTAAAAATATAGCTGCCTTTAAAACCATATGATTTACTGCATGAAAAAGAGCTCCTTCAAATCCAACAATATTCATTGATGCAAATCCTAATAATATATATCCCATATTAGCTACAGATGAGTAAGCAAATAGCTTTTTCATATCAGTTTGGAATATAGCTAAGATAGTTCCTAATACAGCACTAATGGCACCTAAATATCCAACGAAATATTGAATCCAGTTTGCAGTATTTAAAATCTTTGGTAAGTCTAAACTTCCAACAACAGGAACAATAAACATTGCTATTGGGTAAATTCCGTATTTAATCATAACTGAAGACATGAAAGTTATATAATCTTCTGGTCCAACAGCATAAACTTTAGATGGCCACATGTAAAATGGGAAAATAGCCGATTTAATAAAAAAGGCAAACAATAGTAACATAATAGCTGCTATTGATAAAGCTTTTTCAGAATAGAAAACTTGAACTAATCCATAAGCCGAAGCAAATATTTCAAAGGAACCTGTAAGAGCACCTAACAATATTATTCCGATCAACATTGAAGAAGCACCAAGTAAAGATAAAACAAGGTAATACTTAGCCTCATTTAAAGCTTTATCTCTACCATTAGTTATGGCAAAGAAGGATGTCCATCCCATAAGTTCCCACATCATAAAAAACGTAATCCAATCTGCAGCAAAGAAAATTCCAAGATTAGAAAATATTATAAGCATCCAAATCGGTGCTACGTTTTCCTTTGTTTTTTGATTAAATCCAAGTGAAAAAACAGAAATTACAAGAGTTATGACAGCTGAAAAAAAGGCAAAATACCATCCAAGTGGATTATTGGAAAGTGTAAAACTTAACTTTGCTCCAAACAATTCATAGTTTGTATATATTGTTTTTTCTATTTCCCACTTCCCAAACAAAGTCCAAAGTTTTAATAAAATATATAAATTTGAAATTAAAAATAGAGGCCAAACAACCTTCTTATTTCTAATGAATATAGCTAATAAAAATGCTGTCACAAGAGGAATGATAAAGATTTCCACCATATTCCCTACCTCACTTCAATGATAAAATTAATTTAATATATTTTTCAGGGGACTTTATTTCATCTAGCAAAATCGAAATAATATTTTCAAATGAATCTGGGTTAATTCCAATAAATAAAATTACTAACGCTAAGATCATAGGCAATAAACAATAAACTCTTGATATCCTTCCTTCCCTTTCATGTCCTTGGCTAAAAAATGTGTGGGAAATCCTAAGATAATATACTCCTTCTATGACCGACGCTATTAAAATTAATACAGCTCCGATCAATTCAAGTTTACCAGAAAAAACCGCATTTCCTATGATAGAAATTTTACCCCAAAATCCTGCGAAAAATGGAATACCCATAAGGCTTAAAGCTGAAATAGTAAAGGAAATTGCTAAAACAGGATATCTTCTTCCTAGTCCCTTCATATCTAGGTAGTTTGTACTTCCTGAAACTTTCGAAAATTCATTTACTGTTAAAAACATTACAAATTTAGCAAGATAATTTGATATAACGATATAGAGAACCCCTTTCAAGGCATCAAAGCTTCCTAAACTAATTCCAAACAAAACTATTCCAAGTTGAGCCATTGATGAAAAAGCTAAAATCTTTTTCATATTTTTTTCCGTTAAAGCACCAATTTCTCCGATAATAACCGTAACAAAAGCAAATAACATTAAAATAGATGATAAATTCCCACTTAAAGTTAACTTCCCTGTTTCTTTAGAAAAAACCATTAAAAGTATTCTTAAAACTCCATATATTCCAGCTGTTCCAAGCATTCCATGAATAAAAAGATTTACAGAAGTCTTAGAAGCTTCATAGGCCTTTACAACCCACATATTAAATGGGAATATTTTTAGTTCAACTAATAGGCTCGATATATATAGGATTAAAATTAAACTTAAAGATGCTTCATTTAGATTATTTACCTTATTGGCTATATCGGCAAAATTCAAAGTCCCAAGTGTTTTATATATAAGCCCAATGGCTGCTAAGCTAAATATTGATGCAGTAGACGATAAGATTAAATATTTTAATGCTGCACCCGTCGATAGCCTGTCTCTTTTATATGATATAAGGCCTGCCACTGCAAAGGTTGAAAGCTCTATAAATAAGAAAAAATTAAATAGATCTCCAGTTAAAACAATTCCATTTGTTGAAGATAAAAGAACAAAATAAAATGAATAAAATTGATATTCCATTATTTCTCTTACTGACGTTAACGCTAATAAAGCTGCAACATTTACCAATACTAAAAAGAATATAGTCAAATCAGTTACAGCATAATTTATGCCATAAGGTGCTCTCCATCCTCCAATTGCAACATTAAAAGGAATTTTCCCGCTAAATAGAATCAATATTGAAAAGATAATATTAAATAATGTCACTATATATGCTAATATCTTATCGTTCTTTCCCAAAAACAAAGATAAAAATGCTGCAATAAGAGGGATTACTATTAAAAAAACTATACTATTCATATATTAACCCCCTCTTCTTCCTCTGATGCTCTAATTGATAATGAGTTGTGATTATATCTATATCTTATTGCAAGAGCTAAAGAAAAGGCTGTTGTTCCAAGGCCAATTACAATTGAAGTTAGAACTAAAGCCTGCGGAACAGGGTCAACCATCTTTGTAAGATTCATTATGCTTTCATTTGAAGTTAAAATTGGGACAATCCCATTTTCAACATAACCAAAGGCAACCAAAAGAAGGTTGATTCCAGTCTCCATTATGTTTAATGCTATCAATATTTTTACTATATTTTTTCTCGTTAAAACTCCAAATAATCCTATAAACAACAATGAAATAGAAGATAAAATAAATAGTTGTGCCATAATCAACACTCCTCATAAAATTCAAAATAAATATTTGAAAGTTCAGCTGCAACTTTAAAGGCTATAAGACCATAAAATATTGGAATCAATCCTGCAGAAAATAAATCACCTATTCTATCATTCAATATAAAATTCTGAAAGAAATTACCGGTTATTACAAAGCTTGCAATTCCTAAACTAAATATCGAGATTCCAGCTACTGCTTCAATTATTTTTAATGTCTTTTGACTTAGTGTTTTTCTGCCTGCTAAAACTCCAATTAATACTGCAGTAGATATTATAGCCCCCGCTGGGAATCCACCACCTGGTGAAAGATGCCCATTTACAAACATATATCCTCCAATCATTAGCATTAAAATCATAAGAATAGGTGCCCATCTGTTTAAAATAGTTGTAGGTTTTATGATCTTTCTTTTATCCTTTGGAATCACAAAACCAAAACCTAATATCGTTACAAATAAAACTATAACTTCAAGGGTCGTATCAAACAATCTATAATCAACAACAACCGAAGTTACTATATTAGCAGAAGTATTTTCAGCAGTCCCTCCCCAAACATATTTACTCTCTTCTTTAATAACGTTTTTGTTCATAAACCTGTCGGCAACCCTCATCTGAGGAGTAATATTATCGGTTATTTTTATTCCTTTTCCTGTATCCATTGAAACTTTATAAATATAAAATCCAATTACTGAAAGGATAAGTAGAGCAACTATATTTATAAATAATGACCTTTCATCTCTCATCTTTCCTATCCTCCAATTTCTTATAAGTGAATATAAAAAGTGCAGTTGTAATTCCTGAGCCTATAGCAGCTTCTGTTATAGCCACATCAGGTGCCTGCATCAATAGGAACATTACTGAGGAAGACAATGAAACTATACCAAAAACAACTATTGCTTTAAATAAATCATCCGTTAAAAGCGCCCATAAAGAGCCAAAAGCCATAATAAAAGCAATTATTAAACCTAAGTAATACACTCTATTCACCATCCTTTAAAAAGGCATTTTCCTTCAAATAGAAATTTCCCTTATTGCGTCTAAGTGCTGCTTTACAAATAGCATGGGATGCTATTGGTGAAGAAAACAAGAAAAACAGTGCCATTATTATAAGCTTTGGAACCCATTCAGGTTTTAAAATAGAAAATCCTACAAATAATGAAACAATACCTAAAGTTGATGCTTTGGTTCCAGCTTGAGATTGATTTAATGCATCTGGCATTCTATAAATTCCAAGACCTGCCAAGAACAAGAACACCGCTCCAATTAAACAAAATATCCATCCTAAAATCTCCATAATCAAATTCCTCCCTCAAGGTATCGAGCAATTGCAACAACTCCAACAAAGGATAGAAGTCCATAAACTAGCGCTACATCCAATAACAAACTATTATCATTGGTAAAGGAAAAAATAACAATTATAGCAGAGGTTATAGTTGTTAAAACATCGATTGCAACTACTCTACTTTCTATTGACTTTCCCTTAATCAACCTAAAAATTCCAAGGACCATCCCAAGTAAAGATAAAACTAATATAAATGTAATCATTCTTCAAAAGCCTCCTTTAACAACCTTTCAAAGGGCCCTTTAAGATCTTCAATATTTGCTACCTTGTCCCCCTCAACCACATGAATAAACAAAGAATCATCCACAAGCTCTACGGAAATTGTTCCAGGGGTTAGGGTTATAGAATTAGCCAAAATGGCCTTTGCAATAGGTGACTTTAACTCAGTTTTTAACTTTAAAACTTTTGGAGATATAGGTAATGAAGGAGTCAATACAATTTTGGCCATATTAAGATTTGCCTTTACTAATTCAACCAAGAACACCAAAAAATATTTAAAAAGATAAAACAAAGTTTTTAACTTAAATTTTTTTGCATCTTTATTGTAAAATATAGTAAGCAAAGAAATGCAGAAAGATAAAATAGTCCCAAATACGACTTCTTGGTTACTTAACGGATAACTTAGGGCTGTCCATATTAAGAACATACTAAGAAAAGTTAAAATAAAATTTATCAAAGATCAGCACCTCCAACAAAATAGGAATCAAAATTTTTAATGTCAAACATGCTTTTTAAAATTTCAACTACTTTTTGATCAACGATAGAATAGATTATTTCAAGTCCATTTCTGTTGCCCTCTATTATTCCTGCACCTTTCAAAATACCAAGCTGTTGGGAAACGGTTGATTGCGGAAGATCAAGGCACTTTTGAATTTTGGTTACATTTGAATTACCCTTCAAAAGGCAAATCAATATAGATACCCGAATCGGGTTCCCTAATATTTTAAACAATTCTGAAACTTTTGTAATATTCTTATCGTGTATTATACCTATACCCCCTTTATGTATTTTTATATTATAATATTACAATATAATGCTAATAATTTCAATAAAAATCAAAAGTTTATTTTTTAACATAACAAAAAATATAAATGGCGGGAATCATTCCCGCCTAATTTATTTATCCCATTATGCTCTTCCATAAACCGTGAAGATTACAATATTCCCTTGCAAACATATTCTCTCCCTCAATAGGGAAGAAGGCTTCGGGTTTATCCCCTGGTTTTAGATATCTTCTGAAAACTTTATCATCAACATGAAGTTCTATCCATTCTATATAGTGTTTTTCCTCCATAGGATGTTCTATGCTTCCGACCTTAACTAAAACTCCACCTTCAACCTTTTCAATAACCGGAATATGCTTTTCTGTTGAAGCTTCTACTGTGTTTTCATTTAAAAGTTTCATCGGCTTTCCGCAGCAAACAAGCTGCCCAGCTCCAGCATGTAAAACCTCAACTATGTTTCCACAAATTTCACATTTGTAAACTTCCTTTAAATTGGCCATAATATAGCCCCCTTTGGAAAATTATTTTCTTTAAATATATTTTATCACAAATTTTATAATTTGCAAGTCAAAACATCCAACTTCTCCAGAATTTTTTGAATTTTATAATTAATTCAATGATAGACCTACCGTTATAAAAAACATCATCAATCTGCTTTACAGGCATGATTCCTATAACTGAATTGGTTAAAAAACATTCATCAAAATTACTAATATTATTATAACCAATAAATGTTTTATTTATTCTATATCCCTTTGAGCTTAAAAAGCGTATAATATTATCCCTCATAATCCCCTTTAGAATTCCGCTTCTTAAATGAGGAGTATAAATTTCATTATCCTTTACAAAAAAAATGTTAGCATAAGAGGTCTCACATATATAACCCTTTTCATTCAAAAAAAGTGCAGTATCATACCCTTCTTTTTTTGCCCTAACATCCTCTATGTAATTAACTCCATAATTAAAGGTTTTTATATAATTAAATATATTATTTTTACCCTTTATTATATTAGAGGTTCTCAATTTTAATCCCTGTTTAAACATATTATTTGTATAATTTGGTAATCTGTATGAAATATTAATTTGTTTATTATAATATACAACCTTTAAAACTCCTTCGCTACATGCTAACTTAGCTACATAATCATATAAGGCTTTGCTAAACTCACTTAAATTAACGTCAAAATCAATTTTTAAGATATTATGGGCCCTTTTCAACCTTTTAAAATGTTTATCTACATCCTCTATTTCGTTATTATTAAAATACAAAGTTTCAAATGGCATTAGCCCAAATGAAATATTCTTTTCAAAAATATCTATGTCCATATATTCATCTCCTATAAACGTTGTATTTTTCTTTATTAAATAATAAAATAATATATAAAGTGAGGTGAATCTTATGTCTTTAGCAATTCAGCAAAATAAAATCTACACCTATAAGGATTATTTAAGCTTTCCTGATGATTTTAAATATGAAATAATAGAAGGGACACCATATTTAATGAGTCCCTCTCCTTCAGTTCAGCATCAAAGAATATTAAGGAAAATGTTTATTGCGATAAACGACAGTCTAAAAAATTTAAATTGTGAAGTTTTTAGTGCTCCATTAGATGTAATATTAACTTTAAACGCTAGCAATATAGAATCTGCAACAAACGTAATTCAACCGGATATTTTTATTATATGTGATAAAAGCAAAATAAAGGAAAAATTCATTTTAGGTTCACCAGAATTTATTATAGAAATAGTATCAAATTCAAGTCAATCTACAGACTATGTTAAAAAACTTAATCTGTATGAAAAATTTAAAGTTACAGAATACTGGATCGTTAACCCCTTGAATAAAACAATCATTCAATATTATTATAGTGATAACTGTTATTTGTCACCTGATATATACAAATCAAATGAAGTCATTACATCGAAAATATTTAAAAATATAAAATTTAATTTAGAAGAATTGTTTCATGATGATCAACTTACTTAGTCGAAAAGGTGCTATATATTGCCCTTCCCTTGTGGAGAGTTTCTTCGTATTCATCTTCAGGATCAGAATCCCAAACTATTCCTCCACCAACATTATAATAAAGACCATTTTCATCGATGACAACTGTTCTTATTGCTATGTTAAAGTCAAAATTGCCATTATTTGAAATATATCCTATGGAACCCGTGTATATTCCTCTTGACATATTTTCTATTTCCTCAATAACCTCCATTGAACGAAGCTTTGGTGCACCTGTTATAGATCCTCCTGGGAACATAGCCTTTATTATATCACTAAATTTTATGTCATCTAAAAGCTTACCCTGGATTGTTGAAACAAGATGGTTAACTGTAGCATATTCTTCTACTTCAAATAAATTCTTAACCTCTACGGTCCCCGGATAACAAATCTTTGAAAGGTCATTTCTTTCAAGGTCTATTATCATTAAAAGCTCAGACTTTATCTTTTCGCTTTCTAAAAGCATTTTCTTTAATTTTTCATTTTCCTCTTTATCATAACTTCGTTTTGTTGTTCCCTTTATCGGCCTTGTTGTTATATATTCTCCCCTTTTTCTTATAAACTGCTCTGGAGATGTAGATAAAATAAACCCGCCATCAACCTCTAAAAAGGCATTATAAGGACCGTAATTAGCCCTTCTTAATATAGCATAAGCATCATAAGGATTAATAAAGCCTTTTGCATAAAATTGTTGTGATATATTAACTTGATAGACCTCGCCTTGCCTAATATATTCTCTAACCCTTTCTACTCCCTTTTTATATTCTTCCTTCGTAAAATTAGAAGTTAATTCTAAATTCCCAATATAATTATCAATTTTGTATTCTTCTTCAATATTTTTTAGTAAATTTACTACATCAAAATCCTTCGTATTGATTATTGTTGTATTATTTTTATGATCGATTATAATAAACTCATCATAATAAGCAAAAAAAGCCTCTGGAATATTTGTTGAAGCTTTATTTTTCCTTTTTATCTTACAAAGATCCATTCCAAGATCATAGGACAAATAACCAATAAATCCTCCATCAAAAATCAAATCAGATTTAGGTTTTTTGTAAAGATCTAAATAGTAGTCTAAAACATCAAGAAAAGTTCCTTCCCTTTTAAAATCTTTATTATCCTCAGTAATGTAAATTTCTCCATTAACTTGTTTTAAAATAATTTTGGGATTAAAACCAATTATTGAGTAGTCACCATAATCTTTAAGCTGGTATCTGCTATCTAAAAGCATAGAATATCCCTTTTTAACCCTTTTAAAAGTTAAAAATGGATCTATTAAAAAATTCAATTCTGCCCTATGCATTTTTGCCACTCCTTAAAAAGTTATTTAACATATCTAGTCCATTTTCAGTTAAAATCGCCTCTGGATGAAATTGCACCCCTTCAATGTTATATTCTTTGTGCCTTATACCCATAATTTCTCCCTCTAAAGTTAGAGCAGTAATTTCAAGTTCATCCGGCAAATCTTCTTTAGAAACTACTAAAGAATGGTATCTTGTAACCTTTAAAGGATTTTTTAAATTTTTAAATACCCCTTTATTAAAATGGTTGATTTCATGAACCTTTCCATGAACCGGTCTTAGCCCCTTAACAACCTTACCACCAAAATAATGGCCAATACATTGATGTCCGAGACAGACACCAAGGATTGGAATCTCCCCCTTAAATTTATCTATAACTTCAAGGGGCAAAATGGCCTCTTCTGGGCTTCCTGGTCCAGGGGATAAAACTATATAATCTGGATTTATATTTTTAATATTATTAATGCTTATTTCATGTCTACCCTTTACCAAAACATCTTGACCTAATATTAAAAAATAATGATACAAGTTATAAGTAAAGGAATCGAAATTATCTATTATAAGAACCATAACCCACCTCATCTTCTTCCTTTTATTAAAATATAAATACCAAGTAAAATAAAAGCAACTGGTAAAACATATTGTTCGATTCCGTAATATAGATTTAAAGATTTTAAAAACATAAATATAGATACTGCAATTAAAATAACTGATATAACAAAACTATTTTTATGCTTTTCAAAGGCATAATCCTCTAAAAAGCCTATTCCAACACCCAAAGGATAAATAAAGTTTGTATATTCTACATACTTCCAACTAGTAAAAATAGAAAATAAAAAGTAAAATCCATAAACAATTAAGGTTCCACCTAATATTAAATTTTTTGTTCCTTTGTTTTTTGAAAAATAATTATAATGAATTGCAATCCCTGGGATTATTAAAAAGATGGGCCACACAAAATTCCACAAATTAATATCAAACAAAAATGTTCGTTGAATTATTAAAAATATTCCAACAAGAATAAAGACAAGTCCCCATAAATAACTTTTCATATAAACACCCCACAAACCCTTTTTTATTATTATACTATATTTGACTAATAATTGTAATAAAAAATTCCCCTAAAGGAGAGTCTTTAGGGGAATTTATGTTTGATCAAGTCCAGTTAATACATTATCAAAAACGTTTATTTTACATCTTTCTCCATCCCAGTTCAAGCAATTTTCACAGCTTCTTTCAGGATATGTTAAGAGATTATGCATACCTTCTACCCTATAATAACTACAACTTCTTGCAACAGCCATAAGTTGCTCTTTACTTGCCATAGTAATACCTCCATAAATTAATCTTTCTTTTATTATTCTTACACGGTTTATTTTTATTATTCCCACTGAACATAATTTTTTATTTTATGCAAAAAATATTTAAAGGTGATAATTATGTTTAAAATAAACAATCAAATTACAAGAAATCAATATATGTTTATCATCCAAAATTCAATAATAGGCGTTGGGATCTTGTCTTTAGCATCCGGAGTATGTAAAGTAGCCAAACAGTCAGGATGGATCTCCGTTTTAGTGGCAGGAATATATCCTATTTATATTTGTATAGTTGCAGCCCTTATATACAGAAATACTAATTATAATGAGTTTTTGGAAACCAACAAAAGAATTTGGGGGAAATTTTTAGCCTACATATTTACAATATTTTTCTTTATCAATTTTATATTCTTTTCTTCATTTGTCCTTTCAGGATTTGCTAATGTTTTAGTTTTTACAACAACTAAATTTTTATCACCCCATACCATAATTGTAATAACGGTTATTTTAACCTATTTTACAATTAATTACGGATTAACAAATATAGGTAGATTATCTGAACTATTGTTTTATTTAACCATACTTATTCTTATTATACCCTTTTACTTTATAAACAAAGGCCACATTACCAACCTACTTCCCTTGTTCGACGATGTTAGTTCAATATTTAAAGCTGTTCCTGAAACATTCTTTGCCTATTCTGGAGTTGAAATTAGCCTTTTAATTATTCCCTATGTAACTGATTTTAAAAAGGTTTTATCCTCAGGAGTGATAGGCAGTCTAATAACTATATTTATATACACATTAACTGTTCTATTGACTATAAATTATTGTGGACACATATTAACTTCAAAGCTTCAATATCCCCTCTTATATCTTGTTGCTGGAGCTGATTTACCTGTTCTTTCAAATTTTGAACCTTTGTTTATATTTCTATGGGGTAATAAGATATTCCAAACATTAGCCGTTGGGGGATATGGGTTATCCTATACCCTATCAAAAATAATAAAAAAGTCCTATAACCGCTGTTGTTTATATAGTTGCCTTATTATTATGTTCGTATCCTCAATGTTAGTTCCGGAACATACGCGAACAATGGTTATAGATAAGGTAGAACCATATTTAGTAGGATTTATCTTGGTTTACTCAACGCTAACCTTAATATTAAGCTACTTCAAAGGGGGTAAGACCTTTGAAAAAAATTAGTTTAGTTCTATTATTTATGCTTATTTTTACCTCCTGTTATGGAAAACCTTCCATCGAACGCACATCAGTAATAGCTGGAATAGGCCACGATATTGATAAGGATAAAACCTTATCCTCCAGCTTTGAATTTATTGTTTTTAAATCCCAAAACGTTGTTGATAAAAGTGTTGTAACGACAAAAGGAAAAAGTATATTTGAGATGTTTAATAAAAGATTACTAATAACTAAACGCAGACATCTACCTGGAACTGTAAGAACACTTTTAATAAGCGAAGAAAGAGGTAAATTTGGTATTTCCGATATAATAGATGCCTTTTTAAGGGATCAGGAAAGGAATCTTAACACAACAGTTGCAGTATCAAAACAAAGAACAGAAGAAATTTTAAAACTAAATGCCAAGGATAGCAATACTATGGCTGAAGAAATCGAAGATTTAATTAAATCTTCCTATGAAGCAAACTTTACCCAAAGGGATACAAACATTAAGGATTTTTTTAATATGTATTATCAAGAAGGAAGACACATTATGCTTCCTTATATAGAAAAATATAAAGATACTGTAAAGTTAAGTGGTATTGCTGTTTTTAAAAAGGATAAACTCATTTTTACAATTCCAGAAGAAGATACAAAATATATTAATCTATTAAGAAATGAAAAAGCCCAAGGCTATTTAACATTTTTCGATGAAAACTCAAAATCCATCGATTTATTTTGCAATAGTAGAAGAAATGTTAAAGTTGATATAAATGACAATAAAATCACTTATAACATATATCTTTTAATATATTCTTCTGTTAAAGAAGCTAACATAGATGATGCGCAAGAACTTACTAAGGATAAATTAATAGAACTCGAAGAAAAATATTCTAACGAATTAACGAAACAACTTCAAGAAATTGCTGATAAGTATCAAAACAAATATGGGACTGATATCTTTGACGTTCAAAAATATGCCGTAGCCAAGCTTGGAAGGGATAAGATAGATTTTATTGAGGAAAATTTTATAAATTCAAATATAAAAATTAGTGCAAAAATAAAAATATTATCCCCAGGAAGGATTATAAGGTAGGTGAAAATATGATGGAAAAATTAACTAAAGATATTTTTTCTAACTTAGAATTTATAACTTCCACAATTCCAAGCAATTTTAATTTTATAAAAAGGGAAATAGATTTGAATAATAAAACCTGCTTTGTTTTGTTTATATCAGGCATAGCTGATAAGAATCTAGTTGAGGAATATATATTAAAACCCCTTCTTAATTCTAATATAAAGGCAAAAAATCAAGATATTATAGATGAAATATTAAAAAAGCATCTTTATTCTTCAGATGTTTCAGTAACAAATTCCATCCCTGACATAGCCCTTCAATTAATAAGTGGTAAATCTATAATCCTTATAGATAATTGCGACGCTGCTATTGTTTGCAATACAACAAATAACAATTATAGACAGATTGAAGAATCCACAAGTGAAAAATCTGTTTATGGTATTAGAGAAAGTTTTACTGAAAATTTAGAGCTCAATTTAACTATTCTTCAAAGAAAAGTTAAAAATCCAAATCTTAAGCTTGAAAAATATATCATAGGCGAAAAATTCAAAAGCGAATTAGTCTTAGTCTATATCGATGGTGTAATCGACCCGCAGGTTTTAACAAATATTAAAGCAAGAATTTCCAATTTAAAAATTCCAGCTGCAATATCTTCAGGAGTATTAGAGCAGTTTTTAGACATGAGAACCTATAATATATTTCCTTTATCTAAGAGCACAGAAAGGCCCGATAAAGTTATATTTGACCTTTTAGAAGGGAAAGCTGCAATTTTTCTTTCTGAAACTCCAAGTGCCCTTATTCTTCCAGCAACTTTTTTTGAGTTTTTTCAAGGATTTGAAGACTACTCAGAAAGAACGATTACTGCTAATTTTTCAAGGCTTATGAGATTTATAGCTATAATTACTGTTATGGTTTTAGAACCTATTTACCTTGTTTTGTTAATTTATAACCCAGAGCTTTTTCCATATAAGCTTATGTCGGTTATAATATCATCAAGACAGAATATTCCCCTTCCTCCTTTGCTTGAAATTTTAGCAATGGATGTGGCTGTTGAAATTCTACGAGAAGGTGGCCTTAGACTTCCAAATCCAATCGGAACAACCCTTGCCATAGTAGGTGGAATAGTAATTGGGGATGCTGCAACAAAGGCTAACCTAGTAAGCCCTGCAACTTTATTTATAGTTGCTATAACAGTTATTTCTACGTTTATAATTCCCAATTATCAAATGGCCCTAACCATCAGATTTATTAGATTCCCAATGATCATATTAGGTCAAATGTTTGGCTTCTTCGGCTTATTAATAGGGTTTTATTTTTTACTAATTCACCTTACAAAGCTCGAATCCTTTGGAATAGCTTATTTTTCACCTATTGTGCCAAGCAGGTTTAAGGATCTTTTGGATGCCTTTATAAGGGCACCTTTAAAGGAAGCTCTTAAAGAACCTAAAAGCCTTAAGCCAAGTCAAAAGAGCCCCAAAAATTAGGGCTCTTATTTTAATAAAATTTGTATTAATGGATTCATAAGGCCTAAGATGCCGCCTAATAGGGCTCCGAGCCAAGTTATTGCAGAAAGTTCCCTATTGGCTACATCTAATATAATTTTTTCGGCATATTCAACGTCTAATTGGTTGATCCTGTTTTCTACAATTCTTGGAATATCTATGCCTTCTATAAAATAATGGGCATTTTCCTTTAAAACATAGTAAGTTGACTCAGATAATAAATCTATCAATTCATTTATAGTTTCTTCATCAATAAAATGGGATATAGAATTTAATTTAGTGTTTAATATTTTGTCTATAACTGAAGCTATTAATAGTTGACAACCATTAACATATTTAGGATCCTCAATAAATTTATTTATCCAGCTTAAAAGAATATCCGGCAAATTAGGGTTATTCGCAATCATATCCTTTAAAGTCAATGATACTCTTTCTATATTTTCATTTTGACTAAAAAGTCCTAATAATTTTTCACATATTTTGTCCTTAAGCTCTTCTTCATTTTCATTTAATTTAATAATATCGTTTACTTTTAAGTCAAGAAGATTATCAATAATATTATTTATCATTAGGGCAATGGCGGTTTTATTCTCTAACTTACTTAAATATTCATCAATAGAAGATAATGCCCTTTGTGTAATAAATTCGGGGCTTATAAGCATAGCTACAAATTTCCCAATATTCTGTTGTAAAATATCATATAATAGTTCAGATATCTTTGCCCTTACCTTTGGGGTTTTTAGTTTTGTCTTGATAAAGCCTGCAATATTATCTCTGTTTGTTATTATAAAGTCCTTAATTTTATCAGCAAAATCTTCTGATATTATATTCTTTAATGTAATGTTTTTTAAATCTTCTTTGAAAATCATTTCATTTATTAATATTTTAATATTTTCTTTATTATTAACAATTACAGACTCAAGGATTTCTTTTATATCCATTTTCTTAATTTCAAGGACGATATAATTTATAATTAATCGTTTACTTTCTTCATTTTTTAGTTGTTCAATCAATGCATTGGCAATAATGCCATTGAGCTTTTCCTTTATTGTAATATATCTTTCCCCAAATAAGCTTTTAAAGTAATCCAATAATGACTTATCACTTTTAAAAAAATCCTTTAATTTGTCCTCTATCCATTTTCGAATTTTAATCTTAAAGCCTTGACTAGACAATGCTTCAGTTATAACTTCTGGTGTTAGAAGGTGATCTCCTATTGTATTTCCTATGCTATTTGCTATCCTTTGCCTTTCCTTTGGAATAAGTCCTGGAGTAAATGGAATTTTAATTCCAAATAACTTTTTTTCTTCATGGGGTCTGAAAAGCATCTTTATAGCAATGAAATTGGTAATATACCCTATAACAGCTCCAATTAAAACAGATAAAAAAATCCTCATAAAATCATCCCCTTGGTGTAAAAATAAGACATGAAGATTATAACACAAAATTTTTGTATTATCCATGTTTAAAACCTTTTTATAATGCAATATAATATTTTTTGTTAAATTAATATTTCAAATTGCGAGGGGATTATATGCTTACAGACATTTTAATTAAAAAATTTATCAAAAATGCCGAGGATGAAAGAAAAAGTTTAGGACTATTGAGCGGTTATGTTGGAATCTTTATCAATTTAATTCTATTTATAATAAAACTAATCATCGGTTTTTTATCCAATAGTATTTCAATAACGGCTGATGCCTTCAATAATTTTTCTGATATGGGATCCTCAGTAATAACAATAATTGGTTTTAAATTATCAGATAAGCCTGCCGATAAGGAACACCCCTTTGGTCATGGAAGAGGAGAATACATCGCAGGACTTATAGTATCGATAATGGTAATTTTAGTGGGATTTGAATTTTTAAAAAGTTCATTTTCTAAAATATTGCATCCAGAAAAACTTAAATTTAGCCTTTTATCCTTTTTTATTCTTATAATTTCTATATCCTTTAAGCTTTGGCTTGGAAGATTTAACTCTAGACTCGCAAAAATCACAAATTCCAATATATTAGATGCAACTTCCCTTGACAGTTTTTCTGATGTATTAATTACCTCTACTGTTGCATTAGGTTTTTTACTTTCAAAATACATTAATTTCCCCTTAGATGGATATATAGGCCTTATAGTAGCACTATTTATAATTTTTGCAGGATATAAATTGATAAAGGAAACCATAAGCCCCCTACTTGGTGAAGCGCCCGATCCTAAGCTTGTGGATGAAATAATATCTGAGCTTCTCTCCTATGAATACATAATCGGTGTCCACGACATTATAATCCACAGCTACGGACATAAGACCCATCTTGTATCCGTTCATGCTGAAGTTCCCTCCAATATCGATATCATGGAACTTCATGAGATGATAGATAAAGCAGAAAATGAAATTTCAAAAAAATTAAATATAACATTAATAATCCATATGGATCCAGTAAATATGGATGATAATGAAGTTTTAGAAGCTAAGAAGGAGGTTATAAAAATACTAAAGGATTATCCAGAAGTTTTATCCTTTCATGATTTTAGAATAATTGGACATAACGATAAAAAAAGCATTATATTTGATTTAGTAGTATCCCACGACGTTCTTAAAAAGGATGAACCCACTTTAATTAAAGATATAATAAGCAAAATTACTAATATCCATCCAAACTATAAAGTCATTATTCATATTGACAGAGATTATATCCAACTGCATTGAAATTTTGTTTTTACTTTGTTAAAATATACTTCAAAGCTTAAACTAAGGAGGGACAAGATTTGTCAATTTTAAATGTTTTAAGAGAAAGAGGTTACATAGAACAGTTAAGCCATGAAGAGGAAATAGAGAAATTGCTTGAGGAAGAAAAAGTTACATTTTATATCGGTTTTGACCCAACAGCAGATAGTCTTCACGTTGGCCATTTTATACAGCTTATGGTTATGTCCCATCTTCAAAAGGCTGGACATAGACCAATTGTCCTTATCGGTGGTGGAACCGCTATGGTCGGTGACCCATCAGGAAAAACGGATATGCGAAAAATGCTAACAAAGGAAGAAATAATGCACAATGTAGAAAATATAAAAAAACAAATGGAAAAGTTTATAGATTTTTCTGATGGAAAGGCTATTTTAGTAAATAATGCAGACTGGCTATGGAATCTAAACTATATTGAATTTTTAAGGGACATTGGAGTTCATTTCTCTGTAAACAGAATGCTTACAGCTGAATGCTTTAAGTTAAGACTTGAAAAGGGACTATCCTTTCTTGAATTCAACTATATGTTAATGCAGGCCTATGATTTCCTTGAATTAAATAGGCGTTATGGATGCAAATTAGAGGTCGGCGGAAACGATCAGTGGTCAAATATTCTTGCAGGGGTTGACCTTATTAGAAGAAAAGAAGGCAAGGAAGCCTATGGTATGACCATAGCTCTTCTTACAAATTCAGAGGGCAAAAAAATGGGTAAAACTGAAAAGGGTGCCCTTTGGCTTGATGCTAATAAAACATCACCATACGAATTTTATCAATACTGGAGAAACATTAACGATGCAGATGTTGAAAAATGCCTAAAACTTTTAACATTCCTTCCAATGGATGAAGTTAATAGACTATCTTCTTTAAAGGATAAAGAGATAAACGAAGCGAAAAAGGTTCTTGCATTTGAAATCACAAAGCTCATCCATGGAGAGGAAGAAGCTAAAAAAGCCCAAGAGGCTGCAGAAGCACTTTTCGGTGCTGGCGGTGATTTAAGCAATGTTCCAACATCTGTAATTTCAAAGGATCTACTTGGTTCAAAGCTTCTTGATGCTCTTGTTGAAGCTAAGGTTATTCCTTCAAAGAGCGAAGGAAAACGCCTCATTCAACAGGGTGGTTTATATGTAAACAATGAAAAGATAACTAATTTTGATGAGATATTAAAAGAAGACATGTTTAAAGAAGGTTTCATGCTTGTAAGAAGAGGTAAAAAGAACTACAACAAAATTGAGCTTAACTAAAAAGGTTCTATAATAAATGTTGGGGTGCTAAATAAACCTCAACATTTTTTGCATACAAAAAAATACTTTATTCAGATGCCCGCTTTGCTAAAATATAATTATAGTAAAAGGCATTTCAATAATATCTTTATATTTTTCATAAAATTCATCTGATGTTAATAAACTTTTGCTATTTTTTTCTAAAATATATCCATTGCAACTTTTAGCTATTAAATAAATTGCGCGCAAATATGCCCTTTTATCTATTAAGAGTGCACTATCTGATAATTCAACTTTTACAATGTATTTTGGATTGTAAAACTTTGAAAACAAACTTATTTTCTGCTTTGAAAGATTATTTTTTTTATTTGTTTAATTTCAAAATCTATATATTCATTTGTAAAATCATCCCATTCAGGATTATCGATCCATTTATTCCATGCCAACTCTACAATATTACTATCGTAAAAATCATCACCTGTTCGAACGTAAGATAAACTAATACCCTTTTCCCACATATAAGAAACTAAATCATCAAATTTTGGTAAATTTATTGTTTCTTTAATATAAATTATTGTTTCCACTTTAGACCTCCTATTTTAAGCTTTTTAAAATATCAACTGCCCTTTTCAAGTATTTCATTAAATCATTATATTGCCCTTTGCTTAAACTCCTTCGGATGTTTTTTGGTATTTGATCGTCTAAAGGCTTTTTAGGATTTATTCTAATGTCAATACTTGATTTTTTGCCATGCCCTGACTGAATTTGAATTTTATTTAAATCAGGTTCGACATCCACTCTAAGTGACTCTTTCTTACCATTTATAACTACTTTAATAGGCTTGTTTTTATTTATAGTTACACTCGTTTTTTGTAAAACACCAATAAACAATGAAATAGGAATTGGTGAAAAATAATCCATTATTTCAAGAATCACATTTGGAACAGGAATTTGCTTATACGTTCTTCCTATATCTTCTGCATCAAATCCTGAAGAATCTTCAAACATTATTGGCCTGTTGAAACAATACGAAAACATATTATGCGTTAAAAGTTCTCCAATCCTACCAACAATCGCATCCGCACTAACAAATCTACACCACTCAAGGTTGTAATATCTACTCTGCAAATAATACAGCTTTGTCTCCTATTTAGCCCCCTAAAGTATTTAGACAATGTATCTTAATATGATAAGATATAATTGTCGAGGGGGAATAATAATGACACAAAAAAAGTATACTCAAGAATTTAAAGATTCAATAATCAAAGCAGCAATTGAAACAGGAAATATTGCTTTAGTAGCAAGACAAAATGGGCTATCTAAAGAGTTAGTTTACAAGTGGGTTAGACAAAATAGGGAATCAAATAGAGAGCCTAAAGCTAATATTAAAAAGTCACTTGATAATTCTAATGTTAAGAACCTTGAAGCATAGGACAAAACTTTAAAAAACTTCTTGGCGAGAAAGACCTTGAAATAGCTATACTTAAAGACTTACTAAAAAAACAAACCAACTATAGCAGATAAAGTTGAAATTTTAAATAAATGGATTGAGGCTGGTTATCCAAAAACAAAAGTATTGAGGATAATTGGGCTTAATCGTTCGACATATTATTATCATTTGTCAGGATTAAAAATTATTAAGAATAAATCAACTGGAAGACCAAAAACATGTTATTATTTTACTCTAAGCGGAGAAAAAATATCAGATGAACAAATAAAGGAATATATTATCCAGATAATTGAAGAAGAAAGTATTTATTATGGATATCTAAAAATAACACATGCTCTTAGTAGAAACTTTAAAATTAATATTAATAAGAAGAAAATCTACAGACTTTGTAAGGAATTAAATATATTAAAACCTCAAAGAGAAATCAAATCTAGACATCCAAGAAAAATTGCAAGAAATAGAACTGTTACAGCTTCAAACAGAAATGGCAAACTGATATAAAATATGGGTATATAAATGGAGAAGACAGATTTTTCTATATAATTAGCATTATTGATGTTGCTGATAGTAATATCATTTCACATCACATAGGGCTAAGCTGTACAGGCGAAGACGCAGCAAGGACTTTAAAAATTGCGTTATTGAAACGACAATTATACGAAGTTGAAAATAAACCAGCTATACGCTCAGACAATGGGCTACAATTTATAAGTGAAACTTTTGAAAATTCTTGTAAACAGTTAAATATAGAACATGAGAGAATACCTTACAAAACCCCTAACATGAATGCTGATATTGAATCCTACCATAGAATTTTAGAGGAAGAATGCTTAAGCATAAACGAATTTTCAACCTTTGCTGAGGCCTATAAAACTGTCAATGAATTTATAAGGAGATACAACACAAAACGAATCTATTCATCAACGAAATACATGCCGCCAGCCGAGTATTTTGAATATCTTAAAATTACTGGGGAGAGTATAAACATATATTTGTAGTAAAGTAAGGTCCATCTTGCGCCCCCTTGACATTGAGGACATGCATGATAGCCTAAAAAAAGCTGCACTATTGTTGGTGCTGATGCTAGTGCTAGGAATCATGCATGTAGAGGCTCAATGTCAAGGGCGGACCGAATAAGTAGAAGTAAAATTTCGAATCTCTAAGATTAACCATGAAAACTTAAGATATTGTCCAAAATTAGGGGGGTCAGTCCGCATCACATCCTTGAATACAAACACCATCTTTCCATCTTCATAAGCCTTAACCGTCTTAATTACCATATTCCAAATATTCCCACAAAACTCATCTATTAACCCATTCCTATCTCTTAAAACTTTCATAAATTCCTCTATCCTATCCTTCTTTATAAGCCCTTTAAACCTCTGATTTTCAACATCTTCAATTGACTTTCTAATCCCTTCATACCTTTCAATTAAAGCATTATATCTTTTTCCACATATTTTTCTTAGTCTTGTGCTTTAGTTCCATTATCACGAATACATGTCATATAGTTACTATCAAAAATTAGAAGGGACAATCACACTAATCAAATTCCAACCCCAACTATTGACATAGAGCCAAATAAAAAAGCCCTGATTTCTCAAGGCTTTTATTTATTTTCTCATTGTTATATTTTGTAGTTTTATTTTTAAGTTATCGACATAGTTAGAATTATTATGCCAATTAATCTCATTAGAACAATTTATTTCAAATACTGCAAATTGACGTCCAAATATGATATTATACCCATATTTACCATAATATATATTTTATCTAAAACAAATATCATTTTATAAACGCTACTTATGGTTGTATTGTTTTACTATTTACGTAATTTTGCCACCAATTTGAATTATCAATTAATATATTATCGCCCCACTCATTATATTTATATACATAATATCCACGATTCATTAGCCAACGTTCATATGTTATGGAAGAAAGTTTTGAATTATCATCATAATCAACATATTTTTGTATTTTAGTTGGAACATTAGGCAACAAAATGCTTCCAGAAGCCCCTGGAAAAGATACATACCTAAATGAATTTGTTTCTACCCCTTGATTATCGTATGTATATGTATATTTTTGCCAATATTCTTCCCATCTTTGGAACTCAGCTAATGGAACCCATGAACTTCCATCATAAACTTCTCCAATTTTTCTTATTATTCTATTATTAAATTGGGAAACACTACTTACTTGATATGCATTTGTTACAGCATTACTTATTACTGCATCTCCAGCACCTAATATAAATCCACCAATAGGTTTAATAAAAAAACCAATTCCTGCCAATGTTAAACCTTTTAATAGATTCTAAGCTCGCTTAGATATAGAATCTTTAATTACCCAAGGACTAACACTAGCATTTCCTGTAACAATTCTAATAGTTCCAGGTTCTATTGGTATCTGTAATATTATGAGTTCTTGATTACTATTACAATTAGATAGAATATTTTTTTGTAAAAATAATTCTTCTAAATCTCTACTTTCATATTTTTTACCATCAGGTCTTTGAATATAGATAACTTGTGGATTAATTAGACCATATTCATTTTGATACATTTCAATATCTAAATCAAAGTAACCTTGTTTTTCCCCCGAAAAACCGTATTTTTTTACAGTTGCAGCAAAAACTAACGTATTCGATAATAAAAAGAAAATAACAACTAATGACAATATTCTTTTCATTATTTTCACTCCTCTTATAGTAAATTTTAATTTCAGTGTTTATAAAATACTAAATTAAGTTTACCTCTATGAGTATAAATAAAATTGACAAGTTTACCAATTTAACTTGAAACGAAAAAATCTGATATCTTTGATAAGAAAAGCTATTATTAAACAAATAAATCATTATATTTATCATTATTTGTTTCAATACGTCAAATGTGCTACTACGTAATTACAAACTTTTTTCACTGAAAATGAGTATATATTATCAAATAATGCTCTATGCATAATACTTCCATATTGTTTCTAATTTATCTTTTATATATTAAATTTTATAAATTAAGGCAGTATTTCATACATTGTATAAAGTGTTTTTTATCTTAACTTATTACCATAAGATTTTATTTATTATTTGCATTTTAAAAATATTGTATCTTTTTTTAACTCACCATTACCTTGTTTCCATAATATGTCGATTGAGCTTTGAGATAACAATCTGTAAATTTCTTTCCTATTTCCATTTAAAAAATTAAAATGTTGCAATGGTATATCTGGAAGATTTTTTGCTTGGAACTCACTAAATGAGTAGCTACCAGTTAATTTAGGGGAATTAACATCAGATATTAATAATTTTTCATTTAGATTCCACATAACTTTTATTTCCAAACTATTATTTGGATAAAATTTAGGGTATAAAGTAGGTCTAAATATATATATATCCTTATTGTTTTCTATAAAAGCTTCAATTCTCCAATTATCAGATTCACCTAATTTCATCATAGTCTTTGAAGAATCAGAAATATAATTGTATATTAATATTACTACAATAAGTGTAATCAACACTCCTATAAGCAAAATTTTTTTCTTATTCATGTAAACCTCCTTGTATAATGTATAATATACCTTATAGAGAATTTCCAGTTCAAGTTTAAGGGCTTAAATGGGAAATATTTTAATCGTTAGTTTTGTTGTCCTTTGATAATTTAATAATAGTTTTAGTTCAACAAGATGTGCTATACCAACCAACTTTTTCATGTTTATTTAGACCCTTATTAAATTTAGGCGTATTAGTATCAGTGTTATATAGCCTCAACAATGGCGCAGTAGCCCTTGCTTCCTATTACAAAATCTTTGCTGGTTACTTCTAAGTAACCTAACCCTCCTAGGACTTTTTGTTATCTTCTTACTCGTATGCTGTCCATTCTCTTATCTTTTCCTTACCTTTAGCAAAGTAAGGTGCTTCCGTTAGGTAGGTAGGATTGTTCTGATAGACGAAGCTCTTAATGCAGCAGCCTGTCAGGGATATACCGTTGCATTGGGCTAAATATTACATAAAAGGAGTTTTTTTGCGCGCCCAATACTTTTGTAGTAGACAATCGCTTGTTGTTAGTTTTATGCCCCAATAGCCATTCGACCTTCCAAATCTTTTTCTATTCCTAATAACCTTAAAGATGCTTACAAATTAATCTCTGATATTATTGTCTATGATCTTAAAATAGATGCTTCTTCCATTAAAACTTCTACAATTTCACTACTAGACATTACACCGTATGTTTTATTAAATATTATAAATTTAAGTAAAACTCGAGTTGTTACCTTCTATTACCATTTTATCCCTCAAATACCATTTATGTCAATTAAAAAATACCCAACTAATTACTACATAATTCTACATATATTAAAACCAATAAGTCACTCAAAACTGTCTATAACATTATTAAAGGTAGTGTAAGTAAATTTGTGTATTTAAATTAATTTGCACTCTTTCTTGGTAAGAATTTGCCCGCGGCGAGAGTTTTATCTTATAAATTTCTCCACTCTTTCTGGATACATTATCATTAATTGGTTTAATACCATGTCCCAGTTTTTATATCTTTGTGTCCATTTTTTCATTACATTCTTTGCTACTAAAAACAACATCTTTTCTAATGATTCATCATTTGGAAATATAGCCTTTGATTTTGTTACCTTCCTTAATTGTCTATGAAATCCTTCTATTATGTTCGTTGTATACATTATCTTCCTTATTTCTTCCGGAAATTTGTAAAATGGAATTAATACTTCCCAGTTGTTTTCCCAACTTTTTATCGCAAACGGATAAGAGCTTTGCCATTTTTTCTTTACTTCTTCAAATTTATCTCTTGCAATTTCTTCACTTGCTGCCTGATATACGGCTTTAAAATCTTTACTAAACTCTTTAAGATGTTTATATGATACATACTTAAAGCAATTTCTTAGCTGGTGGATTATGCATCTTTGAATTTCAGCCCTTGGGAATGTTGCTTCGATTCCTTCCTTTAAGCCACTTAATCCATCAACTGAGAATATCAATACGTCTTCTACTCCTCGATTTTTTAGTTCATTTAATACTCCTAGCCAGAATCTTGAGTTTTCATTTTCACCTATCCAAATCGTTTAAAAGCTTAAGCATGCACAATTCGTTATACTGACTCAAAAAGCCAGCCTTAGCTTCGTCTTTTTATCATGCCCAATTTTAAATATTATTCTTAACATAATCTTAATCTCTCAAAAATGTCCTGAAAATTAGCAAGGGCGGGCATCTAAATAATTTGCCCACCCCATAATTGACATAGAATCTATCTTTCTAAATACCTTAGCAAATCATATTCTATCATTTTATTTGACATATCAAAATAAGTTTTATACTTATCAAACAGATACTTAAACTTTTCCTTATCAGCTTCTTTTCCATTCTTTAGCTCAACAAGTTTATCAGAAGATTTTAAATAAGCATATTTATTTGTAACAAAATTCCCTTCCCTTGTTAATATAAATCCATCTTTTTGATTTAAAAGGTCTCTTCCCAAAACATACTTTGGCTCTATCCCATACAAATTAGCAAGGGTAGGATATAAATCCATCTGTCCGGCTGTAGTTTTATCTATGCCTTTTATCCTTTCATCTGGAAAATGTATCATCATTACAACTTTTTGATTGGTTACCCACTCAAGGGTCGTAAGATCATCTTTGCCATAAATTATCTTTGCAAGGCTGCTCCTTTTTTCATAAGGGATTGCTGCATGATCACCATAAAATACAACAATCGAATTATCCCAAAGCCCTGATCTTTTTAGCTCATCAATAAAAAGCCCAACAGCTTCATCAGTATATTTCACAGCCTTTAGATAGTCACCCACAACATCCCCTTCAAACTCTCCGACATTAATTATTTTGGCTATCTTATTTTGATAATCTTTATATGGGAAATGACTGGATAAAGTAATTAAAAAGGAATAAAAGGGCTTATCATAGCTTTTCATTTTTTCAACTGCCTGTTTAAAAAAGGATTTATCAGAAAGTCCCATACCTTGAATCTCATCTATATTAAAGTCCTTTTCACTTTCATATTTGTCAAAGCCTAAAGCCCTATACATATTAGTCCTATTCCAAAAACCAGGCCTGTTTGCATGCATTACTGCTGTGGAATAGCCTATTCCCTTTAATTCTTTTGGCAGTGCATTGTATTTATTCCCTGCATATTGATAATAAACAGATCCGTCCCTTGCAGGAAGCAAAGATACATTGCTTAAAAACTCTGCATCTGAGGTTCCACCCCAGGCAGTTTGATAGTAATAATTTTCAAACACGAGGCTATCTTTTGCAAGTTTATTTAAGTTTGGCGTCAGCTCCTGACCATTGATTTTTCTTTCTAAAACAAATCCTTGAAAGGCCTCAAGCTGAACTACTATAAGATTTTTGCCCCTATATTCTCCAAAATAATTTTTATTTTTATTTGCATTTTTATCTTCAAACCATTTTAAAGTTTCTTTAATCTCTTTTTCATCTATCTTTTTTATGTTTAATACATTTCTTTTTATAAAATTATAAAGGTCAAAGGCATGGAAATTGATATTTCCAATATTGGAAACGATATACTTTTTATCATACATAGTCTTTAAAATTCCTGGCTGTCTTCTATCCAATGCCTTTACGCTTTGATAACTAAAAGTCAATCCTAAAATAACAAGCATAGCAAAGGATGTTAATCTTTTAGTTAATTTTGTTTCGTTTTCAACTAAATTTCTCTTAAAATATTTATAAAATAAAGAAATAAATATAAAATCCACAAAGTAAAATAGATCCCACGGTTTTAAAAGGGCAAATACGCTATCTTTAACTTCCCCAACAAGCCCCGCTTGTTTAATTAAAGCAGCAGAGGTTACATCTAAAAAATATCTGTTATAAACTATATCAGTTAGAAGTATCAAACTTATTAAAAAGTCAAATATATAAAAAGCGATATATCGTGTTTTAAACTTAAATAAGCTTAAAATAGATGCAAAAATGAGCGAAGAACCTAAAATACCAAATAAAGTATAAAAGGTTGATTGGTAAACCAATTTCATTGCAACATTGGCAGATAATGTTTTAATAAAAATTATCAAGACAAATAAATATACATCAGGTAATAATTTTAAACTTAACTTTAACTTCTCCATCCCTTTTCACTTCCCCTATTATTTTTCGACATCATTTAGTATAATATTATAAAAATTTGAAGTCAAAGGAGATGGAGTTTAATTAATAAAATGTTAACAAATAAGGACAGCAGTCGCTGTCCTTATTTTATTCCAGGTAATTTCCTTTGTGCAAATTCGGTTGCTATAAAAGTTGCAACATCATCGGCAAATTTTCCAGGTCCGAACCCTGCATCGTATCCAAGTTCCTTTGCAAGTTCATGGGTTATTCTTGGACCTCCGCATATCAATAAAATTTTATCTCTAATTCCTTCTGCTTCAAGAAGTTCAACAAGATGGGTTAAGTTTTGTATGTGGATATCCTTTTGAGTTACTGTCTGTGACACCAATAATACATCCGCTTTAAGTTCAATTGCCTTTTTAACAAATTCTTCATTTGGAACTTGGCTTCCAAGATTATATGCCTCAAACATCTCATATCTTTCTAAACCATAATGCCCTGCGTATCCTTTCATATTCATTATTGCGTCGATTCCTACAGTATGAGCATCTGTTCCCGTGCTTGCTCCTACAACAACAAGCTTTCTTCCTATATGTTCCTTGATAAATTGATTTGTCTCCTCCATAGACATCGTCTGAACGTCTACCGTTTCAACATGGATAGCTGTATAATCTACGGTGTGAACTACACTGCCATACACTACAAAAAAGGTAAATTCCTTATCTAATGCAGCATTATATACTACCTGAGGATCTATAATACCCATCTTTTTTACAAGCTGCTTTGCAGCTTCAACTGCCCTTTCACCATTTGGAACTGGTAAAGTAAAGCTAAGTTGAACCTTTCCATCATTCATTGTATCTCCATAGGGTTTTACCTTAGTAAGATCTAACGTCTTGTCGTAATCCTTTCTTTCGGTTGAATAAAGTCCTCCGCTCATTAGATTCTACCTCCCAACATAAGCTCAATAAATGGATTGTAATATTTTTCATCCTTTTCAACTACGCCTTCAAGTCCCTTTCCACCGTTTATTGGTCTTTTGATATTTGCAAATTTACCCTGCTCTAATGTTCTGAATAATCCTTCCCTTTCTATTTCCTTTAATAGTTCATAAGCCTTATTTAATACCTCATTAGCCCTTCTTTGAATTATTCCGTCCTTCTTAAACTCAATTTCATCTCCAAATGATTCCATATTATTAAAGATATATCTTGCATTTTCAATTGAAAGGGCTCTATCCTGCATAAACGGAGTATGAATAGCCTCAGTAAGCATTCCTAAAAGATGTATTCTTTGCCCTGTCATTATAGTTACCATGTTAAATAGTGCATCTTGAATATGTCCTTTGAATATATTTCCTGTCATAAACTTTGTTGGGGGCATGTATTTTAAAGGTGCCTTAGGGAATATTTCCCTTGCCATTTGAGCCTGAGCAAGTTCTAATAAGAATCCATTTTTAAGATCTGGATTCATTTCAAAAGCATGTCCAAGTCCCATTTGCTCCTCTGGAATTCCAGCAAGAAGAGCAAACTGCTCATTTATAAATTGTGATGCTAAAACTGTGTGGGCTTCCTCAACGGCATCCGCTGTTGTAAGATAATTATCTTCTCCTGTGTTTATGATAACACCTGCAAATCCATTAATAACCCTTGAGAAAAACTGGTCAACTAGTGTTCTTTTCATGTTTATATCTCTAAAAAGTATTCCATAAAGGGCATCATTTAACATAACATCTAATCTTTCTAAAGCACCCATCGCTGCAATTTCAGGCATGCAAAGTCCAGAACAGTAATTGGTTAATCTTATATATCTTCCAAGCTCTTCGCTTACTTCATCAAGGGCTTTTCTCATTAGTCTAAAGTTTTCCTGAGTCGCATAGGTTCCTCCAAAGCCCTCTGTTGTAGCACCATAAGGAACATAGTCTAAAAGGCTTTGACCCGTTGTTCTAATAACCGCAATGACGTCTGCCCCTTGCCTTGCTGCTGCCTTTGCCTGAACAATATCTTCGTATATGTTACCTGTTGCTACTATAACATATAAAAGTGGCCCTTGCTTATCTCCGTATTTTCTTAATAGTTCTTCCCTTGTTTCCCTATTTTTTCTTATTCTTTCTACAGTTTGTTTAGCAACCTTCATAACTTCAAGTTTTATATCAAACAAGTCATGCATTGGAAGCTTTGTAAGGTCTATTTCTCCCTTTGCAACCCTTTCTGCAATTTCCTGAGGAGTTAATTTTGTATGAAGCATTGCATTTCCAATATAAATTGCTGCACCAACAGAAAGCCCATTTCCTTTTTTAATATTATCAACTACTACGTTTGGCAAAGGAACGCCAAATTCATCCACACCATCAATTCCGAGCAATCTACATACTGTTCTTTCAACAGCTACTGTTGTATGTTTGTCAATGAATTTTTGAGTATCATTGGCAATATTCCTTGCACATTCCCTTGCCTTTTCAACTATCTCCCAATTTAAATTAAGTTTACTTTTCATTCCTATCCCCCTCTTTTAATATATTTTCAGCTATTTTTATTACTTCTTCATCAAAATTCAATAGTTTTGAAATATTTAGTGCATCCTTTGGGACTTCTCTTATGCCTTCTATCCTTTCTAAACTATAATCCATGTATTCCTGGATAACTTCAATTGAATTTTTAATTGCCAGATCTTTTTTGAGATTATCAAGGTCAACATTTTTTAGCCCCACTACTTGATAGTGATTCATATTTTTGTCAACTACTCCATCATAATGGGTGGACACTAAAACAAAACTGCTAAAACTATTAAGATATTGGCAGACTGCCCTTACTATTGCATGTCCCTCTTTAGGATTTGTTCCTCTTGCCACCTCATCAAGGGCAGCAAATCCGAATTCCTTTTTTATTCTGCTTATAACCTCATTAAGCTTTATTATTTCTGCACCAAAGGTGCTAAGTCCCCTTGATACCGACTGAAGATCATCTGAGATAAAATAAATAAAATCTAATATTGGGAAAGCTGCATATTCCGCAAACACAAAAAATCCCAGATGTCCTAAAAGTAAGTTCAGTGTAGTAGTCTTCAAAGATATGCTTTTTCCACCCATGTTAGCACCGGTTATAACCGTTGTGCCTTTAAACATTTCAATAGTTATTGGAGTAAAGCTTTTGCCTTTTTCCTTTAATATATCAAGGACATAAGGATTAATTTGATTTATTAAATTAACTTTTAAATCATCAATAATAATTGGCTTTGTGGCATTATATTTTATCGCAAGTTTTGCCTTTTCTATTAAAAAGTCTAATTTTCCAATGCCTCTAAAGTTTTCTTCAAAAGCATTAACATATTTACT
Source organism: Caloramator australicus RC3 (assembly GCF_000297115.1). Classification (GTDB taxonomy): domain Bacteria; phylum Bacillota; class Clostridia; order Clostridiales; family Caloramatoraceae; genus Caloramator; species Caloramator australicus. The sequence continues at coordinate 128,139 of NZ_CAKP01000082.1, read as the reverse complement.
TATCTTTTTAGACAATTCCTTCTTAATTTTTAATTCTTCCTCTTCTTCAGCTATCACCAGATTTAATCTTTGTTCCTTTAAACGATTTATGTTTTTTTCATCAACTTCAAGAAAAATCTTTTTTTCTATTTCAAGCTTTTTATTTCTTATCTCATTTAATTTTTCAGAATAAACGTTATATATGTAGAAAGTAGGTATGTTCTTTCCTTCTGGATCTAAAATTATGTAAACATCATCTAAAGAATGTAAAATAATATTGCTTATTTTTGCTTCTGAAATTAAACTTTTTAAAGCTCTTAAATTTAAGCAAAAATTTTTGATTTCAAACAATTCCACTTCATCTAAAACTGAACCATTCTTACATCTTTCTATACTTTTTCTTATATCTTTGAATTTATAAAGTATATGTTCAATTTCATCAAAAGCTTTTCTATTTTGTTTAATTGAACATATTATATCCTCAAGCTCTTCAAATTCCTGCAAAAGATTTTTTTTATTCTTTTTTTTGTAAAACTTTATATTTTTTTTAATTTCCATTCCAAAAACAGTTTTAGGTTGAAGCTGCTCATATACATAGTCAAATCCTATTTCTTTAAGGTCTATATCAAAAAAATTCATCCTATTCATCTCCTAATACGTTAAAGACAGGGATATTTATTTTCTCCTTCATTTTTTCTTGAAACCTTTTAGCATCAAATTCATAGCCATAGGGCGATTTAGGATTAATTGTTATACATATAACATTTATCGGCATTAAAGCCCTTATTTCTCCCCCACTTTTAATAAACACATCTAATATTTCCCTATTTAAAAACAACTTAGTCCCATCTTCTACCAAAAAAGTTTTTCCCTTATATCTATCAGTTGATTTTATTATGTCCTCTAAAATTTTATCTGTTACTACTCCTTTTATAACTACATGGGTTACATCATCCATTAGGTTTTCAACTATATCCTTTGAAGCTTCCAAAGAAGTTAAAACATTTATGCTTTTAAATGAATAATCATTATATATAACGCCTATCTTGAAATTTTCTAATATTTTAAAGGCACTATTTAAAACTTTATCATCTTCCTCTTTTTTTATTGATAAAAGCTTTAAGGTAAGCTCAGTTTTGTCTATAACCTTGTTAATATCCCTTGATAGTGCTGCTCCAGTTGATAAAATTGTGGCCTGTGTTATGCTTGGCGATGCCATCGTTTTTCTACTTAAAGCGCCATCTATTAAAACCTTTCCAGCACCATAGTGTAGCATCCTTTCACTTGTCCATCTAATCGCAGAATTCACCGAAGGCCCTGCAATTTCAATATATCCATCGCTTAAGGCCCTTCCAATTATAATTTCCCCAAGGGGCGTATTGATTCCTGTGGTTTCTAAAACTTCTTTAGTAACATCAGATTTTAAGAAAAATTCCTTACATGTTGCAAAAATCGTCCCCTTTTCGATATAAATTCTTGGCTTTTCTGTATTTGTAACCCTATCTATATCCTCTCCGTCTCTTCCTATTGATGTAAGACCAAGGGGATAACTCCCCCTGGCCTTGTTTAAAATATGATTTAGAACCGTTGTTTTTCCAACATTCTTTTCCATCCCAATTATGGATATTGTTCTATAGGGTTTTATAAGCTTCAAAACATTACTCATGCTTATGACCTCTTTGTTTTCTTTCAAGTCCTTCAGGCTCTAATGACAATTGATTTCCTTGTAATAATCCTGCAATCCCTATTAATTTTGCTTCCCTTTCACCACTACAAACTTCACAGTTGCAACTTGGTGTATATTCATCTGGTTCTGTATAGGTTGTAATAACCCCTTCAAAATTTCTTAAAATTACCTTGTTATGATTCATTGAAACTATATAATTTGGCATTACAGGGATCTTACCTCCACCACCAGGTGCATCAACAACAAATGTTGGAACTGCATAACCCGATGTATGACCTCTTAATCCTTCTATAATCTCAATTCCCTTAGCAACAGGGGTTCTAAAGTGCTGTAATCCCATTGAAAGGTCACATTGGTAAATATAGTATGGTCTTACCCTCATCTTGACAAGTTCATGAACAAGCTTTTTCATAACATGAACGCAGTCATTGATTCCCCTTAAAAGCACTGATTGATTTCCAAGAGGTATTCCTGCATCAGCAAGCATTGCAATTGCTCTTTTTGATTCTTCAGTAACTTCATTTGGATGATTAAAATGGGTATTTAACCAAATAGGATGATATTTTTTAAGCATATCAACTAATTCCTTAGTTATTCTCTGTGGCATAACAACTGGGGTTCTTGAACCAATTCTAATAATTTCAACATGTGGTATTTCTCTTAATTTTTTAATTATATATTCAAGCCTATCGTCGGATAAAGTTAAAGGATCCCCACCTGATATTAAAACGTCTCTTATAACTGGTGTATTTTTAATATATTCGATAGCTTTTTCTATTCTATCCATAGGCATAGGCATATCCTGTTGTCCTGCAAACCTTCTTCTGGTGCAGTGTCTACAATACATAGAACATTGGTCTGTAACTAAAAGCAACACTCTATCAGGATATCTGTGGGTAAGACCTGGAACAGGTGAGTCTGTATCTTCATGCAAAGGATCAAGTAAATCCTCACTTGCTTTATGAAGCTCATTTTCTGTTGGAATAGCTTGTTTTCTTATAGGATCATGTGGGTCATTAGGATCGATTAAGGAAAGATAATATGGTGTAATTGCCATCCTAAGCGTCCCAAGGCAGGTAGCAACTCCCTTTTCCTCTTCTTCTGTAAGCGGAATATATTTTTTTAGATCCTCTAATGTTTCGATTCTGTTTCTTAGCTGCCATTTCCAGTCATTCCAAAGCTCATCTGGAATATCCTTAAAAAGCTCCCATCTTCTATTAACCTTCATTAAAATCCCCCCAAATTATTTTGCATACATTTCTTCAAAAACCCTTCTTAACTTTTCATTTTCTCTTAGCTCTTGTAAAGTGATTTCAGCATGACCCTTTGTGTATCCATTTCCAATAATCATGGTTACATCCTTTCCTACACCCTCTGCTCCTAATGCAGCCTTTGTAAAGCTTGTTGCCATTGAGAAGAAGTAAACAATTCCTTCGTCCTTTACAGGAAGAATTGAAGACATTTCTGTATTTGACACGTTAACACAATTTATTGATATATCCACTTCCTTACCGTCATTTGCTTCTAAGGTTTTATTAAGAACTTCAACAGGCTTTTGCGCATCTGCAACAATTATTCTATGGCATAATCCTAAGCTTTCTAATCTTTCTTTATCCTTTTCGCTTCTAACAAGCCCTATAACTCTCCCTGTTGGTCCTACCCTCTTCATAGCTTCATAGCAGCAGAGCATCCCTGACTTTCCTGCTGCACCTAAAATAAGGACGCTTTGCCCTGGTTTTACAAGCTTTGCAGTTTGAGCTGGAGCTCCTGCAACATCGAGGGCAGCTAATGCTAAAGTTTCGTCCATATCCTCAGGAAGCTTTGCATATATTCCGCTTTCAAACAATATTGCCTTACCCTTTATTTCAACTCTATCTATTTCCGGCTTAACATCTATTATTTCATCGATTCTAAGGGGTGTTAAGGACAGTGAAACTAATGTTGCAATCTTATCTCCTATCTTTAGATCTGTTTTGCCGATTAATGCACTTCCTATTTTTTCAACTATTCCGATAAGCATTCCGCCGGATCCTGTTACAGGGTTTTGCATTTTTCCTCTTTCGTTAACGATTTCTAAAATTCTCTTTTTTATCTTTTCTACATCTTTGCCCTGTTCTTCTTCAATCTGGGTAAAGCTTGCTGAGTCTATATTAAGAGCAATAACATCGATCAAAATTTCATTGTCGTATATCTCCATATCGTTTGAAATTTTAACTGCAGGTTGTGGTAAAACCCCCTGTGGTTCTAAAACTCTATGTGTTCCGTATTTGCATCCCCTTTTCATAACAAAACCTCCTAAATGTCCATTATTTTTATATCTTCTGGGATAATAAGATCAGCTTCAGTTAATGATTTTACTTCATCTATGGTTGTATCCTTATAAATTTCCCTTAATACTAAACCTTTGTCGGTAACTTCTAAAACGCAAAGTTCTGTAACGATCATATTAACTTCTGCCTTTGCAGTTAATGGAAGTCTACATTTTTTCAAAATCTTTGGCTGTCCTTTGCTTGTATGCTGCATAGCAACAATTACCTTTCTTGCTCCAACAACAAGATCCATCGCACCGCCCATTCCTGGAACCATCTTACCTGGAATTATCCAGTTTGCTAAGTTTCCTTCCTGGTCAACCTCAAGGGCACCAAGAACAGTAATGTCGACATGGCCTCCCCTAATAAGCGCAAAGGATGTTGCACTATCGAAAAAGGCACCAAAGGGCATTATAGTAACCGGCATTCCACCTGCATTTGTTATATTTTTATCCTCTTTTCCCTTCTCTGGTGCTGGTCCCATTCCAACCATCCCATTTTCTGATTGGAAGATTATATGAACTCCTTCAGGAACATAATTTGCCACTAAGGTTGGAAGTCCAATCCCTAAATTTACAAGCTGACCATCCTTTAATTCCTTCGCAATTCTCTTTGCAATTATTTCCTTTGCTAATTCTTGATTAGGAATCAAATCCTTCGCCCCCCTTTATAATGTAATCAACTAAAACACCAGGCGTCATAGCATCCTCAGGTCTTAATTCACCAACCTTTACAATCTCCTCTGCCTCAACTATAACAGTATCAGCTGCAAAAGCAATTATTGGATTAAAATTCCTTGTTGTTCCCTTGTAGAATGTATTTCCAAACTCATCAACTATGCTACCCTTTATAAGGGCAACGTCAGCTCTCAAAGGAAGTTCAAGAAGATATTCCTTTCCATTTATAGTCAGTTTTTGCTTTCCCTCTTCAACTATAGTTCCAACGCCTGTTGGAGTTAGAACTCCCCCAAGTCCGCTTCCGCCTGCTCTTATTCTTTCGATTAAAGTTCCCTGAGGACAAAGCTCAACCTCTAATTTTCCTTCGTTCATGAGTCTACCTGTTTCTGGATTAGTTCCGATGTGAGAAACAATGACCTTTTTAACTTGTCCGTTTACAACTAACCTTCCTAGTCCCCTGTCTGGAAAGGAGGTATCATTTGCAATAATTGTTAAATCCTTAACATTTAATTCCAACAACATATCGATTAGTTTCTCAGGTGTTCCGCACGCTAAGAATCCGCCTATCATAAGCGTCATTCCATCTTTAAAAAAAGGTTTTATTTTTTCAATATCCACAACCTTATTCATATCATCACCCCTTTATACCCAAAATCTTTCTTGCCTCATCAGGCGTTGCTATTTCCCTTCCTAATTCCTTTGCAATCCTAACAACCTTTTCAACAAGTTCTCCATTTGATTTTGCAAGAACTCCTTTTGAAATATAAACATTATCTTCAAAACCGACTCTTACATGTCCACCCATAATAATAGCCATAGTAGCAAGCGGCATTTCATACCTTCCTATTCCAGTAACTGTCCAAGTAGCATCCTTTGGAATGCTTTCAGCCATAAACAAAAGATCCCTTGGCTCCCCTGATATTCCACCATTAACGCCCATAACAAAATTAAAATGAAGGGGGCCTTCTATGAAACCTTTCTTATGTAATCTTAACGCCATATCTATCATACCCTTGTCGAATACCTCAAGCTCTGGCTTTATTCCTAGCTCCTTCATCCTTTTAGCAAAATATATAATCGTGTTTTCGGTGTTTACAAAAATATCATCTCCACCAAAATTCAGCGTTCCACAGTCTAATGTTGCCATCTCTGGTTTTAAATATATTGGCTGAAGTCTTTCTTCATTTGTCATTCCAACAGCTCCACCTGTTGAAGGTTGAATTATGACATCTTTGCAGCGCTCCCTTATTGCCTCCATGCAAACTCTAAACCTTTCCTTATCCTGAGTTGGTGTTCCATCATCATTTCTTACATGAAGATGTATAATGCTTGCTCCTGCTTTATATGCTGCCTCAGCTTCCCTTGCAATTTCCTCTACAGTATATGGAACATTGGGATTGTGCTTTTTAGTAACCTCTGCACCGCATATTGCTGCAGTAATAATAAGTTTTTCCATAAGCTCCCCCCTATTTAAATCTTTGCTTGTCCTTTGGAACCACACAAGTTCCACTTGCTCTACAAACTATTATAGGCTCCTCTAAAACTTCTGCCGCTGAATCATTTATATCCGGCCTTGACTGAATTACCTTTCTTGCAACAAACTTCATCTTCCTTGAAGTATTTCCTACTTCAACTATTTCTCCCTCAGCTTCTATATAATCTCCTGCATACACCGGTGCTAAAAATTCTACTGAATCGTAAGCTCTAAATAACCCTTCATCCCCATCATGCCTTATTAAAAGCTCTGTTGCCACATCTCCAAATAAGTTTAGTATCCTTGCTCCATCCACTAAATTTCCTCCATAATGTGCATCATGAAGACTCATTCTTACTCTAATTAACGCCTTCAAAATCATCCCCCCTGTTTTTGATAATTTAAAATTTTTCGACATTTTTATCTAAAAATAAAAGCGCTATTTATGCAATGAGACTAGCCCACTGCATAAATAGCGCTTCATGGCACAGCCATGACAGTGATAGAGCTTACACCCTACCCCCAAGGATATGCTGAGGAACCAACACACCCTTTCGGCGAGTAAACCCTTTGCTTAAGATATCGGGAGTTCCTTCCCTTAACACCCTTAAGCTACCCTTTTACCCGCACCTCTATTTATGCCAAAATATGCATATTTAGTTCTAATATAATTATAGCATCAGTTAAAATTTTTGTTAATATATTTTTTGAATTTTTTAAAGATTTGCATTTTCTACTAATATTGCAACGCCCATTCCCGAACCTATGCAAAGGGATGCAATGCCATAACGCTTATTTTGCCTTAATAGCTCATGAATCAACGTTACCAATATCCTAGTTCCACTTGCTCCGATAGGATGACCTAAGGCAATTGCACCACCATTTACATTAACCTTTTCAGGATCAACTCCTAATTCCTTTAATACAGCTAAAGATTGTGATGCAAAGGCTTCGTTAAGTTCAAATAAATCAATTTCATCGAGCGATATATTTAGCTTCGAAAGCATCTTCTTGATAGCAAAAACTGGACCTATTCCCATTATACTTGGCTCTACTCCTGCAAGTCCAAATCCCTTTATGTATACAAGTGGCTTTAACCCTAATTCATTGCATTTTTCTTCTGATGCCACTAAAACTGCTGCTGCACCATCATTGATGCCTGATGCGTTTCCAGCAGTTACTGTTCCATTAGCCTTAAATGCTGGCTTTAATTTAGCAAGCTTTTCTAAACTTGTATCTTCTCTAATATATTCGTCATCTTTAAAAATTATTTCTTCCTTTTTAGTTTTAATAGTTACCGGAATTATTTCATCTTGGAATTTACCTTCTTTTCTTGCCTTTGATGCCTTCATTTGGCTATTATAAGCAAAACTATCTTGTTCTTCCCTTGAAATATTGTATTTCTCAGCAAGATTTTCTGCTGTTATTCCCATGTGATATAAATTAAAAGGACATGTTAATCCATCATGAATCATAACATCGATAAGTTCAGTGTTGCCCATCTTAATACCATTTCTAATTCCCTTAACTAGAAAGGGGGCATTTGACATGCTCTCCATTCCGCCTGCAATACTGATATCTTCCTGTCCTGCAATAATAGATGTATATGCCATTATTACCGAATGAAGTCCTGAACCGCAAACCGTATTTACTGTTGTTGCTGGAACTTCGATTGGAATGCCTGCCTTTAGAGCTGCTTGCCTTGCAGGATTTTGACCATTACCTGCCTGTAGAACATTACCCATATAAACCATATCTATTTTTTCTTTCACCTGAGGATTTTCCTTTAAAATCGCCTCAATAACTTTAGTTCCAAGTTCTACAGCACTAAAGCTTGATAACGAACCCATAAAGGATCCTATTGGAGTTCTTTTTGCACTTGCTATCGCTACCTTTCTCATTTTATCCCCCTCTTTTTAAATTATTTGCTATATTAATTTTATTCAAAATATTTAAAATGTTACACAATTTTATGATATATTCTTTTTATAAAATCTTCAATAATAGTTATTTTTTTAGCAATCCAGTATAAACTGAATAATTTTTTATTCAACACAGAATCTTGACAAAATATAATCTCTAAAAGAGATTCACTGCAAAAAGTTTCTTTTTTAAAATATGAAAAGATTGAAGCTAATCTTTCAAGTAATTACTAAAATGTTAAATCCATTTCCTTGTATCCCTACAAACTGCCTTTCCTCTTTAATTTTTAATAGCCTCACGCAAAACCAAACAATACGCTGAGTTTTTACAAAAGCCAACCTTTCATTGGCATTTTTGACATGTCCATTTTTATTAATTTTGCTTTACTTAATCTTAATTACATAAAAACTTCTTAAAAATTAGCAAAGATGGACATCTAGATAATTTGCCAATCCCAAACTATTTACATAAAGCCAAAGTCAAAAGTCCCACATTTGATTCTTGTAAAGTGGGACTTTTGACTGTTTGAAACCGCTGTATAATGTTGAGATCTTTATTTGTGAATATCGTTTTTATATCTCTTCCAGTTAATGTATGCATTTATACCTAAAATGACAACTATAAATAGGAGTAAAATGTTTGTTATTTTTATTAAATTACCTAAGTAAGTAAAGTGCCCTTGCAAATGAAATAACGTTCTTCCAATATTATCTAATCCATTACTAATCCCATTACCAATCCCCCGTAATGCACTTAAATAATCCGTCATTATTTAATCCTCCTTTCTTTTATATTTTATTTAATAAGGATAGAATTGTTGTTTCTCACTTTTCCTAGATAGTTTTAATATACACTATAAGTATACCCTATTGAAATACTTTTTCTTAAATAATAAGTACTTCCTATTTGATAACTTATACTAAATCCAATTGATTGTAGATAACTTATTGAGTATTCTCCCCCTGCACTTAAAGTCGTTCTTACTTCAATAGTAGCCGTTCCGAATGTTTCAATCTCAATTGTTGGGAAACTTCCTGATGTAGAAATAGTGGTAGCATGTGGATTCACTAATTCCCAAGTTCCGCCACTTTCTGCAGTCCAATACGTATCATTTACTGATTCAATTTGCCTAAATGAGCCATAACTATATACTGTTAAAATTGTATACAATCTTGTAACTGCTGGTCCATCTTTTCTTTCTTTGTATACATAATGTATTGAATAATCACCACTTGTAGATTGAATTAAGTTTACTGTATATTGGCTTAAAAATTGGCTTTTACTATCTTTACTATTACTGCTATTAATGAGAGGAACAACCTTTTCTCCAAATGCTTCTATTAATTCTCCCGTCTTCTTGTCTCTTATTTCAACTCTTTCATAACCATCCTTTTGCATTCTTTCTATTTTTACTTCAGAAATATCATATGGAACCGTTACATAAATGTCCTTTATTTTTAACTTACTTTTATTTACTCCTTGATCTGATACCTTATTTGCACCTGTTGCTGCAAATGCAATTGTTGTCGATAGGAGTAATGTCAAAGACAACAAAAATGATATTATTTTTTTCATAGTTTTTTACCCCCTTTTAAAGATCTTATAACTTTATAATCATGAGTCTTATTTAGAAAATCATCTATTTTTATACAGTATCGCCTCCCTTATCAAATTTTTCATAGAAGTTTAAATTTACAAGGTTTATTTCGTCAATTGATAGGAATTTAGGTTCTTCTTCACTTATTATATAATTTTTATTGGTGTTGATATTAGCAATCATTGAAATATTGGCTGCGATGGAAATAATGATTAACAATAAAAGAATATATCTCTTGATCCTTTGCATATTCCCTACCCCTTAATATTATTGAACCAATATTTACAATAATTATCAAATTTTATATAATTTAATTGTTAATAGAATTTTTGTAAAAATTGTATTTATTTAATTTTTTCTTTTTAAATCTTTAACTTTGAACATGCTTTGAAAAAAATAGTGAAAATTTAACTTAAAGTTAAATTTTCACTATTTTTTCAGATTGTAGACAAACCCCTTATTTGTTGAAGACTTTGCAATGGCCCCGTGAATGGATTTCAATAAGGTATCTCTCATGAGCTCTAGCAATTCTTGTTTTTCGACTTTTCAAAAGTCCGTAATTCTGCACACGGACGTGCAGAGCCGAGTGGTCGACATGGAGATAGGCTCACGATGGTAAGACTTTTGAAAACAAAGAAAAGCTTAGAATGCTTAGCGAATGAGCGAATGCCAGGGAAATCCTTCACGGGGCCAACCAAAAAATATTTTTTTCAAAGCCTACTTTTATCTTTTAAATTTTAGTGTGTTTAATTTAAAACTCAGACACATAGTATACCCCATATAGTCAATTCAATATTATTGTAGTATACATCACAAATTTCTGATGTAAAAAATTCTTCTAATATACATCTGTTAAGTCGTTCTATATGGAATTTAATAATTTCTTTGTCTAGTTCAAGAGTTAAAATGTTATCTTGATAATTCAATTCTGATGGCACTCGTTTATTTGTTACTATAAAAATATCTATTATTTTATTATCATCTAATATGCTTCCTTATTCTAAATTTATGAATACTTCATTATTTTAATCTTAAATCATATCTGTTATTGAGTTTAGGTATGCACCTACTTCATAGCTGTAGTTTGTTGTAAAGGATGCTGAACCTGTTGAAATAATATTGTTGTTTAGTCTTACTAAATTATCATAATTATAGGTTACAATTAAAAAGTTTTTTATTAGCAATATGTAATATATACCTTCCAATGTATGAATGGCCATATTTCTCTCATTACTTGCCACTTTTAATACATCCGGTTCGAGTATGGCACCCTTGCTATTTGCTAGTGATCCCCACTACTAGGCCCACAAAGGTTTCACCGCTAAGCTGTCGCAAATGCCGTTTGCATAAAAAATAGGAGGGTATTCCTCCTCCTATTTATAATCATAAAATCCTTTTCCAGTTTTTCTTCCAAGATATCCTGCCCTAACCATCTTCTTTAGCATGATATGTGGTCTATACTTAGCATCCTTTGTTTCTTCATAAAGATATTCCATAATTGCAAGAACTATATCGTTTCCGATAAAATCTGATAATTCAAGTGGTCCCATAGGATGGTTTGCACCTAATTTCATCGCTTTATCTATATCTTCTTTGCTTGCAACTCCCTCTGCCAGTATTCCTATTGCTTCATTTATCATCGGTATTAATATTCTATTAACTACAAATCCTGGTGCCTCTTTAACTTCTACAGGGTCCTTTCCTATCTTTAATGAAATTTCTTTTATCTTTTCAAAGGTTTCATCCGATGTTGCAATACCTCTTATAATTTCAATAAGCTTCATTACAGGTGCTGGGTTGAAAAAATGCATTCCTATAACTCTATCGGGTCTATTTGTTGCAGCTGCAATCTCAGTTATTGATAGTGAAGAAGTGTTTGAAGCAAGGACAGTTTTTTCGCTGCAAATTTCATCAAGCCTTTTAAACAATTCCTTTTTTGCCTTCATATCTTCGATTATCGCTTCAATTACAAGATCACAATCCTTTGCATCTTCTATGTTTATAGATTTATGTATGCTATTTAATATATTGTTTTTATCCTCTTCAGATATCTTTCCCTTTTCTACTAATTTTGTTATGTTTTTAACTATATTGTTATACCCTCTTTCAATAAACTCTTCCTTTATATCGTTTAAATAAACTTCAACTCCATTTTGTGCAAAAGCTTGAACTATACCAGAACCCATAGTTCCTGCACCAACAACAAAAACCTTCATAATTATCCCCCTATCTATTTTTAAATTTTTCAATTTTTCTTTTTTCTAAAAAAGCTGTCATTGCATCCTTTTGATCTTCTGTGGCAAAACACTGGGCAAAAACTTCAACTTCATACATAAGAGCTGTATCTATATCCGCCTGATACCCCCTATTAATTGAAGCCTTTGCAACACTAATTGCAAAAGGAGCATTGCTGGCTATTTTTTTAGCCATATTTAATGCCTCATCCATAAGTTCTTCTTTTTTTACTACTCTGTTTACAAGGCCAATTTTAAATGCCTCATTAGCATCGATCATATCTCCAGTAAAAATCAGTTCCTTTGCCTTTGCTAATCCTACAACCCTCGATAGTCTTTGTGTTCCTCCAAATCCTGGAGTTATTCCAAGTCCTACTTCAGGTTGACCTAGTTTTGCATTTTCGGAGGCTATTCTAATATCGCAAGATAAAGCAAGTTCACATCCTCCTCCTAAAGCATAACCATTTATTACTGCTATAGTTGGAATTCTTAAATTTTCAATCCTTCTAAATACTTTATTGCCTATTATACTAAATTCTCTAGCCTCTTTTGGATTCATGTCCTTCATTTCAGCAATATCCGCACCTGCCACAAAGGCCTTTTCTCCATCCCCTCTTATCAAAAGGACATAAATTTCCTCATCTTTTTCAACTTGGTCTAAAACTTCATTTAATTCTACCAGCGTTTTAAAATTCAATGCATTCAATGCCTTAGGCCTTGATATTGTAATTATTCCAATATTACCATCCTTTTCAAATTTAATATTTTCCAAAATACCACCCCCCAAAAAACATTATACCATTTTAAAAATATTTTTGAAATTCTAAAAAGAAAAAAATACCCCTATTGATTTAAAAATCAATAGGGATTTCTCTACTCTCCTATAATTTTAACCAATACCCTTTTCTTCCTCTTTCCATCAAATTCACCATAGAATATCTGTTCCCATGGGCCTAAGTCAAGTTTTCCATCTGTTATTGCAACCACAACTTCCCTTCCCATAATCGTTCTTTTTAGATGGGCATCTGCATTATCCTCAAAACCATTATGATGGTATTGACTATAGGGCTTTTCTGGGGCTAATTTTTCAAGCCAGTTTTCAAAATCTTGGTGCAGTCCTGCTTCATCGTCATTAATAAATACGCTGGCTGTTATGTGCATCGCATTGCACAATAAAAGTCCTTCCTTTATCCCACTTTCTTTTACGCACCTTTCTAATTCATGTGTTATATTTACAAATCCCCTTCTTGTTTTTAACTCAAACCAAAGCTCTTTTCTATAACTTTTCATATTATCACCCCTTGAGTTCATCTAAAAGAGTCTTGACGGTTTTTTTTAAAATAGGATGAACAAAATTAGGGTTTAAATCACAAAGCGGTTTTAACACAAAATCCCTATTGTGCATATCTGGATGAGGGACCTTAAGATCTGGTTCGTCAATGACTTCATCGTTATAAAAAATTATATCAAGGTCTATATTCCTTGGCCCCCACTTAAAGTGTCTAACTCTCCCCATATCCTTTTCTATATTTAATAGCACATTTAAAAGCTCTCTACAACTTAAATTAGTTTCCACCTCTACTGCTCCATTTAGAAATTCAGGTTGATCCTTATATCCATAGGGCTCAGTAACATAAATTTTAGAAGTTTTTATTATTTTAAGCCCTCTATCCTCCATCATTTTAAGAGCTACATTTATATTTTCTTCTCTATTCCCAACGTTCGTCCCAAAGGCTATATATGCTATATTCATTTTAACACCTCAATCATCTTAATTGCCCTTTTGTTTTCTTTTACATCATGAACCCTAACTAAATCAACACCCTTAAGTGCAGCATAGCATGATATTGCAATAGTTCCTTCAAGCCTTTCTTCAGGTGGAAGATTACCTAAGGCTATCCCAATTGATGATTTTCTTGAATGGGCAAGTAAAACTGGACAGCCTAATTGCTTAAAAACTTCGATGTTTTTTATAAGTTCAATATTATGTTCATAAAGTTTTCCAAAACCAATGCCAGGATCAACGATTATTTTATCCTTTGAAATCCCATTTTCTATGGAAAACTCAATTCTTTCCTTGAGGAAATCATAAACTTCCTTTACAACATCATCATAATGTGGATTATCCTGCATGTTTTTAGGAGTTCCTTTTATATGCATAAGAATTACAGGAACACTATATTTTTTAACTACATTAACCATGTCATTATCAAATATCATTGCACTTATGTCATTTATGATATCAGCACCAGCTTTTATAGCGTATTCTGCTGTCCTTGCCCTATATGTATCAACAGAAATCAATATCTCTTTATTATACTTTCTTATGGCTTCTATAACTGGAACTACTCTGCTTATTTCTTCCTCTTCCGTTACAGGATCAGACCCTGGTCGTGTTGACTCTCCTCCAATATCTAATAAATCAGCACCTTCATCAATCATCCTCTTAGCCTTTTCTAATGCTATCTCAACATCATTAACCCTAGAACCTGAATAAAAGGAATCTGGAGTTGCATTAATTATACCCATTATTTTTGTTGTATCAAACAAAAATTTCCTTCCATCCCTTAAGATAATATAATTCATAATATTTCCCCTTTCTCTGTGCATGCAAAGGCATTGTGATTGTGTATACTTTCCATGCTTTCAACATATACCCTATACCAAAGAATATCTTTGTTTTCATCAAGTCTCAGGGCAACTTCTCTAACCACATCTTCGACAAACCTTGGGTTTAGATATGCCCTTTCAGTTACGTATTTTTCATCTTTACGCTTTAAAAGTGAAAAAACAGGACAGCTTGCACTCTCTTCGGCTATTGCAACTAAATCTTCAATCCAGATAAGCTTTTTAGTATAAATCTTAATATTAACTGTAGCCCTTTGGTTATGTGCTCCAAATTCGCTTATCTCCTTCGAGCAAGGGCATAACGTAACAACCGGCACCGAAACCTCCATAATAAATTTAAAATCCTCTCCTTTTTCTGCATCAAAGGAGCATTTTATATCATTGGGGGAAATAATGCCCGATACCGGTGATGATTTTTTAATAAAATAATCAAAGTCTATTTTAATATGAGCAGTTTTTGCATGTAATTTCTCTTTTAGTCTGTCAAGGGCCCTCTCTATTTCCTTTGGTGTTATCTCCTGAAGCTCATGGACAAGTTCAACAAATCTACTCATGTGGGTTCCTCGAACATCAGAAGGCAAATCTACTGAAAGTGACATATCAGCTATGGTATGTTGAACCCCACCATGCTTTTCTTTAACTACTATTGGCCATTTTAAGCTATTTATTCCTACTTTCTTCAATGGAACATTTCTAAAATCCTTTTCGCTTTGAACGTCCTTCATACTTTACCCCCTATACGCAACTCCGCTAGTTTTTGTCTCCCAAACTTCAACTTCATACAATCTACAATTATCTCTTTTCAAAACATCCTTTAATTCTTTATATACAAAAATTGCAATATTTTCAGCTGTTGGTTGACTTATTATATCATTTAAATATGCATGATCAAACTTATCTATTATTCTTTCCTTAACAATCCTTTTAAGCTCCACAAAATCAAATATCATTCCCTCGTGATCTGGTTCACCTTCAAGCTTTATGACAAGCTTATAGGTATGGCCATGCAATCTTTCACATTTGCCATGATAATGAATAAGATTATGGGCAGCATCAAATTCGAATTCTTTAATTAGTAGCATTAAAATTCACTCCCTAAGTTTTTTATTTTTTGGATAAAATTATATATTATTTTAGCAGTAAGGCCCCAAATAATATAGTTTTGATATTTATAAAAATAAACATTTAATCTTCCCTCCTGCCAATTATATTCACTTGCAGGAACATTTAATTTATAAGGGAAATCCTCTAAAGGTTCAGTCTTGACTCTAACAGTCATAACCTTAGGTTCGTTTTCTATAAAAAATTTAATAGGAACGTAAAATATCTCCTCCACTTCATCTTTAGAAAAACCTATCTTATTCTTGTCTAGAATTTTTATTACAAAAGGATATATTATTTTACCGTATTGAGTTACCAATATATCGCTTTGGCCTATCAATTCGATATTTGATGGGTCTATTAAGAGTTCCTCACAGGTTTCTCTTATAGCAGCATCTTTTCTTTTTTCTCCCTTTTCTATCCTTCCGCCCGGCAGGGACACCTCTCCAGCTTGGCTTAAATTTTTACCCCTTACTTGAAAAAGAATCTTCCATTGACCTTTTTCTTCAACTAAAGGAATAGTAACAGCAAAGGATTTAAGGTCTAAGCCCTCCCCTACGATTCCAATATTATTTAATCTTGTTTTAAGTTTTTCTAATTCCATCTTATCCCTCACTATGATTATTTTCTTCATCTAATATTATACAATTATTTTTTTACTTTTTACAAGATTAGTATTGATTAGCAATTAAATGAGTGTTATAATGATTAAAGTAAAGAAGGATTTAACATATAAAGTTAACATACCCCCTAGGGTTTTAGAGGATATGTTACTTTAGATGTTAAATCTAAAACCCTTAAATTTTAGGAGGTATGTTAAAATGTCAGACAAAACTCTAGTTTGCAAAGACTGTGGAAAGGAATTTATCTTCACTGAAGGGGAACAAGCATTCTACAGAGAAAAAGGCTTTGAAAACGAACCAAAAAGATGCCCAGAATGCAGAAAAGTAAAGAAGCAACAAAGAAGACAAGACAACTTCAGAAGATAAGAAAATAAGGAGAGCTTAGCTCTCCTTTATTATTTATGTCCTGCTTTTTATAATCTCTTTTTCACAATTCAATATTCTACTCTTCATTTCTTCATCCAGATCTTTAAATATCATATCTCTAAATTTTAACCCTAATTGCCATCTATCTAGTCCTCTATTTTCTTTATCTAAAACCTCCGGCCAATCAATTTTTTTGTTTTTATATATTAAATCAAAATCTACGATTCTTTCTCCATTTTCAAGGTATTCTAAACCTAATAGCACTTTTTTAATTTCCTTAGGATCTTTTAAAGTAAAAAGCCTAATTTGATAAACTAAAACGGACATCATAAACCTTGGATAATCCTTAGCCCAAGTTTCTCCTAAAATAATGCCTAAATCCATGTTATCCAAAATTATTGATAACCTTTCATAATGTAATTTGTATTCACTATATCTATCATATATTCTTATATAAATTTCCTTCCAATCCACCCCTACTAATCCTTCATTTAAAAATCTAAGGGCCTGAATTCTAAGTTTTCTTGTTAACCTTGGAAAATCAACATTAACAAGCAATGTTTGTTCATTTATATCCGAAAGATGAATCTTTTTATCAAGTGGCAAAGATGTAAAACAAATTATGGAATCGTTATAGGTTCCTTCGTCTAAGCTTTTATGAAGTGGAAGTAATTTACCGCCATATTCATCCTTAACAGACTCGATAATTTTTTTCTCATCCCCCATAGTTCTCATTAAAACTATCCCTGGCGCTATGTGGCAATCTTCTATAAATTTATATCCCTTAAGGTTAAACATCCTTGTAAAAAACTCATCAAAGGACATCTCAAACAAAACTATTGAAAGAATATCATTGTAATGGGCAATATTTTTATAAGGTTGCGTTATTAAAACTATTGTGCTATTTTCATCAGAAAGTTCAAGAGCAGAATCTAATTCTAACTTTTCCCCTTGCAAATTAGTAATAAGAAAACTTTCAAGCCCTTTATAATCCTTGCTGCCAAAAACTATCATTTTAGGTCCACTTCTTATAATCGATAACAAATTTATCCCCCTCCTATTTACCCATTCTACTTATTTTTAATCTATAATTATCAGTTCCTATTGGATAACATAACTTAAATATTTTTTTATCCTTTATAACATTAATATATTTAATACCGTTTAGATAATAATCCTTTAAACAATTTTTATCATGTCCATATAAATAAAAATCACAATTTAAAGGTAGATTTTCATATTTATGAGAGAGCCCAAGCTTTATTCCATCGAATATAAATACATCTCCCTCGTTTAATATCTTAACGTTGTCCTTTAATCTTAGTTTAGTAAAATCATCGTGATTACCAGGAACTAAAATAATTAATTCGGCATATTTTGAGATTTCATTAATAAATTTATTTGCCTCCTTTTTATAGACTTCGATTAATTGTGGTCTAATTTCCAATTTTATATCATCAACGATATCACCAGTATGAATTATCACTCTTGGTTTTATTTTTTTTATCATTTTTATTATGGCTTTATATATAAAAGAAGGCGTATCGCTTATGTGAACAAGGGCATTACTATGTCTTAGGTCCTTTGGAACATATATCGCACCGAAAATATGATAGATTGATTTATAAAGATTTTCCATTACTTCATCCCCTACTTTTATTTTAATTTAATGTTATCACAATTTTGAATAAATTAAAGCATAATTTTTAACTCATATAAAGTATAAACATGCTATTTTTATTAAAAAATATTATATAGGCATAATTTTAAAAAAGGGAGTGCTTATCATGAAGGCTGTTATCATGGCAGGTGGCGAAGGAACCAGACTAAGACCTTTAACCTGTGGAATACCTAAACCCATGGTTCCTGTCCTTAACAAACCTGTTATAGAATATACAATCAAATTATTAAAAAAACATAATTTTAATAAAATAGCTATAACCACCTTTTATCTATCAAACCATATAATAGATTATTTAGGTGATGGCAGTAGGTTTGGAGTATCAATAGAGTATTTTATTGAAGAAACTCCATTAGGAACAGGAGGAAGCGTTCTTAACACAGGAGACTTTTTAGATGATTCCATATTAATTATTAGCGGTGATGTATTAACGGATATAGACCTTTCAAAGGCAATAGAATTTCACAAAAGTAAAAATTCTATGGCAACCCTTATATTAAAGCGGGAAAGCAATCCACTCGAATATGGAATAGTTATCACCTCTAATGATGGCAGAATACAAAGATTTCTAGAAAAACCAAGTTGGGGTGAAGTTTTTAGCGATACTATCAATACAGGAATATACATACTTGAAAGGGATGTTTTTAAGTATTATAAAAAAGGAGATGTTTTTGACTTCAGCAAAGATCTTTTTCCAAAACTTTTGAAGGATAATGTTCCAATGTTTGGTTACATAACAGAGGAATATTGGAATGACATAGGAGATATAAACTCATATAAACAGACTCACTTTGATATTCTAAGCGGTAAAGTTAATATAGATTTAGAAAATCCAATGCTAAAAGAAGGTATATTTGTAGGAGAAGGAAGCGTAATTAAAGAAGATGTCATTATTAAACCTCCTGTATACATAGGCAAAAATTGCTTTATCGATTCTAAGGTTGTTTTAGAACCCTTTACAATAATCGGAAATAATTGCGATATTTCAGAAAATGTAAATATCAAAAAATCAATCATTTGGGATAACTCAACCATCGGGACATCTACACAAATTAGGTCTTCAATAATCTGTAACAAAGTAATAATAAAAAGCAACGTAAATCTATTTGAAGATTCTGTTGTTGGTTCAGAATCCATAGTTGAAGCCTTTTCAACAATAAAACCAGGTGTAAAAATTTGGCCCTTTAAGAAAATAAAAGAATCCTCCATCGTTAACAATAATCTCGTTTGGGGGACAAAGGTTAGTAAAACCCTCTTTGGTAACAGAGATATTTCAGGTGACATAAATATAGATATAACTCCTGAATTTTCAAGCCTTCTAGGTTCAGCTTATGCAAGCATAGTAAAAAAGGATAAACCCGTTATAGTGTCATGTGATAACACTAATTCTGCAAAGGCCATAAAAAATTCCATTTTATCTGGCCTTTTATCCTCAGGGGTTAGAATAATTGATATTGAAGATATTACCCTTCCAATAGCAAGAAATGCAGTTAAATTCTATTCAGCATCCGGAGGAATCCATGTTTACATGGATAGCAGTTTAAGCAGTAAAGCCCACATAGAGTTTATCAACGAAAAGGGTGGAAACATCGATAGGGCAACAGAAAAAAAATTAGAGCATCTTTATCATCGTCAAGACTTTGAAAGATGTAACCCAGATTCAATTAAAGATGTGATTAAGGTTTACAATTATTCCTCCTTTTATATAAATACAATTTCCTCCATGCTAAAGCATACTCAAAAGATTAAAAGTAAAAATCCTAAGATACTAATATCCTCTGAGAGTGACCTTACAATTACAATTGCATCAAAGCTTTTATCAGAAATAGGTTGCCGAATAAACATCGATTATAGCTTAAAGGATAAGGATTGGGATAATAAGGCAATAGAAAATTTATGTAAAAAGGTTGTTAATGAAGGATATTTCTTGGGTTTTATAATAAGTGGCAACGGAGAAAGCTTAAAAATAATCGATGATCAAGGGAGCGTAGTCGACAGAGAAAAATATTTACTCCTTACAGAGCTTATAATAGCAAAATCCGGAAGATCCAATAAATTTATTGTTCCTCATACCATAACCAAACAAGTTGAGGAAATTGCAAAGAACTATTCAATAGATGTAATAAGGACAAAATCCAGCGTATCTAGCCTATTAAATGAAATTTTAAAGGACGAAAATTCCTTCTATCAATATTTCTTAAACTTCGATGCAATAGCAGCATCAGCACTTTTTATAGACTTTATCGTAGGTTCTGACGTTGCTCCACATGAGATTGTAAATGAGATACCAAAATTTTATACAAAATATAGAGAAATACTCTGTGATATTTCTGAAAGAGGAAGAATTATAAGACAGCTTATAGAGGAAAATAAAGATAAGGATATTGAGCTGTTTGAGGGATTAAAAATAAATACAGAAAAGGGATGGGCAATTATAGTTCCTGACAATGAAAAACCAATATTCAGCATATATAGCGAAGGATATTCAGAAGAATTTGCCGATGAAATAAGCGCTGACGTTTTCGATAAAGTAGTGAGACTTTTAAATAACTCGTGATGAAAGGGGTTGTAGCCGATGATTTACGTTGCTATATTTTTCGCATCCCTTTTTATATCTTTAATCATAATAAATAGACCTAACATTAAGTTAAATAAATATATAGAAACTAAAGATGCTATTTTAAATTCTGACGAATTGATTCAACATGCAAAGGATATAGCAAGAGGACATATAATATCTAAAATTAAGCGGGGGCTTGATATTTTATCACCCCGTTTAATTGATAATTATAAATATATAACAAATACCTATTTAAAAATTAACGAAGCAGCTAAAGTAAGAAAAAGTCTTCCTTCAGGTAGTGATTGGCTCTTAGATAATTTTTACATAATAGAAGATAGCTATAAAAACGTCATTCGTAATATAAAAAGTAAAACATATAAAGAGCTCGAAATAATCGATAAGGGCTATTTTAAGGATTTCCCTAGAATTTTTATATTAGCAGTTGAACTTATATCTCACACTGACGGAAGAATTGACAGGGATATATTGATAGATTTTTTAAACTCATATCAAAAAGTCCATCATCTTTCCATGAGCGAAGTTTGGTCACTACCATTGGCCCTTTCCGTTGCTCTTTTGGAAAAAATAAGAAATCTTTGTGAAAAACTTAATAGCGTTCATTCTGAATGGGAAAAATCTGAAAAAATAATTGAATTAGATGACTATGAAAAAATAATTGAATTCCTATCCAAAGAACTTGAAGATAAAAAATTTACTTCAAGCTTTATTGAACATCTTTTGGAAGTATTAAAAAATAAGGACATGTATTATGATCCTATTTTAGATTTCGTTAAATCTAAATTATCAGATGAAAATATAAGCATCGATAATTTAATCAATATTGAACATCAAGAACAAGCCCAGCTTGCAGTTTCCTTTGGCAATAGCATTAATAGTTTAAGATTAATTAACGCTCTTGATTGGAACGAAATATTTGAAGAAATTTGTGTTGTTGACAAAATATTGGAAAAGGATAAATTTTTTAAACTTCAAGACAAAGAAACAAGGGATTACTATAGGCATAAGATTAAAAAATTAGCTTCTAAATATGGAGTATCTGAAAGCAAAGTTGCAAAACATTTAATTCTCCTTTCAAACTCCTCTGATAAAGATGATAAAACCAAGCATGTAGGATATTACTTGCTTGGTAATGGGGAAAGTCTTTTAATCGAAAAACTTACAGGAAAAGCTCGTTATAAGAACAAAAAATTACTTCCTTGGTTTTATTTTATGAGTATTTTTATCCCAATAATTTTACTTGATTTCGCACTTTCATATTATTACTACTTAAATACTTTAAATTTAGCAAGAACTATATTAGCCTTTATAATATTTTTGATCCCATTAAGTGAAATAGTAATAAACCTTGTTAACTGGCTGTTTACTCATTTTTTAGATGCAACTTTTCTGCCAAAGCTTGAGTTTAAAAATGGTATTCCAAAAGAATATAAAACAATAGTAATCATTCCAACTGTATTGCCAAATACAAATAGGGTAAAATCAATATTCAATCAACTTGAAGTAAATTATAATGCAAATAAAAACCAAAATATATATTTTGCAGTTATTGGAGATTTTGTAGATTCTAAAGAGGAATTTTTAGGTAATGAAGAAGAAATTTTAGAAACCGGTCTGGAACTTGTTAGGAATTTAAATAAAAAATATTCAAAGGACGAAGATATATTTTATTACCTACATAGAAGGAGAATATTTAACTCTACCCAAGGTAAATGGATGGGCTGGGAAAGAAAAAGAGGGGCAATTTTTGAATTTGTTGAAGTTTTAAGAGGTAAAACCGATTCAACTTTTATAACAATATCCTCCGATATAAATCCAATCAAAGATGCAAAATATATCATAACTATAGATGCAGATACAATAATGCCAATAGGAACTGCAGAAAAATTGATAGGAACTATAGCTCATCCTTTAAATAAGGCTGAATATAATCCTCAAAAAGGAGTTGTAACTAAAGGATACGGTCTTATTCAGCCGAGGATTGGTATAAACATCGAAAGCGCAAACAAAACCATGTTTTCAAGGATCTTTGCTGGAAATGGAGGAATAGATCCATATTCAAAGGCAATATCAGATATCTATCAAGATATATTTAAAGAAGCCATCTTTACCGGCAAAGGGATTTTTGATATTGACATATTTAAAGAAAGTCTAAAAAATATTCCTGAAAATACCCTTTTAAGCCATGATTTAATCGAAGGCAGCTATTTAAGGGTAGGGCTTGCTACTGATATTGAGCTTATAGACAATTACCCAGAAAAGTATAGCTCATATATATTACGACAGCATAGATGGACTAGAGGAGATTGGCAAACAATTCCTTGGCTTAAATCTCAAATTAAAACTTCTGATGGTAGAAAAATAAAAAATCCATTAAATTTTGTATCTAAGTGGAAGATAATAGATAATTTAAGGCGCAGTTTAGTTCCTATAGCATATTTTGTCCTGCTTTCTCTTTCAACCCTTTATTTCAAAGACATATACTTTATTATTTCATCTTTAATTATTATATTCTTTCCAATTATACTAAGCCTATTTGATTATATAAACATAAAGTGGTTTATTGCACCGCGCGAAAAATTAAATGGTAATTTAATATATGGACTTAAGGCGACATTTTATCAAACAATATTAAATTTTATATTTTTACCTTATCACGTTTATATGATGGGGCATGCTATTTTAAAGACCCTATACAGAATATGGATTTCAAGAAAAAATACTTTAGAATGGGTAACAGCTGCCGATGTTGAAAGTTCATTAAGCAATGACCTAAAGAGCTTTTTTATCAGAATGTATCCAGGCCTTTTAATTTCATTAGGTTATCTTGCTTTATCCTTTTTAACCGGTAATGCATATTTATCTTCATTATTTACACTACTTTGGCTAATATCTCCATATATTGCTTATTATATAAGCCAGCAAAATATAGCTGAAGATAAATTTAGCATTGAAGATTTAGAAATGATAAGACGCATTGCAAGAAAAACATGGTTATTTTATGAGGAGTTTACCGATAAAGATAACAACTATCTTCCTATCGATAACTATCAGCAAAGTCCTGTAAAAAAATTAGCCCACAGGACTTCTCCAACAAACATAGGATTTTATTTGCTTAGCTGCTTATCAGCAAGAAATTTAGGCTATTTAAGCTTTAGTAAAATGTTAGAAAAAATCAATCTTACCCTAACAACAGTAGAAAAATTAAAAAAGTGGAATGGGCACCTTTTTAACTGGTATGATACAAAGACATTAGAGGTTCTGCATCCTTATTATATTTCAACTGTTGATAACGGAAACTTTATAGGATATTTAATTACTTTAAAAGAAGCTATAAAATCTTTGCTGGATGAATCCATAATTTCAAAAGCTGAAATTCAAGGTTTAATTGATACTTTAGAACTATCATCAGAAATTCCTTCACAAAATGAATATATTCTAAGACTACAAGATATGTTATATGCTGATAAAATGGATTACAAAGAATTATTAAATATTTTTATTGAACTTTCTAGAATTCCTTCTCCAAATTCAATTTGGACTTCAAAGGTTATAGAAACTGCAAAGGATTTTAAAGAGGAGGTAGAGAAATATATCCCATCCTTTATTTTAAACGACGGCAATTTATTGCAGAATATAAAAAATGAAGTTTTAAAATCTCCTTCGATTAACCGATTAAAACAATTGTATGAAGAATTATTGCAAAATGAAATAGAAGCATCATATAAATTTGAAGTGGAAAAATGTCTCTATAATATTAATGAATTGATAAATTTTGCAAAAAATATTATATCAAGAATCGAAACTATTATTGAAAATACCAATTTTTCACTGTTATACGATGAAAAAAGGGATCTTTTCTCTATAGGATTTAATGTGGAAGAAAACAAACTTACTAATTCATACTATGATCTTTTAGCATCTGAAAGCAGACTTGCAAGCTATATAGCAGTAGCAAAGCGTGAAGTTCCTGTCACCCACTGGTTTAGACTAGGAAGAAACCTTGTAAAAATAAATGGCTACAGAAGTTTAGTTTCATGGACAGGAACAATGTTTGAGTATTTCATGCCACCTATTATAATGAAAACCTTTGACAATACTTTATTGAGTGAAACATATTATACGGCCATAAAAGCTCAAATAAAATATGGTCTTAGTAGAAAAGTTCCATGGGGAACATCGGAGTCCGGATTTTATACCTTTGACTTACTTTTAAATTACCAATATAAAGCCTTTGGTGTTCCTGACTTAGGTTTAAAGAGGGGTTTAATAAACGACATGGTTATTTCACCCTATTCAACCGTTTTAGCTCTTCCCTTCAGCCCCTATGATGCAATTGAAAATTTAAAAAAGATTATTAACGATATAGGTGAAGGAATTTATGGGCTTTATGAAGCAATTGACTATACTCCTGAAAGGCTTCCCAGGAATAAAAATGCTGCAATAGTCGAGAGCTTTATGGCCCATCATCAGGGAATGATATTAGCTTCAATCAACAATTTTATCAACAAAAACATACTAGTTAAATATTTCCATAGCGATCCCGTTATTAAATGTGGTGAATTTTTGCTTCAAGAAAAGGTTCCATTAAGAGTTATAATAACTAAAGAACATAAAGAAATTGTAAAACCATTTAAACGTGAAGAATATAAAGAGCAAGTTATTACTAGGGAGGTTGGTGCCTTCGAATCCGATTTGCCTGTTTGCCATATATTATCGAATGGAAACTATTCACTTATGTTAACCAACGGAGGCTCTAATTTTAGCAAATATAATGATATTTATATAAACAGATGGAGAGATGATACTACAATAAGAAGATACGGAACCTTTATATTTATTAGAAGTTTAAATACCAATAAAATTTTATCAACAACATTTGAACCCATATGTAAAAAGGCAAAATTCTATAAATCCAAGTTTTCACCTGATAAAGCAGAATATTTGCTTAAGGAGGACAACTTAGAAGTTCATACAGAAATTTGTGTTTCACCTGAGGATAATTGTGAAATAAGAAAAATTACTATAACAAACTTTAACTCAGACGATATTGTATTAGAAGCAACAAGCTATTCCGAAATAGTATTGAATAATTTAAACGCCGACATTGCCCATACTACATTTAGTAATTTATTCGTCAGAACTGAGTTTGAAGAAAAATATAGCACAATCTTTGCCTCCAGGAGGCCAAGGGAAGAAGGTCGTGAACCTCACTTTGCATTCCATTCAATCTTAATACTTGGCAATCTGATAGGTTCGATAGAATATGAAACCGATAGACTAAAATTTTTAGGAAGAGGCAAAACTATTTCAGAACCTCAAGCCCTCTTCCAACCACTTTCAAAATCTACAGGAGCAGTTTTGGACCCTATATTCAGCCTAAGAGGTAGAATTAGAATAAAATCAGGAGAATCAGCAACAATAATATACTGTTTAGGATATGGTAAAAGTAAAGATGAAGTTTTAGAGCTTAGCAAAAAATATAACGATTTTACTAATATTCAAAGAGCCTTTGAACTTGCAAATATAAGAAGCAAGATGGAATTAAGATACCTAAATTTAAAATATGAAGAGGTAATAGACTTTGATAACATGCTGTCGCATATTTTATACCTAAGTCCATTAAAGAAAAAATATAACGATATAATTAAAGAAAATACTAATGGTCAAAAGGCACTTTGGAAATTCGGTATATCCGGTGATATTCCAATCGTTTTAGTAACTATAGATAAGATTGAAGACATAGATATAGTAAAGACAATGTTAAAGGCCCATGAATATTGGAGAAACAAAGGTTTAAAATTAGATCTTGTAATCCTTAATCAGGATGAAAGTTCATATCTGCAACCTTTGAGGGATTTAATTCAAGATACCGTTATGCGAAGTGTAACAAGAGACCTATTAAACAGGTCCGGTGGAATATACGTTCTAAATGCTAATGAAATTGAAATGAAAGACGTAACTTTACTATTTACTGTGGCAAAACTGATAATCCATGCTCAGAAGGGTTCTATTTCAAAACAAATAAAATTATTACCTACATCCTTAGAAAGTCAAAAATTAGAAATTGAAATTCCTAACGGAAATGAAGTGTCCAGTGAAATAGAAAAGCCGCAATTAGAATTCTTCAATGAATATGGTGGCTTCGATCTAAAGAATAAAGAATATATCATAAAGCTAAAAGAGAACAATTACACTCCTCTGCCATGGTCTAACGTTATCGCAAACAAAAAATTCGGATTTTTAATTACAGAAGGTGGCGGAGGATATACCTGGTTTGAAAACAGCCGTGAAAACAAAATAACTCCGTGGAGTAACGACCCCGTTTCAGACCCGCCTTCCGAAATAATATATTTAAGAGATGAACATACAAGGGAATTTTGGAGCCTCACTCCAAATCCTATAAGACAAAACATCAATTACTTCATTCATCATGGAATTGGTTATACAATTTTCAAACAGTTTAGCCACAATATATATCAAGAATTATTGTGTTTTGTTCCAAAAGACGATAGCGTCAAGATAAATCTTATTAAACTCTGCAATAATTCCAATATCGAAAGAAAAATAGCCCTATTCTACTATATAAGGCCAATGCTTGGAGTCAGTGAACATAGCACTCAACAGTTTATAGTAACAGATATTCTGTCGAATACAGGAACTATAATATTCAAAAATAACTATAACTCCGATTTCCCAGACTCTATTGGCTTTGTTGATTGTTCAGAGATAAAGGATTCCTTTACTTGTGACAGGATGGAATTTATAGGACCCTATAAGAATTTAAAAACTCCCTATGGCCTTTTTAAAGATGAACTTTCAAATACATTTGGAGCGGGTCTTGATCCATGTGTAGCAATTAAAATTTCAATAACACTAAATCCAAAGGAAGAAAAAGAAATAGCCCTTTTATTAGGAGCTGCCAATAGTAAGGATGAAATTGAAAAACTAATAAAAAAATATAAAGAAATTAATACTTGTAAAACTGAATTTGAAAATGTAAAACAGTCCTGGTCATCTTTGCTTGAAATAGTCCAGGTTGATACACCCGAAAAGTCTATGAATATAATGCTAAATAGCTGGCTAATTTATCAAACACTTTGCTGCAGAATATATGCAAGGAGCGCCTTTTATCAAAGTGGTGGAGCCTTTGGATTTAGAGATCAATTACAGGATGTATTATCCTTGTTAAACATAGCTCCAGAAATTACAAAGGAACAAATAATCCTCCATGCAAAGCATCAGTTTGTTGAAGGAGATGTTTTGCACTGGTGGCATATGTGTAAAGATATAAAAGGAATAAGAACAAAATTCTCCGACGACCTTTTATGGCTTCCCTTTGTAGTTGCAGAATATATCACAAAGACAGGAGATTATTCAATCCTTGACATTAAGGCCCGCTTTGTTGAAGGCGAAACTTTGGCAGAACATGAGGATGAAAAGTATTTCCTTCCTTCAAAGTCTGAAGAAAAAGCATCGATTTATGAACATTGCATAAGAGCTATAGAACGCTCGTTAAAATTTGGAGAACACGGTATCCCCCTCATGGGCTCCGGCGACTGGAACGATGGAATGAATACAGTCGGAAATAAAGGTAAAGGCGAGAGCGTTTGGCTTGGTTGGTTTTTATATAGCATCCTGCAAAAATTCATCCCCATTTGCAAAACTAAATATGACTACCATAGAGCTGCAAGGTATCAAAAAGTTGCAGAAGAAATTGTAAAATCTATAGAAGAAAATGCATGGGATGGAGAATGGTATAGAAGGGCCTACTTCGACGACGGAACACCCCTTGGATCTTCTCAAAACTCAGAGTGCAAGATAGACTCACTTGCACAAACCTGGGGCTTAATAAGCAAAGGTGCAGATTTTAATAGAGCTTTGATTGCCATGAAATCCGTGGAAAACTATTTGATTAACAGAGAAGCGGGGATAATAATGCTCTTTACTCCACCCTTTGATAAGAGCGAATTGAACCCAGGATATATAAAGGGATATGTTCCTGGTGTTAGAGAAAATGGAGGACAATACACCCATGCAGCTACCTGGGTAATATATGCCTATGCCCTGCTTGGTGAAGGCGATAAGGCAGTTGAGCTTTTCAACATGATAAACCCAATAAATCATACAAGAACTATGTATGAAGTGTCGAAGTATAAGGTTGAACCATACGTAATGGCTGCAGATGTATATGCTGTCGAGCCCCATGTTGGTCGTGGCGGCTGGACGTGGTATACCGGATCCTCCAGCTGGATGTATAAAGTAGGCCTTGAGGAAATTTTAGGTTTTAAAAAGATAGGGAATAAGCTTATAATCGATCCATGCATCCCAAAATCATGGAAGGAATACAAAATAAGATATAAATTTATCAATACCATCTACAATATCACAGTTAAGAATCCCGATGGGAAAAGCAAGGGGATTACTACAGTTACATTAGATGGAAATGCCCTTGATTATAAAGAAGTCCCTCTTGTAGATGACGGAATTGAACATTATGTTGAAATTATAATGTGAAATTGTGTTTTCCTCAAAATTTTATGCTCCCCATTAGGGGAGCATACAGATTGTAGACAAACTCTCATTTGTGTTTAGACTTTGCAAGAGCCCCGTGAATGGATTTCAAAAAGGCATCTCTCATGAGCTCTAGCAATTCTTGCTTTTCGACTTTTCAAAAGTCCGTAATTCTGCACACGGACGTGCAGAGCCGAGTGGCCGACACGGATGTCGGCTCACGAGGGTAAGACTTTTGAAAACAAAGAAAAGCTTAGAATTGCTTAGCGAAATGAGCGAATGCCAGGGAAATCCTTCACGGGGCTTATCAAAATATAACTTTTTCAACAGTCTGTATGCTCCCCATTAGGGGAGCATATTTTATAGTCTATCTTATAATTATTACCTTTACATCACCCTTTGGAAGGGAAATTTCTAAATTGTTATTTTTAATATAGGCATTATCATCATCTTTTATCGATAATATCAATTTTGCATCTTTAAATTTTTCTCCAATTTTTTTCTCAATATTGGACAACCTTACCTTTAGATTAACATCCCTATCAAAATCCCCATTTGCAGCTATTAATAAGAGTTTTTCATTTTTACCATCTAATTTATATGCTAAAACTATTGTAGAATCATCTCCAGAATTTATCTTTATAAAGTTTTCTACCTTTAAATATTTTAAATATTTTTCCCTTATTTTATTTACCCCTTCAATTAAATCTATCATTTCTTCCTTACCTTCGTTTGTCCAGTGAAGGGCATATTTATCGAAAAAGGCTAGCTTGCCATAGAAAGGATCCTCCTTAGGCAGCACATATCTCCCATCAGGCTGAGGATCTAATCCTAAGTTCATTGGCTGAACTTCAAATATTTCCATACCTGATGTAACAAAAGGAACAGCATTTGGTAAGAAGTTATTTAAAACAACTGATAGCTTTGAAAAATCCCTTCCGCCTTTTCTCGATGCTGCCCTTGGAGTGTCTGGCATTTCTGATGCAGCAAAAACAGGAACTTTAAGCTTTGCAACATCATAAATCATCCTCTTAAAATGGCCTTCCTCTATTCTAGGTTCAGTCCACCAGTATTCTCCTATAACCATATTATATCCGGCTTTTTTAGCCTTTTTGTCAGCTTTATTATTTAATTCTTCAGCAATAAAGCAAAAATCCTTATCAAATTGCCTTGGTTTTTCTATGATCATCTTCTCAAGTTCCGATGGAAGGGCATGACCCATATCTATTCTTGCACCATCGATGCCAAAATTTCTTTGGTAGTGGGGAATAATGTCAGAAATTTTTTCCCAAAGCTCAATATTCTTAATTTTCCCCTTAAACACATTTCCCCTTATGATATCAAACAAAATATATGGCGGCTGATCTTTTCCAACAAATTTTGCCGATTTTATTGGGTTATCAAGATAAAGCCTTAAGTAAGTAACATCGCTCCAGGGAGGCTGCGGGTCATTAATACAATCTGAAAAGGCAGGTGCTGTCGTTATTCCAAATTCCTCTTCAATTAATTGGAAAAAGTCGATATTTTTATTTTCTTTACATCTTTCCTTTATGCTTTCCCATTTTGCAGGATCTAATTTATCTGGCGACGGAACAAATAATTTAAGGTGCTCCTTAACCTCCTTGGCAGCATAAATTTTTTCAATATTATCCTTTTCAGCCTTTGTAAAAGGTTCAAAGCCTTCTATTTTAGGTGGATGATACTTATCTAAATCTTTTTTTCTTATCCAATAAAACCAATCTGGATGTTCTAATATAAGATCTGAATCCCTCGCCGAAGTTCTTGGAATAATATCTATCATAGTTCTAATTCCAAATATATGGCATGCTTCAACAAAGGCCTTAAATTCATCATCAACAGTTGTTGTGTTTAACATATTATCCTTAAGAACAGGATCTATTTCAAAAAAGTTTTTTATAGCATAGGGGGACCCCATTTCACCCTTAGCATATTTTGTGCTGTTTTTTGTAATAGGAAGCATATATATTGCCTTAAATCCCATTCTCTTTATTAGGGGTAATAAAGCTATTGTTTTTATAAATGTTCCTGTATCGTTAAGCCCAAATTTGTTTTTAACCTCAAGACTTCTATCACCATCATGGTCCCAAGCCGAAGACGTTCTTATCTGCATGCCATATACATTGCTTTTTTTAATCCAATCTCCTCCTATGTATCCCTTTTCATGTCCTTCCTTTTTTATTTTTGACAAAGGCAAACTGTAATTATTGTTATCCTTCATTAAAGGCAGAAAATTCTTTTCAATACATTCTGCAAAGAATCTATATGGGTTTACTGTTATTGTTCCGTCTTCATTTTGCTTTTTTTCTTCTCCGGAATATGAAAATGTATCCCAAAGGGCTGGTATTCTATAATCCATCCCTTCCCCATGTTTTATTTTAAGTTTCAGCTCATGTAAAACTTTTATTAAAGCACTATCTAACCCCATAAATTGCCTCCTTAAAAATTACTTAATAATTAATAAATAGCTTTATGCAATCGTTTGAACACATAATTATTATACAACAAAATCCCCTATAAAAACAGGGGATTTTAAAAATTTTATGCAATATCAAACTGATTTACATAAAGACTATAATATTTTCCTTTTTTTCTTAAAAGTTCATGATGGCTTCCTTCCTCTTCTATACCATTCTCGGTTAGGACTATTATTCTATCTGCATTTTTAACTGTAGCTAATCTATGGGCTATAATTAATGTTGTCCTATTTTTAGCAAGATCCTCTATGGACTTTTGAATGATAGCCTCGCTTTCATTATCAAGGGAAGAAGTTGCCTCATCTAAGATTAGAATTGGTGGATTTTTAAGGAACATCCTTGCTATTGAAATTCTCTGTTTTTGCCCACCAGAAAGTTTAACTCCCCTTTCTCCAATATATGTATCATAACCATTTGGAAGCTGCATTATAAAATCGTGGGCATTGGCAGCCTTTGCAGCTTCAACAATTTCCTCAAAGGTTGCATCGAGTTTTCCATAGGCTATATTTTCCCTTATAGTTCCTGCAAATAAGAAAACATCCTGCTGAACAATTCCAATATTTCTCCTTAAAGATTTTAATGCTATATACTTTATATCTATTCCATCTATAGTTATCCTTCCTTCATCGATTTCATAAAATCTTGGAATTAAATTACAAAGAGTAGTTTTACCTGAACCTGAAGGTCCTACGATTGCAACGGTTTCACCGCTTTTGATTTTAAAATTTATATTTGATAAAACTGTCCTTTTATCATCGTAGCTAAACTTAACATCTATAAATTCAATATCCCCTTTTACCTTTTCTAATTCAATTGCACCCTCTTTGTCCTCAATATCAGGTTTCATATCTATTATTTCAATAAACCTTTTAAAGCCTGACATCCCATTTTGAAAATCTTCAGTAAATCTTAGTATTATTGTAAGAGGTCTTAAAAACTGGCCAATATAGAGCATAAACGCCACTAAATCACCTACGTTTATTTCACCTTTAGAAACCATAAGCCCTCCAAAGGTCAAAGTTATTAGGACGGCAATATTTGCAAAATAGTTGTTAACTGAATCAAATATGCCTATATATCTTACTGCTTTAGTCCTCTGATTTTTAAACCTTAAATTACCCTCATCAAACTTTTTAATTTCATATTCCTCGTTTGTAAAGGATTTAACCACCCTAATTCCAGAGATGCTGTCCTCTATTCTGCTGTTTATATCCGCAATAATTCTTCTTTGTTCCATAAAAACGCTCTCGAATTTGTTATTAAACTTTATCATAAAGTAGATCATAAATGGAATAATCGTGAAGGATACCAATGTTAACTTAACATTGATATTTAGAAGGACAAAAAACGTTCCAATTAATAGAATGACAGAGAGGAAAATATCCTCCGGGCCATGATGTGCAAGCTCTGAAATCTCCCTTAAATCGTTAACAATCCTTGACATTATTTGCCCTGTTTTTGTGTTATCAAAGTAGCTAAAGGATAATTTCTGAATATGCGAAAATATTTCCTTTCTCATGTCGTATTCTATTCTAACCCCAAGAACATGGCCGTAATATCCTACGAAGTATTCCATTAGCATTTTAAAGGAGTAAATTAAGAAAAGCAGTAGGCTAAATTTTAAAATCATAATCATGTTTTTAGTTGGAATAATTATGTTAATAAGCCTTCTCGTCAAAAGAGGATATATTAAATCTGTTATAGTAACAAATAACGCGCAGGAAATATCAAAAATAAACAAGGCCAAATGAGGCTTATAATATTTTGCAAACCTTTTGAGCATATAATCCTCCTAAATCCTTTACTTTAATCTAAATTTATATTGAAATTATTAAGCTCCTCAAGAAGCCGATTGGCATCCTTAAATTTTATTGTGTTAATTCCAAGTATTTTAGCCCCTTCTAAATTCTCATCAAGATCATCTATAAATAAGGTTTCCCTTGGATTTAGATTAAACTTATTTAATAGATGTTCGTAAATCTGCCTTTCGGGTTTTACAAAGTTAATATCACAGGATATAACCATCCCATCAAATAACCTAAAAAAATCATTTTTCTTTATTGTCCATTCAAAGGCCTTTTTGTGATAGTTAGAGAGGACGAAAAGTTTGAATCCTTTTTCCTTTAATTTTTTTAGTATTTTAACCGTCTCATCGATTGGGACTAAAATATCATGCCAATTTGCCATTGCCTTTTTTATTATATGTGAATCCTCATCTGAAACCCTACAAAACCTTTCAATGGCTTCTTCCTCTGTAATTGTGCCTCTATCCAGCATCCTCCATTCTTGACTTTCAAAAATAACTTTGTAAACCCTTTCTAAAACATCCCCTTCGCAAAAGTTTAATAAATACTTTTTTGGTTCAAATCTAATCAAGACATTTCCAAGATCAAAAACGATGTTTTTTATCACGCCCTCACCCCACCTTTTGCAATATCTAAGTTAAATTATAACACCAAGGAAAAATTTGTAAAGAATTCTTTAAAATTTACACTCACGCTTTAGTCTTAATTGCATATATTAAAATTGATGAATTTTTAATGGTGAAAGATATGATGAACTATTTAAACTTTTTCTCTTCAATGATTTATGATGTTGCCTATGCAAAAATAAAAGGAAGCCGGATTTATCCAAGTATAAAAGGCTTAGTGATTTTCTATCAAACAGACGATGGAGTTTTAGTATATGTTAATGTAGAAGGGCTACCAAATTATAAAAGTGACCCAAACAATGTAAGTCCTATAGGGCCCCATGGTTTTCATATCCACGAATTTGGGAATTGTTCTGAAGATGCAGACTCCTTTATGACAGCCGGTGGGCATTATAATCCTACTAATCAGCCCCATGGAAATCATGCCGGAGACTTTCCAGTTCTTTTTTCCAACGATGGTAAAGCCTTTATGGTTTTCTACACAAATAAGTTTAAAGTAAGAGACATAATTGGAAAATCAGTAATAATACACGAAAATCCTGATGATTATAGAAGTCAGCCTGCTGGAAATTCAGGTAAAAGAATCGCCTGTGGAGTTATAAAAAAATTTATTTAGAATATAAAAAATGTTGGGCTATATAGCCCAACACAGACTGTTGAAATGGTTATTTTTTTATAAGCCCCGTGAAGGATTTCCCTGGCATTCGCTCATTTCGCTAAGCAATTCTAAGCTTTTCTTTGTTTTCAAAAGTCCTACCCTCGTGAGACGATATCCGTGTCGGCCACTCGGCTCTGCACGTCCGTGTGCAGAATTACGGACTTTTTAAAAGTCAAAAAGCAAGAATTGCTAAAGCTTATGAGAGATGCCTTTTTGAAATCCTATCACGGGACTCTTGCAATGTATAAACATCAAAGAAGGTTTGTTTTTAATCTGAATGTTGGGCTACATAGCCCAACATAAGTCTTGAAAAGCCGTCTTGTTTTTATTTACATTCTTTAATTATCTCAGTATTTATTCCATCACCAAACAAGGTAAAAGGAATCTTAAACTCTTGTATTCCAGAAACATATGGTGCAAGCTCATAGAGGCCATAAATTACTACTATTCCATCCTTTGTGATATAAAAGGACTGTTTATCAGTAAACTGTGAAACAGTTTCAAGAGCATCATCAAAGTAAGGAATATCGTTTTTGTTCTCCTTTATCTGCCTTTGGATTTCATTTATTATAATAGTCTTATAATCAAAGCCTTTTTTAAATATATCTTTGTATCCAATGATTTTCCCTGTTTTTAGGTTTATGTTATATGGTTTTAATGTAGTATTTCCATGGGCTCCACCTGTATATTCGTAGAATGTAACAGGAATGCTTAATATGCAGTTGCAGTTATAAGCGACCTTAAACCTTGTATATGCTTCATAAGGATTTCTTAAAACTCCGTCCTTTTTAGCTTGCATTGCAAGCTTTTCTATTCTCCTGCTAAAGGCAAATATGTCTTTAACAAACATTTTGTTTATTCTCGACTGAATGCGCAAATTCTTTAGCCCCGTTAAATTTGGAACATCCAAGTTAGACTTAATAAGATCCGTAATTTTTTCATAATGGAAGGTTCTAACGTTAACATTGCACTCTTGGGTTGCTTTAGATTGATTAGGTTCTGCAAAAACATTTGCTGCATTAAAAAACATTACGTTTATTGCGATTAAAAAAATTGCAATAATTCTTTTCATCCAAACACCTTCCTTCATAATTTTTCTATATTTAATTTTCCCTAAAGGAAGGTAATTATTACTTTTCTTTTTACATATTCTCTAATAGTAAAACCCCGTCTTCTAGTCTATAAACCTTATCACAAATTTCAAAAATATCTTCATCATGAGATATAATTATAAAGGTCTTGTCCTTAAGATATGAGTCTAAAAAGTTTATAACCTTTTTCTTATACTTTATATCAATAAAATTTAAAGGTTCATCTAAAATGTAAATATCAGCATTTTTAGATAATCCCCTTGCAAGCTGAACTATTTTCTTCTCGCCACCAGATAAACTTTGTCCTTTATTACTAACCCCTTCTTCTAAAATAACATTATTGTTATTGATTAATGCCAACAAATCTTCTTTAATCTCTTTTTTAATATCTGATTCTGAGTTCAAATTAATATTTTCAATTATTGTTGTATTAAAGATGTAGGCTTCAGAAGGAATTAGAATAATTTTTTCTCTTAAGCCAGATGGATCAATTAACTGATAGTTTATATCATTATAATAAATAGTGCCAGATATAGGATTAATTAATTTAATAATCAAATAACTCAAAGTCGATTTTCCTATTCCATTTCTTCCCTTTATACCAATTTTATCTCCCTTATTTATAATAAAGTTTAAGCCTTTGATTATTTGTTTATCATCATAATAAAAATCTACATCTTTTAATTTTAGAGATTTAAAGTCATCAAGTTTAAAAATTGATCCCTTATTTTCTTCATCAATATCAAATAAACTCTTAATTCTTTCTAATGAAAGTAATGATAATCTTAATTTTTTAGGAAATTCCATAAAAAATTCAATGAGGTCCCATAAACGTGAAAAATATAAGGAAAATGCCACTAAAGTTCCTGCTGTTATTACCCTTCTATAAACCAAATAACCTCCAATGCAGTAAATTAAAAGTGAAGCTAAATTCATGGTTCCTGTTACTATCACAAATTCATAAATAATATTAAGCTTAATCTCTTTATTATATAATCCAAAAATATTCTCTATTACTTTTTTTATCTTTTTTTCAATATAAAATATTGAATTATGTGCTCTTAATGTTAAAATTCCATTATAAGCTTCTTCTACTATACTATCTATCTCTTCATTCTTTTTCATAATTTCGCTATTAAGCTCATTTAATTTTGGAATAAAAATCTTTGTAAATAATATAAAAATAGGTATTAATAAAAGTAAAACCAATGTAAGAAATATATTCAACTTAATCATGATTAATATAACTGTTGAAACATAGAATAAGTTAATAATAAAAGTTGAGTAATCTGAAATAATTAAATTTTTTATTTTATCAATATCTTTATTGATTCTTTGTGTAAAATAACCTAAGTCCTTTTTTAATAATTCTCCATATTCTATGTTATTAATCTTCTTTATCATATCCTGTTTTAAACTGTTAATAACATTAATTTCAATAAAATTTTGAAAATAGTATTTTAAACTTAAAAATAAAATAAATAAAAGTGTAGCTACCAAAAAATAAAGAGCGTTATTCATAAGTTGTTCTAAATTATTCCCTTTTACAGCTTCATCTATTAAGTTTTTTGTAATCATAGGAATAAAAATTATAGTAATTTTATGTAATACCGAGAGGAAAAAATATGTAAATGCATAAATTTTAATCCTTTTAAGATATGTCCATAAAAAATAAAAAGAATCTATCATGTAATCCCCCCTATTACTTTATATAACCCACTTCACCGTCGATAACCGTCATAAATATTTCCACATCCTTAATTTGTTCAGTATTTATATTGAAAATGTCCTCCTCTAGAACAACAAAATCCGCATATTTGCCCCTTTCCAAGGTTCCATAAATATTTTCCATATAATTTGCATATGCTGCATTTTTAGTGTAACATTCTACAGCTTGTTTTACTGTTACATTTTCCCCTTTGTTTAAGTTAATATCATTTACAGCACAATGTATTCCAAGAAGCGGTTCGAATCCATTAAAATCTTTCCCTTCTTTATTTTTCAATGTTGCTGCTCCAAAGGGCGTATCGCTATTGAATATTACCTTGATTCCCTTTTCCAAAAATGTTCTAAACCTATATGTATCCTTTATTCTTCTCTCTCCTACCCTCTTTAAAGTTAATTCCTTTTCTAAAGTAAAAATAGGCTGGAATGAAGCTATGAGGTTTAAATTTTTAAATCTTTCAATATCTTCATCCCTTATTATTTGAATATGTTCAACCCTATTTCTTACATTTTTATTTGGATATATCTTATAAAGCCTTTCATATATATCCAAAAACTTTTTAATTGCAAGATCTCCGATTGCATGAAGAGCTATAGGAAAAGTGTTTTTTAATGAGAATTCAATAATATCTTCAAGCTCATCATCCCTTAGCGTCTGAACTCCTTTATTATCTGGTTCATCTTCATAGCCTTCTATTAGTAAAGCTGTTTTAGAGCCAAAACTTCCATCTAAAAAATATTTACAGGGGCCTTTTTTATTTTCATCCCATCTTCAAGTTCTAAAAACTTTTCAAGTTCTTTGCTTTTGCCTAAGCCTCCACAGGCCATCCTAATTTTTAATTTTCCTTCCTCTTGAAGCCTTTTGTAAATTTTAAAAATCCTTGGATATTGCGTCATAATATCGTTAACCATTGTAATTCCACTTTTTAAAAGCTCCCTTTGAAGCACCATTAGTGCATTTTCAAAGTAGCTCTCATCTATCCTTTCCATAACAAGCCCTAATATTTCAAAAACCCATTCTTCATAAAAAAGCCCCGTTAATCCCTCATCATCCTTTATAGCATTTTTAGAAATTCTAATATTTTCGTCCTCATTTAATCCTAATAATTTTAAAGCTTTAGAGTTTAAAACCATAGAATGTCCGTCCTGCCTTACAAGGCAAACAGGCTTATCATTTATAACTCTATCTATATCGTATCTGTTAGGCATTCTACCTCCAAATATTCCCTCATCCCATCCAGAACCTATTACCCATTCAGTGTCCTTTGATTTGCTAAAGCTTATTAATACATTTTTAAACTCTTCAAAGGTTTCTATTCCCTTTAAATTTAAGTCAACTATACTCCTTGCAGCTTCTATCACATGAATATGGCTTTCTGTAAATCCAGGTAAAACAAGCCTTCCCTGAAGATCGACAATTTCAGCGTCATAATATTTTTCTTTTAAACTATCATAATCCCCCAAATCCTCAATCCTGCCATCCCTTACAAACATCGAATCATACACACTGTTTTTATCATCCATCGTCCTTATAACCCCATTGATATACAAAGTTTTCCCCATACCTTTCCCCCTATCCTTTGTAAATTTTTCCTATTAATATATTAACATATTTTCTAGGTGTAAAACATAATGGATATAAAACAGCTAATTTATCTTTTATCATTTATTAAAATATCATAAGAATTAGTAAGGGATGGCATCTAATATTAACACCACCCCTTACTAAACTTAAGCCTATATAAATAAATCCATATTTTAGAAATGTCAAAAAGTCAAAATGTCAAGTGGCAGGCACTCTAATAATATCGCTAGAAATTCCTCTCTGGATATTTCATATCCTAAGACCTGTTTTATGGATATTGCAATATCTTTTAGTTCATCTTCAAATTCCTCTTGATTTATGTTTATTCCTATGCCTAATATGGCATATTTAACTTTTTCTGAGGAATAAAATATTTCCGTTAATATTCCGCATACCTTTTTCTCATTTAAGTAAACATCATTTGGGAATTTTAAAGTGGCATTAAGGTTATATTTTTCTATTGTTCTAATCACAGCTTTTGCTGCAGCAATGCTTAATAAAGACGTATCCTTTATCCAATCGGGATGGAGAAGTATCGATAGGGCTATAGATTTCCCCTTATAGGTAAACCAGCTTCTTCCATGAGTTCCTCTGCCCTTTGTTTGTTCTTCAGCTAATATACAAAGTCCCCATTCTCCATTTTCGGCATATTCCCTTGCAATATCATTTGTTGAGGTAACAGATTCAAAAAAAAGTATTTTTCTTCCTAAAACATCTGTGTTTAAATTCGAAAAAAACTTTTCAAAGTCAAAATCAACCCTTCCAAAGACTTTATACTCATTTTTAATCATCAGAACTTCACCATCACTCTAGAAATTTGCCCATTCTTCTAAATTTTTCGTATCTACTATTGAGCAAAGTTTCTATATCTAGATTCCTTAATAATTCTAATTCATCTACAAGGCTTTGTTTTATTGATTTTGCAGTTTCATCAACATCCCTATGGGCACCACCTATAGGCTCTTTAATTATCCTATCTATTATTCCAAAATCTAAAAGGTCCTGTGCCGTCAATTTCATCAAAGAAGCTGCCTCTTTGGCCTTTGAAGCGTCCTTCCATAGAATACTTGCAAAACCCTCGGGAGATAAAATGGAATAAATAGCATGCTCCAACATCCAAACCCTATCTCCTACTGCAAGGGCAAGGGCGCCACCACTCCCTCCTTCACCTATTACAATAGAAATTATCGGTGTTTTCAAATTAGACATTTCAAATAAATTCCTTGCTATTGCCTCTCCTTGACCGCGCTCCTCTGATCCGATTCCACAAAAGGCACCAGGTGTATCAATAAAACAAATAACTGGTCTTTTAAACTTTTCCGCCTGCTTCATAAGCCTTAGAGCCTTTCTATAACCTTCAGGATGGGGCATACCAAAATTCCTTTTTATATTTTCCTCAGTATTTTTGCCCTTCTGCTGTCCAATTACCGTAACAGGTTTTCCTTCTAAAAGGGCAATACCTCCTAAGATTGCAGCATCGTCTTTATATAACCTATCACCATGAAGCTCTATAAAATTATCAAATATCCTTTTGATAAGGTCTAATGAAGTTGGCCTTTCTATCTTCCTTGCAAGTAAAACCTTATCCCAAGGGGTTATATTCTTAAAAGAATCCCTTTGAAGTTCCTTTAATTTGTTCTCTAAAATTTCAATTTCGCTGCTTAAATCTATATTTTGAAGTTTAGAAAACTCCTTTAATTCCTTTATCTTTTTCTTAAGCTCCTCAGAAGCCTTTTCGATTTCAAAAATATTCAAACTATCACCCCCTATGGATTAAAAGGATTTGGTAGAGGGTTTCTTTAAGATTTTCCCTTTCAACTATTAGATCTACAAATCCGTGCTCTAACAAGAACTCTGCCCTTTGAAAGCCTTCCGGAAGCTTTTGTTTTATTGTCTGCTCTATAACCCTTGGTCCTGCAAAGCCGATTAATGCATTTGGTTCAGATATTATGATATCCCCAAGCATTGCAAAGCTTGCGGTAACTCCTCCTGTAGTTGGGTCAGTTAAAACGGAAACATATAAAAAGCCTAAATCAGAATGCCTTTTTAATGCTGCACTTGTCTTTGCCATTTGCATAAGGGAAAATATACCCTCCTGCATCCTGGCTCCTCCTGATGCTGTAAATATTATAACAGGCAGCCTTTTTTCCGTTGCCCTTTCAACTGCCCTTGTTATTTTTTCACCTACAACCGAGCCCATACTGCCCATTAAAAAACGGCTGTCCATTACTGCAATTACACAATCAGTTCCTTTAATTTTTCCTTCTCCTGTTACAACTGCTTCTTTAAGTCCTGTTTCATCTATTAATTTTTTTATTTTTCCTTCGTAATCCGGATAAGAAAGGGGATTTAGAGTTGAAAGATCCTTATCATATTCCAAAAATGTTCCTTCATCTATAATCAACTTTATCCTCTGCCATGCCGTCATTCTAAAATATTTATTGCAGTTGGGGCATTTCATAAGATTTTTTTCTATATCTTCCTTTAAAACTATCTTTCCACAGTCATCGCATTTTGTAAAAAGGCCGTCGGGAATATTTACCTTAACCTCTTTTTCTTCCCTTTCCTCTTTTTTATCCACTTTTTGAGGAACCGTTACATATTGTCTTTTTTTAAAAAGATTTATCATCTAATCACCACCCTA
This sequence comes from Caloramator australicus RC3, assembly GCF_000297115.1. GTDB lineage: Bacteria > Bacillota > Clostridia > Clostridiales > Caloramatoraceae > Caloramator > Caloramator australicus. The sequence continues at coordinate 86,136 of NZ_CAKP01000082.1, read as the reverse complement.
TTTTAGGTGTAAAAATCTTGCTAAATATCCTGTATCATAAATTCCTTCTATGAATTCCCTTTGATTTAGAAGTTCATAATGAAGGTCAATATTAGTTTTAATCCCTTCTATAACAAATTCCTCAAGGGCCCTTTTCATCCTCTCTATAGCCTCGTTTCTATCCCTTCCATGGGCTATTAGTTTAGCAATCATGGAATCATAGGTTGGTGGAATGCTATAGCCTTGATAAATTGCGCTATCTATCCTTATTCCAAGTCCTCCCGGGAAATGCAAAAAGTCTATCCTTCCTGGGGAAGGTCTAAAGCCATTTTGAACGTCCTCAGCATTTATTCTGCATTCAATTGCATGTCCCTTTAGCATAACATCATCCTGTTTTATATTTAACTTTTCTCCAGCTGCAATTTTAATCTGTTCCTTTATAAGGTCTATACCGGTTATCATCTCGGTTATTGGATGTTCTACCTGAATTCTTGCATTCATTTCTATAAAATAAAAATTACCATGTCTATCTAATAAAAACTCAATCGTTCCTGCGTTTTTGTAGTTAACCGCCTTTGCAGCCTTTACTGCAACCTCCCCCATCCTTCTTCTTAATTTTTCATCTAACACAACCGATGGAGCTTCTTCTATAATCTTTTGGTTTCTTCTTTGCATTGAACAGTCCCTTTCACCGAGATGAACTATATTCCCATAAGAGTCGGCAAGTATTTGAAATTCTATGTGTTTAGGATTTTCGATGAATTTTTCAATATACATAGAATCATCACCAAAGGCATTTTTTGCCTCATTCTTTGCCATATCAAATGCCTTTTTAAGCTCTTCTTCATCCCTTACAATTCTAATGCCTCTTCCACCGCCGCCTGCAGCAGCTTTAACCATAACAGGAAAGCCAATTTTCCTTGCAATTTCAATTGCCTCTTCTAAATTTTTAATTTTACCTTCAGAACCGGGGACTACAGGAACATTAGCCTTTATCATTATCTCCCTTGCCTTTGCCTTATCCCCCATCATGTCAATTGATTCAGGGGAAGGACCTATAAAGGTTATATTGCAGTCCTCACAAAGCTTTGCAAACTTGCTATTTTCAGATAAAAAGCCAAATCCAGGATGGATGGCTTCAGCCTTTGTAAGGACTGTTGCACTTATTATATTTTCCATGTTTAAATAACTATCCTTTGCCCTTGCAGGTCCTATACAAACAGCCTCATCCGCCATTTGAACATGCAGAGCATCCTTATCTATCTCTGAATAAACAGCAACAGTCTTAATTCCCATTTCCCTGCAGGCTCTTATTATTCGAACAGCTATTTCTCCTCTGTTTGCTATTAAAATCTTTTTAAACATAGCATCACTCCTCAAGCCCAATTACAAAGGAAAGCTCCGCTTCACAGGCCTTTTTATCGCCAACATAAGCTATCGCCTTTCCAATTCCCATAGGTCCCCTTCTTTTTATTATCTCAACCTCAAGCCTTAACACATCGCCGGGAATAACCTTTCTTCTAAATTTTGCTTTATCTATACCGGCAAAGTAGGCAACCTTACCTTTAAATTCATCTAAAGAAAGGATTGCAACTGCACCAACCTGTGCCAGAGCTTCAATTATTAAAACTCCAGGCATAACCGGTTTTCCTGGGAAATGACCTTGAAAAAATGGCTCATTAATGCTAACACATTTTGTCCCCACAGCCCTTTCACCAGGAGTAACTTCCTCTATCCTATCTATAAGCAAAAAAGGATATCTATGGGGGATAATATTCATAATATCTTCTATATGCATAATCATCACCTACACCCTGATTTTAAATAGTTCTTGTCCGTATTCCACCATCGTTTCATTCTCTATTAGTATCTCTACGATTTCGCCATCCACATCGCTTTGGATTTCATTCATTATCTTCATAGCCTCAATTATGCATAAGGTATCTCCCTTTTTTACCTTTGTTCCCACTTCAACAAAGGGCTTTAAATTAGGACCTGGGGATCTGTAGAAGGTTCCTACTAATGGGGCTTTTATGACATGTAGGTTTTCTTCCTTTACTTTCGCTTCTTTATCCTCAAGTTTTTCCTCTTGAGGTGTCATTTCTTTTTTAACTTCCTTTACAACCTCTTTGACTTCATAGCCTTCCTTTTTCATTCTGATAGTAATATCATTGCTTATTATCTCAATAAAAGTAAGACTTGAATTATCCATTGCCTTTATTATTTCCTGAATAGCCTTAATGTCCAATTAAATCACCCCAAACTATATCTTTTTGAATATAAGGCAGGCATTATGACCTCCAAATCCAAAGCTATTTGAAAGGGCATAGTTTACCTCTCCCCTTCTTCCTTCATTTGGAACATAATCAAGGTCGCACTCTGGATCCCTCTTTTCATATCCAATAGTTGGAGGAATAAAGCCCTCCTCTATAGCCTTAACACAAACGATTGCCTCGATAGACCCTGCAGCACCTAAAAGATGTCCCGTCATGGATTTTGTTGAGCTTATTGGGATATTCTTTGCATAATCACCAAAGACCTTCTTTATAGCAAGGGTTTCAAGTTTGTCGTTTAAAGGTGTGCTTGTTCCATGGGCATTTATATATGATATTTTTTCTTTTTCTATATTGGCATCTAAAAGGGCCATCTCCATCGCCCTTGAGGCTCCTTCTGCTTCCTCATCCGGTGCCGTCATGTGATATGCATCGCAGGTAAATCCATATCCTACAACTTCGGCGTATATCTTTGCTCCTCTTTTTATAGCATGCCCATATTCTTCTAAAATTAAAATCCCTGCCCCTTCCCCCATAACAAATCCACTTCTTTCAAGGTCAAAGGGGATACTTGCCCTTTTAGGGTCGTTTGAATTAGTAAGGGCTGTAAGGTTTGTAAATCCCGCAAGGGCAAGGGGAGTTATAGGTGCCTCAGCACCTCCTGCTATTGCAACATCTAGATAGCCCATCTGAATATATCTAAAGGCTTCACCTATTGCATTAGTTCCAGAGGCACAGGCAGTAACAACCGATGAACAAATTCCCTTTGCACCAAATTTAATAGCAACGTTTCCCGCTGCAAGATTTACTATTGCCATAGGAATAAATAGCGGTCCTACCTTGTTAGGTCCCTTCTCCAAAAGATTCCTATGCTCCTTTTCGATGGTTAAAAGTCCACCAATTCCAGATCCTATCACAACTCCAAATTTATTTTTATCTATTTCTTCTACATCAAGTCCTGAGTCCTTAACAGCTTCGATGGATGATGCTACTGCAAATTGACAGAATCTATCCATCCTCTTTGCTTCTTTTTTATCCATATAATTGTTAGGATCAAAATCCTTAACCTCTGCTGCAACCTTCACTTTAAAATTCTCTGTATCAAAGCTTCTTATATAGTCAATTCCAAGCCTTCCTTCCCTAACTCCTTTAAAGAAGGACTTAGCATCCTTCCCTATAGGCGTTATCGCTCCAAGTCCTGTAACAACAACTCTTCTTTTCATCTCACTCACTCCTTACATTACCATGCCACCATCAACGTTTATGACCTGACCTGTTATATATGAAGCCATATCTGAGGCTAAGAATGCTGCAAGATTCGCAACATCCTCGGGATTTCCAAGTCTTTTTAAAGGAATTAATTCCATCATCTTTTCCTTTATCTTTTCTGGAAGCTTTCCAGTCATATCGGTAACTATATACCCAGGTGCAATTGCATTAACAGTTATATTCCTTGATGCTATTTCCTTTGCAACAGACTTTGTAAGACCTATAAGGCCTGCCTTTGATGCAGCATAGTTTGCCTGTCCTGCATTCCCTATAATGCCTATTACCGATGATATGTTTATTATTCTTCCGCTTTTTTGCTTTATTAAAAAAGGCAATCCTGCCTTTATAACATTAAAGGCACCCTTAAGATTAACATCTAAAACCTCATCAAAATCCTCAAGGCTCATGCGCATTAGAAGGTTATCCCTTGTAATTCCTGCATTGTTAACTAAAATGTCTATCTTTCCGAATTTTTCAATAGCAGCCTTTACTATATTTTCTGCATCACCATAGTTTTTAACATCGCCTTGGACTAATAAAACCTCTGAACCATAGCCCATTAGCTTTTCCTCAAGTTCCTTTAAATTATCTTGAGAAGTCCTATAATTTATAACCAAATTTGCACCTTCTTTTGCAAACTTTTCTGCAATTGCCCTTCCTATCCCCTTTGCAGCTCCTGTAATTAATGCAACCTTTCCCTTTAACATTCAACCACTCCCAATTCCTTTAAAGTTTTTTCAAGGGATTCTATATCCTCAACGTTTAAAGTTTTTACCTTTCTATCAATCTTTTTGATGAATCCTGTTAAAACCTTTCCAGGTCCTAACTCTATAAATGTATCGACACCAAGGTCTATTAAATATCTTATGCTATCCTCCCAAAGGACAGGACTTATCATCTGAAGTTTCAAGGATTCTCTTATATTTCCATCGAGGGGCTTTGCAGTTTCATTAGCAATTATAGGAATTGAAGGATTTTTAAACTCAAACCCTTTAATATTCTCATAAAAAATGTTTGACGCTTCCGTCAAAAGTTTTGTATGAAAAGCTCCACTTACCGAAAGCCTTACAAATTTTCCTTTTTTGTTTTCTACAAGCTCCTTTGCAACTTCCAGTGTCCTTATGTGCCCTGCAATTACCGTCTGCTTTGGACAATTTAGATTTGCTATGCTTAAAAATTCTTCCTGTTGTGCTCTTTCTACTATTTCCTTTACTTCATCTAAATCAAGTCCTATAACTGCAGCCATTCCATGATTTCCTTCTTTAAAGGAATTTTGCATGAGGCTACCTCTTAACGCAACTATTTTTACAGCATCCTCAAAGCTTAAAACATCTGCAGCAACAAGGGCTGAATATTCTCCAAGGCTAAAACCTGCAACATAATCAGCTTTTATGCCATACTTTTTTAATGCTAATAGGGAAGCTATGCTTACCGTTAAAATACATACCTGAGCATTTTCAGTTTTATCAAGCTCCTCAGAAGGTCCATTAAAACAAAGATTTATTATGTCTTTTTTTGAATGAAGATTAGCTGAATTAAAAATTTCCTTAACATCGTCGAACTTTTCATGAAGCTCCCTTCCCATGCCTACGCATTGGGAACCCTGTCCTGAAAATACAAACGCGATCTTACCCACACTAATCCTCCTTGATATAATTTTTAACCATATTTTTTATAGTATCCTCTGCACCCTTTACCAAATCCTCTATTATTTCACTACATGTTTCTTCCTTCTTGACAAGTCCTGCAATCTGTCCTGCCATCACTGAGCCATTTTCAATATCTCCTTCCTTAACCGCTCGCTTTAGACTTCCTTTTCCTATTTCCTCAAATTTTTCAATATCAACGCCTTCCTTTTCCATCTGAAGCATAACCCTCGCAAGTTTATTAAAAAGTATCCTTACAGGATGCCCTGTAAATCTTCCGGTTACAACAGTATCGATATCCTTTGCCTTTAAAACCATCTTTTTATAGTTTTCATGGACAGTGCATTCCTTTGCCACTAAAAACCTTGTTCCTAGCTGAACACCTTCAGCACCAAGCATTAGGGCTGCTGCAAAACCTCTTCCATCTCCAATTCCTCCTGCTGCTATAACTGGAATATTGACTGCATCAACCACTTGAGGAACTAAGGCCATCGTTGTAAGCTCGCCAACATGTCCTCCAGATTCTCCTCCTTCTGCGATAATAGCATCAGCACCATATTTTTCAACCCTTCTTGCAAGGGCAACTGAAGGAACAACGGGAATGACAATAGTCCCATTCTTTTTCCAAAGCTCTATGTATTTTGACGGATTTCCTGCCCCTGTTGTTACCACCTTAACCTTTTCTTCCGCAACAATCTTGGCAACCTCATCAGCATATGGACTTAAAAGCATTATATTTACTCCAAAGGGCTTATCTGTAAGTTCCTTTGCCCTTCTTATTTCCTCCCTAACCCATTCTGCTGGGGCATTCCCTGCAGCAATTATTCCAAGGCCTCCTGCATTGGAAACTGCTGATGCTAAGGTAGCATCAGCAATCCAAGCCATTCCACCCTGAAAAATAGGGTATTTTGTCCCTATCATCTTTGTTATTCTTGTTTCAAACATTTCAATTCCCCCAATTAAATTCTTTCTTGTATGTAGTCAACAACATCCTTAACAGTATTAAAGTTTTGTCCTTCTTCAATTTCAATTCCAAATGCATCTTCAACATTCATAACAAGTTCAACAAGGTCCAATGAATCAAGTCCTAAGTCCTCAAAGCTTGTTTCTAAACTGATTTCTTCCTTTTCCATTCCCATGTTTTCTGAAATTATTTCCCTTAATCTTTCAAATACCATAATTACTTCTCCTTTCATTTGATTTTCAAATATTTTTATTTTCAAAATATATGGTATTAAATTAAACTTCTAAAAGGGCCGCACCCCAAGTTAATCCTCCGCCAAAGCCTACAAGGATTATTTTATCACCCTTTTGAACTAGACCTTTTTTATATACTTCATCTAGGGCTATTGGAATGCTGGCTGCAGAAGTGTTGCCATAATGCTGTATGTTTATATAAAATTTTTCAAAGCTTACTTTAAATTTCTTTGCTGCAAATTCTATTATCCTTATATTAGCTTGATGTGGGATAATTAATTTTATGTCATCTAAACTTAAATTGCTGTCCTTTAACACCCTTTCTATGCTGTCGACTATAACCTCAGTTGCAAACTTAAAAACTTCCCTTCCATCCATAAATATATGTGATTTTGGTTGTTCCTTAGAAACTATTGGATTATTTACTGAAATTGCAGGTATTTTTAAAAGTTTTCCCTTTGAACCATCAGAGGCAATAAAGTGATTGATTATTCCTTTTTCTTGGCTTAGCCCTAAAAATGCTGCTCCTGCACCATCGCCAAACAAAACGCAGGTATTTCTATCCTTCCAATCCACAACCTTTGATAAAACCTCTGCCCCAACTATAAGGGCATTTTTAACGCTGCCACCCTTTATCATGGATGTTGCAATCGACAAGGCATACAAAAACCCACTGCAGGCTGCGTTTATATCAAAGCAGGCAGCCCGTAAGGCTTTTAGCTTTTCCTGTAGCATGCAAGATACCGAAGGCGTAAAATTATCTGGCGTTACCGTCGCTGCGATTATAAGCTCTATCTCCTCAGGATTTATCTTTGCACCTTTTATCGCCTCTATTGCTGCTTTATATGCTAAATCCGATGTATCCTCACCCTTTGATATATGCCTTGTTTTAATTCCAGTTCTTGTTGTAATCCATTCGTCATCAGTTTCAACTATTGAGCTTAAAAATGAATTATCAAAGATGCTTTCAGGAACATAACTTCCGGTTGATAATAATTTTACATTTCTCACATCTCATCACTCTTTTCTTAAAATTAGGTCATATTTTTTTCTAAAAAACTCCTTGAGTTTCTCAAGAGAACTAATGAGAATCTTTTCTTCCTCTTCCGATAGTCCATCGATAATACTTCTTATCATCTCATGATGGAACCTTTCATGAAGCTTGTAAACAAGCTCGCCTTTTTTTGTTAATCTTACAAAAACAACCCTTCTATCCTCTTCTGATCTAAACCTTTCTGCGTATCCTTTTCTTACTAATTTATCAACCATTATTGTAAGGGTCCCCATTGTAACCTTTAAATCCTGTGCAACCTCCCCCATCGTCCTTTCAGTAGCTTTCCCTATTGCCTCAATGGCATGAACTTCAGTTATTGAAAGGTCTGAAAGCTCACCGCTTTTTAAGGCGTTTTGTTCAATCAGCAAGATATCATTAAAAATATCCACAAGAAGTTGATTTAATACACTGTAGGACTTATCCATCAAATCACCTCAAAGTCTAATATTTATTCTTTTGTTTACTTCAACGGATATAAAATATGCTGCTACTGTCTTTATTATATCAGGAATTATAAATGGAATCATCCCTATCTTTAGCGCCTTATCAAAGTCCATCCCTGTCACATACTTTAAATAGGGAACTCCGATGGCATATATAAAAAATACGCAAAGTATCACAATTAATAGATCTAAAATCCTGTTTTTAAAATTTACCCCTTTTCCTAAAATAAAGGCCGCTATTGGAAAAGAGATTAAATATCCCCCAGTAGGCCCAATTAATACTTCTAATCCTCCCCTTCCGCCTGCGAAAACAGGAAGTCCTACAGCACCAAGTAATATGTAAACTAAGCAAGCTACAGCCCCTTCCTTTGCTCCTAATAATAAACCTGCTAAAAATACTCCAAAGGTTTGTAAGGTTATAGGAACGGTTCCTATTGGAATTGAGATAAAGGATAAAACACTCAAAATTGATGCAAACAGAGCAATCTTTGTAATTTTTTTAATTGGCAAATTATCTTCCTCCTTTATTTTGATAATCAAATATTTTTATTTTCAAAATTTATTTTAGTATATTATATTCCACAAGTCAATATATTATACTAAATTAAAATAAAATAAAAAAGGCTGATTGATCAGCCTCACAGACTGTAGACAAACTCTCATCGGTGTTTGGACTTTGCAAGAGCCCCGTGAATGGATTTCAAAAAGGCATCTCTCATGAGCTCTAGCAATTCTTGCTTTTCGACTTTTCAAAAGTCCGTAATTCTGCACACGGACGTGCAGAGCCGAGTGGCCGACACGGATGTCGGCTCACGAGGGTAGGACTTTTGAAAACAAAGAAAAGCTTAGAATTGCTTAGCGAAATGAGCGAATGCCGGGGAAATCCTTCACGGGGCTTATCAAAAAACAACTTTTTCAACAGTCTGAAAGGCTGATCGATCAGCCTCATTCCTTTAATCCTGTAGTTGCAATACCCTTTATAAAATTCTTTTGGAAAATTAAGAATATCAATATCGATGGAATTGATAAAATCATAACACCTGCTAATACCTGATCCCAGAATTGATAATATTGTCCATAGAAGGAGTTAAGCCCAACTGGGAGTGTATACATTTCTTCAGATTGAGCCAAAAGGCTTGGCCAAAGAAAGCTATTCCAATTCCCTGTAAACATTAAAATAAATTGTGTAGAAAGTGCTGGTCTTGCAAGAGGTAAAACTATTCTAAAGAATATTCCAAATCGACTAAGTCCATCTATCATAGCAGATTCCTCGATGGCTTTAGGTATTGTTGTAAAAAACTGCCTCATTAAAAATATTCCAAATAAGCTTGTTAAAAAGGGTATTGTAAGCCCTTTATAAGTATTAACCCACCCAAGTTTGGATAAAAGGATAAATGTTGGAACCATAACAACCTGCCCTGGAACCATCATCATACCAAGGATTGCTAAAAACAAAGCCTTCTTTCCCGGGAAATTGATTCTTGCAAGGGCATAACCCGCCATTGAGTTAAATAGTATATTCCCAAGAGTAACTAAAAGAGCAACGTATATACTATTAAATACCCATCTTGCAAAGGGAAATTCCTTCCATAAAAAAATATAATTTTTCGCTGAAAGCGTTTTGAAATCTATGTTAAAATTATTGATTTCGCTGGTAGGTTTAAAGGAGGTTATAAAACTCCATAAAAATGGGCCAAGACAGATCACTGCATACCCTACAAGAATTAAGTAGAACAATACCTTGGACAATTTAAAACCCTTTTGCATCAAATCACCCCTAAAACTCAGTTTCCTCGCCGAAGAACTTTCTTTGTATAAGAGTTAAAATAAAAATTATTGCAAATAATATAAATGCTATTGCACTTGCATATCCCATCTGAAAATCTCTAAAACCCGTTTTGTATAAATAAAGCACTACCGTCATAGTTGAATCAAGAGGTCCTCCTGTTCCATTGGATACAACAAAAGCTTGATCAAATACCTGGAACGTTCCTATAAGGGATACGACTAAATTAAAAAATATAGTAGGCTTTAAAAGAGGAACTGTAATATATAAAACTTCTTGTATTTTACTTGCACCATCTATCCTTGCCGCTTCATATAAAGACATAGGAATATCCTGAAGGCCTGCAAGGAAGATAACCATATAAAGACCAACTGAAGACCAAATTGCCATCATCATAATAGTTGGAAGTGCAAGCCTTGTGTCACCAAACCAATTATATGGTGGCAAATTGAAAAAACTCAAAATTTTATTCAATATTCCGTCTGTTTTAAATATGAATAAGAACATAACCGAAACCGCAACGGTAGAGGTAACAGTTGGAATATAATAGGCTACTCTAAAAAAAGTTTTACCCTTTATGTTTAAATCCACTATGAGTGCTAAAACAAGGGCAATAAAAAGCTGTATTGGAACAACACCTAACGAATACAAACTAGTGTTTAAAAGGGCCCTTAGAAAGGTTGAATCTTGAAATGCATTTATATAATTCGATAAACCCACCCATGGCGCCTCAAACATGCTGACCATATCAAGATAAGAATACTCTTTAAAGCTGAGCATAAAAGCAACTAAAAGCGGTCCAATAAAAAACACAGCCGCCGATATGACGAATGGCAATACAAACAGCCATCCTTCTATTTTTTCCCTTCTTTTTAATCTTTTCATTGTCATAACTTTTGTTTTAGAAGGTGCTACATTTGTTTTAACCTCTAGGCTCATTTAAAGACCTCCTTTAAAAATGGGAAGCGGAAAACCGCTTCCCTGTATTATTTTACTTCCTTAATAGCCTGATCTAATGCAGTCTTTGCATCCTTAACCTTCTTATAGTATAACTTTTCACAAGCCTTATTTAGAGCATCAAGAATCTTTGAGCTCTTTATACCAAATTGATATACTTGTGAGTATTTTACCATGTCAACAAGTGGCTTTCTTTCTGGGTATTTAGCAGTATAAACACCACCCATTGAAATTCTTGACGGAATAGCAAGACCGCTTTCAGCAGTCATTGAGAGTGCCTGTCTTCCTGTTAAGAACTTAATAACTTCAGCAGCTTCTACCTTATTCTTTGTTCTTGCGCTCATCGCATAAGCAACTGTAAATACCAAATCTCCTTCCTTATCTCCCTTTGGTAATCTTGCAATTCCATAGTTAACATTTGGTGCTGCATCCTTCATGAATGGAATCATCCATCCACCTTCTATAACCATTGCTACCTTCTTTTGTGCAAGGGCATCTCCATTCCAGCCAACACCAAGTTCCTTTGGAGTTGCTGCATAGCCCTTCTTTAACAATGAAACATAGAAATCTAATCCCTTGGCAGCTTGTGGTGTATTAAATACTGGCTTGTCTCCATCATTTATCTTAGCACCTGATTGGAACATAAATGGAATAAATCTTGCAGCATCTATTGATAATGATAACCCCTTTACACCATTCTTTGTAAGCTTCTTTGCAGCTTCTTCAAGTTCCTTCCAAGTTGTTGGAGCCTTTGTAATCCCTGCTTCTTTAAACATATCCTTATTGTAGAACAATACTAATGTATTGTAATCCTTTGGTAGACCATAAATCTTTCCACCACTTGTAAAACCCTTTAATAGCGACGGTTCAAAATCCTTTACGTCGTTCTTGTCAAGATAACTATCAAGTGGGGCTATTACCTTCTTTGCTATGTATGCAGGTGCTTGATAAACATCAAGATAGAATACATCTGGTTCTGTTCTTGATGCAATTTTTACTTGCATCACTTGGTTATAATCCCCTGTTATAACTAATTTTTGAATTTTAATGTTTGGATAAAGTCTTTCAAATTCTTTTATTTGGTTGTCGAGAAGCTCAGATTCTGCAGGAGATGAGGCCCATACTCCTAACCTGATAACCTTTTTTGTTGCAGCATTAACCTTTGCAGGTTTAAATGTGCTTCCTGCAAAAAGTCCAACCGCCATTACAGCAGCTGTAAAAAGAGCGATTAACTTTTTCATGTGGATCCCCCTTTACATTTTTATTTATTTTTACCCATTAAGGGTAGTAAACTTAAATATTCTTTGTAGACTCCCTAATTATTAATTCTGGTTGAATTATTACTCTTCCAATCCTTTGACCTGATATCATATTAATTAGGACATTTGCTGCCGATTCTCCTATTATAGCTGTGTCTTGTCTAATTGTTGTTAGCTTTGGATTGGTAAGCTGTGCAAGATATAAATCATCAAATCCAACAATAGAAATATCATCCGGAACAGAATATCCTAAATTGTTAAGTGCGTTCATTGCCCCTATTGCCATAAGGTCACTTGCGCAAAAAATTGCTGTTATGTCCTTATGAGTTTTAATTAGCTCTTCGGCTGCCCTTTCTCCTCCTCTATCTGAAAAGTCTGCGTAAACTATAAGTTCTTTATCAATCGGAATATTATATCTATTCAATGCTAAAAAGTAACCATCAAGCCTTTCAAAACTTACAAAGGCATCCTTATGTCCATTTATCATCGCAATCCTTTTATGACCTAATTTAATTAGATGCTCAACTGCCATAAAGGCACCTTTTACGTTGTCTACTCCTATACATCCAACATTTGGATTATTTATATATATATCATAGAGGACGCAAGGATACTGAAATTCATTTAATTCCTTATAATACTCATCGGTAAGCTTTAGCCCCATAATAAATGCACCATCTATTTGTTTCTCTTGATATAATTTAGATAATGTTTGAGATTTTTGCATATCGCTGCTTGTTGATAAAAGGACTGTTTCAAAGCCCTGCCTATCTGCAGCATTTTTAAAGGACATGAGCATTTGAAATACAAGTGGATTTAGCATACCAGTTTGGTCATAATCCTCAACAAGCATCCCAATTCTAAAGTTCTTATTTGAACTTAAACTTTTAGCAATAAGATTTGGTCTATACCCTAATTCTTCTGCAACTTTTAAAATATATTCTCTGGTTTCCGGGTTAATATCGCTATAATTGTTAAAAGCCCTTGAAACGGTGCTTACAGAAACACCGGCTTTTTTAGCAACATCTTTAATTGTTACATTTTTTTCCATTAATATCCCTCCTTCTGCAAGCACCATTTAGGTTTAGATTCTTGAAACTTCAAGTAATTGATTTTGTTTTATGCTATACTTATTTCCATAAACCTTTACTTCATTATCCATATCTGAGAATATCTCTACTTTATCTTGTTTAACGGTGACTTTGATAATAGATCCTCTCCAATTTATCTTATACGATAATTCTTCCCAATTTTCTGGTGTCCATGGATTGATGTTTGGTATTTCATCATGGTCTATGCTCAATCCACCAAACCCAAATACAGCGCTCTGCCATGAGCCTCCTGTTGATGCAGCATGAAGCCCTAATGCTGCATTTCCTTGATTATCTTCAAGGTCAGTATATATTGTTTTCATAAAGTATTTATATGAATTGTGGGTATCACCAACAACAAGCCCCATTATCGAATACATAGATGGACTTAATGAGGATTTATGCATTGTTCTTTTTTCGTAGTATTCATAGTTTATCTTCTTGCTTTCCAAGTCAAACTCATCACCAAGAAGAAGCATAAGCATAACAACATCGGGTTGTTTTATAAGTTGTGTATCGTGAAGTTTATACCCCTTAAGGTCTGGCCACTTTGGCATTCCATTTTCGTCATATTCTGTAATTGGAATATCCAAAAGGTTAAAATAGCCTTCAAACTGCTCAATAAGCTTTCCATCCTTCGCCATCGGGATGTATATAAGCTCTATCTTCTTTTCCCATTCTTCAAAATCAGCATTTGATAATCCCAATTTATTACATAGTTTGTTGAGTAAAACTGGATTTTCTATCTTTAACATTTCAACAAGCTGAAGCGCTTTTATCATATTCCATCTTGCAAGATAGTTTGTATAAACATTGTTATTAACATGCTCGTGGAATTCATCAGGTCCTATAACTTTGTTTATTTCATATCTATTTTTTTCTTTGTTATATTCAAGTCTACTGTTCCAAAATTTAGCCGTATCTAAAATTATTTCTATACCATAATTATCAAGAAAATCTTTGTCCATTGTTGCTCTATAATATTCCCAAATAGCAAATGCAATATCAGCGTTTATATGAAACTCTTCATCTCCTGTCCATATTCTTACAGGATTTCCGTCATAGTCAAATCCCCACTTTGGCGTAACCTCAATTCCATCATCGGCAGATTCCCACGGAAATTGAGCTCCTTTGTAACCATTTAATTCAGCATTTTTTCTTGCACCATCCAAAGTATTATATCTATACATAAGTAGCGCCCTTGCAACCTTAGGATTAGTGTATATGAAGAAAGGCAGCATAAATATTTCAGTATCCCAAAATACATGTCCTTTATACCCTTCACCATGAAGGGCCTTTGCAGCGATGCTAACTTTATCATCACCATCGTAGGCTGAAGAGGATAATTGGAAAAGATTGAACCTTAATCCTCTTTGAGCTGCATCATCTCCCTTTATTTCTATATCGATTTTGTCCCAAAGGTTATTCCAATATTCTATATGCTTGTCCTTTTCAGATTCGTAGCCTTCCCTTATAAAATTAAAAAGTTCATCCTTTGCTTTGCTTATTATACTTTCCTTTGTATCCCTTGATGTATAAGTTACACCGTATTTAACTACTATGTATTCTTTTCCTTCCTTTACAAAGGATTCATAAACTTCCCTTGCAACTTCTCCAAATCTTCCAAACTTTCTTCTTATAAATATATTTCCTGATGGATTTTCTGAAAATAAAGTAGTTGCTTCTATAACTCGTATTTTTTTATCAATTGTAATACTCTTTAATGCTATTCCTGGTTTTAAATCTAATACATCCTCTACATCAAAATGTTTTGTCTTTAGAAAAGGATCTAAAGAACTATTTGTAACTGTCCCATCTATTATGTTTTCGATAAACATTTTAGATGAAAAATTAACAGGCGTTATTTTATACTTTGCTGCCCATCTGTGGACATTGTTTCGGCTGACGAATTTTTCAACTTCGACTTTTACAATTCGTCTACTTTGAAGCTTTAAAAGATATTTAGAATATAAAATTCCTTCCTTCATGTTAAGATTTCTTTCAAACTCTAAAACCTCGCTGTTATCTATATCTAACTGCTCATTATCAAAGTATATATTTAATACCAATGGGTTTTGACAGTTAACAATCTCAGTAACCTGTGCATCGTTCTTATCAAAAACTCCAGCAATAAAGTTTCCGCATTCTCCTTTTTTAGAAAAGTCCTGAACTCCTCTAAATCCCCTATAGCCATTTGCCAGAGTATAAATTGTTTCATATTTTCTGTTTTGGCTATTATCGTATTTTTCTAACTTAATCTCCCAAAGTGACTGCATCCCTTTACCTCCTAAAATTTCCGTAAACGTTTTTGTTAATTTTATTATAAAATAGTCAGAAATTAAATTCAATACTTAATTTTCTTTTTTATATCATAAAATATTAGATTTTTATACAATTTTTTTATTTATTTCGTTCATTTTTTTATTTATTACCAAAATCGTTTTTGGTATAATTTAAACATGATTTTCAGGAAGGAGGACAAAAATGATTAAAGGATGCATATTTGATTTGGATGGTGTTGTAGTTGATACTGCTAAATACCACTATCTTGCTTGGAAAAGGCTTGCTAATGAATTAGGCTTTGAATTTACTGAAAAGGACAATGAAAGGCTTAAGGGAGTTAGCAGAATGAAATCCCTTGAGATTCTTCTTGAAATAGGAAATTTATCCTTTGATGAAGAAACTAAACTAAAGCTTGCCGAAAAGAAAAATAATTGGTATGTGCAATACATATCGAAAATGGATGAATCTGAAATTCTTCCAGGAGTTAAGGAGTTTTTATCTCAACTTAAGGAGAATGGATATAAAATTGCATTAGGTTCTGTAAGTAAAAACGCAATGATAATACTTGAAAATACTAATTTAAAACAATACTTTGATGCTATAATCGATGGAAATAAAGTAACAAAGGCAAAACCTGACCCTGAAGTATTTTTAAAGGGAGCAGAAGAGCTCAATTTAAAACCCGAAGAATGTATTGTTTTTGAGGATGCAATAGCAGGAATTGAAGCTGCAAGAAGAGCTAACATGAAGGTTGTTGGAGTAGGTTCAAAGGAAATTTTAAAAGATGCTGATATGGTTATAGAAGGGTTTAAAAATGTATCAGTAGATATAATTAAGGCACTCTAATCGAGTGCCTTCAGACTGTTGAAAAAGTTGTTTTTTTGTAAGCCCCGTGAAGGATTTCCCTGGCATTCGCTCATTTCGCTAAGCAATTCTAAGCTTTTCTTTGTTTTCAAAAGTCCTACCCTCGTGAGCCGACATCCGTGTCGGCCACTCGGCTCTGCACGTCCGTGTGCAGAATTACGGACTTTTGAAAAGTCGAAAAGCAAGAATTGCTAAAGCTTATGAGAGATGCCTTTTTGAAATCCATTCACGGGGCTCTTGCATAGACTAAACATCAATGAGGGTTTGTCAATAGTCTGAAGGCAAAAAGGAAGTTCAAGACCGCATTCTTCAAGAAGTTTTTTATCTGTCAGAATATCCTTTGTATTACCATCAAAAACTATTTTCCCATTCTTTAAAAGTATTGTTCTTTTACAGGTTTCTAATACTAAGTCTAAGTCATGGGTTGCTATTATTTTTGTATGTTCAAATGAATTTAAAATATTTATTAATCTTCTTCTTGCCCCTGGATCTAAAAAGGATGATGGCTCATCCATAAGTAAAATATCCGGTTCCATAGAAAGAACCGTTGCTATTGAAACCATCCTTTTTTCTCCTCCGGATAACTTGTAGCTAAACTTATTCTTAAGATGTAGGGCACCTACCCTTTCTAAGGCTTTATCTACTCTTTTTTCAATTTCAATTTCATCTATTCCATAATTTCTAGGGCCAAAGGCTACATCATCGTAAACTGTATTCATAAAGAGCTGATCATCTGGATTTTGAAAACAATATCCTATTCTTTGTCTTATATATTTTAAAGTCTTTTTAGTCAGCTTTGTCTCTCCAATTATTATATCGCCATTGGTAGGGATTAATAGGCCCGATAAAAGCATTAAAAGGGTGGATTTACCTGCACCATTGGCTCCTATAAGTCCCACTGACTCGCCATGGGTTATTCTAAAGCTTATATCTTTTATTACTTCATTTCCTTGAGGATATTTAAAACTTACATTTTTAAGTTCAATCATATGGTGACTCATGTTACCACTCCTAAAATTAGCTCAAAGAATTTAACAACATCAAAAAACATTATAAGAACAAAATAAATAATCCAAAGTATTAAAAATATAATATCCTTATTAGCAAAGCTTATTTTTTTACCTATATTAAACTCTCCGTTGAATCCCCTTAGGATCATTGAATTATAAATATTCTTTGCTCTATCGTAAACCCTTAGAAAAAATCTTCCTAATATATTTCCTGCAAACTTTAAAGATATGCCCCCTTCACTTGACCTTAGCTCATAGGCATTAACTGATGTAATTAATTCCTCCGTAAAAATCAAAATATATTTATATGTCATCATAAGCTGTAAAACAAATATTTTAGGAACTTTTAAAGCTAAAAGCCCCTTTGCTATGTTGTCCATTCCAGTCGTTGCAATCAAAAGAAGGGAAGATAAAACTGTTAAAATGGATTTTATCAATAAACTTAAAAAAATTAATAATCCGTGTAAATTCCTTTCTATTAAAAGATTTAAAAAGCCTATCCCTAATATAAAAGGTAATGATATCACTGTTCTTTTCAATAAAGGTGCAATAGGGATGTCAGATAGAGAAATAATAATAACAGGATATAAAAAGAAGGGAATTAGCCTATTAACTTCATAGCCTTCTAAAGACACAACGCATATTATATATATTAAAGTTACCAAAATCTTTACTATAGGGTTTATCCTGTGGATTAAGCTTTTCCCCTCTGAACATTCATCTAAAAATCTAATTTGTCTTAATGAATAATTTAATTTAGACATACTATCACCGATTATACATTATTAGTCTTTTTAAAACGCTTTATTGCGTAACCTATTAATAAAATTACTCCTAATGTTGCTGAGCTTCCTAAAATTCCCGATGTGCTTGTTCCAATTTTCCCATCGGAATTTTCTTTAGCATTTTTAAAATTATAATCTGGCATTATTGAAACTTTTTCTTGAAGTTTTCCAAAATACTGATGAAAAGCCCCTTTTGCTTCTAGTTCTTCACTGCCTGTTGTTTTTAATATAGACCATTCTAAACCATCTGGATAACTAGATGCATACCAGGATAAAATTCCACCTGTTAAAGCAGTTATTAAAATAAAGGAAACTAAAATCTTTTTATAATTTAACTTTTCATTATGTTCTTTTTCCTTATCCTCTAGAATTTCAGGTTGAACTTTATAAACATAGCTTACAACAAAGGCTGTTATTATTCCTTCTACTATTCCAATCGCAAGATGTATAGGCTGCATAAGCAAGAGGAAAGTTGTAAATGGAAGTTCTGTTTTTCCTGACAACACCGTTTGAAGAACTACACTAAAGGCTCCAAGCTGTAAACTTACAATAGCAGATAGTATTGATGCTGTAAATATGTTCTTTTTGGAATATCCCTTTGAAATTATCTTTTTATAAATAAAAGGATAAGCTATAAATGCTGAATAAAATCCTAAATTTAATACATTGCAACCGTATGCTAAAAGGCCCCCATCAGCAAACAATAGTGCTTGAATTAAAAGTATTGTTGCCATAGTTATAAATCCTGCATAGGGACCTAAGAATATTGATAATAGCAGTCCTCCACCTAAATGTCCAGAGGAGCCTGTCCCTGGAATTGTAAAATTAATCATCTGCGCAGCAAATACAAAGGCACCCATAACTCCCATAAGAGGGATCTTTTTATCATCATATTCATATTTTATTTTATTTATTGAATAGTTAGTTGCGGCTGATGTTAAAATTATCATACTACCTCCAACCAATGGTGAAATTAAAGCATCTGACATGTGCATAAAAACCCCTCCTTAAAACAATAAACCCACGAAGGTTAAACCCTTCGTGGGCTTTTCTAAATTTAATTTATCACACCATAAACTTAAAGTCAATACTTTTATAGAGTTTCTTCACCTGGATGCCAATCTATTGGACAAAGTCCTCCAGTTTGAAGGGCAGCAAGAACTCTCAATGTTTCATCAACGCTTCTACCAATGTTTAAATCATGGATAACAGAATATCTAACATTTCCTTCGGGATCTATTATAAACAATCCTCTTAAAGCAACCCCATCTTCTTCTACAAGCACACCAAAGTCTCTTGAAACTGTCTTTGTAAAGTCAGAAGCAAGTGGGAAATTGATCTTTCCAAGGTTACCCTTAATCCAAGCTTGATGTGAATATTCACTGTCAGTGCTTACTGCAAGAAGCTCTGCATTTAATTTTTTAAATTCATCTACCCTCTTGCTGTAACCTGTAATTTCTGTTGGACAAACAAATGTAAAATCAAGTGGATAGAAGAACATAACAAGCCACTTTCCTTTATAGTCATCAAGTTTAACCTTTATAAATTCCTGTCCGTCGCCACTAACCGCCTTCATTTCAAAAATTGGTGCTTTTTTACCAACTAGTCTTTCCATAGTGTTACCTCCTTAAAATTTATATTAATTAATAATTATTATCTATTAATATTATACATCTTTTGTTTGTAGTTTACAAGTATATTTTTCCCTATTTTATAAAAATAATTTTAAAAAGCAGCTAATTTTAAGAAAGTTTATTTAACAACGAATATTATTATAAAATTAGTTAAAAATAAGTAAGAGAAATATAATATTTGGAGGTGTAAATATGACAAACATTACACCAACAATTGGTTGGGGTTGGTGGCTTTTAATTCATATTATCGCTATTCCTCTACTCCTTTATATAGGAAGTTCAATGATAAGAAGAGAAAGAAATAAGGAGGTATAAATATGTATACACCAAGGATGGGATGGACTTATTGGATTATACTCCATGTTATAGCTATTCCTTTGACAATTTACATTGGAACTTTATTTAGAAATAGAGAAAGAACAGGTGCAAGATAAAAAAACTCCACCAGGCAAATGGTGGAGTTTTTTATTAAATCAATAAAATTTCTATTTTTATCCTGTTGATAATTATATGCCTTTTGATGCAAAATAAGTTTAAAGACAAAAGAAAGGAGAAGACCGATGAAAAGATTTCTTTCACTTATAATTGCATTATTTATGTTAACATCTTGTAAAAGTAAACCTTTAGATATGGCAAAAGATTCACCAAAACCCCCAAGTTTAAATGAGCAAAATAAAGATATTAAAGGGGGAACAAAACACATAACAGAAAATGAAACAAATAAAGTTATCAATGAGATCTCACCTGAAGACGTAAAAGATTTAGAAACAGTAAAGAAAACTGATAATGAGATGATCGACAATAAAGAATACGATTTTGGACTTTCACCCAGCAGAAACCATATGCCCCCTGAAATTCCAAAGGCAATGCAAGAAATGTTTAAAAAATATGATGCCTATTATCTAGGAGATACAACCAAAAAAGAAATTTACCTTACCTTTGATGAAGGTTATGAAAATGGCTATACATCTCAAATTTTAGAAATCCTAAAAAAGAAAAACGTAAAGGCTGCATTTTTTGTAACAAGACCGTATATTAACCAAAACAAAGAACTT
This sequence comes from Caloramator australicus RC3, assembly GCF_000297115.1. GTDB lineage: Bacteria > Bacillota > Clostridia > Clostridiales > Caloramatoraceae > Caloramator > Caloramator australicus. The sequence goes on along the minus strand of NZ_CAKP01000082.1, from coordinate 65,551 downwards.
ATTAAACGAATGGTTGAAGAAGGTCACATTGTCGGTAACCATAGTTCTACCCACCCATCTATGCCTTCTAAGGCTACAGATTTTAATAAATTTAAAAAGGAATTTGAAGATACTGAATTAGCCTTTAAAGAGGTTACTGGGCAAGAAATGCCAAAATTCTTCAGGCCACCTATGGGTAAATTTAGCGAAAGATCCCTCTATTATACTCAAAAATTAGGATATAAAACTGTATTTTGGAGCTTTGCCCACAAAGATTGGCTTGTTAATGAGCAGCCGCCTGTAGAAGTAACAATTGAAAGGGTCATGAATAGATATCACAATGGAGAAATAATGCTCCTTCATGCTGTATCTAAAAGCAATACCGAGGCTTTGGAAACCATAATAGATAAACTTCACGAATTAGGATATGAGTTTAAACCATTAACCGAATTAAAGTAGGCACTATACTTTAAACAAAGTGCCTACTTTTTTAATCCTTTATCTCAAATTCACAATTTACTACGGCTGTTATCTCTTTATTTATTGACATAGTATCGAATATTCCATAATCCGATACTTCCGTAGAATAAGGTGCTGTAATTTGAAAAACACCCATTTTCGCTGATTTTAACTTGCCTATTTTAATCCCTGTATTTTTGGCAATTTGTTCTGCTCTTTGCATTGCATCCTTGGTTGCAAGCCCTAACATATCCACCTTTAAGTCAGCAATTTTTGTGTAATAATATTGTGAATGTAAATTTTTATACCAAAAGTTTTCCTTGAGGGTAGGTTTTAATTCCTTAGGTTTTATGTTCCCCTGCTTTATATTGTAGTTTGCTACATTCCAAAGTTTAGAGGCAGAATATGTTAGATGCCTTAATATTATTTTTTGTTCCTTTGTAGGTTTAAGCTGGATTACTATTACTCTTGTTACTTCCATCATTGCACCCCCTTTCGTTTAGTATATACTTCTTATTATATACTATATTTTCAATTTTCCAAGTTAGTATATACAATTCATCTCCCACCTAAAGAGGTGGGAGTCTTCTTGCAGTAAATTGTGATAAATTCTTTTATAAAAATGGTTCTATAATAAATGTTGGGGTGGTAAATAAACCTCAACATTTTTTCTTTAAATACAAAAAAGCACTTTATTCAGATGCCAGCTTTGCTAAAATATAATTAACCCACAAAATATTTTGATTGGCCTTTTTGTCATGCCCATTTTTAAAGCTTTTGCTTAACTTAATCTCAATTACATAAAAACTCCTTGGAAATTTACAAGGGCGGGCATCTGAATAATTTGCCCACCCCAACTATTGACATAGAACCTTATTTTTAAGCAAGAAAAAAACAGGGTCCAAAATTCCCTGTTAAGTTATCAATATAAGATTATTATTGGCATTACCAATTATTTAGCAATGTATTTGAAATTTCTTTAAATCTTTCATCAGCTATACCAAGTTTTTTCTTAAATTTTTCATCTTCTATTCTTGTGACAATTATCTTGTCAGGAGATATTTTTTTAATAGTATTTTTTATCATCTGAATTGATTCTTCATCATCGTTATAACCTTTAATTATAGTTATTTCTAATATAAATTTACCATTGTATTGTTTATTAAAGGAAACCATGTTTGAAATATATTCTTCTAACGTATACCCTTCAATCGGTCTTTGGATTTTTTGAAAATCCTCTTCTTTTATTACTTTTATCTCTCCAATAACCTCATCACATTTATCAGCAATTTTCATATATTCATCTCTACCCAGTAAATATCCATTAGAAAGCAGTCTTACAGGTAAACCTTTATCTTTAATTAGATCAATAATATCGCCAATTTTATCATTGATTAAGGCTTCTCCTTTTGAGTTAATAAAGACTAATTCTGCTTTTGTATTTTCAATAATGATTTCCAGTTCTTTTAATGAATTTTCCATTTCATCAAATGACTTTTGGGTATCCACCTTATTTTGCGACCTTCCTATAGGACAAAATATACAGTCAAAGTTACAATACTTTTCAGGAAGTATATTTACCTCCAGTACCCTCCTTCTATCTTCAATATAAATATCTTTATAACTGAAAACCCCCATCACCTTATCCTCCTTAAATTACTTTATTAATATTTCTTTATTGTTAATATCAAGAATTGAAATCTTACATGTTCCGCCTAGATTATCCTGTACTGTTTTTGCCAAATCTTTCAAAGCATTCTCAAACGCTTCTGTTCTTTTTTCATCAATTAATTCGATGCACAAAAAAGCATTCTTTGTATTTTCAGTGATCATTGTTCTTACTGATTCCCGCCAATTCCAACACCTGCAAATTGCTCCTACATCATCTTTATATACTATCTCACCTTCATATGGAGGTTCACTTTTATCCGTTCCTAATGTAATAAAATTTTCATTACCAACAGCCTTAGTCAATCTAATATCACCAACAAATGTATCAATATCCTCACCACCACATGGTAATGCATATCTTAATGATATACAGTTATAAATGTCAACTAGCGGATTAATAGTCCTTAAATGGTTCCCGTTATGCACTCTCTTTAATAACGCCTCAATAGATGACCTTGCACCCTTTTTTGTTTTAAACTTTTGAAATGCCTCTCTCCAAACTTTTATTACTTCGTTACTGCTAAATTCTTCATTCTGTAGATATTTTAAGGCTTCCTTTTCTGCCTCTAAAAGCATTTCTTTGTATTTCTCTTCATTCTTTATGGAGTTATCTATACCATTGCAGATAATGATTCCTATCTTTGCATAAGGAAATAAACTCCAAAAATCATCTTCAATAACGAACTTTTTCATTTTAATTCCTCCTCATATTAAAATAAGATAGCTACATATTTTACGCTTAACACTTATTTTCGGTAAAGTAATACTTATTTTTTATTCTTTCTAAACTATATGAGATTATTAGTCTAACGATATTATTTTTAGACCAACGATTCCAACAACTATAAATACAATACAAATCAGACGCATCAAATTAATCGGTTCTTTAAATAAAATAATACCTAAGACTACACTACCAATAGTTTGGATTTATGTCAATATAGTAGACACAAAAGCTCAAATTTTTATGCAGTTTTTCTTAAAGCATCTTCAAGCTGTTGAGGAGTCATATAACCGATACTGCTATGAGGCCTTTTTCTGTTGTACCAGGATTCTATATATTCAAATATAGCTAGCCTTGCAGCATCAAAGTCATAGTATGTAGCTAAGTTTACTTCTTCCTTTTTTAGTGTAGCATGAAAGGATTCTATACAAGCATTGTCATAGGGACATCCCTTGCCGCTAAAGGAATGAACTATATTATGTTCATTAAGATAATCATCAAATTTAGAGCTTGTATATTGGGAGCCCAAATCACTGTGGAGTATAACAGTATTCTTTGGTTTTTGAGTTATGTAGGCATTTTCTACAGCCTTTATAGCTAGTTCTGTATCCATAGTCTTTGAAAAAGCATAGCCAATAATTTTCTTTGTATGAAAATCCAAAACTGAAGCAAGATAGCACCATCCGTCTTTAAGTGTATAAATATAAGTTATATCAGTAACCCATTTTTCATTTATTGTAGTTGTTGAAAAATCTCTTTTCAAAACGTTTTCTTTAGCCTCTATTTTGCTTTTGGAAGAGTGAGGTCTGAATTTTTTGATAATTATGGATTTTATATTTAGTTTTTTCATAATCCTTTGGACTCTCTTAAGGCTTATGGCATGTCCTCTTTCTTCACGAAGCACTTTATGTATTTTGGGAGCACCATAACGACCTTTACTATCTTTATAGATCTTCAGTATTTCTTCCTCGTACATTGTTAAACAGCATATTATTCCATCCAAAAATCAGGTCAAAAATTCAAATTATTTTAACCTCGTATATTTCTATGGGATGAAATAACTTGCATTCTTTTAAGTCAAATTTCTCCGTCTTTGTCGATGCATAATTTTTTATTTTTTTACAAATAATCATATTAAACCGAACAACAAAAGAATAGGGGAAAAGCCCACTCTTTTAAATCAACGCTTTTCCCCTAAATCTGAAATTTTGTTGTTCTTTAATTATGATTATATCCAAATTTTCTAACTTTATTCATCCATATTTGTCTTTAGGGGAAGCTTCTTTTTATCCAACTCAATATGGCTGTAAAAATTGTGGCTATTTGGGTAAGCTCCATAGGCATGGATACTATTATCGCAACGTCATTACCGTCTTTGGAACTTACAAAATCAAAGTTCTACGTGTTAAATGCCCATCTTGTAAAAAAACTCATGCCCTTTTACCTCACTTTCTTGTCCCATATTTTCAATACTCTTTTTATACTATTCTTTTTCTTCTATTCCTTAATTTTGTCATGGATTTTTCATATAGTGAAATTATTTCTCATGTTAAGAAATATAAATCTCTCTGTGCTCTTAATCATTCTTCTTTAAGTAGATTTCACTCAAGATTTATCTCTAAATTTAATGAAATCAAATCGTTCTTTGCTAATTTTACTGACATTTATCCTGAGGTTGATTTAAATAATTTAGGCATTTTGATTAAATACATCCTTTCTTATGAAAGAAAAAATATATCTTTCAATACTTCATACTTTGATTCAATGCCTTCATATTTCTTTTCTTCTTAGTTAGGAGTAATACTATTAAGGAGAGTATCCCTTTTTTGCTTTTTTTGATTCCTTTTGCAATTTATTTAAGCATTTTTTGTTCCTTTTATGTCCCGCTTCATATTGTTTCATTTCCATTTTGCCCATGTATTTCCATTTTACTCTCATCCAATTCATCCCACATAATTTGATAAGGATATGTTCCTTAGAATTTGTCCATAATTTTAGTATAAATTAAAAAGGAGGTTTTGTTATGGATGAAGATTTAAGGCAAAAGATTGCTCTTTTTCGTTATTCTCTCATTGCACCAGTCATCACCAATACATATACTCAATCTTCAGTAAAAGAATATTTTCAAGAAATTTGTGCTAAACAGTATGATACTCCTGCTGGTAAAAAAGAATTTGCTCCTTCTACTGTTAAGGATTGGCTTCGCTTGTATAGAAAGTATGGTATTAATGGTCTTTATCCTAAGTTTAGAAAGGATAAGGGTAATTTCAGAAAATTATCCGATGAAGCTAAAGAATTTATCTTATCCTGTAAGGCTGAATTTCCTTCTCGCTCTGCTAAGTCCATTTATTTTGAATTAATTGCCCGTGGATATTTTTCTTTAGGCGAAATTTCTCTTTCAACTGTTCAAAGGTTTTTAAGCAAAAGTTCCCTTCCTTTAGAAAACAAATCAGCTGAAAGAAGGGCTTTTGAATTTGAATATCCTAACGACTGCTGGCAGTCTGATATTTCCTCTGGTCCATACTTAACTATCGACGGTAAAAAACATAAAACATATATTATTGCTTTCTTAGATGATGCTTCAAGATTAGTCGTTAGCTGTAGAGCCTTCTTTGAGGATAATTTCGTCTCTCTTTTATCAGTTTTTAAAGACGCTGTTTCTAAAAGAGGCATCCCTAAGAAAATATTCGTTGATAACGGTAAGGTTTACAAGTCTGAACAAATGGAGTTTATCTGTGCTTCTTTAGGAACTATCCTTTGTTTTGCAAGACCATATTCTCCTCAATCAAAAGGCAAGATTGAAAGGTGGTTTAAAACTCTGCAGGAACAGTGGCTTAGTAGTATTGATTATTCTAAATTTTCTTCCCTTGAGGAATTAAATGTGTCCTTGCAAGAATATGTTGAAGGTGTCTACAATGTCAGTTATCATTCATCAATAAAGCAAAAGCCTATTGAAAAATATATGAAGCATATTGAAAAGATAAAATTTATCCCTTCAAAACAGGAGATTGACTATATGTTTCTTTATCGCGTTACTCGCAAGGTTAGAAATGACTGCACCATCCAAATACTCAACTTATCCTTTGAGGTTCCTTTTAAGTATGTTGGTGAAAGAATTAATGTTCGTTATGACCCTTCATCTTTAGATAAAGCCTATATTTTTTCTGATGACAATCGTATTTTGGATACTATTTACCCAGTTAACAAAATCGACAATTCTAAAGTTAAAAGGCAAAAAAACATTAAACCTATTGATTTTTCAAGTTTTTCTACAAATCCAAAGGAGGTTTAATTATGTTTACTGCTTTTTATGGCCTTTCCTTCGACCCTTTTCAAAAGGATATTGATAATAAATTTTTCTTTAAATCAAATGACTTTAATCAAGCCCTTTCAAGACTTGATTTTTTAAAAAATGTTAAGGGTTTTGGGCTTTTAACTGGAGAGCCTGGCTCTGGAAAGTCTTCTCTTTTAAGATATTTTGTTAATTCTCTAAATCCTAATCTTTTTAAATGTGTATATATTCCTCTATCTACTCTAACTGTTATGGATTTTTACAGGGCCCTTTGTGATGGCCTTGGTATTATTCCATCATTTAAAAAGGTTTCTATGTTTAAGCAGATACAAGAATCGATATACACATACTACCACAGCAAAAACATAACCCCTGTCATTATATTGGATGAAGCTCAATTCCTTAAAAATTCAATACTTGATGATTTAAGGATAATTTTTAATTTTCAGATGGATTCTAAAGATTGTGCTGTTCTTATTCTTTCTGGTCAAACCCAATTTATATCTCAAATTCAAAGGCAACCCCATGAAGCATTAAGGCAAAGAATTGTTGTAAATTATTCTCTAAAGAGATTAACATTGGATGAAGTTAAGCTCTATATTCCTTATATGCTTAAAATTGCTGGCTGCAGTGAGCCTATATTTACCGAAGATGCACTTGAACTTTTATATTCAAGCTCTAATGGCCTTTTAAGACCATTAAATGCAATTGCAAGAATGAGTTTGATTGCTGGAGCTAACAAAAACACAAGGGTCATTGATAGTGAAGTTATTTACGAAGCTCAGTCTGAGGTTAATATTTCGGCTTAATCTTGAGGGGTTATCCCTCACTTTTTCATGTTTGTTTAAGACTAAATAATTTGACTTTTTTGTTGTTTTTTTGTGGTGCAAATTATTTCATCATTGGATTTTTAGCAATTTTTAAATGTTTTTTAGGTTAAATTAATTTGACTTTTTTGAGATGAAATAATTTGCTCCGTAACATGATATAGTTTCCTCAACATTTTTTATTAATTTAGTAGTGAAATTTATTAAATGTTGTTGTATAATATTATTCAAAAGAGACACCCCCTTATTGGTTTGTGTGTTTTTTTCACTTTTATTTTATCACAGGGGTTGTCTCTTTTAAATTTTTGTCTTTTTTCGTCCTACAATAATTTTACACTATGCAACTTTATACATAATAAATAATGTATTTTCAGAAAATGAGTATACCTGCATTAAATGTACATCCATCTTGTCTCCTCAACCCCTATGAAAAAAGGCCGTTATCTAATCTGTCAACTCAACCCTGCTAATTTTGGAGTTCAAATTTTACCTCAAAAATAATCGTCGATATGTTCCCATGTACGTATTTTGAACCTTTAGGTTGAGTAGACAACTTGGATGTACTTCCGGAAACCTAGTAAAATAAAGGCTTACAACCTTGACATCAACACCACACACTCCACATGTGAGAATTGCTGACGATAGATATCTTTTTAAAAAATATTGTTTGATGTAGCAAGGTCTGTTTAATTTATATTTCTTAACAAAATCTTTTCATACAATTTTACATAAGTTATTATATTTGACACAAAAATACAGGAGCAATTTGCTACTATTAGCATTTTGATCCTATATTTTTTAACTATAGTCTTGCATTAATACTCTTTTAATTTGTGTATGATTAACTTTAAACTTAAGTTTTTCACTTAAACGTCTTGCTATTTCTCTTAAGCTGATTCCATCTTGTATTAAATTTTGAACTTCAGATTTATTTTTTATTATCAAGTCCATTTTAGTTTGTGTCTCAGGTATTTTAAGTCCTCTTTTTCCCATTTCTTTAATATATACCTCTTTTATTAATTGACCTGGTATAGCCTTACTAATACCCTTTTCTTTTGATAATAAAATACCAATTTTTCTATAAGAATAACCATAATCATTTCTATATATCAAAATTTTATCTATGTTATCTAATACAATCTCTTTTTGCGTTATTTTTTTAAAGTGAAATTTTTTATTCTTATAGTATCTATTCATTATGGTTTTCTTATCTACTTTTTTTCCTATAATACTTGAAATTTCTTTTGATATATTTTCAAAACTTTTTCCTTCGATATCTTTTAAATAAATTATCTTATCAATATATTTATCTAAATCCCAATACCTATATTGCCTATTTTTCTTAACTTTATCTTCAATATTATCTTTTTGTGTTCCCAACTCTAAATGAGAAGGTCTTACACATCTTGGGTTATCACATTTATGCATAATAACTTTTCCCTCAAGCATTTTTTCATCGTTGTCTGTTGTAAATACATATCTATGAGCAAATACTTTTTTATTTTTATCATAAACATATGGATATGCATAACCATCTTGAAAATCTACTTCTATACATTTATTCTCATCATCAAAATATTTATCTAATTTAATTAACGCTTCAACTTTTTCTTTATTTTCCATATCAATGTCTTCCCACATTTTGCATTTAATAATCAAATTAAATATCTCATCAGGTAATGCTATTTCATGATTGCTTCCTTCAAATTTAACCTTTATAAAATTACAAATATCTTCTTTTCGTTCTCCCTTAGCATTTAGATACTTAACTAAATATATATTTTCTTTCGTTAATTCTAATGTAGTATATTGTTGCTTCAAAGGAAGATTTCTTTTACTTTCTTTCTTGTTTACTACCTTCAAATGATTAGGATTCATGCAATCTTTTCTATTGCAAATACGATATATACATTCATCATCTTGAATTTGTCTCCCAATATTTTTAGTCACTATAGACCCTATTACCCTTTTATTCCCAATAACCGGATATCCGTCTTTATCTAAATCCCCTGGATACTTTATACAATACAACAGTACCACCTCCTTTTTAAATTTTGGAACTATTAACTTTGTTTTATATTATATTTTTTTATCAAAATTTTATTTTAAAAAGTAAAATTTTTTTATCAAATAATATTTACTTTTTATAAATTTCATTTATATAGTTACAAATTTCCTTGTAGAATAAAACAAAAGAAGTATCATCATCTTGATGTTCTAAAAAAGAATAAATATCAATTATATCTGACACATTTCTAAATTCTGATATTCTCATATTAGTTGAAGCATATTCCCCTTCAACCACAATAATTCCAATACCATTACAATGCTTGTTAGCTTCTTCAATAAATCTTATTATTTCAACATCATATTTAGGTAAAACATACGCATCTACACTTTTATCATCAAATATTGAAAGCACTGTATACATATCTTTATCCCCTTCCATATTATTATGAGACCTTTACTTTAATAAAAATTATAATAAATAATCACTTATATGTCAAATATATTCCTTTTTTGTAATATTTTGTATTTTATAGTATATAAAAAATATGCAATGGATTAAATAACATTGCTTATTTTTCAATCCTTTTTCTTAAAATAATTATTATTAAAAATCCTATAAAACAAAAAGGGAGTAAATACTTACCCCTCTTATTTCTATTAAACAAATATCTCATAGCAAATAAGTCTTATCTCTTTATTATTAATATCTTCATTATTTTTATCTATTTCTACATACGAAAGAATCTCGTCTAATTTATCTAAAAATTCCTCATCCGTTAGATTATCTATATTTAATTCCTTTAATTTCATAAGCGTGCCTTTGTGTAAGGGTTGCATTATCTTTTTTCTTCTTAATCTTTGTTCTGGTTTTATTCTACTTCTAAATTTTATATCTCCCAGCATATCTTCGATTCTTTCCATTATTTTTCTTTGTATTGGATCAATTTCTTTAATAGATGCCCTTACTTGTCTTAAATTGTTCTGAATATTCTCTACGTATTTTTCTCCTTCTTTTAAAATCCCTTCTATATCCCAATTTATATTTAATTTTAATGGTTTCCATCTTATTTTTTTACCATTTGATATAATACTATAAACTAAAGATTTATTGGATATAATTTGATTTGTAATAATGTCATAAAATAATAGATAATTTTCACTTCCTACCTTAAAAAACATAAATACTCCTTTATTTTTATCACTTCGAACAATAGAAAAAATTCCATCTTTTAAAGCTTTAACATAATTTCTAATACTATCATTTTGAATAATAAATTCGTTATAATCCTCCAGCATATATTCTTCTGAAGGAATTATTGATTCTCTTTCTTCCTCTAATTCATCCAATATATTAGAATCGTTACATTTTGCTAATTCCCTTAATTTTTCTATATTATCATTAAAAGTCAAATCATTTATCCTTTTATCTTCTGAAATTATTTTATTTTCATTGCCGACGGTTTCATTTATATAATTAATTTTCTTTTCTAATCGTTCAACAAGGTTTAATATTTCATCAAGTTTGTCATCAGGCATAAAATTATAAATATATATATCATCAAATTTAGTTGTAATTCTATCAATTCTTCCTTCCCTTTGAATAATTCTTACAGGATTCCATGTTAAATCATAATTTATAATAATATTGCAATCTTGCAAATTTTGTCCTTCAGATAGAACATCAGTAGAAATTAAAATATCAATTTCTTTATCATCATTATCTAACCTTGGATTAAAAGATGGTGAAAATCTGCTTATAATTTTTTCTTTTCTTCCACTTTTGCTATTTTCACTATCTATCTCTTCAACAATTCCAAAATCTGTATCTAATAAATTTTTATATAAATACCTTGCTGTATCGCTAAACTCTGTGAAAATAAGAACTTTTTTACCACGTAATTTTTCATTAATAAAATTTATTAAAGTTTGTAGTTTCATATCTTTATCCGCATCTATATTTCTAATTTTTTGCAAAATAAAATCAAAACTCTCGTAATCTTTTTCAAATAGTTCTTTTAATTTATCTATATCAGCATTATACTGACTTATATCGATCTTTATATTTTCATCTTCTATGTCAAAATCCTCAGAATTTAAATTTGCTAAAATATCTTTCTTACACAACAGATACCCTTTTTCAATTCCTCTTAATACCAACTCGCAATATTTTTTCTGTTTTTCTATCGAAATTCTAAATGCTTCTATTGAGCTTTCAAATCTTTTTAAAAAGATTGTTTTCATTAATGCTTTTGTAAACGCTTCCTGTTTCTCCGTTAATTTTTCTCTTGTTATAATTGGTAAATTTAAATTCTGTAAAATTTTGGATATTTCCTCAAAAATATTATATCCATATACATGAGCAATATTATAGTTTATCTTAAACAAATGTCTTTTAGGGAATTTAAATTCTTTTCCTTCATAATTCAACTTGTTTCCATATTTTTTCTTTATAAAAGTTCTACTTCTTCTTATCATTACTTCATTTAATATGTCCATTATTTTATTTTTATTACCTTCATAATCTCTAAATACTTCATAAATACTCTTAATCCCTAATTTATTCTTAAATTCATCATCTTTTAAAAATAATACAAGCAAATTATATAAGTCTTTTATAGAATTATTTATTGGTGTTGCTGTTAGTTGAATTACTTTTTTATCCATAATCACTTTAATTAACTCTTTATACCTATTTGCTGTTTCATTTCTAAAATTATGTGCTTCATCAATTATAATTACTTGAACATTTTCAAAATCTTTTTGTTCCACACCATCTCTTCCTATACTTTCTTGAGAAACTATTTTTATCGGTATTTGAAACTCATCTATTACAACTTCCCAATTTGATTTTAAAGATGCAGGACAAAATATCAAAGCATTCATCCTATTATTAATAAAATATCTTAATAAACCCTTTGCGATATATGTTTTTCCAAGTCCCACACTATCTGCAATTATTACTCCATTATAATTTTCAAGTATTTGTAATGCTCTTTTGACTGCAAATTTTTGAAATTCAGCTAAATCATCTAAATTAAATTTTATATCTTTATTTAAGAAATTATTATCCTTGTAAAATTCATATAATGTTTTTAATAAAATATCAAACGGAGAATAATCTAATTTTTCAACAGTTATATTTTCATCAATAATTCTTAAAAGATCTTCATTAAAATCTTCTGCTTCATTCCATATCCTTTTAAACCATTCTTTTACTTTTTCAACTTGAGATGGTTGCCTTAATACTGCATTGAGTTCCGTATTTGCTAAATTACCATCTCCCAATCCCCTTTTTGAAAAATTACTTGATCCAACAATTGCATAGCTTTCTTGCATTTCACCATTATATAAAACATCAAATATATATGCCTTTGAATGAAATTTATCCTTAACATATATCTTAAAATCTATTTTCCCTTGTTTTATTAATTCTGATAACTCATAGACGTTTATTTTTTGATCGTCATTTAAATATTTTATGTCTTTTTCTATTTCATTTTTTATATAGTATTTTTTCCTTAAATTATAACCTTCAGCAATTTCTTCAGCTGTTATCCTATCAGTTTCATCTCCAATAACAACATTGATTTTACAATTATCATTAATATTTTCTTTTACTAAATCAAACCCACTAATGTAGAAATAGCCGGTTGCCATTTCTACATTAGTAGCATATTTTAATAGCTTATTGATTGTATCTTTAAGAAAATGTTCTCTATTATCAATTATTTCTGGTATATTTGTTCCCATCCCATCACCTCAAATCTGGATTAATTCCATAAAGCTTATAAACAAATAAATCTACTTCTTCTTGAATTTCATTTAACATCTTTTCTGCTTCAACTTGTGGTATTTCACCATTAAATTGTTTTTTCTTAATTTCAATTGCTCTATCTACAATATTATCTACATAATTTAATTGTTCCTTATTAGGAATTATTACTGGAAGCTTTCTTATATCGTTTATTTGAACATTAACAGTATTATTTATAAAATCATGTTTTATTAAAAACAACAAATAAGAATTTATCAGTAATACTAAATATTTATCGTCGGTATTTTCAAAAATACTGAATAAACTCATACTCGCAACATCATATACACCGGCTTTTTTTAATCTTGTTTTTATATATTCACTATTAGGATTAAGAACATTTATCCAACAAAATCCTTCTCTAAAATAATACTGATAACCCTGCCATCTTGCTTTATCTGATGACTGTAGCATTTTAACATTAATTCTGCTCCAATCGATATAATACGGAGTTTCTAAATACCATCTGTTTCCTTCTTTGTCTCCCTTATCATATGGAACAAAAGTTTTTTCACCTTCAATTCCATTTAACTTTTCTTCATCCGTGATCTTTTCTACATCTGCAATTTCATCTTTTGATACTATTCTATAAATATATCCCTGCCCAAATATGTCTCTATCAGTTACATCCTTAATTTTATCAAACAAATTCCTAATATCTTTTTCTCCTAATGAATTTAAATAATCTTTAACTTCTAACTTACTATTGATATTTTTGATCTCAGGAAAATACTTTATTATTTTCTTTTTTATCTTTTCATCAGTTATAATGCAATCATAAAATTTTTCAATTCGTGATTCTTTAACTTTTTCTGCGTATTTTGTCCCTTCTAATACACCGACAAACCTGCCATTATTACCTGTTGCAAGTCCTTGTCCTCCCTCTGTAATAAGACCAAGCAGTGTAATATCTCCTGGCTTTAATTTTTTTCTATATTCATCTATGGCACTATGATTTTTTACTATATCTTTACTTGTTGAAATTTTATCCCACCATTTTGTATAAAGTTCTTTCATAACTGGAATATATTTTTTATATATCTGCATATTTAATCCATCTGGTCTAAAAAATACATTCATAAGATTATCTCTATAAATTTTTATGTTCACATCATATATATTTACACCTTGTGCATTTTTTAAGTTTAAAAATGCATTTATGTCTGCCTTCCTTGCATCTATAAACGTCATCTTATAATCTGATTTTTTAATAGCATTTCTAACAATAAAAATAGCTGTATCTACTAATGCTTCAAATGCTTTAGGAGTATCAATTAAATATATCATATGTTTTTCTTGAAGTAATTGCCTCATATTCTGTTTCGTTTGTATAGTAAAAAATGTATTAGAAGTTATAAAAGCTAATATCCCATTCTTCTTTAATAACTGAAAGGCTCTATAAGTAAAATGGTTATACAAGTCATCTCTAAAACCATATACTTTTTGTAAACTATCTTTATACTCAAGTTTATTAACATCCTTTGTGTTAACATAAGGTGGATTTCCTATTACAATATCGAATCCTCTCTCATCATTGTTAATAAAAACATCAGGAAAATTTAAGCACCATGAAAAATACATTTCTTTATTTTTTTCAAGAACTTTTATTACATCTTCTTCTGAGTTATATTTATTATTATCCTTTAAAATCTTCTTAATTAATTCAAATTCAAGATTATATATTCTTTCTTCCAATTTTTTCTTATCTGTTGTGGCATCAAAATATTTAGCAATTAACTGTTTTAAATTACTAAAAATATCATCATAAAAGTCAGGAAACATACTAACTTGATCTATGTTTTCACTATTTAATATTTTCTCGTCAAAATCTACGTCTTCAAATTTAGAAATCAAACTATTTCCCTGAACAATTTTATATGCTAAATTAGGCAATGGCTTCACATCTTCTATCGATTTAGCTTCATATTCTACAGCAAGTGAAAGCCAAAGTCTCAATCTTGCAATATCTATAGCGCCTTCTTGGATATCTACTCCAAACAAATTATTTTTTATTATTTCTTTTTTGGTCTCATAAAAGTCAATATGCTTATTAAAAACGTATAAATTTATTTTATACTTTATTAAAACTAAAAGCTGTAGCATCCCCAAAATAAAAGCACCTGAACCAACCGCTGGATCACAAATCTTTACTTTATTTAATAATCCTAATAATTCATATGCTTCTTCCATCGTTAGTTTAAATTTCTCACCATTTATTTCTTCACTAATCTTTTTTTGTTCATCTATTACAACTTTAATTTTTCCATATAAATTTTCATCTTCAAGGAAATTGATTAGATGTTCAATTTTTTCTTTATCAGTTACTTTAACCTTATTAAATAAATACTCCTTCAATGATTGTTTACACATAAAGCTAATAATTGGTCTTGGGGTATAAAAACTACCCGTCTTTTTTCGTTCTTGTACATTTATCATGTTTTCAAATATTCTACCTAATAATTCTGGATCAACTGCTATGTCTGTATCATATCCTAAATCTTCTCTTACAGTAAAATTATATTTATTTAATAGATTCTCAAATAACTCTTTAAAAACTTCATTACTTATGGAAATATCATTGCCTACTTCATACTTAGGATTTCGCTCAAATAATCCACCATTTAAATATGGAATACCTCTAAACTTCGAATTACATTCAATATCTGTTACGCTTTTAAAATTTTCATAAAGTTTTCTTGCTCTTTCAGATCTATTTTTGATCATACCAACGTCAAGGGGAGTGTTTAAACATTCAAAAAACAATGGTTCTAATATATCTTTATAATAATTTAACTTGTTTTCTTCACAATACACAAATCTATCATAAAGATAATCTTTTTTCCCATTTAGCCAACCTTTTTTTTGTATAAAATAAAGAAAAATCATTCTACTTATTATTAATACTGCATAATTTTTTTTGTTTTCATTATTATTAATACCTTTTATGTTATTTGATAAAAATTCGACTTGTTTTCTAAATTCGTCAAAAAACGATTTTGTAACCTTTTCTATGTCAAATGCCCTTTTATGTATTTCATATATATCCCAACTATCTATTATTTCTCTATTTTTTATGGATAATTCTTCTATAATTTCTTTATCGGTTGCAGTAACTCTGTTATCTTCTATATTCAGCCTTCTTATTTTAAGCTTACCTTTCTTTTCTCTGTGATAATGTAATAATGTTATTGTATTAAATGATGAATTGTAAAAAATCAACAAGTTGTATTCAAAAGGATTTGTCTTGTAAAATTTAAAAGCAATTTTATTCATTATATCAGTTCGAAGTTCTTCTAATTCAATAGCCCAAATTTTAAAGTCATAAGTATTGCTAATTAAGTGCATGTTTTTTATTTCTTCAAAGTTTAAATCATTCAAACTGGGATCAAAATTATAAATAGAGTTATCTTGGTAGCCTAAATTTAAAAAAATTTCTTTGATACTATTCAATGACGAAAAATCAATTTTCATATATTTGAACCTCCATTTTGCTATGTATTTTAATATTGTAAGTTTAATAAAAAATTTATATTAAAAATCAAATAATTAACACCTAATTTATTGTATAATTATAAAATTTTAATACACTTTCATATATATTGCTCTTAATAATAATTTTATCATATTTGTTTTGTAAATCATATAGAATCATGAGTTCTACTTTAAATTTGCACTTGTCTGTCTTTACTTATAAATTAATCGTGTTAACTTAAGGCTAAATTATAATCTAAAACTATAGTTGCTATTTTTCCATTTATATAGATGTAAATAGAAATAAGTTTCAACTGAACATGAAGAACAAAAAACATCTCTACAAAATCAAAAAGATTTATTCATCGATTATATCTCTAAAAAAGGATGGGATATATATGATTTCTATGTAGATATTGAATCAGGGACAACATCAAAACGTCCAAGTTTACAACGACTGATAAATGATGCTAAAAATAAAAAATTTGATGTTATTATGGCTAAAGAGCTATCAAGACTTGCAAGAAATGGTGAATTATCCTATCAAATTAAAAATATAGCACAAGCTAATAACATTCATATTATAACTCTTGACGGTGCAATAAATACTGTAGATTCAAATTCAAATATGTTCGGTATATACGCATGGTTATACGAAACAGAATCCCAAAATACCAGTAGAAGAATTAAAAGTGCAATTAAAATTAAATCTTCAAAAGGATATTTTACAAGTTCAATACCTCCTTATGGCTATTACTTAGAAAAAGGTAAATTGTATAAACGTAATGATAATACACCTGAAATTGTTCAAAGAATATTTAAAGAGTACCTTAGTGGGAAAGGATTTGACGCAATTGCAAAAAAATTATATGAGGAGGGAATTCCTACTCCATCACAAATTGCAGGGAAAGCTAATGCAAGTGATAAATGGCATGGTTCGACTGTCAGGGCTATTTTAGAAAATCCTCACTATGTAGGTGATCTTGTTCAAGGAAGAAGTGAAACAGTTAGTGTAACTTCTAAAAAAAGAAAATATAAATCCGAAAACGAATTCATTATTTTAAAAAATACTCATGAACCTATCATATCACGTGAAGAATTTTTAGCAGTACAACAACTAATAAAATCAAGGAGACGAATTCGTCCTCAACAGCAAACTCATTTATTCACAAATATACTTTTTTGTGCTGATTGTGGACACGGAATGCACTATAAAAAGAATCGAAAAGGTTATATATGTGGTTCATATAATAAACATGGCAGTAAAGCATGTAATGAACATCTTATAAAAGAGGATGAATTAAAAACTATTATACTTAATGATATTAAAAATTTAATATCAAAGTTGGATAATGAAAAATTTATTAAAACAATTGAAGCAAAAGTTAAAACTAATATAGATAAATTAGAAAAACAAATTAAGAATTATAAAAAAGAAATAGAAAACTTAAAAGCACAAAAGAGAAAAGCACTTAATAAATTTATAAACGAAGAAATAAATAAAGAAGACTATGATATGTTTATATCTGAAACAAACAAAAAAATTAATAATTTAACTACAGTTTTAGAAAAAAATCAAACAATAATAAATGATATTTCTAAAAACTTTTCACTCAAAGACTTAGATAACTTAAAAAATATGATAATAAATATAAAAGAACTAACACCTGATATATTGAATAGATTCATAGAAAGAATAGAAATAAAAGCAGATGGCACCCCAAAAATCTTTTATAGATTTTCGGGGGCATCTGTTTATTTTTCAGCTCTTTCTATCAACACACAGCACTCCACATGAATGGAGTAGATAGCTATAGTCTTGAGAATTTCAATACAAGATTTAATATTGCTGCTATATCTCATGGAAACCCAAAGTTAACCTTAAATGTAATGGGAATTATAGAAGAGTTTAATAACAGTAAATCAAGCAGCTATGCTTTTGATGCCGACTGGGTTGAGTTTAGTTCTGATTACGATAAAAACAAAGATGGAACCTATGACTTTTACAATAGAGCTACTATAAAAGAACCTGTTTTAAAAAGAGAAGGCGGATATATTGAGGACTTAGGAAATGGCGTAATTTATGCTGCAAATGTGCCGGATACTACACTTTATAAGGATTTAATTGCAATAAATGCATATCTTAAGCAAGGTTAGGAGGAGATGAGAATGCCAGTTATAAATCAAATATCCCTTCCAAAAGGAAATGCAGGAATGACACTTTATGGTACAAGAAATGATGATAGTACAGTAACTCTTCCTGATATAGGCTTTAACTTTAATTACAATGGTTCAGCCGTAAGACAGCTGTATACAAGCGGTAATACCTGGGTAGGCTTTGGGGGAGCATCAGAACATCTTTGTATTAACAGAAGAGATGCCAGCTATAATAATCTTTATTATGCCAGTGAAGTAGAATACAGCACAAAGCTTTTTAGGATAAGGTTTGAAGGAAACAGTTCCTATAGCAACTGGGGCAGCAATGACCTTATTTGGGAACTTTCTATTTTTGAAACTGGAGTAATAAGGCTTGTTGTTGAGAAGATACCTAATAACGGCACAAATAGTTTTGTAAATCCAAATGTAGGCACTCAATCATTGGCATTAACAGCGGGAAAATCATATATTTTCACTCCATCAGACCCACTGGGTAAAAATTACATAGTGCAGGAAGGTTCATATATTCCATGCATAACGAAATTTCTTATGGTGGATAGTGAGGGAGTTAAAAATTATCAAGGCAGCACTTGGACTAAAATTGGAGATTTACCTCTTACAGAAGAAATGTTTAAAACCTACGGCGTTGATACTCTGCCTGCATCCATGGCAGGGCTTTCAGGGACTTCGCCTGCTCTTTATATCTATACTGATAATCCAGATGTTAAGGCAAATAAAAATAGCAATAGATTCTTTATTGAAAAGACAGTATCAAGTAAGCCGAAGGTAATTATTCAAAACTATGATTTTAATATACATGATGGAAAAACCATAAATAAACTTGAAGCTGTCGTTCAATACACAAAGAAAGATTCAAATCTAAATGACGTTACAACCAATGGAAAGATAAGAATAGCCTTAAGTGTTGATTCGGGATTAAGCTGGCTTACCTATAATATTAATACTTCAAGTTTTGAAAGTATTGATATTACAGATTCTGCTGCATTTCTTGCAAACGGGATAAATCCTTCAATATTAACAAGTATAGATTATACGGCTTTAAACGCAATGATTGCTCAAAACAGGAAACTGAGGTTTGCCTATATTTTAGATAAACCAACCTTAAATGATGTGTGTAAATTAAGGAAGATAAAAATTCTTTACAACTGAGGGGTGATGATATGTTTATTGAAGGACAATCTTATGAAAGTGTTGCTTACAATAAAGATTTGCTTTCAGGTGAGATTTCTGAAAGTAAAAAGAGTAAAAGGCAGAGAGGCATTAAAGGAAAGGTCTTATTAGAACTTTTTAATGCAGAAACTAAGGAGAAAATAAAAGAGGCATACACAGAAAACTTAATACCAGATTTATATTTTAAAGATACATTTTTAGGACATTTTGTTCAGGGAATAATGGGTTCTGGCAGTAACAGAAGGTGTGATAATTATAGCTGGTTTGAGTATCTTTATCTTACCGACAACGATAAACCAGAAAATGCTAATGAGCAAAGAATTATGGGAAATATTATAGGCTTTGCTCATAGAAATACTACTTACTCTGGAAATGATACAAGGCGAGGAACTATAAATAGAGCAGAATCAAAATTTGAAGTTACAGATTCTAAAATAAAGATGAATTTTGTATTTGACTTTCCAACCCATGCGGCAAATGGGAAAATTGAGAGCATCTACTGGGCCGAAGGTGACCCAGACAATAAAGATTATTTTTATTTGGGAACTGCAATCTATGGAAGGGAAACAGCTGATTCAGATTATGCTGTATATAATACTACAAACCCTAAGAGATACTGGGCGGTGTATACTTTATTTTCTTATGCAAGAACTATAAAATTTACAAGTCCAACAAAGGGATGGATATTAGCAGATTCAAGGGATACAAGCTTAACACAGTCAAGCTATATTCAATTTCCAGACAACTTAAAAGGACACTGGCTTATGATTCCATTTGATATAAATACAAATGATGTTGTGTTTTGGGATAAGGTTGTTAAACTTTTAAATTCAGAAGGAAATGCATTAACTATAGATAGCAATAATGCAGTAAGAAAATACGATGGACTTAGCCATGTCTGCCCGTATATTCAGCCAGATGGAGAGCTTGTTTTTATTGGGTATTACCTTTACAGCATAAATAGTGAAAGCTATATAAGGATATATAAATGGACAAAGGTTGGAGTGCAGTTAAGCTACGTTGATATAAATATGAGCCAAAGTTTTAAGGATACAGCGTATAACGTACCTTTCACATATAGAACAGTTTCTAGTGATGGAATTTATCTTGATGGTTGCATTGATATTATTGGATACACCTCAAGAACAGACAGCCAATTTAATGAAACTGTTTATACAAACAGATGGATTAGAGTAGATGCTGCAGGCAATAAGGTTCAGGATATGAATATTAAACCTAAGATTGGTAATAGCACTTGGTTTGGAAATAGCGGGAATATTGAAAGAAGATGTTATATTTATAATTTTTATAGAAGTGCAAATAGAATATATCTTTATTATACAAGCACTCAAGGCGGTACAAGCTTTTATCAAGTTATAACTCCTCAAGGGAATTTACTTGAAGCCTATAAAATGTATTTCAGTTTTCCAAATGGTTATGGTAATTATTATTATCATAATATCCTTGGTACTGATAGATGGATAAGCAGATACACTTATGCTTATAACAACTATGTTCAATTATGTATTCAAGCTCTTTTAACAAGCAGACCTATTGGAGCACATACCAAGCTTGCACAGCCTGTTGAGAAGACTGAAGCAAATACAATGAAAGTTCAATATATGTTTGAGGTAGATTTGATTAACTATGGAGAAGATTTTTAGGAGAGTTAATGAAATGAATGATTCATTAGTATCCCGTCTTAGGGATTTAAAACTTTCAGGAATAATAAAAACCCTTGATGTTAGAAATGAGGAAGCATTGAAAAATAACTTATCCTATATGGAATTCTTTGAATTATTAATAAATGATGAAGTTCTAAATAGACAAAACAACAGCAATATAAAAAGAACAAGTAAAGCAAAATTCCCGCAGCATAAAACTCTTGAAGAATATAATTTTAATTATCAGCCTAATATTAATAAGAGATTTATTTATAATCTGGCGACCTGTGAATTTGTCCACAAAAAGGAAAATGTGGCCTTTATAGGTCCGATAGGAACAGGTAAAACACATTTAGCTATTTCCATAGGATTAAAGGCAGTTGCCCAAGGATATAAAGTACTTTTTACTACCGTAAATGAAATGCTTTAAAGCTTTACATATCAAGGGCAGATAACTCATTTCATCAAAAGCTTAGATATTATATAGCTCCTGATTTGCTTATATTAGATGAATTAGGCCTTAAAAAGCTAAATCAAAATAGCGTCGATGATTTTTATGAAATAATTTCAAGAAGATATGAGAATGTCTCTATAATTATAACCTCGAATAAAGTGTTTGAGGAATGGGCAAGAATCTTTTATGACCCTGTCTTAGCTACCGCTATTTTAGATAGGTTTGTTCATCATTGCCATTTTGTAGTTATCAAAGGTGAGAGCTATAGAATGAAGCAAAGAGAAGGAGTTATTAAAGCAATGGCTGAGGAATCCTTGCCTAAAGAAAAATAAAAAGTATGTGCTTTTATTTTTTTTACATTTTCAGGTGGGGAAAAAATCTTCCCGAAAGTGGGGAATTTTGATTGACAATAACAGTCCAGACCATACAATATCAACCTCGTCAGCTCCAACCTACACGGCAGCACCCGTCATACGCTCAGCCTCTATTTAAGTTCGGCAGGTGTTGTCATGCCGAATTTTTCTTTTCGTTGTTCATAAAGAATGCTTCAATTTTTTCTCTTTGGGATATGCAGTGCAATGTTATTATCGCCCTTCTATTTGCCCGGTGATGTTGCATATTATAGAACTATCTATTGTAGAAGCCTTGAACCGGCTTTTGTTGATCCAAGGCGATTTGAATAAAATTAAAAGTACTATTAACTGTACATTTTTCTCAAAATAAAACCCTCCGCCTGTGTGTCTCTATCAATTAAGACAAAACAAGGGAGGTTTTTGTGACAATTATCATCACTTAATCGTTACGATGTAATTTATGGAAACTCGAAGAAGCCATTCAATCTTTCAGATTTATTGGCTATTTAAAAGACGGTAGTCTACCTCTTTAGTAGCGCCGACATCTTTATAAACATTCACAAGTTCATTATCGGCATTGTACAGTTTCATGTCTTTAACATTCACAACGCCATTATAAATTAATATATACCCCTTATCGTTTTCTACCTTTTCTTCTATTGTATTGCCATCATCAAAATCAAAAACTATCCTGGCATAATTCGTTTCTTTCCTTGTATCGTTTTCAGGTATCCAAGTTGAGTCGTTAAGATTACAAAAGAAAATTGTGTCATTTCCAAGAACAAGCCTGTTTACTCCAAATCCCATGCTCATTGCTGCATCGCCTCCTGCTACGCCGTTTGCAATGAAATTTCTGCCTTCCTTTTCTTCAACGTAATAAATTGCAATACCCCCACTTTCACCTTGACGTAGCACTAAAACCAGGTAACCTTGCGCATATTTTTTTATTTTTAAAATCTCAGTATTTCCCTTAATTATGCTGTATGTATCAATTATTGCTTTTTTAAAGGCATCTTCAATTGTTTCATTTTCACTATCATTCACCTGTATAGGTTTGCTATTTAGTGATGAATGTTTTTTAGAATCATTTTCACTTATAGTGCTACAAGCTGAAGTACTTAAAAATACTATTATTAACAGAAAAAAAGATATTTTTTCATTTGGGTTCTCCAATCAAAACAATTTTAATTATATAAAATCACATTAATAGTATTATTTAAAATAAAGGGGGTTGGAAATAGAACATGGGTCTTATTTCCAATGCCCTACCTTAAAAACCAACGCCGTGTCCGGAAGCTCAAGGGTCTGGGCCGGATTCGCCATCAGCAATACGGCCCCGACGGCCGCGACAACCACCGCCGCGCATACTATCCAAAACGCCGGTTTCTTAAAGCAAAACACATTTTTCACTCTATTTGTCATTTTCGCACATCTCAAACTTTAACACAGCCAAGCTCGATTCAGGGTCATATATATAAACCACGTTGCTTGAAACGTCAAATGGCTGCATGCCGTCAACAATGTCCGTCCTTTCGCCCGAAGCCGACAGAATGGCCCATTTCGCATGAGTCTTGCCATCTGCATTTAAACCTGGATCGCTCATATCGGCGTCAAGAATAGTTGCTCTTGCGCCTGGATAGCAAACAAACACCTTATATTCCCAAGACTTGCCCATGTCATCAGTTTTGCTCTCGGCCTTAATTTCACGTACATTTGTTACTTCGAGCTTGAGTCCGCCGTAACTGAAAGTCTCAGTTTTGCCGCTTTGTGTCGGAGACGGCGTGGAAAACAAAGCAGTGTTGTCAATCGTAGTTTCTGGGATTTCACTGGTGCTGCAACCGACCATTGGCAGCATTATAAACATTATTATGAATATTGTAATAATATGGGACATTTGTTTGATATAGAACAATTTTTATTCTCCTTCCTCATTCGCAAATATGGTTTTAAAGCATGGTTTCATCGAACTTCATCTAATTTTCTCATATAGACCATACATTCAGCCATAGGAATGCTATATACTCCATAAAAGAAAATATTTTCACTGTCCCAATTATAGAAAGTATAAATTTCTTCTCTTTCAGTTTCATGGTCAACCACATTATATTCTTTGCGTTTTTCAATATCATACAAAAACAATTCAACTGGTGTTTGCCCCGACTCGTGATATAGAAGATACTTCCCATCAGGCGACACAACACAATCTGCAATCCTGTGAGCTATTTTAAAATTCCAATCTAAATCGTATTCTTCAATAACTTTTTTTATACTTAAATCATAAATTATTGCCTTGCATTTTGAAACTTTCCGGTCTTTATATGATATGAGAATCTTGTTACTGTCAATTAATATTGCATCTGCACTAGTATCAGCATTGTTTTTATCGTAAACAATTTTTGAAAGCTTTATAAACTCATATGAATAATCCTGTAAATCAAAAAGCAGATATGTTGGGAAAGCAGTCTCCAAGTATGTACCCCAGGTTGTCATATCTTTATTTACATTTTTACTGTGGCAAGAAATTAATACTTTATTTTGACAGTAATCAACTTCAAGACCATTAACATGATCGGTTTCATAGTCTTTTAAATCAACTATATTTGTTACATTAATTTCTCTGTTTTCAATAGTATCATAAAACAAAAAGCCGTGAATATATGTATATCTTCTATCCAAGGCTCTCCCATAGTGATTAACGGTTTCGACTCGTTTATCGCTTATTGACGCTTTATGATTTCCACTTTTTGTTTTAAGATATATTGTATTGCCTTTGTCAAAAACGGAAGATATGGATTCTATCTCTTTTTTTCTTTCCTCGATTGGTACATTTAAATAATCTAGTATATCTTTTGTTTTAACACCATTCTTCCAGTCAAAGTAATTTTCAGATTGCGTTTTTTCATGAAATGCATCCCTTGTTGTTGAAGGCTTGCTCACGACAGTGTCAGGCACTTTGTTATTTGCCTTTTGACATGCAGTCATATTAGAAAGAGCAAATACTATAAGTAAAATAAACGTTATATTTCTTATCTTGTTTATCCGGTAATTCACTTTTTATTTACTCCTTTCTTTAGCAATGCATAAAGGGTTATTTGTTAAATAACCCTTTATGCATTTTTGAATACCTAACCGCCCATAGTTCTTATTACTCTTCAACTATGTCGCCACTAATACAATCAACGTGAATTAATTCACCGCTGTCAAGTTCATATTCCCATGCTGGTATATATTTATTTGGATTTTTAGCATTTCTTACATAAACTATCTTTCCTGAACTTATTTTAATCTGGTTTGCTATTTCCCTATTTTTGGATTTATTAACTAACTCTTTTACTTTTTCTTTTCCTATAAGTACATTTATCACTTTCTTATCACCAAGTTGCTTTTTGGACTTTATTGTTTCAATATTTGTCCAACGTTTTTTCACATATTCTATACCCTTTTTGTTAACAAATACTTTTAGATAATCTCCATTTAAATCTGATGTTATATCAATGCCATCAAGGGAGTGTCCATAATTGAACATGTATCCCAGTACTTCAGCATTTTCACCACTAATGTCTTCACTGATAAAAGTTACTATATTTCTCAGCACTGCATCACTCGGTAAAACATTTTTCGACTTAAGTTTCTTTTCTGTTTCGTTTTTGGTTTCATATAAATTATCAAGCTCAAAATCGACCCTCTCATTTTCAAGTTCAGTGCTTTCATATTGAGGCTCTTCAATTATTATCTCTTCGTATAATTTGTTTGAACTTGATTCATAAATATTGACCATCGTTAGATTTGCCGCAACTAAGTTATTAATATTTGGAGCAAATTCATATATATTCCTAAAGGTATTTAGGCTGCTAAATGGAGTTATATCTGTTTCATATGTTGAGGTATTTATCATATACATGTATTTGAAATTATTTCCTGTACTTGAATTGTGTTTTGTTACACTAGTCAATGTGTCACCCTCATTTATTGAATGATATAATGCACTAGCAGTATACGAGCTTGATATTCCATTAGCTTGCAGCCAAGCAAATAAAACCCTTTTATATGTAGAATTAAAGCAAAGATCTACAAATGAAGATGCAATTGTGTCATCACCACTAACAGGCGCAGTTGAAGAGTACCCCATAATTCCTTTGACTTTTCGCGAACTGCCTTTCA
The DNA here is from genome assembly GCF_000297115.1 of Caloramator australicus RC3. Taxonomy (GTDB): domain Bacteria; phylum Bacillota; class Clostridia; order Clostridiales; family Caloramatoraceae; genus Caloramator; species Caloramator australicus. The sequence continues at coordinate 39,324 of NZ_CAKP01000082.1, read as the reverse complement.
TAGTCTCTGACCATGCTTGTCTATTTTCAGGGGTTGTTAGCTGATTACATACTGCTAGTACAACCCAATCCAAGCTGCCATTCCAACTTGTTCCAACAAGCCCATGCATTGGAGATGCTGAACTATAATCCACATAATAATTATTGCAGTGTATTGTCCATGAATGATTTGGATTTTGCAAAGCAGCTACTCTTTGGGAACCCGTAAGAACCGTTCCGCTATACCCAGATGTAAAATAGCTCATTCTTCCACTGGATAGCCCATGACCTGACCAATACATTATATTGGGAGCAGAACTCTTCATATTTGTAAGCGTTCCAGTATCTGACCACATACTGTTATCAGAAGTAACAGTTGCTGTCCAGCTATTATTTATCATAGCCTGAGCAAATGCTTTTGCATCAAAAGGATCGGTATCTTTTGCAGCATGTAGTGCTGAGAATTTTTTTGAAACTGTTTCGGTTGTATACGAAGGTGTGCTATTCTTAGTTAAAGATATTTTATACGAGCCAGTTTCACTTGATGACCAAAATTTTACCTTAACAAAGTAGTTAATATTTTTTGATAGGTCAATGCTAATTCGCGAATAAGGATTGCTTGGATAACTAATATCGTCGTTATACCCTATTTCAGTTGCTTTAGTGTGGTCATATAGGTACATAACGGTGTCTTCAAGAGTACCGCTTTGTCATGTTTCGATTGTATAATTCCCGGCAGACGTCACATTTATAACATACCAGTTTTCAGTCCCTGCTGTTGAAATCGTCCCAGTAAGGGTTGAGCCGCTTGGAAGAGTTGTTTCTCCCGCAGCAGATACAATATTAATGTTCATTATATTTATAAGTAAAAAAACGCTTATTATGATTGCTATTATTGACCTATAGTTTTTTTCCATAAATTATTCATTCCTTTCGATTATAATAATATTTTAAAGGGATAAGGGATAAATAAATTTAATTGATACCCTGTTTTTTACATATTATATTTAATCACCTCATCTTTCAACATACAAAGTTTTAATTTTTAGCTTAATAAACGATAGCTTTAATAGGTTACAGTCTTGCTGTAAATCGTGCCCGACTCGTATCCGCCGTCGCCGGATACATAGTAATATGTCTCAACCCTGTAAGTCCCACTGCTTACTTGATATGTTTCCAGTATGGATGCCGACGAAGATGTTGATGATTTAGACCAGCTTTTCACGTTTGACCATGATCCGTTAGAATAACGCTGCAAAGTAGATGTGAGATAAATGTTTTTTCCGGCCGGTGTTTTTTGCACATACCCATACACAGTGGCCGTTCCGCTTGATGAAATAGTGAGCGAGGTGCTTGCCTGGTTGATGTAAACATACTGAATGGACACCACTGACTCCGGCGCTGCGTTTGTATCTCCTGCGGCCAACACTGTCGGCGTTAATGCTGAAATAACAAGCAATGCAGTCAATGCAGCAGATAAAAGTTTTTTCTTAAGCATAGTAAAGCCTCCTTTGATTTTTGTTCTCATTAAATAAAACAAATTAAAAGAGGCTTTTGTGACAGGAAATAAAAAAATTTTTTAGAAAATTTTTCTAAATTTTATGGACTCAAGTCTGTGCCTGTAATTTCAACGCTTTCCGCAATCTTAAACACGATGTCTCTATCCAGTGTTGATGACACCATATACATATACTTTTCATCGTACCAGAGCAGGTTTTGAACGCCCTGATTGGAATAATACTTGGCCGGTAAACCTTTGAACTCAAGTTCTTCCAGTTTTACACCTTCTGTATTTATGCTGATTGAGACGTTTTCAAGGCACTGTTGGCTGTAGGATATAAAATCATTTTCCTTTTCATATTCCAGCAGAACAAGGCCGTCGGTGTTTTTATTGACCAGTTTAAAGCCTTCCGGTATATAGGCTGGTTCATATATGGCAAATCCATCTGCCGCATCCTGAGATGACCGGCTTTCATTAAAGAATATATGAGTGAATTTTTCGTACACCTCGGTTATGAATTCAAATACCGCGGCACGCACAGCCGATACGCTCATTGCGGACGCAAACAGGATAATTATTGCTGCAATCAAAGCAACCACACGCCTGCGCAAAAATGCCATTCCTCCAATCAGGTTTCTTGTTTTGCTTCGGCGTATAAGCCTTTCCATCTTTCGTTCAAAATCATTTGAGAACTCATGCTCTATTTCATCGTCTGTAGGCAGGGCTTCTATCTCATATATGCCCGCTTTAATAACGGCTTCTTTAAGCATGTCGTCCGTAAAACTAATTGACATCGGCGCTCTCCTCTCTTTTTAGTATTTCCTCAAGCCTGCGTTTTGCACGCTCAAGCCGCTTCCTGACCGCCGCCTCAGATATATCCAACATCTTTGCTATTTCTTTATTAGAGAACTCTTGAACATATTTCAGTGTCAGCACATCTTTATATATAACAGGCAACTTCAATACCGCCCTTGCAAGATGATCCAAATCCTCCGTAACGCTTATTGTTTCGGTCGTTATACAGTATTCCACATCCTCAAGGGGAATTGTTGTGCGCCTTTTTCTTTGGTTATATAAATTGATGGCGGTGTTTCTAACCATAGTAACAATGTAGCTCTTAGTTTTGTGACAGGAAATTTCCCCCACTTTATCGAAATTCTCAAGAATTTTCAAAAACGTCTGATGTACAGCGTCCTCGGCAAACCGTTCATCATTTAGGATGCGGTTGGCGACATAGAACATAAGCTTCCTGTATGTAACATAAAGCAATTCAAATTTATTTTTATCCTCTTCGCCGTCAAGCATCGCCAGATATATTGGAAGCATTTTGTCACCTCCCGCATTTTCATGCTCTGTTTTGTTTCCTCTCCCTTTGTGACTTAAGTCTGCCATCAATTGGTTTTTGGGCGTTTCTCGGTATTGCCCATACACGGCTGAAACGCACAGCGCCGTCTATTCTGTTTTCCGCACACAGCTTTTGTATGCGCCTGACGGAAATGCCCCACTTTTTTGAAGCTTCATTTACAGACATGTAATCAGTTAACATACATTCACCCAAACATACAATTATTAGCAATTCATATTATATACGTCTAAACGAATAATATCAAGCCAAAACGGATAAATTGGTTTACATTTTTTCTCTTTTCAAACCATTAAAATTTTTGACATGTTCCCTCGAACAATCAACCCCCGTCTTTTCCGTCTACACAACCCCGCCCGCCAAAAGACGCCCCAAGAAGCTGTAGATGTGTTTCCACGAACAGTTGCACAGACAAAAAAACAAGGCTTCCCGGCATCTCCGCCGCCAAAAAACACATTTTCGGCAGATGGCAAATTACCGGAAAACCCTGTATTTAAGCCGTTTTTTAGGCGTTTATTTGTTTGTTACATTTTGCATCAATACTACACACTCAACGTGGGCCGTTTGAGGGAACATATCAACAGGCTGAACTTCAATTGTTTTATACCCCAATTTCTCTAGCAAATTTAAATCCCTTGCCAATGTTGACGGATCACAGGAAACGTAAACTATTCTTTTGGGATTGGCCTTTGCAATTGAATGAAGAAGCCTTTCATCGCAGCCTTTTCTCGGTGGGTCAACGACTACTACATCTGGAATAATTCCTTTTTCAATTAATTTCGGAATCACCTCTTCGCTCTTACCAACAATAAATTCAACGTTTTGCATATCATTTTCCCTTGCATTTTCCCTTGCATTTTTTATTGCTTCTTCTACAATTTCAACACCATAAACCTTTTTAGCTCTTTGAGCTAAAAATAACGATATGGTTCCAGTTCCGCAATAGGCATCAAAAACTATTTCATCTCCAGAAAGATTTGCATATTCAAGGGCTTTATTGTATAAAACATTTGTTTGAACAGGATTTACTTGAAAAAATGACAATTGGGAAATTCTAAATTTAAACTTTCCTATGTAATCAGTTATATAATCCTGCCCCCAGAGCAAAATGTTTTTCTCACCTAAAATTACATTCGTGATTTTGCTGTTAATATTTTGGACTATACTTTTTAGCCCATCAATGTTTTTGACCATTAAATCAATAAATTCTTCTTTAAAGGGCAGCTTTTCTCCGTTTGTTACTATTACAACCATAACCTCTCCAGTTGCAAAAGCCTTTCTTATCATTATGTGCCTTACTATTCCACTTCCATTTGTTTCATCATAGGGCTCGATGTTATATTTATTAATCCACTCTCTTGTCAAATTCACAACTTTATCAGCAATTTCATCTTGTATAAAACACTCTCTTACATCTATTACATCATGCGTCCCCTGCTTAAAGAATCCTATTTTTACTTCTCCATTTTCTCTTCTTACAGGAAGCTGCACCTTGTTTCTGTATCTTAGAGGTTTTTCCATTCCTATAGTGTTATGTATTTTAACATTAGTTATTTTACCTATTCTGTTTATAACGTCTTCTACTCTTTCCCTTTTAAACTCTAATTGGCCTTCATAGGTCATGTGCTGAATTTGACACCCACCACATGATTCATAAATTGGACATATGGGATTTGTCCTATATTGTGATGATTTTACTATCTCTATTAACTTACCAAAGGCAAAGTTTTTTTGAACTTTTTGGATTTCAACTTTAACCTTTTCTCCCTTTAATGCACCCTTAACAAAGATTGCAAAGTTTTCAATCCTTCCAACTCCTTCGCCTTGAAAACCCATACCTGTTATATCAAGTTCATAAATCTTTCCTTCTTCAACTGGGATATATTTAGCCAACTTCATCACCCTTTTTAATATTTTTATCTTTAATATTTTATCAGAATAGAAATATAAAATAAACAATAATATGCTGTAAAGCAAGATAAAACACAAAAGATAAATTTTTCATTTAACAAAAAAATAGCACACCTTAAGGTGTGCAAAGATAGAATCAGTTGCCACTAATTCATTTTTAATTATTGCCAAGTTTAAAAAGTTTTATTCAACTATGCCGTAATATTAGCCTTTCCGCTAAACACCATTCCGTTTCTTGGAAGCATAGTAATGAGCGTTCCGTGTTTTATTATCTTAGTTGCACCTTCTGCTGCAACAATGATTGGTATACCATTGTTTATACATTCTACTGCAGCATCTGTAGTCAAACTTCCTTCTTCTATAATAACTCCCGCTGCCCTTTCAAGAACCGGCTGAATGTATTCCTTTTGTAATTCCTTTGTAACTAGTATGTTTCCTGTTTCAAGCATATCATCAATATCTTTGTTATACATAACTACGCATGCTGTTCCATATACCGGATTGCCTACACCCTTACCCTGAACTAGGGTATCCCCAACAATTGAAACCTTCATCATATTTGTAGTTCCAGTAAATCCTACCGGAACACCAGCTGCAATAACAACAAGGTCCCCCTTTGAAACAAGTCCTTTGTTTAGAGCTTCCTTAACTGATAAATCTATAACTGCATCGGCTGATTCCATTTTTGATGCAATTATCGGATATACTCCCCACACTATAGATAACTTTCTTGCAACATCGTCATAAGGAGTTGCAGCAATTATTTGGCATTTTGGTCTATATTTTGAAACCATTCTTGCAGTGTGGCCGGATTGAGTTGCTGTGATTATAGCGGAGGCATTAAGTTCTGCTGCTGCAGTTACTGTTGCAAGGCTTATAGCATCTGGGACTGTGTTTAACCTTTGTTTTGCCTTCTTTTCAAGAAGCATATCAAAGTTTAAAGCAGTTTCAGCCTTTTCTGCAATTCTTGCCATCGTCTTTACAGCCTCTAATGGGTATTTACCATTTGCAGTTTCACCGCTTAGCATTATAGCGTCTGTTCCATCAAATATTGCATTTGCAACGTCAGTAACTTCTGCCCTTGTTGGTCTTGGATTTCTAATCATAGAATCTAGCATCTGGGTTGCTGTTATAACAGGTTTTCCTGCTTTATTTGCCTTTTCAATTAACATCTTTTGCACTAAAGGAACATCTTCCGCAGGAATTTCTACTCCTAAATCACCACGGGCAACCATTATTCCATCTGCAAGCTTTAATATGTCATCAATATTATCAAGTCCCTCTTGATTTTCAATTTTGGCTATGATTTGTATATTTTGTCCGCCGAATTTTTCTAGAACCTTTCTTATTTCAAGCACATCTGAGGGTTTTCTTACAAAGGATGCAGCAATATAGTCTATTCCCATTTCAATACCAAACTTAATATCAGCAATATCTTTTTCAGTTAAAGCTGGAAGGTTAATCTTAACATTGGGTAGATTAACTCCCTTGTGATTTCCAACAGGACCGCTGTTTAAAACTCTGCAGTGAATATCTTGTCCCTCAATTCTTTCCACTAAAAGTCCTATAAGTCCATCATCTATAAGGATGGTATCTCCTGGCTTAACATCTTCATGCAATTTTTCATAGGTTACAGAACATATAGTATTGTCTCCCTCAATCTGTCTTGTAGTAACTATAAATTCCTGGCCTTCAACAAGCTCAACCTTTCCGCCTTTGAAATTGCCTGTTCTAATCTCAGGCCCCTTTGTATCCAATATTATCGCTATGGGTTTTCCAAGCTCTTCTCTTAGTTTTTTAATAAGCACAATTCTTCTCCCATGTTCTTCATGGTCCCCATGGGAAAAGTTAAGTCTTGCAGCATTCATTCCTGCGTCTATAAGTTTTCTTAGCATTTCTTCACTTTCACTTGCAGGACCTATCGTGCACACAATCTTTGTTTTTCTCATACCTTCAACCCCTTAAAAAGATAATATTTTTGCAAGTTCATACATATAATCATCGCTTTTCTTTTTCATTGAAAGCGCCTCTACGATATCCATGTCTATAATCTTGCCGTCCCTTATTCCAATAACTCTCTGGCTCTTTCCTTCCATTAAAAGTTCAACAGCCCTTGCACCCATCTTTGATGCAAGTATTCTATCAAAGGCAGTTGGACTTCCACCCCTTTGAATATGTCCTAATTTAGTAGCCCTTGTTTCTATTCCTGTAATCTCTTCAATTTTCTTTGCCAAATCCTCTGCTCCTCCAACACCTTCTGCTAAAAGTATTAAGCTGTGCATCTTACCTTTTGCCTTACTTTCAATAATAGTTCTACATAACTCATTAAAATCATATGGCTGTTCAGGTATGATTATACTTTCAGCTCCACCGGCAAGCCCAGCATAAAGAGCAATATCACCACAGCGTCTTCCCATAACTTCAACAATTGAGACCCTTTCATGGGAAGTTGATGTATCCCTTAGTTTATTTATAGCATCCAAAACTGTGTTAACTGCTGTATCAAATCCGATTGTATAATCAGTATAGGCAAGGTCATTATCTATAGTTCCAGGAATGCCAACAACTTTAACGCCATGCTCGTTTGATAGTTTCATAGCTCCTGTAAAGGAACCATCCCCACCAATTACAACTAGTCCTTCTATTCCAAAAACCTTTAATACGTTGTAAGCCTTTTTTCTTCCTTCTTCTGTTCTAAACTCTTCGCTTCTTGCAGTTCTTAATATAGTTCCTCCTCTTTGAATTATGTCAGAAACACTTGAGGATGTCATTTCAAATATTTCACCATTTATTATTCCATTATAACCTCTTTGTATTCCCATTACTCTTAAACCATTAGCAAGTCCTGTTCTTACAACTGCCCTTATAGCTGCGTTCATTCCTGGTGCATCTCCACCGCTTGTCAATACTCCGATGGTTTTCATATATTTAACCTCCTTTGTCCATACGGGACAAGCATTGTCCCACTTTTTGAATAATCTAGCTGTATATTACATGTTCCTTCTTTAGACAAAAAGTATTTTATTTTACTTTAAATTTAAAATCAATACTTTTAAATAATTTTAACACTCTTTTTGTTATATAACAACAATAATTTTGGTATCAGACTGTTGAAAAAGTTATTTTTTGATAAGCCCCGTGAAGGATTTCCCTGGCATTCGCTCATTTCGCTAAGCAATTCTAAGCTTTTCTTTGTTTTCAAAAGTCCTACCCTCGTGAGCCGACATCCGTGTCGGCCACTCGGCTCTGCACGTCCGTGTGCAGAATTACGGACTTTTGAAAAGTCGAAAAGCAAGAATTGCTAGAGCTCATGAAAGATGCCTTTTTGAAATCCATTCACGGGGCTCTTGCAAAGTCTAAACACCAATGAGAGTTTGTCTACAATCTGTATAACTGCCTAAAGGCAGTTATACTACTTTAATATTATCTTCTCCAAATTCACTTTTTAAAATCCCTATAAGCTCATCATTGACCTCTACCCAAAGTTCCCTCGAAGCCATTAGGATCTTCTTTGAATCCTTTAAAACTATATAGATTGGTGTAAGGCCTTTAAATTTAATTATCTCAGGCTTTATTCTTTCTATTTGTTTTTTCCATTCCTTATCATCAAGTCTAATATATAATTTATTGATCGTCTTTTCATATCCCCTTAACTGTTCTATCTCCTCTGCAATTATCTTAGGCTGTTCCTCTTCCTTTATCGATACTCGTCCTTTAACTATAACTATATTGTCCTCCATGATAATCTTGCTACATTTTTGATACGTCTTTGGGAAAACCAATACTTCGATAGTTCCATTCATATCCTCAATTTTTATAAATGCCATTATTTCATTGTTTCTTGTAGATTTAATGCTTATATTTGTTATTATTCCACCTATGACAACCCTCTGACCATCTTCAACCTTAACATCTATATGGTCATGATCCTCCGCACTGATTGAATATATTTCAGAAATTTTAGTGTTAGTTAAAAGCTCTAATTGTTTTTCTAAGTCTTGAAGCGGATGCCCACTTATATAAAGGCCAAGCATTTCCTTTTCCATCGCAAGAAGATATTTTTTATCAAATTCTTTGATATCCTCAAAATCATCCTTTTTAAGGTTTACAAGTTCCTTTTGGAAAAAACCAATTTGCCCATCTATAACTTGCTTTTTTTCACTTAATATTGAATCAATAACCTTTTCATAATTATTCATTAAGACTGAACGTTTTAGTCCTAGGCTGTCAAAGGCTCCTGCCTTTATCAAACTTTCTATAGTTTTTTTATTAACTTCAGATAAATTAACCCTTTCGCAAAAATCTCTAAAGCTTTTAAAATCTCCATCCCTTTCCCTGGCTTCAATAATTGATTTTATTGCTCCTTCACCTACGTTTTTAATCGCAACCAATCCAAATCTTATCTTATCTCCTTCTACCGAAAAATTCTCAAAGCTTTTGTTTATATCCGGTGGCAGAACAGTTATATTCATCCTCCTGCATGCATTTATATAAAAGGCTATTTTATCTGAATTTCCCATTACGCTTGTTAAAAGGGCCGTCATAAACTCAACAGGATAGTATCTTTTCATAAAGGCAGTCTGATATGCAACAACTGCATAGGCTGCTGCATGGGACTTGTTAAAGGCGTAACTTGCAAAATCCATCATAATATCAAATATCTTATTGGCAACCTCAAGGCTTACCCCATTCCTTAAGGCCCCAGGGACGATAATATTTCCTTTATCATCTTTTAAACCATAAATAAAATTTTCCCTTTCCTTCTCCATAACGTCATGCTTTTTCTTTGCCATAGCCCTTCTTACAAGGTCCGATCGTCCTAGTGAGTATCCTGCTATATCCCTTACTATTTGCATAACCTGCTCTTGATATACTATACATCCATAGGTAACATCAAGAATAGGTCTTAATTTTTCATCAATATATTTAATGTCTTCAGGATTGTTTTTATTTTTTATATACTCAGGAATTTGATCCATAGGTCCTGGTCTATATAGGGAAATCCCGGCAATAATATCCTCAAGGCTTGATGGTTTTAATTCCTTCATAAAATTTGTCATTCCTGAAGATTCAAGCTGGAATACTCCTTCTGTCTTTCCTTGTGATATCATTTCATAAACGCTTTGGTCTTCAAAATCGATACTGTCAAGGTCTACCTTTATTCCTTTATTTTTATAAACCAAGTCTACAGCATCCCTTAATACAGTTAAGGTTCTAAGACCCAAAAAGTCCATCTTTAAAAGTCCAAGTTCCTCTAAAATAGTCATTGGAAACTGTGTTGTTATCGTATCTTCATTTTTCGTAAGTGGAACATATTCTACTAATGGCGCAGAGGATATTACAACGCCTGCAGCATGGGTTGAGGAATGCCTTGGTAGTCCTTCTAAAGAGCGGGCAATGTCAATAAGATGCCTTATTCTTTCGTTGTTTTCATATTCTCCCTTTAGCTCGGGATTTAATTCCAAAGCCCTATCTATGGTCATTCCAAGCTCCATAGGAATCATTTTAGCTATAGTATCTACTTCAGCATAAGAATAGTTAAGAGCTCGTCCTACATCTCTAATTACAGCCCTTGCAGCCATGGTTCCAAAGGTAATAATTTGTGAAACCCTATCCTCTCCATACTTTTTAAAAACATAATCTATAACTTCCTGTCTTCTTTCGTAGCAAAAGTCAGAATCTATATCCGGCATGCTAATCCTTTCGGGATTCAAAAATCTTTCAAAAAGAAGATTATATTTAATTGGGTCAATCTTTGTAATACCTAATGTGTATGCAACAATAGAACCTGCTGCAGAACCTCTACCCGGTCCCACCATTATATTGTTTTCCCTTGCAAATCTTATAAAGTCCCAAACTATCAAAAAGTAATCCACATATCCCATTTTTTCAATTACTTCAAGCTCATAATTTAATCTGTTGATAACTTCCTTTGACGGTTCTTTATATCTTTCATAAAGGCCATTAAAGCATAATTCTCGTAAATACACATTTGCTTCCTTTCCATCAGGAACATCAAATTTAGGAAGCTTTGGCTTGTTAAATTCAAGTTCAACATTGCACCTTTCTGAAATTTTTATAGTATTTTCTATAGCTTCAGGGACAAAGTCAAAAAGCCTTTTCATCTCCTCAGGAGATTTTAAGTAAAATTCATCTGTTGGAAATTTCATTCTATCCTCATCATCAATTGTCTTCCCCGTTTGAATACATAAAAGGATTTCATGGGCAACTGCATCCTCTTTATTGACATAATGAACGTCGTTAGTTGCTACAAGTGGAATTCCTGTTTCTTTTGAAAGATCAATTAATTTTTCATTTACAGTCCTTTGCTCCTCTATACCATGATCTTGAAGTTCTAAATAAAAGTTGCCCCTTCCAAAAATATCTTCAAGCTCTAGAGCTATTCTCTTTGCGTCTTCATAGCGTCCTTTTAATAGTAAATCCTGAACTTCACCAGCAAGGCAAGCCGATAAGGCTATAATGCCCTTTGAATATTTTTTAAGAAGCTCTTTATCAACCCTTGGTTTATAGTAAAATCCTTCTAGGGCAGCCTTTGAAACTATCTTCATTAAATTTTTATAGCCTTCATTATTCTCAGCTATTAAAACCAAATGATAATATTCATTATCTATGCCTGCCACTTTATCCGTCATTTTCCTTGGAGCAACATAAACTTCGCATCCTAATATAGGCTTAATTCCAACTTCTCTGCAGGCCTTATAAAAATCAATAACACCGAACATTGCTCCGTGGTCTGTGATGGCAAGTGATGGCATTCCATATTCCTTTGCCTTTTTTACTATATCCTTTATCCTCGATGAGCCATCCAACAAACTATATTCTGTATGAACATGAAGATGAACAAAACTCATCTTCATTCACCTACTTTCTAAAAATTCTTGTGCTCAAAAGAGCCTTGCCAATTATCTCTTTATCATCCTCTGAAATCATTTCAACTTCAACCTTAGAATAGTTTTTGCTACTATCGATGCAACGTGCATAAACAGCTATATTAGTATCCAGTTGAACTGGTTTCATATAATAAACAGTAAATGAATCTACCGAGATATTAATATTATTATTGCATTTAAGAGCCATTAAACCTAATGTTGACATAATTAATGACAATGTATTCCAGCTTGCTGTTCCAAGTGGGCTTAACATTTCAGGCAATATTTTACCAACATATTTAAAACCATTATCTATTTCTTCAAAATTGAAATTTTTTAAAATCATGTCATCAATAGTTTCCCCTATCTGTGGTTGTCCGCTAATTTGCTGCAGCGCTGCAACTATATCTTGTCTACTGACCATACCTACAAGGCGCTTTCCTTCGACAACCGGCAAATACTTTACCCCATCCCAAATGGTAAGATGAGCAGCATATGCTACTGATGTCTTGTTGGTTACAAATATTACATTTTTATTCATAAATTTATAAACCTTTTCATAGTCAAAACCATCATGAGGTAAATCGTTTACTGAAATAACCCCAACTAATTTTTGGTGTTCATCAACAACAGGAAGTAAGTCATAATTAGCTTCCTTTATAATTCTTCTAGTTTTTCCTACATCATCTTGTGTTGTAACAAATGCAACATCTGTTTTCATTATGTCTTCAACAAGGATGATATCCTTTTTGATTAGATTTTCCGCTAATGCCTTATTTATAAGGGCAGCCGTTGTAAAGGTATCGTAGGAACATGATATTATAGGCAGCTGCTTTTGATTGGCGTATTGCTTTATCTCATCGCTACATCCAAAGCCTCCTGTTATAAGGACAGCGCATTCTTTGTCAAGAGCTAATTTCTGAGCTTCTTCTCTATTACCTACTATTAACAAATTACCCGGGGACATATATTTTTCCATAGCATCAATAGTCATAGCACCAATCATAAATTTGTTTAATGTTTTATGGAGTCCCTCTCTTCCACCTAATACCTGTCCATCGACGATGTTCACAACTTCAGCATAGGTTAGTTTCTCTATATTTCTTTTAGTCATTTTTTCTATTCTAACTGTTCCAATTCTTGGTACAGCACTAACAAGCCCCATATTTTCTGCATCTTTTATTGCCCTGTAGGCTGTCCCTTCGCTAACATTAAGTTCATTTGCTATGGTTCTTACTGAAATCTTTGTCCCAATCTTTAAATTTGTAATATACTTAATAATCTCTTCATGTTTTGTCATGCCATCAACTCCTATTCATCCCTTAACTCCTCTGCTATCTTTTCTATTTTTCTCAATCTATGGTTGATTCCCGATTTTCCTATTGGTGGATTTAACATTTGCCCTAATTCCTTTAATGATATATCTGGATAATTTAATCTAAGTTCTGCAACCTCCCTTAAATTTGGTGGAAGCTTTTTAAGTCCTATCTTTTCCTGTATTAGTTTTATGGATTCTATTTGCCTTACAGCAGCATCGACAGTTTTATTTAGATTAGCAGTTTCACAGTTAACTAGTCTATTAACATTATTTCTCATCTCTTTATATATTCTTACATTTTCAAGTTCTAACAGAGCATTATGAGCTCCAATGATATTTAAAAGATCTATTATTTTATCCCCTTCTTTGATATAAACCACATAGCTGTTTTTTCTTAAAATTATTTTTGCACCTAAATCAAAGGAGTTTAGAAGCTTCATTACATCTTCAGCTAGCTCTTGATTGTTTGATACAAATTCTAAATGGTAAGTTTTTTCAGGGTTACTTATTGAACCTGATGCCAAAAATGCACCTCGCAAAAATGCCTTCTTGCAGCAGCTTTTTTTAATTAAATCCACGTTAATTTTATTATTAAACCCTATGGTACCATCATGATATTCCTTTAAAACACCTAAACTTTTTAAGATCTCATTGGAATTCATATCTGCAGAAACAACCACATAGTAAATATTATTTTTCTTTAATATATTATTTTTCTTTACCATTACATCTGCATGGACATCAAAAAGAGATTTTAATAGAGAAAAAATCCTTCTTGCAATAGCAGGGTTTTCAGTTGTAACCTTAAAGCTTAGCCCCTGTTTTGCATTTATATTAATACTGCCGCTTAATTTAATAATTGCTGCAAGCTCAGCCATTTGGCAGCACTTCTTTTCATCAATAATTCTACTCAGTTCATTTTTTACTTCGGCAGAAAAAGACACCGTTACACCTCCTGCTTTCTCATCCTTATTCTTTCTGATAAATAAAAATAATCTACTATTCTCTTTTTATCCTTTGGGAAAACCTGCTTTAAGATAATTTTCATTATTGTTTCTGCAAGCTTTTTTGTGTTATGTCTTAAATACCCATATTTGTTAATATCAACAAGATCCTCTTCGATAACCTTAATATTTTCCGGTAAGTTTTTAATATCATTAACCACCATATATTGTCCATCTTTTTTATACTTTTCATAATAAAATTCCGGGACTTTACCGTTATTTGCAATAACAAATTCTACAAGGCCTTTACCACAATGTTTTTCAATGGCTTTAACATGCTCAGATAGAGTATAATCATCCGTTTCACCAGGTTGGGTCATAATATTAGATACATATATTTTTATAGCCTTTGACTTTTTTATCCTTTCCGCTATTTCTTTTATAACTAAATTAGGCAAAACGCTTGTATAAAGACTTCCAGGCCCAATTACAATACAATCAGCATTTTCAATAGCAACTAGCGCCTCTTCAAGGGGCTTGGGATTAATTGGCTCTAGAAAAACCTTATCGATTTTTGAACTTCTTTCTAAAACCTCATAAGGGATTTTAGATTCTCCCTTTATTATAGTTCCGTCATCAAGCTTAGCACACAGAGTAACATTCTCCAAAGTAACAGGATAAACCTTTCCTTGAACAGCAAGGACATCGCTCATCTTTTTAATTGCTTCAAGGAAGTTACTTGAAATACCATTCATAGCAGCTATAAATAAATTTCCAAAACTTTGACCCTTTAAATCTCCATCCTTAAACCTATACTGCATTAGCTCCTCCATAAGAGGCTCAGTATTTGCTAATGCAACAAGACAATTTCTAATATCCCCTGGCGGTAGCATTCCTAAAGACTCCCTTAAAATTCCGCTTCCTCCACCATCATCAGCTACAGTAACAATTGCCGTTATATTTGATGTATATTCCTTAAGTCCCCTTAGCATAGTAGATAGTCCTGTTCCCCCACCAATCGCCACTATCCTTGGCCCTCTTATAAGAAGTCTTTGTTCATAGAGCTTTTCCTGAAAGTTTTTCTTTAGGCCATTTGATGTATTACATCCAACCAAAATAAGCATATTTTTAATTAGTAATTTTAACGAAACATAAAGTAAGATAATCCCAAGAATAATTATTAAAACGTTATAAAACAAATATATATTAAAATTATTTCTCATAATTAAAATATTTGAAAGTCCATAAGCTAAAATAAATAACCCAAGTCCCCCAAGAAATACCCATCTTTTTAATTTAAGTCCAGGTCTAAACCAATCCCAAAAACTCATTTTCCTACCTCTCCTGATACATCCTTAGAAATATCTCTATGATTTATTAAAACAGTATGCCCATTGTCCTTGAGTCTTTTATAAACTTCACTTGCAAGAACTACAGATCTATGCCTTCCCCCTGTGCATCCGATTGCTATGACTAACCTTGACTTTCCTTCTTTTATATAGTTAGGTATTAAAAACTCAAATAAATCAGTTACTTTTTCTAAAAATTCTTTTGCTTCGGCGCTACTTAAGACATATTCCCTTATATTTTCTTCTAATCCTGAAAATCTTTTTAATTCTTCTATATAATATGGATTTGGCAAAAATCTAACATCAAATACTATATCTGCATCAATAGGTATACCATATTTAAATCCAAAGGATTGAACAGAAATCACAAGACTTTCAAAGTTTTCTCCACTTACAAAGATCCTTTCAAGTTCTTCCCTTAGCTGTCTTGGCAAAAGATCCGATGTGTCTATAATATGCTTTGCTTGTTTTTTCACCTCATTGAGCTTTAACCTTTCTTTTCTTATGGCTTCAAATATGTTTCCGTCATAAGCTAAAGGATGATTTCTTCTTGTTTCTTTATATCTCTTTACCAGTATCTCATCCTTTGCCTCTAGGAATAATATTTCATAATTATAACCCATACTTTGCAACGACTTTAACGCCATGAAAAGATCATTAAAGAATTCTCTTCCTCTAATATCAACAACTATTGCTATTTTTTCAATCTTGCCACCTGTTTGATAACATATTTCAGCAAATTTGGGTATAAGGGCAGGCGGAAGATTATCTATGCAGAAAAATCCAAAATCCTCTAAAAATCTTATAGTCTGAGATTTTCCAGCACCTGATAGACCTGTTACTATAACAAAATTCATTTAAAATCCCCCTCAAGATTCAATATTTATTATTCTATCAAATGGCAAGCCGGCTCTTAATGCTATTGCTATCCCATCATCGACTTTGCCAACATCCTTAGGTTTATGGGCATCACTGTTGATAACAAAATTAACGTTTTCCTTCATAGCTATTTTAACATAATCAACATTTAAAAATCCATGGCTGCTATTAATTTCTAAAAGCGTTCCCCTTTCTGCAGCAGCCTTTGCAATCTCACGAGTATCTATATCAACCTTAGCACCTGGATGTGTGATTATATCAATATTATAATTTTTTATGGCCTTTACCATAGCAATTGTATTGGTTATTCTAGCATCTCTTTGAAGAATGGGAACTATCCTAGACAGCTTATTTTTAAAATAAAGCTCCCTCCAATCCCTTACTCCTTTAAAAAAGGCTCCATTATGAAAACCTACAAGAAGAACATCTAAAAGCGATATGACCTCATCATCAACATCCAGCTCTCCATCGACACTAATTATATTAGCCTCAATTCCAAGAAGTATTTCAATTTCTTTAAATTCTGTTTTTAGCCTCTCAATTTCATCCCTCATTTTATACAAATCCTTTTTGTTAACCCCATAAAGCCAATGTCCAGGTCCATGATCGGCTATAACTATCTTTTTTAATCCCTTATTTATTGCCTCAACAATATTATCCCTAATACTACCTTTTCCATGACTATATTTCGTATGAGTATGATAATCCGCTATAACCCTCATATTCATCCTCCGTATAAGCAAATTACATTAATTATTATATCACATTTTTATTACAAAAATTATATAAATTAAGGCATGTAAGGTTAAGACTTACATGCCTTTTTTAAACTCTGTTATTGCATATAAACATGTGAAAATAACCACAATACTTCCACCAGGAGATATATTTAGGTAAAAAGATAAAATAATTCCAAAGACAACAGAAAATAGTGAAATCAGCACTGAATATAGTTGAAGTTTTCTAAAGTTTGATACAAGTTTCATGGATATTGCGCCAGGAATAACTAATAGGGCTGAAATTAAAAATCCTCCTACGATTCTTAATGAAATCCCAATAACAAGAGCAACTAAAATATTTAAAACAAGATTTAAAAGCTTTACATTAATTCCAGAAACATAAGCTCCATCCTCATCAAAGCAAATATATAAAAGCTCCTTCTGAAAAATCAGGATTAACAACACGGAAGGAATTGCAATTAATAAAATCAAAATCAAATCAGCCAGTGATATAGCAACAATACTGCCAAACAAATAATTCATTACATTTGCGGAGCTTTTTATCCTACTAAATATAATGGCTGAAAAGCCTAAAGAGGCCATTGTAATCATTGATAATGAAATTTCTGCAAATCCCTTAAATTCTTTTCTTAATCTTTCTAGTGCTATCGCAAAAAATATTGTTATCACAAGAGCTCCAATAAGTGGGTTTATACCGATTAATAATCCTAAAGCAACCCCTAAAATGGCACTATGGGATAATGTATCACCAATTTGTGAAAAGCGTTTTAACATAATATAATTTCCAATAAGTGGCGCTATAATGGAAATTATAATTCCAGCTATAAAAGCCCTTTGCATAAAAGCATATCTTAACATGCCAACACTTCCTTTAATCCGTAAGATATATTTGTTTGTATTTTTTTGCTGAAAATTCCTTTGCACCAAATATAGTTAAAATCTCCCCATCTTTCATGCAAACAACCTTATCGGCATAATCCTTTATTGCAAAAATATCATGGGTAACCATAACTATCGTTGTATTATTGTTCTTTTGTTCAAGTAAAAGATTATATAGGATTTCCTCTGATTTTGAATCTATTCCCACAGTAGGCTCATCCAATATCAGTATTTCTGGCTCTGATATAAGAGCCCTTGCTATAAAAACTCTTTGCTGCTGTCCACCGGAAAGTTTACCAAGTTGTTTATCCTTCGTTTCATATAAATCTAATTTTTTTAAAATATCATCTGCCTTTTTAAAGTCCTCTTTGTTAAACCTCTTAAAAAATCCCTTTTGAGGGACTAATCCTAAAAGGACAGTTTCCTTAACACTGATAGGAAAAAGCTGATTAAAGCTTGAAACCTTTTGAGGAACAAAGGAGATTTTTCTCCTTTGTTCCCTATAATCTTCCCTTCCAAACAATTTTACTATTCCTTTATAAGGTTTATATATACCTGTAATAACATGAACCAATGTGCTCTTTCCTGAACCATTTGGACCTACTATAGTGCAAAGTTCTCCCTTTTCTATTTTCAAGTTTATATCCTTAAGAACAATTTTTTCCTCAAAGCCAAAAGAAACATCTATAAGCTCAATCATATACGACACCTTCATTCCTTTAATGCTTTTATAATATTATCTATATTCTTTTCCATAAGTGTAACATAATTTTCCTTTTTTTCAACATCCTGAGGGACAGCACCCATGCCAAATATTTCAAGTTTTTCTACCCCAGTCGCTTCAACAACCGGTCTTATTATGTTTTCATTTTCTGTCCTATCGACTAATATATATTTTATATTCTTTTCTTTAATAAAATCAATAACCTTTGCAACCTCCTTTGGTGAAGGCTCCTCAACCTCCTCCTGTCCTGTTAAAGCTACCTGAGTTAATCCAAAATCCCTCGCTAAATAGCCAAATGCAGGATGAGCAATAACAAAAACGTCCCTTTTAAAATTTGCCTTTTCCTTTTCAAACTTTTCATTGATTCTTTCCATTTCAAGTTTTAACTTATAAAAGTTTTCTTCATAATAATCTTTGTTAACAGAATCTATCTCTATCAATGTATTTTTTATGTTTTCAGCTATAATTATTGCATTTTTAGGTGACGTCCATACATGAGGATCCTCTTCTATTTTATTTATACCTTCGGATACCTCAACAACTTTAACATTGCTGCCCTCCGAAGCCTTTTTTGCCCATTCATCGATATGCCCTATATAAAACACTGCTCTTGATTCCATCATTTCAGCAATATCCTGAGTTTGTGGTTCAAAAGAATGAGGTTCTGCAGTTCCTTTAACTATTCTTTCAACTTCGAATTTGTCTCCTGCAATAAATTTCGTTATTGAGTATACAGGATAAATAGTTGTGTATATTTTGTTATTTTGCTTAGTAATCTTTGAACAAGCAGAAAATAAAATCATCAATGATAAAATAATGATTGTAAATAACCTCTTCATACAATCACTCCTTCTTTTATTTTAACATAAACAGCAACAGAAGTCGCACACTTCTGTAAGTGGGTGATGAATGTTGCAAAAATATATAAAAAATGCTACAATTATTATAGCGAAAACCAAGCTAAAATAAACCATGTAATTGGTATATCTGGGGAAGGAACAGCCCTTTGAGCGTGGGATAACTTGCTCCGCTGGGAGTATTGACCACGAAGCCACCACTTCTATAAGTGGGGGTAGTTCACATCATATGCTAATTATACATAACATAGCAATATATGTCAAAACCATGAAAAAAGGATGCTTAGTGCATCCCTTTTAAAACTTCTTTTAATGCTGATATAAATCTTTCATTTTGCTCCATCCTTCCAGTTGAAACTCTTATCCACCCTGGCATCTCGAATAAATGTCCTGGCCTTACTATAACACCTCTTTTTAAAAGTTCATTAAATACCACCTTGTCGTCAGCCTTTAAATCGACCATTACAAAGTTTGCTTGACTTTCTATATATTCAAGTCCTATATTTTTAAATTCTTCATAAAAATACTCCCTTGATTTTTTATTAAGTTCCACGACCTTCCTTAAAAATTCTTTATCTTTTAATGCTGCAAGTGCTGCATTTTGGGCAATTAAGTTAACATCAAAGGGACCTACAACTGCATTAATGTATTTTGCTATACTTTCATTTGCAATTCCATAGCCAACCCTTAATCCTGCAAGTCCATAGGCCTTTGAAAAGGTTCTTAAAATAATCATATTGGGATATTTTCCAAGCAAAGGAATGGTTTGAGGATAATCTGGGTCATCCACATATTCATAATACGCCTCATCCATTACAAAAATAACATCCTTTGGAATTTTATCTATTATGCTAAAAAGTTCATCCTTTTTTATAATTGGTCCGGTGGGATTATTTGGTGTGCAAAACCACAATATTTTAGTTCTTTCTGTAATAGCATCTACCATTTTTTCTACATCAAGTTTATGATTTTTCATAGGAATTTTTACAACATTCCCACCCATTATCTTTGTATTATCCTCATATCTTTGGAAGGAAACTTCACCCATTATGCTTTCATCGCCCGGATCGATAAAAATAGAGCATATCGCCCTTATAATCGAATCAGAACCTGTTCCTAAAAATATATTATCAGGTTTTACTCCTAATTCTTCAGCTAATTCCCTTTTTAAATCAAAATTTGCAGCATCAGGATATAAATTAACTTGGTATGCTAATTCATTTATTACCTTCGTAACCATAGGTGAACAACCTAAAGGATTTTCATTTGATGCCAATTTAATAATATCATTAAGCCCCAATTCTCTTTTTACTTCATTAATTGGTTTACCTGCCGTATAAGGTTTTAGCCTTAAAACAGATTCTCTTAGTTTCATCGCCATCCCCCTATTTTTTAAATTTTCTTGACAATTTTAATTATCTCATTTTTCTTAATATTTTGCAAACAAAAAAATAGGAGCTATGCTCCTATTCACCTAGATATTTTACTTCTGTTTCAAGCATGACACCAAACTTTTCATATACCTTTGTTTGGATTAGTTTAATAAGGTTTAGAACATCTTCACATGTAGCATTGTCAAAGTTTATTATAAATCCTGCATGCTTTTCTGAAACCATCGCACCGCCAACTTTAGCTCCCTTTAATCCTGCATCTTCTATAAGTTTTCCAGCATAATATCCTTCTGGCCTTTTAAATACACTTCCTGCACTTGGATAATTTAAAGGCTGTTTTTCTGCTCTTTTCCTATTTAAGTCCTCCATAAGTGCCTTTATTTCATCAAAATTCCCTTTTTCTAATTTTAATTCTACTTCTAAAACTATATATTCATTTTTTTGAACATTGCTAAACCTATATGCAAATTCCAACTCTTCATTTTTTAAATTTCTAACATTCCCTTCCCTATCTAAAACCATTACTCTTTCTACTATATCCTTCATTTCACCGCAGTAGGCACCAGCATTCATAAAAACAGCTCCACCTATGCTCCCGGGTATTCCGGATGCAAATTCCATCCCCTTTAGAGAGTTTCTTAATGCCTCTGCTGAAACCTTTGCAAGGGATGCTCCTGCTTCTGAGATTACCCTTTCACCGATTACCTCAACTTTATTTAAACTTGTTGTTTTTATTACAACCCCTCTTATTCCCTTGTCGGA
The DNA here is from genome assembly GCF_000297115.1 of Caloramator australicus RC3. GTDB lineage: Bacteria > Bacillota > Clostridia > Clostridiales > Caloramatoraceae > Caloramator > Caloramator australicus. The sequence goes on along the minus strand of NZ_CAKP01000082.1, from coordinate 17,838 downwards.
AACCAAAAGATTAGATCCGTTGCCTATTAAATAATATTTTATATTTTTCTTCCTTAAAAATTTTATTAAATCTACAAGTTCTTCTTTGCTATTTGGAATAACTAAAAAATCAGCAGGACCTCCAATTTTAAAGGATGTATGATTTTTCATCGGCTCATCTATTAAAACTTGTCCAGAACCTAATATCCTTTCAAGTTCGTTTTTTATATCCATCTTTTTTTCTCAACTCCTTTAGTCCTTTACTATATAATATATTTAAACAAATTTAATGTAATTACCAACGCAGAGCCTTTGGAAAATAATTTTTTAAAATACCCTTTGACATCTTCCCCCAGGATAAAGAATACCCATCAACATCAACAAGATACCAGCCATCCTCTAAATCAAAATTCAAGGTATAACCTTCGATATATTTATCCGCTTCATTTGTTTTACTGGATAAACTAATATTTAATTTAGCTTCATGCGGCTTTAAAGATGCTGCTAAGGAATAGTCCGGCTCAAACCTATTCTTTTTAAATTCACCAAGCAAAATCCCTGGCCTTAACACATTAAGGGGTGTAAAATCAAAGGAATTTTCCGGAAGATAATATAGTCTGTCTCCCCTCAAAAAAAATCTATCATCATCAAATTTTTTGTTAAGATAATTCTTTTCAAATTCCTTAAAGTCCGATATATTCTGCTTTTTTATATTGGATTTTTATCCTTTGAGGAGATTTTACCTCCCCATCTTTTTTATAAAATAATGCCAAGAAGTGTCCTTCACCCTTTAGTCTGTGTGGAAAGAGCCTTGCTGTCTTTTTAAGTTCTTCGTTGTCTAAAATTTCAAAAAACCCTTCTCTAAAACCATAGTTTTTTTCTATGTTAATAAGTTCAAATTCCTCATGTTTCTTTAAAAATTCATCTACTATGAATTCATTCTCCTCAACAGAAAAGGTGCATGTTGAGTATATTATTAATCCACCAGGCTTTACCATTTTTGCTGCACTTTTTAATATTTCCCTTTGCATTGATTGATATCCTAAAACATTTTCCTCACTCCATTGGTTCAGAGCATCTTTGTCCTTTTTAAACATACCTTCTCCTGAACAAGGTGCATCAACTATTACCTTATCGAAATACCCTACAAATACCTTTTCTAGCTCTTCTGGTGAATTATTTGTAACTATTGCATTTTTTATGCCCATTCTTTCTATATTTTGAACAAGTATCTGGGCCCTTTTAAGCTTTATTTCGTTTGAAACCAAGAGACCCTCTCCATTTAAGTAACAGGCAGCCTGAGTGGATTTTCCCCCAGGCGATGCACAAAGGTCTAAAACCCTTTCTCCAGGCTTAATGTTAAGCTGAGGTGTTACAGACATTGCGCTGGGCTCTTGAATATAGTAAAGTCCTGCAGCATGATATGGATGCCTTCCTGGTTTTTCTTCACTTATATAAAGTCCATTTTTTGCCCATGGAACTTCTCCCTTTATCTCAAAGGGACATATCTTAAAAAATTCTTCATAGTCTATCTTTAAAGTATTTACTCTAATCCCTTGGTATCTATCTTCTTTGTAGCTCCCTAAAAAAGCTTCAAATTCATCCTTCAAAAGAAATTTCATCCTATCTAAAAACCTGTCTGGCAGTTTCATCCAATTCTCCTCCAACGTTAAAAAGCTCTTTTTTCTTCCAAAAATTTTTTAAATCTTTCTACATCAGTAGTAATTACATATTTTTCATCTGCCCCAAGTTCCTCCAATAAAGAAACCGACTTATCAAGCAATCCTACTTCATAGCAGATATGAGCATCGCTTCCTGTCGTTAAAAGGTTGCCATTTTCAAGGGCCTTATATGCTATTCTTTTGCAGTTTTCATAACTTCCCGGTCTTGATGTTGTAAAGGAACTGTTATTAATCTCAATTAGAACATTATATTCCTTTGCAGCCTTTAGAACCTCATCTATATCAATTTCAAAAATTGGGTTTCCAGGATGGGCTATCGCATGAACATATTTATTTTTAATTGCACCAATTAATGCTCTTGTATTATCCTTTACACTTCCTGGCATTATGCATACATCATGCAAACTTGCTATTACAAAATCTAATTTGCTTAATCGTCCTGCATCAAGATCTATATTTCCTTCATAATCTATTATATTTAGCTCAACACCCTTTAAAACTTCAACCCCATGGATAAATTGAGGTATAACCTTCAAATTGCCAAAATGAAATTTATGAGGTCCTCCTGGCATGGCGGGGCCGTGATCTGTCATAGCAATTAATTTAATTCCCTTTTTACTTGCCTCCAAACAATTTTCAATCAAAGTGCTGTAGGCATGGCCACTCGCTATTGTATGAGTATGTGTATCTATTAAAGGTTTAATCAATTCAATCACCCCATTATAATCAAAAATAAACCTTTTATATTTTAACATCTAAAAGAGCTATCTTCAACGTTAATAAATTAACTGTGAAAATATTCATAAACCTTTTGTGCTATATTTTTATTCATACCCTTTACCATCATTAGCTCTTCAATTGTGGCATTTTTTATGTTTTCTATGCTTTTGAAATGTTTAATAAGTTCCATTTTTCTTTTCGGTCCAATTCCTTGAATTTCATCGAGTTCAGACTTAATAACACTTTTTGTTCTTAAGCTTCTATGATATTCAATAGCAAACCTATGAACTTCCTCTTGGATTTTATATATAAGTTTGAAGGAATTGGAATCCTTTAAAATAGAAATTTCATCACCATTAAAAACTAATGCCCTTGTCTTATGTTTTTCATCCTTAACCATCCCTGCAACTTCTATGTTAAGTCCGAATTCTTCTAAAACCTTCAACGCCACATTAACTTGACCTATCCCTCCATCCATTAGGATAAGATCAGGAAGTTTATTAAACTTATTTTTAGGGTTATCCTTATTTTTTATTTCTTCAAAATACCTATTAAACCTTCTTCTTAGAACCTCCTCTAGGGCATCATAGTCATTTTGCCCTTTGACGTTTTTTATTTTAAATCTTCTATACTCTTTTTTAGCTTCCCTTCCGTTTTCAAATACAACCATAGAACCTACCATATCTACGCCACTAATATTTGAAATATCATAGGCCTCTATCCTAATTGGCAACTTTTCCAATCCAAGGATTGCTTTAAGCTCCTCAAGAGCACCAAAGGTTTTTTGCCTTTCTTTTATTATTTTTGCCTTAACCTGATTAAGGGCTGCCTCTGCATTTTTTTTAGCCATTTCAACAAGGTCTAATTTATCCCCCTTTTTAGGAACCCTTATCTTTACTTTACTTCCTCTTTGCCTTGATAAATAAGACTCTATTATACTTATTTCTGGAATATCCCTCTGCAGAACAATATCCCTTGGAATGTATTCTTCACTTGTATAATATTGAACTATAAATTGTGATAAGAGCTCATCTATATCATCAGCATCTTTAAAGTAAAAGTTTTTACTACCTAAAAGCTTTCCACCCCTTATATAGAACATCTGAAGGCAGGCACCATTTTCATCTCTTGCAAGAGCTATAACATCCTCATCTTCAAGGACCGATGATATAATCTTTTGTTTTTGCTGAATTTTCCTTATGGCATTTATTTGATCTCTATACTCTGCTGCCCTTTCAAATTCTAGGTTCTCTGATGCCTTTAACATTTTATCTTCCAATTCCTTAATTATTTCTTCATGTTTTCCATTTAATAGCTTAATTATACCTTCTATCATCTGCATGTAAGTTTCCCTTTTAACATCGCCTTTACAAGGTGCAAGGCAAAGCCCAATATGATAATTTAAACAGGGGCGCCCAACCTCAATCCCAAAACTAACATTTCTATTACATGTCCTAATCTTAAATAGTTTTTTTATTAACATCAATGTTTCCTTTACAGCAGAAACATCGGTAAAGGGACCAAAATACTTTGCCCCATCCTTTTCAAGCTTTCTTACCATCAATACCCTTGGATATTCTTCATTTAGTGTCACTTTTATATATGGATAGTGCTTATCATCCTTAAGCAAAATATTATACTTGGGTTTATGTTTTTTTATAAGGTTGCATTCGAGAATTAATGCTTCAAGTTCATTATCTGTTAATATATATTCGAATTCCTTGATTTGGCTTACCATAGCCCTAACTTTAGGATGTTGGTTTTTAGAGTTTTGGAAATACTGTCTTACCCTATTCTTTAAAGATACAGCCTTTCCTATATAAATTATTTCTCCATTTTCATCCTTCATTACATAAACTCCTGGGCTATCCGGAAGATTTTTTAGCGCCTCATTTATATCAAACATACTTCCACTCTCCTAAAATTATTTATTTTAATAATATTTCAGGAAGTTTAAAGGTAAGATAAATAAGGCCAATGGAGATTATAAGGCCTTCAAATAGATTTCCCCAAAAGGACCCTACTGCAAAGGTTATTGGCATTTTGTAATTTTTCTTTTTAAAGGGATAAAAAAGAGAAACACCTCTATTAGTAAACATATCAGCTATTAAATGTAGCCCATATCCTATAAAAAAAGGCACTATATATTCCTTAAAACCATATATCCTTGCAGCATAACCAAAGGTGCCACCAAAACATAAAAGACCGGTTAAACTATGGGTTATTCCATTTCTATGGGAAGAAAAACCTGTTAAAACAAAAAATATCCCTATAGTTTCTACGTATTTTAAGTTTAAATAAAAAAAGTTTAAAAGCAAGAAAAATACCCCTAATGTAAAATATATCGTCGTCTTTACTGCTTTATTTTTAATAGGAAGTATATATTTATTCAAGAGAGCTTTAGGATGATCTATATCAGGCAAAAGGGAGGCTATAGCACAAACTAAAAGTCCTCCTAATGATAATTCTACCATCTTATACTGCGATAATGCTACTGCAGATATTACTCCAATCCCAACATGGGTTTTTCCCGTCATGTTAACTCCCCTTTATGTAAACTTTACCTATAGTATATACCAAAACTATCTATCGAACAAGTGTTTGTAGCTAAATTGTCTTATCAAAAGAAAAAGGGAAGAGACAACCTCTCCCCCTTATTTAAAATATTCACTTACAAGCTCCCTTGCTATTTCAGCCGCTCTTTTACCGCCTGTTCCTCCTTTTTCAACGATTATTGCAAAGGCAATCTGTGGATTATTAGCCGGTGCAAATCCAACAAACCATGAATGAGTTTCGCTGCTATTTGGAATCTCTGCCGTTCCAGTTTTACCTGCTATAACTATATTAGACAATTTTGCTCTAACGCCAGTTCCTTTGTTAACTACATCAATCATATATTCCTTTATCTTCTCAGCTGTTTCCTTTTCGATGGCCCTTGTTAAGACTTGAGGTTTCTTTCTTTCTAATACTACACCATACTCATCTTTAATTTCTTTTACTAAATATGGTTTCATCATTATTCCTTCATTAGCAATTGTTGCTGCAACAAGTGCCATTTGCAGTGGATTTGTTGCAACTCCATGCTGTCCTATTGCAGATTGGGCTAAAAGTGCTCTACTGTTTTTATCTTCTAAATTATATGTAGACTTTCTTATAACTAAATCCTCAAGGACTATATCCTTATTAAATAAAAATTTTTCAGCTTCACGATTAAGATTATTAAATCCCAGCTCCATTCCTAAACTTCCAAAGGTAAAATTGCATGACTTAGTAAAGGCTTTCTTCAAATCTATTTTTCCATGGGCTTCTGAGTTAAAATCCTTTAGAACATAGTCCCCTATTTTTAACTTCCCGGTGCATAGCCATTTTTCATTTCCTATGTTTTCGATATTCTCCAGCGCGGCAGCTGCTGTAATTATTTTATAGGTTGAGCCTGGTGGATAAAACCCTTGAGTTGCTCTATTTAAAAATGGATTCCCCTCAACATCGTTTTTATATTTTTTAAAATTTTTATCTATACTTTCAGGGTCAAAGGATGGCTTAGATACTAAAGTTAAAATCTCACCCGTCTTTGGATTTAATACAACAATTGCCCCTTTATCACTACCGAGCAATTTATAGGCCCTATATTGAAGAGCATAGTCTATCGTCAGTGCAACGTTGCTTCCCCGCTTTTCACCTTCAAATGTTTGGGCAAACTTTCTAAAAATGCTCCCTAATAAATCGTAATAAAATGTTTTGCCTGAAAGAGCATCATTATATAAAAGCTCTATTCCTGTTTTGCCATAAATATAGCTATTATAACCTACAACGTGAGCAAATATTTCGCCATCTTTGTAGTATCTTTTTTGGCCATCTCTGGTTCTCTTACTATATACTATCTGCTTCCCATTCCTGTCAAATATCGCTCCCCTCAAAACGTCCTCTTCGGATAATTTTATCCTTGGATTTGAACTGTCCCTAACAATATTTTCTGATAAATATAGATTAAAATAAGTTAAATAACCTATTATAACCAAAAAAATTAAAGAAAAAAATACTATAAGAGCCTTTATATTTCTAAGAAGTTTTTCTTCATTCATCGCTATTCCCCACTTCTGAAATCTTTTGAAGTATCCCTATAGAAAGAAAACTAATAGTCATAGAACTTCCTCCATAACTAACAAATGGCAAAGTAATACCTGTAAGAGGAATCATTTTAGTAACTCCGCCAACTATAACAAATACCTGAAACGCAAACATGCTTGCTATACCAACAGCAACAAGTCTTGAAAAATCATCTTTAGCATAAAGTGCCGTCCTTAACATCCTATAAATTAAAAGAAGATATAATATAAGTAAGGCAATAGCCCCTAAAAGTCCAAACTCCTCTGATATGGCAGAGAAAATAAAATCCGTATGAACTTCAGGAATTACCTCTGGATGTCCTCCTGCAAGTCCCGTTCCAAACAAACCACCGCTTGCAATTGCAATTAAAGACTGGCATATCTGATACCCTGCACCATATTTATCCTTCCATGGATCTAGCCATATATTTACCCTTCTTTTAACATGATCAAACATAAAATAGCTTAAAAATCCACCAATGCCGAACAATCCTAAACCGGATAATATATAGCTAATTCTTGATGTGCCAATATAAAGCATAGTCATGAAAATACCAAAAAACATAAGGGCTGATCCTAAATCCTTTTCAAGGACAAAAATGATTATAGATAAAACTACTGGAATAGAGTATCTCAAAACATCTTTATAGTCGTTTATTTTTTTGATTACGCCGGATAAATAAAATATTATAAACAATTTCCCAAGTTCCGACGGCTGAAAGCTAAAAGAACCAATCTGAATCCAGTTTTTAGAACCTTTAATTTCCCTTCCCAAAAATAATGGTAAAGTTAGTATAATTATAGTTAAAAGGGCAAATGTCAAGGAATATTTTTCTAATCGTTTGATGTTGGGAAACAATAAAAGAACAAATATAAATACTGTAACACCAACTGCAAACCAAGCCATTTGCCTTACCGCTCTTTGAAGATCCAACCTATAAAGCATAACAAGTCCAAACTGAACAATAAAAGCCGAAATTATAAAAAGATATTTATCGACATTGGGATAAAATCTTTTGATTATAAAATGGCCATAGAAAATTAAAATAATAGAAAAAGCACCATAAATGAATGGAGCTATTTCAAAAGTTCCTCGATGTAGAGAAAGGATAAGAAATAATAAAATTATAATTAAATATATATTTTTTAGTATGGACTTTTCTAAATTAACCATAGAGCCATCTCCTATTCAAGAACTTTTAAGGATATCCTTCCTATATCGATTATATCGCCTTCTTCGATCTCTTCAATCTTATCTATTCTCCTCCCATTTACATATGTTCCATTAGTGCTGCCTAAATCTTCAATAAATAGTCTATCATCTTTTACGAATATCTTTGCATGGTTACCTGAAACATATGGATCCTTAATAACTAAATCGTTATCAAAGTTTCTTCCTATGCTCATAACTTTATGAATAATATATAGTGAGCCTTTAGTTATACCAATATCCTCAGGAGCATCATTAATTTCCAATGCAAATTCTTTTTTATGAGCTTTTATCCTGTTTATACCCTTTAAATCCAAATACATTATCTTAATAATTCTAAAAATAACTAAATATATAAGTCCGATAACAATAAATTTTAAAATCATAGCAATTTCCTTCATAAAATCACCTACATGTTAAAAATATAAAACTTTAAAAGAGCAAGTATCTCCCTAATAAATCCAGTTATTTCAAAGTAGAGCCAGTCTGTAACAAAGCATCCTGCATAGCTTGCCCTAATTCCAAGTTTGTTTGCTATTAAAGATGCCCTTTTTAAATGATATTTATTGGATACTATTATTGCATCTTTAAAAGCCATATATTTCATTATTTCCATTGAATTAAGTAAATTTTCATAGGTCGAATATGATTTATCCTCTTTTATTATATATTTTTCTTTTACACCCTTCCTTTTAAGATATATTTGCATAGCTTCGGCTTCAGAAATATTTTCGTTCTTACCTTGACCTCCAGAAACTATTATATATTTTGCATATCCATTTTCAAATAATTCTATGGCTAAATTTAACCTCGCCTTTAAAAAGTGGCTAGGTTCATTTCCCCGAACTTTACACCCTAAAACTATAATGCAATCTGCCTTTTTGGGTTTACTGTTATAGCCAAAGTAAATAATTTGTCCTGCCAAGAAAAAAATCAGCAAAACAAATGGCATAAAACCATAAAATAAAAATTTTTTCAAATTAATCCCCCCTGATTATTTAAGTATATTATATCCACAAAAAAACAAGACCTGCAAGTGCAAGTCTTGTAATAAGATATTATACTGCTTGTAATGCAAGTTCTATATCCTCTTTAATTCCCTTCTTCTCATAAAAATTATTGTTATATATAAAACCATCATTATAGACGTAAATAGCATATTCCTTACCATTTATTTGGAATTTTAAAATCAATTTTTCACCTTCTTTGTTCTGTAATTCACCAACCGCCTCTGCAGTTCTTAAGGTTCTTATTATCTTTTCTTTTATATATGTGTAATCTCCATTGATAACTTCATTCTCAATATCCTCTATCTTTAATTTTTCAGCTTTAAATAAAAATACTAAATCATTAACATCATTAAGCTTATTTACAGGAAGTATTCTTTCCATCTCATTCCAGATATCCTTTGGAACAAGATAAAAACTAAAATACTTCGGATCCCTAACTAAAATTTTTGTTTTATCTATAAACAAAATTTCTTTATTTCCAAATCTAAGCATATAAAGTGGAAATGCAGGTGATATGGCTTGACCTGTAAAAAAGTCATCGTCATTTATTATATTAGATTTTTCTAAAGCTTCTATAAGTCTTTTCCTATCATTTTGACTCAACAGCTTTTCCTCTGAAACGTCTTTAGCAATCAAAGTAACTTCTTCATTTTTCTTAATTTCATCGATAACAGGCTGAAAATTGCCATTAGTGTTCTGCATTTCACTATTAAACAATTCAATTTTTATCCTCTGTCTAAAAGGAATACCTAATAAGGTATAATCAAATACAATATTTTCAAGTTCTGAGTTTAATCCATATATTCTAAATACCAATAATATCTGTGCTCTGGACTTCCTTTTTAAAATAAAAGGTTTTGTTTCATCTATTTCCTTAAATGTTTCTTCTGGGTTATTGGTTACATCTCGAAGACCCAATTTTTCAATTTTAACATTTTTCGAATTAACTTTCATATCCATTATCTTTAAATCAAACATACTTGGATTGTATATTCCATAGTAAAAATACCAGTCATTATTAGGATTTTCAAGAAGGACGCTTTTGTCCAGCCACCCCCTATCCGTAAGTTTTATTGGTGGATTTATTTTATAATAGGTTAAAGTAAGGGCATAAAAAAATAAAATAAGAAATATTGGAATCAATATAATTTTTAATAAAGTTTTCACTGCAATACCTCCAAAACTAAACTCCTATATATATTTTACCATATCTTTCTAAAAAATAAAGAGCAGCCTCAGCTGCTCTTTATCCCAAATATTTTCTTAAATACTGCCCTGTATAAGACTTTTCATTTTTTATTATATCTTCTGGAGTTCCTTCTGCAATAACCTGTCCACCTCTGTCGCCACCTTCAGGACCTAAGTCTATAATATAATCAGCACACTTTATTACATCAAGGTTATGCTCAATAACAACTACTGTGTTGCCTGTTTCTACTAATCTATAAATAATCTCAATCAACTTTCTAACATCCTCCATATGAAGTCCTGTTGTAGGCTCATCCAAAATATAAAGGGTTTTTCCTGTGCTTCTTTTTGAAAGCTCATAGGCAAGCTTTATCCTTTGAGCCTCTCCTCCGGATAATTGGGTAGAAGGTTGGCCAAGTTTAATATAGGATAAACCTACATCATAAAGGGTTTGAAGCTTTGATTTAATCCTTGGAATGTTTTCGAAAAATTCAAGGGCTTCTTCTACTGTCATATCCAATACATCAGCAATATTCTTGCCCTTATATTTCACCTCCAACGTTTCTCTGTTATATCTCTTACCCTTACATACTTCACATGGGACATAAACATCCGATAAAAACTGCATTTCTATTTTAATTATTCCATCTCCACCACAGGCTTCACACCTTCCGCCCTTTACATTAAAGCTGAACCGTCCAGGCCTATATCCCCTCATTTTTGCCTCCGGTGTTTGAGCAAATACTTCCCTTATAAGATCAAACACTCCTGTGTATGTCGCAGGATTTGACCTTGGAGTTCTTCCTATGGGCGATTGGTCTATATCTATAACTTTGTCGATGTATTCTATTCCAAGTATATCGTTATGGGCGCCAACTTCATATTTTGAACCATAAAGTTTTTTTGCAATACCCTTGAAAAGTATTTCATTTACAAGGGTGCTTTTACCGGATCCTGAAACACCTGTAACACATGTAAAGACTCCAAGGGGAAATTTTACATTTATATTCTTTAAATTGTTTTCCCTTGCACCTTTAACTTCAATCCATTTTCCGTTTGGCTTTTTTCTTTCCTTTGGAACTTCAATTTTCCTTTTTCCGCTTAAATATTGACCTGTTATTGAGTTTTCACATTGGGCAATCTCATCAGGAGTTCCTGCTGCCACAACATATCCTCCATGCTGCCCTGCACCAGGTCCTATATCTATAACATAATCTGCGGCCCTTATAGTATCCTCATCGTGTTCAACGACTATCAATGTGTTCCCTAAGTCTCTTAAGTGCTTTAAAGTTGCAAGAAGTTTATCGTTGTCCCTTTGATGAAGCCCTATACTTGGTTCATCAAGTATATATAAAACTCCAACAAGTCCAGAGCCTATCTGGGTAGCAAGCCTTATTCTTTGGGATTCACCACCTGACAATGTAGATGCTGCCCTTGATAAAGTTAAATAATCTAGCCCTACATCCACTAAAAATTTAAGCCTTGCTTTTATCTCCTTTAGTATTTGATTTGCTATCATTGTTTCCTTTTCCGTTAAGTTCAATTTCTCAAGAAATTCAAGATGCTCCCTGATAGTAAGGTCACTTAACTGGGCTATGGAAAGCCCGCCAACGGTTACGGCAAGACTTTCCTTTTTAAGCCTTGCGCCTTTACAAAGTGGACATTTTTTAACCGACATATATCCTTCAATTTCTTCTCTAATATACTGAGAATTTGTTTCCCTATACCTTCTTTGAAGATTAGGAATAATACCTTCAAAGGAATAAAGCATTTCTCCCTTCGCATTATCCCTTGTAAATTCTACTTTAAACTTTTCTCCATCGCTGCCGTATAAAAGCACATCTACTGCCCTTTCATCTATGTTTTCAAGAGGCTCATTTAAGCTAAACCCATAATGTTTCGATAATCCCCTAACAACTGCATAGGTCCATCCTGATTCATCTAATGTCCCCCAGGGTTTGATGGCCCCTTCCTTTATCGATAAGCTTCTGTCCATTACGAGCTCAGGGGAAATTTCCATCATGATGCCTAATCCATCACACTCAGGGCACTTACCAAAGGGGCTGTTAAAGGAAAACATCCTGGGCTCAAGATCCCCAATACTTATGCCACAGTCTGGGCAGGCAAATTTTTCACTGAACAAAAATTCTTCGCCGTCTATTATTTGCACTATAACTAAACCCTCAGCAAGTTTTAGGGCAGTTTCAATTGAGTCGGTAAGCCTTGACCTTATTCCTTCTTTTATTACTATTCTATCTACAACAACTTCTATATTGTGCTTTATGTTTTTTTCTAATTTAATATCTTCGTTAAGTTCATAGGTTTCACCGTCTATCCTTACTCTGACAAAACCATTCTTTTTTATATTCTCCAATACCTTAACATGTTCTCCCTTTCTTCCTCTAACTATAGGTGCTAAAATTTGAAGCTTTGTTCTTTCAGGGAATTCTAATATTTTATCCACCATTTGGTCAACAGTCTGCTGTTTAATTTCTTTACCGCAATTAGGACAATGGGGAACACCAATTCTTGCATATAATAATCTAAGGTAATCGTATATTTCTGTAACCGTTCCAACAGTTGATCTTGGATTTCTGCTGGTGGTTTTTTGGTCGATTGAAATTGCAGGAGATAAACCTTCTATATAATCAACATCCGGTTTATCCATCTGACCTAAAAACTGTCTTGCATAGGCCGAAAGGGATTCTACATATCTTCTTTGACCTTCTGCATAGATAGTATCAAAGGCAAGGGAAGATTTTCCTGACCCCGAAAGTCCTGTTAATACAACTAATTTATTTCTTGGAATTTCTACATCTATATTCTTTAAGTTATGTTCTCTTGCACCTTTAATTATTATATTATCTTGAGACATCCTATCTCTCCTTTTCCTTTTTAAGCTTGAATAAAAGGTCTCTTAACTTAGCAGCCCTTTCAAAGTCAAGTTCTTTTGCTGCCTTGTGCATTTGTTCTTCGATATTTTTTATAAGAAGTTCCTTGTTTTCCTCATTTAAATCTATATCCTTAATTTCAACCGGCTTTGTCGCCTCAATAACTTCAAATACAGGCTTTATTATAGTTTTTGGAGTTATACCATGTTTTTTGTTATATTCCATCTGTATTTTGCGCCTTCTATTTGTTTCATCTATTGCCCGTTTCATTGAATCAGTAATAGTATCTGCATACATGATAACTTTGCTTTCAGCATTTCTTGCAGCTCTTCCAATTGTCTGTATTAGCGACGTTTGTGACCTTAAAAAGCCCTCCTTATCAGCATCTAAAATTGCAACAAGGGCAACCTCAGGAATATCTAATCCTTCCCTCAAAAGATTTATCCCAACTAATACATCAAATTCTCCAAGCCTTAAATCCCTAATTATTTTCATCCTTTCAATAGTATCTATATCAGAATGCAAATATTTAACCTTAATTCCTGCCTCTTTAAGATAAGAAGTTAAATCCTCCGCCATTCTTTTAGTAAGAGTAGTAACAAGGACTCTAAATCCTCTTTCAATAGTTTTAGATATCTCACCAATAAGGTCATCTATTTGCCCTTTTACTGGTCTTACTATTATTTCAGGATCCACAAGACCTGTTGGCCTTATTATTTGTTCTACAACTTGAGTTGAATTTTTTATTTCATATTCAGCCGGTGTTGCACTTACAAAGATTACTTGATTTATCTTTCTCTCAAATTCGTTAAACTTTAAAGGCCTGTTATCATAGGCAGAAGGAAGTCTAAAACCATATTCAACAAGGTTATCTTTTCTTGATTTGTCTCCACCATACATTGCTCTAAGCTGTGGGATAGTAACATGGCTTTCATCTATAAACAAAAGATAATCATCTGGAAAATAGTCTAATAGAGTATATGGCGGCTGTCCAGGTTGTCTTCCATCAAAGTGCCTTGAATAATTTTCTATGCCTGTGCAGTATCCAACTTCCCTTAGCATCTCAATATCATATTTTGTCCTTTGCATTAATCTTTGGGCTTCAAGAAGTTTCCCATTGTCCATAAGTTCTTTATATCTTTCCTCAAGCTCCCTTTCTATCGATTCAATTGCCCTTTCAATTTTTTCCTTTGATGTGGCATAGTGGGATGCCGGATAGATGGAAACGTGATTTCTCTCTGCTAATATTTCTCCAGTTAAGAAATCTATCTCACAAATTCTATCTATCTCATCTCCAAAAAACTCAACCCTTATTGCCTTCTCATTGGAGGATGCTGGAAAAATCTCAACAACATCTCCCCTAACTCTAAAGGTTCCTCTATGAAAATCTATATCATTTCTTTGATATTGAATATCTATAAGTTTTCTAAGAACATCGTCCCTATCCTTTTCCATTCCAACCCTTAATGATAAAACTAAGTTTTTATACTCAAAGGGATCTCCAAGGCCATAAATACATGAAACTGATGCAACTATAATGACATCCCGCCTTTCAAACAAAGCCGATGTTGCCGAGTGTCTTAATTTATCTATCTCATCGTTAATAGATGCATCCTTTTCAATGTAGGTATCGCTTTGGGGAACATAAGCTTCAGGTTGATAATAATCGTAGTAACTAACAAAATATTCAACAGCATTATTAGGGAAAAACTCTCTAAACTCGTTACAAAGCTGTGCAGCAAGGGTTTTATTATGGGCAATAACTAAAGTAGGCTTTTGAACCCTTTCTATTATATTTGCCATAGTAAAAGTCTTACCAGAACCTGTTACCCCTAAAAGAGTCTGACATCTATCTCCCCTTAATATTCCATCAACCAGCTTTTCTATAGCCTCAGGCTGGTCGCCTGTTGGTTTAAATTTTGAAACTATTTTAAATTCACCCATATTTTCACCTCAAGAACAAATGTTCGCAATTTGATTATATTCCTTTATCTTTTTATAGTCAAATATAATTTTACACTAAATATAATTATTAGCAAGTAACAATAATTTCTTGTCGATCAAGCCATCATTTTTATACAAAAATTTACAAATGTAAGTTTTTGTACAATTTTTTACTTTAACATATTCACTTTAAGTTAAAGTTCCACTTGAAGAAAATAATGTAAATATGTTCCATTAATTTCTATTGACAAGCCTCTATAAATAAGGGATAATATAAGAGAAATTTTGCCGAATGTCCTTTTGGACAACGGGGGATTATCCTTTGGGGTGAATCCAATTATTTGGTAGGGACACTCTCTTCCCGAACCCGTCAACTAACCTCGTAGGCATAGAGAGGTGATACAAATGAAAAAGCTCATATCAATCTTACTAATTATTTTGCTAATTTTTAACGGAGAGACATGGACAAGCGTCCAGGCTGCACCTTCTAAAAAGACTTCAAGGGCCGTAAAGAAATCTTCAGCAGACACAACAACGAAAAAAGTTAATAAATCTTCTTCAAAAACAGCTTCAAAGAAAAAGAATACTACTATAAGAAGTAAAACATCAAAAACTAGCAAAACAAAAATAGCCACTTCTAATAAAAAGAAGGCTCCAAAAAAAGTTACAACTAAGTCCACTGCTAAAAAAAGATTATCAACTAAGTCGACAACCAGAAGAATCGTAGCTTCAAGAAGTGCAGCTGGATACGGTGAACTTTTAGATTGGTCAGTAGCAAAGGAAGTATTTTCTATAGGTTCTAAAGCCAGGGTTATAGACCTTTTAACAGGAAAATCCTTTTATGTTATAAGAACATATGGACATTTACATGCGGACGTTGAGGCAGCTTCAAAGGAAGATACCGAAATAATAAAGGACATATGGAATGGATTTTCTTGGGAAAGGCGCCCTGTTATCGTTGAAGTTAATGGAAGAAGAATTGCAGCATCTATGACATCTATGCCCCATGCAGGCGTTGACTCAGCACCAGAAGGAAAAATAGTAAATGGTCGTTCAGGTGGTTACGGCCGTGGAATGAATTTAGATAAAATAAAAGGAAACGGAATGGACGGCCACATTGATATACACTTTTTAAATAGTAGAAGACATAAGGATGGTGCAGTAGACAAAGATCATCAAGAAATGATTAAAAAAGCTGCTAGATTTTAACCTAATTAGCGGCATTCATCACCCACTTCTATAAGCGGGTGATGAATGCCACTTGACACATAAAATATAAAAGAATAAAATGATTATATAGCGAAAACCAAGCTACTAAAATTAGCCATATAAATGGTAAAACTGGGGATGGAACAGCCCTTTGAGCGTGGGATAGCTTACTCCAATGGGAGTATTGACCACGAAGCCGCCACCTCTATAGGTGGGGGTAGTTCACGAAAATGAGCTCTAAAGGATTAAACCCCTTTAGAGCTCATTGTATTATACATTTCTATCAATGTCTTAGTTATTCTTATCCTTAATGCATTAACGTTATTAAAATCCATTGCATTGATATAATATTTTTCTAGTTCATCGTGGAGCTGTTTAATGTTAGTATAAATCTTTTTAGCTTTATTTATCTCCTCAGCATATTCCCTTTCGATTGCCTTTATTGGGTCTTCATTCTCATGGACGATATTCGTATCAATACAAGTAAACATGTCAACAACCTTATCATCAAGTTCAGGTTCAAAAACATGGGGTGCAGTTCCATCAAGTAGAGCAAAATCTAGTTCTCTAATTATTATCATATCAATACTTGATGGATCAAAGGCGCAATGATAAAATTCAACATCGTAACCTTTATTAAGTGCAGCCTGAGCAATCTTTTTTGTCATTGTTGATTTTCCTGTCCCCGGTCTTCCCTTTACTATATATCTATTTTTAATATCCTGCGTTAAATTGTCATAATAGCATACTTGTCCTTGTGGTGTCATAGCCCCTGCAAACCTGTGCCATTCTTTAGGTTTTTTATGGGTGCAACCTTTAATAACTTCATCAATTAACCTATCAGTGATTTCATTTGCCTTATTAAAATCCATTCCCTTTAAATATTCCTTTTCCCATTTATCGTGAATTGATTTAGCAACTCTTAGATGTTTAAAAAATGCTTTGTATTGATTTTCTATCTCATCAATATAAAATTTTATAATATCCCTTCTACTTCTTAAGTAATCGATATCCCAATACTCGCCAAAATCAAGCAATCTCTCAACTGCCCCAGGATATTTAGGATCAATAACATGGGGTGCAGTTCCATCGACAATTACAACATTGATATCGTTAATTACAATTGCATCAAGTGAATCCTTATCAGCTGAGCAGTGAACAAAGTCAACGTTCATTCCTTCCTTTAAAAGTTCTTCTCCGATAAGTCTCATAAAGGTTGATTTGCCTGTTCCAGGGCCTCCTTTTATAATGTAAACCCTTTGGGCATCCCTTAAAACATAGTCAAAATAATTAACAAAACCTGCGGAAGTGTTTGCACTTGCAAGATAGTGTCTTGATTTTACCATATTATCCCCCAAAAATAGAATTCTGATTTATAATATGCAATTGAGGGCTGTTATGTTAATCATTTTATAAATTAATATTCAAATATTTTCTTTTCCAAAAGCATTATCTCCAAGTGAACTACCCCCACTTATAGAAGTGGTGGCTTCGTGGTCAAGGTAACTTCTGTTACCAGATTACCCACGCTCAAAGGGATGTTCCTTCCCCATATATACCAATCACATGGCTAATTTTAGCAAATTCTTGCTTGCATTTATATCTCTATCATGAACTGCACCACACTTTGGACATTTCCATTCTCTCAATGCTAAATTCTTTACATCAGGATTTTTATATCCACATTCACTACATGTTTGACTTGATGCATAATTTTGTGGTGCTATTATTATTTCTCTGCCATACCATCTTGCTTTATATTCTAACATCCTTCTAAATTCTGCCCATGATACTTCTGTTATTGCTTTGGCTAATTTATGATTTTGTTGCATATTCTTTACCTGTAAATCTTCTAAAACTATCACTTGGTTTTCGTGTATAATTTTAGAAGATAATTTG
>NZ_CAKP01000083.1 GCF_000297115.1 Caloramator australicus RC3 | reverse complement strand
AGTAATGCATAAAGATGGTAAACAATATTTTGATTCATATATCAAGCAAAAGTTTTGCTGTCCTTTTAGAACTTCTAAAGATGACTCTCTATGCCCATGTAACCATGAAAAATACTTTAATGGTAAGAAAAACAGAGGTTGTGTAAAATATATAACTATTGGCACTGATTATAGGTCCTCTATAAATCGTGATTCTATATTTTTTAAAAAAATATATAGTCTAAGAACTGAATCCGAAAGATACAATTCTAGATGGAAAAATCTCAATACAGAACAAGCTTATGTTAGAAATATTAACTCTGTTACTAATTTGAATACAATCGGTCACATTTGCCTTTTAACTGTTGCAATTGCTGCCATAAAATCTGGCTGCGTTGATAAATACAAATCCCTATCGGGATTTAGAAGAACAGCCTAAATAAATTATATTAAAATTAAATTAAATTTTTTGAACATCAATTTTACCAAGGGAGTAGTCTACCCTTTTTTTGCTTTTTTGGTGTTAATTTAAGTTTAATTTAAAATAATTGAGCTTCACTTCATAAAAGTTAGAACAATTTAACATAAATAATTTTGTTTTTTAATCAATTATGCTCATCTCTAATACTTAAATAATTTTTCTTCTTTGAAGATCGTATCTTAAAGCCGTAAAAACTAATACATCTAGTTAATATGCTTTTATTAATAGGTCTGGTGTAATTTGAGTGGAGGCTTAAGAAATTAAAATTGGCATTACTGAGTAATAATAATAATAAATTTCAAACAAATCACTATATTCTCCAATTAGCCAAAGGAAGTTCGCCAAATCGTCTTTTATATTCTTTTAGAAGTTCTTTCTCTAAATTTCTGGTATTTGTATTTTCAAAATAAATTAATAACAAATCTTTGTTATCTTTAATTTGCCATAAAGCTCTACCACCTCGGTGATTTTTTGCTTTGCCATAACTATATTCTATTAATTGTCTGATTCTTTTTTGCAAAGTATTTTTCTTTCCGTCAGCTTTTCCAATATATAAAATAATTTTATTACTTTTCTCAAATTTTTTTACTAATTGATTTTTATCAAATAACATAGATTTATTTTTATACTCAGTTATTGCAGTTGTTTTTTCCATTATTTCTACTTTAAAATCTTTGGGTTTAATAACAAAATATATCCCACCTTCATTTGGTATGGATTTATAAGAATTTTTTAATTCTGAAATAGTAGCCATTTTATCATTAAATTTCTCATATATTTCTGATGTAAATAAAATTTCATAACATTGATCTTCCATTTTCACACCTCCAAACAACATATTAATTATGCAATTTTTCTTTTTTCTAAAAATAAAATTCGAGACTTATGTTAATATAGTTGACACAGAAACTTAATTTTTTTACTATTTACTTACGCATTGCCTAATTGTTAATTCCTTCTTTATATATGAATTATTAATTACTTACTATTATTTACTTTATTCTACACATCCACCTATTTTCCTTCTTTTTCCTAAAATTATATATTAAATTCCCCTCGCTTCCAAGTATATTTGCACTGCAAAACAAAAAAGCCCTGATTTCTCAGAGCTTCTATCTATCGTATCAATGTGTTATTCAATTTTGATGAAACATTTTATAAATCCAACTTCCGTTGGTTTTTTTGTTGTGAAATTTTTTATAGGATACTCTCTCCCATCCAACCTGTATATCTAAAACACTCTCAAACAAAATTGGATAGACATTCTAATCGAATACCCGCCCCAACTATTTACATAGAGTCTACATATGAAGTTGTTAAAATTTTAAATACATAAAAATTGCTTTAATACTAAATCGTCAATAATTAACTCATATTCTTATTAATAATTATATTTACCTAAATTTTTTAATCTTTCCTTAATAATTTCTTTTTCTTCTTTCCCTGTAGCTACAGAAAGCCCTTTTTGGTATAATTCTATTGCTTTAACAGCATCATATATTTCACTTTTATGCAAACAATATACATCCCCATAAGCAATATAACTCCAAGGATTCTTAGGGAAATCTAATATTAATTTTTCACACTCATTTTTAGCTTCTTCTAATTTATTTAATCTAACCAAAGACTCAATTATTGCTCTCCTAATCTGATGAATTAATTCTTCGTCTTCATTCTGAAAATAATGTAGAAATTCTTTACAATATTTAATCCTTATTTCAAAATATTTTGGATCATCAATTCCTGCATTATATAACTCACTCTCTAGCTCTTGACAAAAGTATCTAATATCAAAACTTCCACAATACGCTTTATCCAAATATTCAAGAGTGTTAAAATCCTTTCTTATTCTATATTTTATCCCTTCCCAAACTTTTAACCACTTATCGCATGCCAAAATTGATTTATTATCATTTAAATATTGATACCCCTCTTCAATCAAATCTGCCATTTGCTCCATGGATAAAACATTTTCTGGAGCAAGCCTTTCCCATAATACCCAAGCCGCAAAAAAAGGAAAATCTTCATCTCTTCCTTTAGCTGTCACATTAAAAATATTAAACCAATTTTCAGATATCTGCTCTGCAGAATAATATTTTTCTATATCTTTTAAAAATATTTCTTTATTAAACATAATTCCTATGCTTTGTAATTTTTCTATTATTTCTTCATTACTCATTTCTTTTACTTCTTTATATGACCAAAAATCAAAAAGAAAATTTCTAAAATTATTAAAGCTCACTTCTGGGTTTATTTTATCTATACAACACTTTTTATATTTTTTACCACTACCACATGGGCATGGATCATTTCTTCCTACTTTCATAATCAACCATCCTTTTATTTTAGTTCATAAACATATTATAAAACCTCTAAAATTAAAAAATCAAGGGAATTATTGTAAACTTTGGATTCATTAATTACATAAAACTTTCTTAAAACAATCTTCTTATTTTCTATATAAAAACACTACTCATACTGAAATGACTTTCATCATAATTACAATTTATGAAAAAAGCCCTGATTTCTCAGAGCTTCTAAGTATCGTATCAATGAATCGTTCAAATATGTCTTTGGACGATGATGTTGATACAATTTAACGGTTTTTTATAGGAATAATAAATTTAATATCACTTAATTGTGTAGTATTTTTGCAAAAATGTATGCTTACTTCTCATAAGCTTTTAATGTAATGCATCTCAATATAAATTAACTTAGAAAAAATTTGAAATAAGATAAAAAATTTTTCTAATAACTTTTTTCGCCTTAAAAACTATAGCATTTAACAGCTTTGTTCTCACTATTTATTTTTTGAATTTCTTAACATTGTTTTTATAAATACAGTTATACCAGCAAAGATCATTCCCACTATAATAGTTCCAACAAGGGTTTTTATAATAATGTAAAAGTTTATTTCTGTCAATTGTATTAAAAAGATGGTAAATATTATTATTGAGTAAATTACCGTAAATTGTATAAAACGTTTCATAAAAAGCCCTCCTAAAAATAATTTGAACTAGTACATTTTTTCTATAGCCTATAGGACTTTACTATTTCCAATTCGATCCCTTCATTAATATCAATAACTTTATATTTTCTATGAATTTTTTACTTATCTTTATTAAATCATAATATAACTTGGTGTAATTTGTCCTGTAGGTGAACAAGTTACTCTGTGTTGAATATAAAAATCTTGAATAACCCATCCAACTCCTTGATATTCGAATCCAATATGAAAGTATCCGGAGCAATATGCTTCATATTTATTTCCAGCAGGTCCATGTCCGGAAGTCCAGTCACTGACCTGCCATAGAGGTATAGGGCCCTTCAAATAATATGCTTTAAAACTTCCATTATATGAAGCATATTGTCCGTTGTATGCAAAACTTGAACCAACAGCTACAGTAAATACATATATTCCAACCCATGAATAGTAATCCTTATATGCCTGTCCCCAAACTGTTCCACTAGTTGAAGTGATTGCAGAAGAAGGTACAGAAGCTACTAATGATGAAGTTGTTAAGTCAACTCTATTTGTATATATATATTTACTAACATCTTCAACCGAAAATGTTCCATTCTTGTAAAAAGTTATAATTACCTGTCTTATTTGTACTGTTTTTCTAATCTTATTTGAATAGAATTTATTATTATAGGAATTAAATTTATTTTCTTTATCTTGATTATCTATCTCATTTAATCTAATAACATCATCTTTACTCAATTTTTCAGTATTATTCAATTCATATTTAAAGAAATCTTCAATTATTAATTTGGTATCTTTCTTACCTATATTCTTTTCTAGATACTTAACTAATTTGTTTTCAGCATTTGTAAGCTTTCTTTCCAAATTAAGTATTTCATTAGACTTAACTGTATTTGCTGTAGCAAATACAGAGGTAATATTCATAATCAAAAACATTATAACTAGATTAATTATTGATAAAGTTTTGCAAACATTTTTATTTACATTCTTTAAACCTCCATTCACGCAATTTTTAAAATTTTCTATCCTTCAGATCTCAATTACATAAAATTAAATGTGCTAAATCTTTTAAAATTGGCGTTTTATTTGCAGATAAAGGTGCTTAATCATACTTTTCTCAACACATAAACTCGATAAAAATTGCATTTAAAAATTTCTTCTTATAAATTTACAATATACAAATACTTTAGAAAGTTTAAGAGCATTCCTACCTTTAATGGTTTTGTAAATTAAATTTTTTTATAGAATAAAAGTTTGATTACCAAGCGTTATAAATATTCAAAAACAATAACACCTCCATCTATAATCTTTGGTATTGTCAAAAGTTTTAGTATTCTATCAATTCTATGACGTAGATTTTTTATTTTTTCTTCACTCCACCCTTCGTCAATATTATAAATTAAACCAAAACTCGAGTTATTACCTACTATTACCATTTTATCCCTCTCTCTTCCATTTCTGTCAATAAAAAATTTTCATTTTATTCCGACATAATTCTGCATCAGCTTAAAGTAATACAATTAATTGCACATTATTTTGATATAAATTTCTTTTCAAACTCACCTTAAATATCAATAATTTGCAGATACTTATTTATAATTTTTAATAAACGTTAAATTTTTATCATAAAAAACCAAAGTAAACCTTTCTCCTGTAGTAACCTCTACACCTTTACCTCCACCTCCATCCCATCCTTAAACACATACACCATCTTCCCATCTGCATAAACCTTAACTGCCTCAACTACCATATTCCAAAGCTCTCCGTCAAACTCATCTACTAGCCCATCCCTACCCCTTAAAACCTTCATAAATTCCTCCATCCTATCCTTCTTTACAAGCCTTTCGAACCTCTCATTTTCAATACTTTCAATTTCGTTTCTAACACTCTCATACCTTTCAACTAAAGCATTGTATCTTGTCATATATTCCTCTTGGTCCTGTGCTTTGGTTGCATTATCACGAATACATCTATTTATTTCTTCTAATATTTCTTTTGCTTTCTTTTCAAACTCACATATTTTATCATCTAAATCTTTTGTACAAATCAGTTCCTTTATAACTTCCTCATAACCCTTTAATATTTCTTTCTTATTATTTATAACCCCATTAAACACTTCTACAAATGCCTTCTTTAAATCTTCTTCATTTATAAATGGTGTCTTGCACTTTTTATCATTCTTATACTTTGAATTGCACTGCCAAATAATCTTCCTATACTTATCATTGGAATGCCATACCTTCCTGCCGTAAAAACTTCCACAATCACCACAGATAATCTTTCCTGAAAAGTAGTTTCTACCTGTCTTATACCCTCTTGCACCTTTTCTATTCTTTATCTCCATCTGCACCATATCAAATACTTCAGGTGAGATAATTGCAGGATGGCTGTTTTCTACATAATATTGTGGAACTTCCCCTTCGTTTCTTTTTATCTTCTTTGTAAGAAAGTCTACTGTAAACTTCTTTTGCAGCACTGCATCACCTTTATATTTTTCATTTTGAAGAATACTTAATACTGTGCTTTGATGCCATACCCCTTTACCTGCTGGTGTTGGAACTTTGTTTTCTAAAAATTTTTATATGGCAAACTATATATGTGATATGTTTGCATCAAAAAAGCAAAAAAAGCCCTGATTTCTCAAGGCTTCTATCTATTGTATCATTGTGTTGTTCAATGTGTCTTTGGACGATGATGTTGGTACGATACTGGCATTACTATTTTAGGTAATTATATGATTCGAACTTTATTTAAACATTCCTCATATATAGTATTATATATTTTTCAAATATTACCCAATAATCAAGTTATTTCCCTAATCTTACCAAAGAGGACGGCTATATATTCACTTAATTTTTGATAATTAAGATGATTAATTTATTTACGGAATAACTTTATTTTTCAATAATATATTTATGGCCTCTTCTCTGGTAGTTGCATTTGTAACAATGCAGTATCCATCTATAGTACTCCATCCTCCCCAATCACTATTAACTTTTCCATTCTCTTCTTTATTTAATGCATTGTTTCTAAAAACACCTATAATCATACTACGAAACCAAGTCTTCGAATATAAATGCCCAAGAATATATTCTTCATAAATTTTGTGTCCATAACTATCATATCGTCCTGTATCATAGTAATATTCAAGAGGACAACCATCTTTTAAAAAATATACTTTTCGCATTTTTTCATTTGTAAGCTTATAATTAGAAACAATAATATGACCATTGAAATTGAAAAAATCATCGGTAAATAAATTCTTATAATATTTTCCTTAAACTTTAATTTTACAAGGAACAATATAGGAAGGATCGTCAAGTTTTATCTCTATAGCATCAAATGTCTTATTTATTGGTATTGGTATAACATATAATAAAATAATTAATATTAAAGCTATCCACATTATAGTATGAATTCTTTTACTTAACATCGTAATTCCTCCTGTTATAACATTTAGTTTTGTCAAGTTATATGATATTGGAATTTCATCTCCACTTTAAGTTATCTTATATATAGGAAAAACATAATACCTCTGAAGGAGAGATAAAATTATGTCTTATTTAATTTATTCTTCATTTCCACTTACTTCCCTTCTTTTTGTGATAATTTTTTTATCCAATTCCCATCGCCTCCAAGTATATTTACACTACAAAACAAAAAAGCCCTGATTTCTCAAGGCTTCTATAATATGTTGTTCAAATATGTCTTTTGACGATGATTTTGATACAAAGTTTGAAAATTTATGAACCTAAAAATTAAATTTTTCCATCCCTATCTCATTACAATTCAAATTTAATTTTTAATACCCTTAAAATTTTCTACTTTTAAATTTCATCATTTAAATGAAACCCTTCCATTATTAAATACATATCCTCTTGGTTTTATAATAAAATAATCTTCAAAGATAAATGCCCCATCAATATAAAACTTTACTTTCCATTTACCTGGTGGCATACCATCTTTTATATCAATCCAAAACCATTGTATAATTGGTTTGTTATTTTCATCATCAGAAGCATATAAAACATTTTCTGTAATATAATAAAATTCATTATTTGGTTTATACCATAACATACTTGTTGAATGTATACCTGTTACGTTTGTAAATTCCAATCTACAAACAATTTTTTCGTCGGTTTGGTTAAATGATTTTTTATTGCTTTCACAAACACCTTCGGTAATTCTATCGCAAATATTATATTGTTTAATATGCACATTATACTCTTCAGTATTAATAATTCTTTCACCGTTTTCATTTATAATTAGTAAAGAATATAATTCTCCATTGTCACCAGGAATATACATATTAGCAAAAGGATCATTTAATAGAAATAAACTATCTATTAAATATTTATATCTATAATACCCATAATTTATTTCTACATCAACACTCCAAATCCCATCATCATTCTTTTTCATAATATTTTGGTTTGCATCCCAATTATTAAAATCACCTACTAAAGAAATTGTTTTTGCATCAGGAAATCTAAATAAAAATTTTTGAATCATATTTAATCACCAGCATTAATTCTTTTAGTTTTCTTCTTACTCTTATCTTTTTTAGGTAGTTCATACAATTCTACATATTCTTCATATTTGTTTATCAAATAGTATTTATATAAATTATGCGTTCCGAGCTCGAGAATATAAGAAAGAAGCAATGAACAAATACCAAGTATAAGATAAGCTCCCCCTTGATTAGCACTTCTCGCTAAAACCTTCCCAAATATTGTTCCTAAAACAGCAAATGTTGAAATTATTGCAACTGATTTGCTGTTTTTGCCTCCTTTTTTATAATAGTATCCAGTTTTTAATGCTTTTTTATGAAATCTAAACCCCAAAACTAGTATTAAAATATAAATTATTATTAAAGGCAAAATATATTGATAAAAACCTAAGAGTAAACCTATAAATTCTAATGCAACAACCAACAAAATTATTGAAGCAATTAGAGTTTGTAACCCAGTAAAAAGTGTATACTGTTTTTGTCTTTTATTTGGATCCATCATTATATAAAATGCCCATATGTCAAGAAATATAATAAGTATAAGTGAAATGCTAAATACAAATTTTGTTACTTGCATATTTAATACAATGTGTGGAACAAAAGAAATTCCAAGAACAAAAAAGTTAACTACAATTATGCAAACCCATAAATAACTTTTAATAAGATATGGATGTTCCAACTGTAAATAATCTTTTAGAAATCTATTATTGTTTTCCATCATTTCACTCCTTATATTTGGAGGACATGCACACCCTCCTGCAATTTCAATTTGTAACTTTATCAAGTAGATTATTTAATCCATTTTTAGATGCGTCTTTGATTGAAGTTCCGTTATACTTAAATGATTCAGTTATGGCGGTATAACCCATACCAAATAAAACCCCGGCTGCGGCACCTATGACGTTTCCTGGGCCCGGAGCTACTGAACCAACCCATGCACCAAAAGCTGCACTTGCAGCTATATTGCCAGCTCCAAATGCTACGTCAACTGCTACATCTGCAG
This sequence comes from Caloramator australicus RC3, assembly GCF_000297115.1. Classification (GTDB taxonomy): domain Bacteria; phylum Bacillota; class Clostridia; order Clostridiales; family Caloramatoraceae; genus Caloramator; species Caloramator australicus. Next base: position 2,929 of record NZ_CAKP01000083.1, on the reverse strand, counting down.
TTATTTTTGTTGCACTTGCTTTATTTTTTATATCACTATATACATCTATACCTGTATCAGCAAGTATGCTTATTACTCCTAATTTCCCTCCAACAGTTTTCATATTAAAAGATTCTTTTACAGCTACCTTTGGATCAATAAATTTGAATACTTGAGGATATTTTTCAGCATTTTTAATCGCATATCTTGTTCCTTTTATCCCTTCTTCAATCGCAGAACTTGTTTTTGCTCCTTTTATTATAGCATAATCTCCTGCTTTTTTAACAGTAAAACCATCATTAACATAAGCATCTATATATTTACTTGTGGTTGCTACAGAGGCGACATTTGCTAAAGAACTACCCGGAGCTTTTGTTGGATTAAAAGGACTAGAATCAAATGTTATTTTAGGCAATTGTTTTGAATTTACTGTTGAAGCAGAACCACCTATTTTAAACGGCTCAATTCTTACAGAATTTGAAGATACTATTGCTGATTTGTTTTGATTAGACGTCTTAGCGACATTTTGTGAAGGCTGTGATTTAGAAGTATTAACATATGTAGAGTACTTATATCTACTTCCAGAGGACTCAATTACATGCATTGTTTATCTCTCCTTCCATTCAGAATCTATTACCCTTAATTACCATTTTACCCCCCCCCACTACCAATTCTGTCAATAATAATTTTCCAACTAATTACTACATAATTCTACATGTGTTTAATCCAATAAATCCATTTATACTTTTCAAAAAATGATAAACCACCCACAAAGCCATCTATTACCTTATACAACCTTGCGGGTGTTATCTACCTTATTTATATATCCCATTCTACTTCCATTCCATCCTTAAATACAAAAGATATTTTCTCCTCTCTACTTACAACCACCTTATCCACTGTTCCTATCCAAAGTTCCTCATCAAACTCTGTAATTAATTCATCTCTTGCTTCAAGTTTGTTAATAAACTCTAAAATTTTCTCCTTCTTTACACTTTGCTCTAATCGTTTCTCCTCTATCCTTTCAAGTTCCTCTTTAATACATTCATACCTTTCAACTAATGCCTCATATTTTTCGTTATACTCTACTTGATTTAAAGCTTTATTGGCATTTTCTTCTACACATTTTCTAATCATTTCAGTAACTATTTCTAATTCACTTTGTAGCTTAACACTTTCCATATCAAGCTTTGAAGTATCTGTTAAGGCTTTTAATACATCTTCATATCCTTTTAAAATTTCTTCCTTGTTTTCAATCAAGCTATTAAATACTTCAACGAAAGCCTTCTTTATTTTATCCTCATAAAGATGTGGTGTGGTACATTTTTTATCATTCTTAAACTTAGAGTTGCATTGCCATATCACCCTTCTATACTTATCATTAGAATGCCAAACCTTTCTGCCATAAAAACTTCCACATTCACCACATACAATTTTCCCTGAAAAGCAGTTCCCTCCTGTTTTATAACCCTTTGCTTCTTTTCTCTTTTTTATCTCAGTCTGAACTAAATCAAATACTTCAGGTGGTATAATTGCAGGGTGACTGTTTTCAACATAATACTGTGGAACTTCTCCTTCGTTTTTCTTTCTTTTCTTAGTTAGAAAATCTAATGTTAAAGTCTTTTGAAGAATTGCATCACCTTTGTATTTTTCATTTTGAAGAATACTTAAAACTGTACTCTGATGCCACTTATGTTTACCTGCTGGTGTTGGAATATTATTATCTGTTAAATATTCTGCTATACTTAATGGCGTTTTGCCTTCTAAAAACATCTTATATATCATCCTTACAATCTTTGCTTCTTCCTCAACAATCTTTAAAACTCCATCTTCTCCTTTTTCATATCCTAAAAAATGCTTGTATGGAAGACTCACCTTTCCATCTGCGAATCTTTTTCTTTGTCACCATGTCACATTTTCACTTATTGAACGGCTCTCCTCTTGAGCTAAACTTGACATTATTGTAATTAAAAGTTCTCCTTTACTATCAAGTGTATATATATTCTCTTTTTCAAAATATACTTCTACACCCTTTTCTTTAAGCTTTCTAACTGTTGTTAATGTATCTACTGTATTTCTTGCAAATCTGCTAACTGACTTTGTGATTATAAGGTCTATTTTTCCATTTAAAGCATCTTCTATCATTCTATTAAATCCATCTCTCTTTTTAGTGCTTGTTGCTGATATTCCTTCATCTGTGTAAACATTTACAAATATCCAATCAGGGTTTGATTTTATATGATTTGTATAGTAGTCCATCTGTGCTTCAAAACTTTGAAGTTGTTCTTCATTATCAGTAGAAACTCTTGCATATGCAGCTACTCTTTTTTTCTGAACTTTTGTTTTAAGAAATGGAGATACACTTGAAGCTGTTGCTGGTATTACTGTTACTGTTCTTGCCATAGGCTAACTCCTCCCTCTTTAATAATCCCATTCCTTCTCTATTTCTTCACCATTACTTTTAATAAAGGTTAGCTTTCTTGGGCCTGAAACTTTAATTTCTTTTATATTTTTAGAAATTATATTTTCATCAAACTCATTTAAACCTAATAATTCTAAAGTTAACTTTATTAAAACATCTTCAGGTATCTGCTTTGATTGGCAGGTGTCTTTACCATATTGTTAAACAGCACATTATTCCATCTAAAAATCAATTCAAAAATGCAAATTATTTTAACCTCGCATGTTTCTAAAGGATGAAATAAATTGCATTCTTTCAAGTCAAATTTCTTTATCCTCAACAATGCATAATTTTTAGTTTTTTACAAATAATCATATTAAACTGAACAACAAAAATATAGGGGAAAAGCCCTCTACCTCCACATAAGCTTTTCCCCTAAATCTGAAATTTTGTTGTTCTTTAATTATGATTATATCCAAATTTTCTAACTTTATTCATCAATATTTGTTTTTAGGGGAAGCATCTTTCTATCCAACTCAATATGGCTGT
>NZ_CAKP01000084.1 GCF_000297115.1 Caloramator australicus RC3 | reverse complement strand
CATCGGAAACAGCATGAGAAGGTTTACGGCCTTGTTTTTATGAATAAGAGCAGAAACCCCGCTTTGCATCACACCCTTTCTTAATCTAATAACTTGACGTTCGCTAAGGCCTAAAACCTTTGCTGCTTCCTTGACAGTTAATAAACCCTCAAGGGATTTTTGAATGACAACATACCTATTAATTTGTTTTTGTGACATTGAATAAAACACCTCGTTCCTCATAGTGACATTTTATCATATTACTCTACAACATGACATTATCATAAAATAATCACAAAGAAATGTAAAATATTATTGCCAAAACAAGCAATGTATGTTATAATAAACCCTGTGTGAAAACGGGCGTTCCTCTAGGTATGTCTATGAACGTCTAGGAAGGAAGGAGGGAAATGCTGTGGATATAATTAGAGCAATTGAGCAAGAACAAATAAGAAAGGACCTTCCAAAATTCAATGTTGGTGATACGGTAAGGGTTCACGTAAAGGTAAAAGAAGGTAACAGAGAAAGAATCCAAGTTTTTGAAGGAATCGTTTTAAAGAGACAAAATGGAAGCATAAGAGAAACATTTACTGTAAGAAGAATTTCTTATGGTGTAGGTGTTGAAAGAACTTTCCCAGTTCATTCACCAATTATTGATAAGATAGAAGTTATTAGAAGAGGTAAGGTTAGAAGAGCTAAGCTTTATTACCTCAGAAAGAAAGTTGGTAAAGCAGCAACTAAAGTTAAAGAAATTATCGAATAAAGAGACTGTTCAGCAGTCTCTTTTTTAATTATATATTTTATTTAAGGGAATAATTATTAATAAATAAGCCTAAGGAGGCATAAAAATGAATATACAATGGTATCCTGGACATATGGTAAAAACTAAAAGGCTAATCGCAGATTCATTGAAGTTTATCGATGTTGTTTTAGAACTTTTAGATGCGAGGATTCCTATAAGTAGCAAAAATCCCGATGTTGATTCGATAATAAAAAATAAACCTAGGATTATATTATTAAATAAGTCAGAGCTTGCAGATCCTTTGATTACAAAGGAATGGATTGCATATTACAAGAATAACGGAATTTCGGCACTTGACATAGACTGTATTTCAGGTAAAAATATTAATAAAATATATCCATTAATCAAAGAAATATTAAAGGATAAAATAGAAAGAACACAGCAAAAGGGAATAATCGGTAGGCCAATAAGGGCCCTAGTTCTTGGCATACCTAATGTTGGAAAATCTACATTTATAAATAAAATAGCAAAGAAATCATCAGCTCAAACTGGCGATAGACCGGGTGTAACAAAAAACAAACAATGGATTAAAGTTAATAAAGAATTTGAACTTTTGGATACTCCAGGAATATTATGGCCTAAATTTGATGATGAAAAAGTTGCCTTACATTTAGCATATGTGAAATCCATTAAAGAAGAAATACTTGATGTCGTTGAATTGAGTATTAAATTTTTAAATGAAATAAAACAAATTGCCCCAAAGGTATTAGAGGAAAGATATAAGGTGAATGTCATAGATGATGTCTATGCCATGCTAACTGAAATAGGTAAAAAAAGAGGGTGCGTTGTTTCGGGGGGCGAGGTTGACCTTTATAGGACTGCTAATATAATTTTAGAAGATTTTAGAGATGCGAAACTAGGAAGAATTTCTCTTGAATTACCAATGGATATGATGGATGGAGTTGAAGCAAATGAATAATATAAAGGAAATAGAGTCCATGCTTAAAGAATGCAAAAGTTTAGATGAGTTTTACCGCATAAAAAATAAAATTATGGAAAATGAAAGGAAAAAAGTATATACAAAATTTTAGACAAATATGAAAGGAATTTAAATAATAAGGTATTATTAGAAAAAGAGTATCAAAAGCGTTGCAAGTATGAAAATGAATTAATTAAAAATTATAAATTTATAGCAGGCATTGATGAGGTAGGAAGGGGACCACTAGCAGGGCCCGTTTATGCTGCTGCAGTTATTTTAGACTTTGAAAATCCAATACTAGGAATAAAGGATTCAAAGAAATTAACTGAAAAACAAAGATTAGAGCTCTATGAAAAAATAAAAACAGAAGCACTTGCCTATTCCTTAGGATATGCAACAGTTGAAGAAATAGATGAACTTAATATACTTGAAGCCACAAAATTAGCCATGTTAAGAGCTATAGAAGGGCTAAAAATAAAACCAGATATTATTATGATAGATGCATTAAAACTCGATATAGACGTCCCACAAATATCGATTATAAAGGGAGATGATTTATCAGTTTCAATTGGGGCAGCATCGATTATAGCTAAAGTAGAAAGGGATCTTTATATGCAAAAAGCCTCAATTCAGTATCCCTTATATAATTTTGCGCAAAACAAAGGATATGGCACAAAAGAACATATTGAAGCAATAAAAAAATATGGTCCTTGTGAGATACATAGAGGGACTTTTATAAGAAATATTATCGGGTGATCTTATGTTTAATAAAAAAAAGCTTGGATATTTAGGTGAGGAAATTGCTTCAAGGTATTTAATTAATAAAGGGTATCTAATTATACAAAAAAATTTTAGAACAAAGTTTGGCGAAATAGATATAATTGCAAGGGATGGAAGGTATCTTGTATTTGTTGAAGTAAAGTTGCGTAAAAGTTTAAACCTTGGATATCCTAGGGAGGCAGTAGATTATTATAAACAACAAAGAATTAGGAATTTAGCAAATCTCTATTTAGCCAAAAAAAGAATAAAGGATGCCTTTATTAGATTTGATGTAGTTGAAATAATGCTGGATGAAAATGAAAATGTAAAATCTATATATTTAATTCAAAACGCCTTTGAATGAAAATGATCCTAATTTTAACTAGGATCATTTTTTTATGTTTAAAAATAATAATATAGGAAATAATTGTTTTTAGAAAAAAATGTAGCTAGAGGTGAAAAAATGATTAGCAAGGTATTTTCTTTGTCATTAATGGGAATAGATGGATTTGTTGTTGAAGTTGAGGTGGATTTGAATGGAGGATTACCTTCAATTAATATGGTGGGACTACCTGATACGGTGGTTAAAGAATCAAAGGAAAGGGTAAAGTCTGCGATAAAAAATTCAGGATTTAAAATGGAACCTGCAAGGATAACAATTAATTTTGCACCTGCAGATTTAAAGAAGGAGGGAACACATCTTGATCTTGCAATAGCTGTTGGGATATTGAGCTGCATGAATGAAATAAATTATAAAAATACTTTAGGATGTGCTTTTATTGGAGAATTGTCATTAAACGGTGAAATAAGAGGGGTAAGGGGAGTCTTGCCGATGGTTTTGGAGGCAAGAAAAACCTTCAAAAAAATTTTTATACCGCAAGAAAATTGGGGGGAAGTTGATTTTATTGAGGACATCAAAATATATCCTGTAAGCAATTTAAACGAGGTAGTAGATATATTGAATAATAATATAGATTACAACTATATGTCAATGAAAAATAATTATGGTGAAGTAAAATATGACTTGGATTTTAGCGAGGTTAAAGGACAAAAATATGTGAAGAGGGCTGTAGAAATTGCAGCCAGCGGAGGACATAATGTTCTCATGATTGGTCCGCCAGGAAGTGGTAAAACTATGATAGCTCAAAGAATTCCAACTATTCTGCCTGAACTTACTATAGATGAAGCAATAGAAGTTACAAAAATTTATAGTATAGCAGGACTTTTGAAGGAAAAGGGAAAGCTAATATTAACTCCGCCTTTTAGAAGTCCACATCATACGGTCTCCTTTGCATCCTTTATAGGTGGAGGAAGCAATCCAACACCAGGTGAAGTTTCGCTAGCCCATAATGGGGTATTGTTTTTAGATGAGTTTCCCGAATTTAGAAGGGATGTAATTGAGTCGTTAAGACAGCCGTTAGAGGACGGTTCGGTTTTGATTTCAAGAGTTAAAGGAAAGATAAATTATCCAGCAAGAATAATGCTTGTGGCAAGCATGAATCCCTGTCCATGTGGTTACTATGGATATCCATATAGACAGTGCCATTGTTCAGAAAACCAAATTAGAAATTATTTTAATCGCATTTCGGGTCCTATACTTGATAGAATAGATATACAAATTTCTGTAGAACAGGTAGACTATGAGGATTTACATGGTAAAAAAGCTGAAGAATCATCATTAGAAATAAGAAAAAGAGTTATCAGAGCAAGAAAAATACAAATAGAAAGATTTAAAGAAGATGGAATTTATACAAATGCACAAATGAAGAATAAACATATAAATAAATATTGTGTTTTTACTAGAGCGGCAAGTAAAATTCTTGAGAACGCTTATAAAAACTTAAAACTAAGTTCAAGGGGTTATACAAAAATACTTAAGATTTCAAGAACTATTGCAGATATGGATGGAAGTGAAATAATAAATGAAGATCATGTATCAGAAGCAGTTCAGTATCGAATTTTAGATAATAAGATATACAAATAAGGTGAGAAGAATGGATAAAGAAAAGTTTCTAAAATTATGGTTTATGAATTTACCTATAAAGGATGAACTGAAGATAAAATTGCTGACCATAGGAATAGGTTTAGATGAAATATATGAAATGAATAGAAAGGATTTGATGGATTTAGGTTTAAATATTAATGAAGCTGATGAAGTTTTAAATGTAAAAAAGAGAGAAAAAGAAATATATGATCAAGTTAAATTTTTATTAGACAATAAATTAACTTTAGTTCTATTTAACGATGATGGATACCCAATGAAACTTAAAAATATATATGACCCTCCAGCAGGATTATTTATTAAAGGTAACTTAATAGACTATGCTAATACTTTGGCGATAGTGGGTTCAAGGAAGGCTACTAATTATGGTTTAACAGTAGCCTATAAATTTTCTAGGGATATCAGTAGATACGGAATAAAAATTGTTAGCGGACTAGCGAAAGGGATAGATACGGCGGCTCACTTAGGATGCTTAGATGCTGATGGAGTAACTATAGGAGTTTTAGGTAATGGGTTTAAATTTATTTATCCTATATCAAATAAAGAAGTTATTAACAGAATTGCTATTAAAGGTGCAGTATTGACTGAATTTTTACCAGATGAAAAACCTTTTCCTCAAAATTTCCCAAGGAGAAACAGAATAATAAGCGGTCTTGCAGATTTTGTATTAGTAGTTGAAGCAACAGATAGAAGTGGATCTCTTATAACAGCTAGGTTGGCATTGGAGCAGGGTAAAGATGTGTTTGCAGTTCCAGGAAATATATTTAGCATAAATAGTGTTGGAACTAACAATTTGATAAAAGATGGAGCAAAATTAGTATCTAATATTGAAGACATACTTTCAGAATATGGAATAAGCTTGAAAAATAACTTATATTTTGGGTATAATGAATTGGAATTAACAATAATAAATATATTAAAAATAGGAGCAATTACTATAGAAGAGCTATTGGAAAGAATAGATATGGAGGCGAATGAGGTTCTGAAAACCATAGGTAAACTTGAATGCAGTGGAATAATTAAAAGAGCATTTGGAAATTATATTACTTTAAATGATTAATTAAGTATAGAATTTTTTAGAAGATTTTGTTATAATACTAATACTTATGTAAAGCTGGAGGGGATAAAATGTCGCAGTCTTTGGTTATTGTTGAATCACCAGCTAAAGCAAAGACGATTAGTAAATTTTTAGGTAAAAATTTTAAAGTAAAAGCATCGATGGGACATATTAGAGATTTACCTAAAAGCCAACTTGGTGTTGATATAGAAAATAATTATGAACCTAAGTATATAACTATAAGGGGTAAAGGAGATCTAATTGATGAATTAAAGAAAGAAGCAAAAAAAGCCTCGAAGGTATACATAGCTACGGACCCGGATAGAGAAGGGGAAGCTATTTCATGGCATCTTGCATATATATTAGGTTTAGATATTTCTGAAAAATGTAGAGTTGAATTTCATGAAATAACAAAAAAGGCAGTGGTGAATGCGATAAAAAATCCAAGGGATATAAATATGAATTTAGTCAATGCACAACAAGCAAGAAGAATTTTGGATAGGCTTGTTGGTTATGAGATTAGTCCGGTATTATGGAAGAAAATTAAATGGGGACTTAGCGCAGGAAGAGTTCAATCGGTTGCTGTTAGATTGATTTGTGATAGAGAAAAGGAAATAAGGGAATTTGTTCAAGAAGAACATTGGACAATAACGGCTACTTTAAAAAATGGAGATAGAGTTTTAGATGCTAAGTTGGTATCCTTTGGAGATGAAAAACTAAAAATCACTAATAAAGAGCAGGCTGATGAAATAATAAAAAGGTTGACTGGCAAGATTTTTTATGTAAATGAGGTTAAAAAACAAGAGAGAAGAAAAAACCCATTTCCACCCTTCACAACGTCGACATTGCAACAGGAGGCATATAAAAAGTTAAATTTTTCAACTAAAAAAACGATGCAAATTGCTCAACAGCTTTATGAAGGTATAGAGATAAAGGGTGAAGGATCGGTTGGTCTTATTACTTACATGAGAACTGATTCAGTAAGAATCTCAGATGAAGCAAAGAAGACAACCCGTGATTTTATAAAGGATAATTATGGCACTGAATTTCTACCTTCTACTGAGAGGACATATAAATCAAAAGGTGGAGCTCAAGATGCCCACGAGGCGATAAGACCTACATCCGTTGAAAGAACTCCAGATAGAATAAAAAATTCCTTAACGAATGATCAATATAAATTATACAAATTAATATGGGAGAGATTTGTAGCAAGCCAAATGGCAGATGCTATTTATGATACTATGAGCATTGAGTTTGAATCTGAAAATTATATATTTAAGTCGAGTGGTAGTATATTAAAATCTTTAGGCTTTTTAAGTGTATATAGAACTGATGATGAGGAGGAAGATAAATTATTACCTGATGTGAAAGAAAAAGAGGAGTTTCAACCTGTAGCAATTGAACCTAAACAACATTTTACTCAACCACCGCCAAGATATACCGAAGCTACATTAGTAAAGGCGTTAGAGGAAAATGGCATTGGAAGGCCAAGCACCTATGCACCTATTATAACAACGATACTAGAAAGAAAATATGTTGAAAGGGATAAAAAGTTCTTAAAGCCTACCGAATTAGGGGAAATCGTAACAGAGCTTCTAAAAGAATATTTTTCAGATATAGTTGATATAGATTTTACAGCTGAAATGGAGAACAAATTAGATGAAGTAGAACAGGGTAAGGAAAATTGGATTGACATAGTCGATGGGTTTTATAAACCGTTAAAGGAAAAATTAAAATTGCAGAGGAGAAAATCGGAAAAATAAAAATAGAAGAGAAGGTCGAGGAAACTGATATAAAATGTGAAAAATGTGGAAGAAATATGGTTATAAAATCAGGAAAGTTTGGAAGGTTTTTGGCGTGTCCTGGTTATCCGGAATGTAAGAATGCTAAACCATTGGTTGAAGAAATCGATGTTTTATGCCCTTTATGTGGTAATAAAATTATCGTAAAAAAATCTAAATCGGGAAAGATGTTTTACGGTTGTAGCAATTATCCAGAATGTAAGTTTGCAAGTTGGTATAAGCCTGTTAATATGAGATGTCCTAAATGCGGAAAAGTATTATATGAAAGAAAACAAAAGGATAAGACTATTTATTTTTGTGATGATAAAGAATGTGGTTATGTAGAAGAAAAGTGATTTTTTATTGATATTTTAAAAATTTTGTGATATATTATACTTAATTGTTGAAACAATTTAGACAATTCATAAAATTACAAAAAATGATTTTTTAAAAATTTATATTTTTTTTACAAAAAATTAATGAAATGACTAGGGGAAGGTGCTAAAATGTTTAAGGCGACTACAATAGTTGCAGTTAAGGATCAAGATAGGATTGCCATAGCTGGGGATGGACAGGTAACTTTTGGGGAAAACACGATAATTAAGAGCACTGCTAAAAAAATAAGGAAGATTTATAAGGATTCAGTTTTAATTGGTTTTGCTGGTTCAGTAGCTGATGCTTTTACGCTTTCTGAAAAATTTGAAGAAAAGTTGGAACAAACAAATGGCAATCTAAAAAAGGCTGCAGTTGAATTAGCCAGTTTGTGGAGAAGCGATAAAATCTTAAGAAGGCTAGAGGCACTGATGATAGCTGCCAATAAAGATACTATTTTAATTATTTCTGGAAATGGTGAAGTTATAGAGCCAGATGATGGTATAGCCGCTGTAGGATCTGGGGCAATGTATGCCTTAGCTGCAGCAAGGGCTCTAAAAAGAAATACAAAACTTTCGCCTGAGGAAATAGTGAGAGAATCGTTAATCATTGCCTCTGAGATTTGTGTTTATACAAATAATAACATCGTTGTCGAATCTATATAACTTCCCTAAAAAGGGGGGACAAAGATGAACAATATGACTCCAAAGGAAATAGTAAAGGAGCTTGACAAATATATTATTGGACAAGATGAAGCTAAGAAAAAGGTGGCAATTGCCTTAAGAAATAGATACCGAAGAAGGATGTTAACTTCGGATATTAAAGATGATATTATGCCTAAAAATATATTAATGATAGGTCCTACAGGTGTAGGAAAGACTGAGATTGCAAGGAGGCTTGCAAAATTAGTTAAAGCTCCTTTTATTAAAGTAGAAGCAACAAAGTTTACTGAAGTTGGCTATGTTGGCCGTGATGTTGATTCAATGATTAGAGACTTGATGGATGAATCAATTAGAATAGTTAAAGAAGAAAAAATGAATGAAGTAAATGAAAAGGCGTTAGCCTTAGCAAAAGAAAGAGTGTTAAATATACTAGCTCCTCTTCCAAATAAAAAGTCGAATGTAAAAAATCCCTTTGAGTTTATTTTTGGTTTTCAACAGGAGACTAAACCAGTTGAGATAGAAGAAATAGATGAAAATGATTTACAATTAAAAAGAGATCAGATTTTAAAGCAATTGGAAGCTGGTCTGTTAGATGATGTGATAATAGAAATCGAAATCGAAGATAACAATTTAATGCCGGTTGAGATTATGGCAGGATCAAATTTAGAAGGCATGAATATCAATTTCAATGAAATTTTTGGAGACCTTTTTCCTAAAAAGAAAAAAAGAAAAAAGTCAAAATAAGGGAAGCTATAAGGATATTTTCACAAGAAGAGGCTTCTAAACTAATCGATATGGATTTAGTTATTGAAGAGGCTAAAAGAAGAGCAGAAGAAGATGGGATAGTTTTTATAGATGAGATTGATAAAATAGCAAGTAGGAGTAAAGGCAGCGGACCTGATGTTTCTAGGGAAGGAGTTCAAAGGGACATTTTACCAATAGTTGAGGGAAGCACTGTTAATACAAAGTATGGCCCAATAAAAACTGACTATATATTATTTATAGCAGCTGGAGCCTTCCATGTCTCTAAAGTAACTGATTTGATACCAGAACTTCAGGGAAGATTTCCTGTTAGAGTTGAATTAAAAGACCTAACTAAACAAGATTTCAAAGAAATACTTGTTAAACCTAAAAACGCTATAACAAAGCAATATATTGATTTGTTAAAGGTAGATGGTGTAGAGTTAGAATTTGTGGATGATGGTATTGATGAGATTGCACAGGCAGCCTTTATAATGAATCAGCAACAGGAAAATATAGGTGCTCGAAGGCTTCATACTGTTATTGAAGAAATTTTAGAGGATATATCATTTGAGGCTCCGGATTTTCCAAAAAAAATAATTATTGATAGAGATTATGTAAAAAATAAACTTAAGGATCTATACAAACAACATGATACATCAAAATTTATTATATAAAGAAAGGATGGTAATGAAGATATGGCAACTTTATTAGAGAAGACTAGGGTTTTGAATAAAATATTGCAAAAATCTGCAACAGAACCAGTTGTATTTTCAGACATATGTAAAATTTTAAGCGATGTTATGAATTGTAATGTTTATATTGTAAGTAGAAAGGGTAAAGTTCTTGGATATAGCTTAGTAGATTCCTTTGAATGTGAAATTTTAAAGGAAATTGTAATCAATGAACAAAAATTTCCTGAAGATTACAACAATCAGATTTTAACCATCAATGAAACAAGACCAAATTTAAAAAACGAGGGGATCTGTGTTTTTGATAGATCCAAGGAATGCATCCACGTAAATAAATACACAACTATTGTTCCAATTATAGGTAACAGAGAAAGATTGGGAACTTTATTAATAGCTAGATATGGTTCTGAATTTACCGATGAAGATCTTGTGCTAGCTGAATATAGTGCAGCAATCGTTGGAATGGAAATCATAAGATCAAAACAAGAGGAAATAGAAGAGGAAGCAAGGAAAAAGGCTGTAGTTCAATTGGCCATTGGCACCTTGTCATACTCAGAATTAGAGGCAGTAGAACATATCTTTAATGAATTAGAAGGAAATGAAGGATTATTAGTTGCAAGTAAAATAGCAGATAAGGTAGGTATTACACGTTCTGTTATAGTTAATGCACTAAGAAAATTTGAAAGTGCAGGTGTAATAGAATCACGTTCTTTAGGAATGAAGGGAACGCATATTAAGATATTAAATGACAAGTTATTAGATGAACTTAAAAAATTGAAGAATAGCTAAAAACATATCCCTTGGTGATCAAGGGATATGTTTTTGAGAAAAAATATGTAAAATTAAATATATTTGTGTGTCAATATCTTTTGAAAATGTCACCTAAAAATAATTTAAAATAAAGTTAATTATCGTATGAAAATGTCATTTAGATGGGTAAAAATTAGGGGGCTTTGCCCCCTAGAACCCCCCATCCTCGCCGGAAGGCAGAGGGGCAGATTAAACTGCCCCTAAAAGGCAATAGGATACTATGCCGCCTGATGTCAAGGCCTTTCGCGGCATAAACGGGCGCCCTCCCACAAGTGGGCCCCTCCCATTTATTCCACGGTGCCTTGACATCACCCGACTAACAGTCCTATTATCAAAAGCTAACATTTACCCTAAATTTTTGTATCTGTCAACAAAATTATCTTTACCGAGGAAAATTTCCTCAAGCATACTTAAAATTTCTTGATCGCTTTCATCATAGACGATGGGCTTAACTAAATTACGTCCATATTTGTAATAATGGTCTTCTGGCGGTCTGTAGGTGTTTTTCTCCTTCTTAACGGAATCAGTAGAAGATTTTTTAGGCTTTGAAAATATTTCAGTATCGTAAATTACCCCCTTGTATTCG
>NZ_CAKP01000085.1 GCF_000297115.1 Caloramator australicus RC3 | reverse complement strand
TGCTGTAGTTGCAAAGGCATTTTGAAGGGCCTTGTAAACCAATCTATAAATCTCCTGATCATTTTGAAACTTAACTTCGGCTTTAGTTGGATGAACGTTTACATCTATTAATTGGGGATTCATTATTATTTTGACAACATAAAATGGAAACTTATCCGAAGTTGAATAGGATCTATATACATTTTCAATTGCAGCATTTATTGTTTTGTTTTTATTAATCTTCCGTTTATAAAAAGCGTTTGATAGTTTCTATTATTCTTCCCTAAGGCATTATTCCCTATATACCCTTCGATTTTTATATCATTTTCTTCATAATCGATCTTTAATAGATTATCCTTGACTTGTCTTCCGTATAAAGAAAGTAT
>NZ_CAKP01000086.1 GCF_000297115.1 Caloramator australicus RC3 | reverse complement strand
TTTATTAACTGTCAAGGAAGCAGCAAAGGTTTTAGGCCTTAGCGAACGTCAAGTTATTAGATTAAGAAAGGGTGTGATGCAAAGCGGGGTTTCTGCTCTTATTCATAAAAACAAAGGCCGTAAACCTTCTCATGCTGTTTCCGATGAACTTAAAGGTAAAATTATCTCTCTTAAATTGTCTGACAACTACAAAAATGCTAACTTCAAACATTTTTAACGAGCTTCTTGAAAGATTCCATGGCATTAAGCTAAGTTACTCTACCATCTACAATATCAAGTCCTAAGATTCTCACTCTTTTTCCTCCTTAAATTATTTTTAAACAAAAGTTCTTACAATATGCAGAACAATATCCGACAAAGAAGGCATTTTTCTCTGTCACAAAATAGTTTAGCCACCTTTAACATAAAGGGCATCATTAGGGCAATTTTCAACACAATTTCCACATG
>NZ_CAKP01000087.1 GCF_000297115.1 Caloramator australicus RC3 | reverse complement strand
CTTGATAAATTCATGAATTTAGTTGGGGAGCTTGTAATCCATAGAACGAGGCTGGAGCAGATAAGCAGAGACTTTAAGTCCCAGGAGCTACATGAAACATTAGAACAAGTTGGAAGAATAACGACAGATCTTCAAGATCTTGT
>NZ_CAKP01000088.1 GCF_000297115.1 Caloramator australicus RC3 | reverse complement strand
TCGACATATATGGGAAGGATATCTAGAAGAAGTAGAACATTTGAGACATACATACGAATGCAAAGAACTATATAAAGATAGAAGCAAAACCATAGAGAGGGTATTTGCCGACTTGAAGGAGAAGCATGGTTTGCGATGGACAACACTAAGAGGGATAGAAAAAGTGTCCATGCAAGCGATGCTTGTTTGTGCTTGCTTTAATTTAAAGAAGATGGCAAATTGGATGTGGAAGAAGGGACAAAACGGCCCTGGAAAGGGCAAAAATTTCTTTGTATTTATAAAATATTTATCAAAAATGCTTGTAAAAATACTCAAACCCCACTTTTCGTTTTTTGAAAAGTGGGGTTTGTCGACGGTCTGAAGCTGATGGCAAAAGCCATCAGCTTATGTATCTATTTACAAAATCTATATCCTCTTTTTTATCAACATCATTCCCTATCTCGGGGTATTTTGTAAATATTGCCCTTCCTTTAACCTCAAACATATCACAAATCTTTTTTTCAACAGCAGGAATTGTTAGAATGCCAAGGGCAAGCCTTAGTAAAAAGGATAATCCTAAAAACTTTTCCCATCTTCAAGGGCTTTTTTCTAAAGGCTATAAGCTCCTCCGCCTTTTTTGTTGCCCTTTCAACAACGTTTGGGTTTAAAAAAACTATGTTTCCTCCTGTAAAGGTCCCTTCCTTCATCTTTACATAGGTTCTTTTAACATCCGGATATTTTTCATCATTAAGGCTTTTATCTATTATAGGGTATCCAACATCTAAATTTTCTTTACTACACTCTAAAACAAAATCCCTAACCGCATCCCCCTTTATTAAAGGTATATCCGATGTGCAAACTAAAAGGGGCCTTTCATAATCGCCTATTGACTTTACGCTATATTTTATGTTATCCAACATTTCGCCGTTGGATTTAATAAAACCATCAACAACATGCCCTATTTTATCCTTTAATATCTCATCTCCAACAACATAAACATTGTCAACAACACCTGAATCCCTCAAGGCATCTATCACATATTCTATCATAAAACGTCCCTTAATCTCTAAAAGGGCCTTTGGTTTTCCATCCTCACCCTTATCCCCCGCAAGAATTAATGCATTAACCATCCGTTACACCCCTTCATTTACCGTTTTAACTAAAAATACATCCTTAATGTAATCCCTTAATCTATTATAACAAACCTTAACCTTTTCTTCATCCTCAAAAATACCGATAACTGCCGAGCCGCTTCCCGTCATTATGCTTCCTTCTGCCTCAAACTCCATCATTATATTTTTAATTTCTAACAATATAGGGTATTCATTTAAAGTAACAGTTTCAAGGACGTTTACCATATTAGATGCCATCATCTTGTAATTCTTATTTCTTATGTATTCTACCATTTTATCTATGTTAGGCCTTTTATTGACTTCATCTAGTCGAAGCTTAGAATAAACTTCCTTTGTTGATATATTTATATTAGGTTTTGCAATGACTATATGTAGATTTTCTATCTTTTCAATAGGGCTTATGATCTCTCCTATCCCCTCCACAAGGCTTGTTCTATTCACTATACAAAATGGAACATCAGCACCAACCTTAAGCCCTATTTCCATCATCTGCTCCTTACTCATTTTAAGGTCATAAAGTTCATTTAAAGCCTTAATAACCCCTGCCGCATCTGAGCTTCCCCCTCCAAGGCCTGCACCGTGGGGAATATTCTTTTTAAGGTGAATTTTGACTCCATAGTCTATACCGAATTTTTTAAAGATTAAATCCGCTGCCCTATAGCAGGTGTTAGACTCATCAAGGGGAATATCATTTTTATCGGAAGTTATGATGATTCCGCTTTTTATTTTTTCTATAGTCAAATAATCATATAAGGATACGCTCTGATTTATCATCCTTAAAAGGTGATATCCATCATTCCTCTTCCCAACCACATCAAGGGATAAATTAACCTTTGCAGGGCACTTTATTTCTATCCTCTCCACACCATCACCTCGCTTAGCTTAAAAAAATTATATATTATTTTCCAAATAACTTCAAGGGACGGTTCATTACAGATAGTGTCAAGATATTGTAGGTTAATTTTTATAGACAACCCCTTAAATTAGCTAGTTTCAAGGCGTTTGTTAAATTTAAAAAACTTAAATTATATTTTCATATTTTATTGATTTTAATATCCTGTAAATTGGCGTTACTTTCCCTATGTTCAATATCGTTATATTATTCATAACTTCACGTGAAGATTTATTTATCTTTCTTATCGCTTCTTTTATTTTCTTCTTACTTACCTTGAAGGCTTTTTCATCTTCCTTAAACACACTTATTTCCCTTAAATTTCCT
>NZ_CAKP01000089.1 GCF_000297115.1 Caloramator australicus RC3 | reverse complement strand
ATACGAAAAATAATCAAATCAAAGAAAAGAATTTTCTTCACAAATTATCTTCTAAAATTAATACACGAAAACCAAGTGATAGTTTTAGAAGATTTACAGGTAAAAAATAATGCAACAAAATCATAAATTAGCCAAAGCAATAACAGAAGTATCATGGGCAGAATTTAGAAGGATGTTAGAATATAAAGCAAGATGGTATGGCAGAGAAATAATAATAGCACCACAAAATTATGCATCAAGTCAAACATGTAGTGAATGTGGATATAAAAATCCTGATGTAAAGAATTTAGCATTGAGAGAATGGAAATGTCCAAAGTGTGGTGCAGTTCATGATAGAGATATAAATGCAAGCAAGAATTTGCTAAAATTAGCCATGTGATTGGTATATATGGGGAAGGAACAGCCCTTTGAGCGTGGGATAACTTAGTCCGCTTTGAGTATTGACCACGAAGCCACCACTTCTATAAGTGGGGGTAGTTCACATTTTACGAGTTTATATGAAAGGATATTTTCATTTCAGTCTTTATTTATCTTTAGAATGAATATTTTAATCCAAAATTTAAACAAATTAATGGGGGTATAGTTTATGAGAAGAAGTCCATTTCTTACCTTTCTTGCGGCTTTAATACCTGGTGTAGGATATATGTATTTAGGCCTTATAAGAAGAGGGATTCAATTTTTGCTGCTTTATCTTTTAATTGAACCTGTGTTTAGAATTGTTGGCTTATCTTTTTTAGCTTCCATTATTAAAATACCTTTATGGTTTTATACCTTTTTCGATACCTTTAATGTAGCCAATAAATTGGATAGAGGTGAAATAGTTTATGATAGCGATATATTTGGAAATGGAAGTTTTCAAATAGATGGCAGATGGGCTAACTTTTTAAACGATAAGTGGATATTAATAGCCGGATGGGCTTTAGTTATATTAGGAGTATTAGGGGTTATAAATAAAGCCTTTTATGGGAATGAAATATATAATTTAATAAGATCCTATATAAGCACTTACTTTATACCTGTTATATTTATTGCAATTGGTGCGTATCTTCTTTATCGAAATAAAAGGTAAAAAGGATTTTCATCCTTTCAGACTGTTGAAAAAGTTGTTTTTTGATAAGCCCCGTGAAGGATTTCCCTGGCATTCGCTCATTTCACTAAGCAATTCTAAGCTTTTCTTTGTTTTCAAAAGTCCTACCCTCGTGAGCCGACATCCGTGTCGGCCACTCGGCTCTGCACGTCCGTGTGCAGAATTACGGACTTTTGAAAAGTCGAAAAGCAAGAATTGCTAGAGCTCATGAGAGATGCCTTTTTGAAATCCATTCACGGGGCTCTTGCAAAATTTCAACACCAAAGATGGTTTGTCTACAATCTGAAAGGATTTTCATTCTTTTTACCTTATTTATATGTTTTTGTCTTTAACATGCTTGATAGTGTCAAGATATTGTAGGTTAATTTTTATAGACAACCCCTTAAATTAGCTAGTTTCAAGGCGTTTGTTAAATTTAAAAAACTTAAATTATATTTTCATATTTTATTGATTTTAATATCCTGTAAATTGGCGTTACTTTCCCTATGTTCAATATCGTTATATTATTCATAACTTCACGTGAAGATTTATTTATCTTTCTTATCGCTTCTTTTATTTTCTTCTTACTTACCTTGAAGGCTTTTTCATCTTCCTTAAACACACTTATTTCCCTTAAATTTCCTCCATTCTTGCTAAATACCCTTAGCTTTGCCATTATCTTTAATCCTTCCTTGCTCCATCCTAATGGCCTGCTGCTTAATCTCGCCGATAATACATGGCTTACATGCCCTTCTGCGCTGCATCCTATTACATCATCGTCATCTTTATATATTTCTATCCCTTCCCA
>NZ_CAKP01000090.1 GCF_000297115.1 Caloramator australicus RC3 | reverse complement strand
ATTTTTATGGGATAATTTCAAAAATCTTCGTCTATATAAGTGAATAAAGAAAGGGGGGATAAACTATGAAAAGTATTGGAACCATATCAAGTGCAATAGGGTTTATTTTTTAGGAGCTTGGATGATAATAAAAAGAATTGATGCTAATTTAGGGATGACCATGCTAAAGTTTTGGCCTTTACTTTTTGTTATTTTAGGGTTGGAGCTTATATTTTTTAGCTTAAGAAAACGTGAAGAAAGGATGTCACTAAACCTTTTGATAGTTTTAGTTATTCTAATTTATATTGCAGTTAACGGCTTTTATTCTTAT
>NZ_CAKP01000091.1 GCF_000297115.1 Caloramator australicus RC3 | reverse complement strand
CCAATCTTTCCATATCACTTGACTGCTTTGCTGTCCTTTTCAACAATTGTCTTTTTAATTTTTCTATTCCTTTTTWCATCGTATTTTCCCCTTTAAATATTCCTTTATTATTCTATGAAT
>NZ_CAKP01000092.1 GCF_000297115.1 Caloramator australicus RC3 | reverse complement strand
TAGAAACCATCTGTATGCAACATTTGTTTCTTATTTCTTTTATTGTTTGACGCATAGATTTTATACCAAACATATATTGAATTAAAACTATTTTAATTAATACAACAGGATCTATGCTTGGTCTTCCATTATCTAAGCAATACATGTCCTTTACAAGATCATATATAAAATCAAAATTGATAACTTTTTCTATTTTTCTAACTAAATGATCTTCTGGAACCAATTGATCAACAGAGATAAATTCTACTTGTTCTCTACGAGTTTTATCTTTGTTGATTGTTAGCATACTTATCCTCCTTTATTACTTCGTATATTATTATATTTCGACATAAAAAAAGAGAATCCTTTTTTTGCGATGGATTCTCTTTAAAAAATTATACTTTGTCAACAGTCTGAAAAACCCAGAAATTCTGGGTTTTTATCCATATTTTTATATTTAATTAGCGCCTTCTAATTTTTTCTTATTTTCCTCATACTTCTTTTGTTGATACTGTAATACCTTATCGTAGCCATATTCTTTTCTCTTTTTCAGGAATTCATTAAATATTTTATCAAATTCTTCATCCGATTTTGCTAATAAAAGTCTTGGAAGCGTTTTTCCCCATTCTTGTGCAATTCTATTAGCCGCAATACCTTCTTCCGAATCACCCGTTGGATTAATTCCATCAAAGGCGGCAAAGCTTACTGTTTTTCCTTTAGTCCAATCTTCCATCTGCTTAAAAGGTTCTGCAGTTGGTGGCTGCCATTTAAGCATCATGTTAGTATCCATGAGCATCCAGAAGGTATAGGATGCACCATACTTTTTATCAAATGCTGCTCTATCTTTGTTAAGAAGGTCTAATACTTCTGGCTTGAATTGTTCTTTTCCATCTATAATATCATAGGTCACACCCTGTTCGCCAAGATATAAATCCTTCTGTCCCTCTTCGCTAATTAGATAACTTAAAAATCTTATCGCCCTTGCTTTATCCTTAACATCCTTTGAAATTAAAGTAATTGTCCAACCTGCAATTCCATCACCTGCTAATGTTGGTGGATCAAGATTTGAGTTTGCCGGTCCATCTACTGCTATATAAATCGAATTCTTATCCTTTGCATAAAGGGCCTGCTGCTGTGCTGCCATATCGCTTCTCTGGTAAAGCATAGCAAAATATCTGCCTTGGGCTATCTTTTCTTCCATTTGTGCCCTTTTATCTACAAATATATCTTTAGCAAGAAGTCCCATTTCATTTGCCTTTCTTAATGTTTTTAGCCATCTTATATATTCCGGATCAGTTAGCCTATCATATAATTTCCCGTCTTTTTCCATAGGTATTGCAAGGAAATTTTGAAGGTATGACTCTAGTGAATAATTTCCTGTATCAGTAAATTCGTGTAAGCCAAATGGGATTAGAGGCTGTCCATTAACAGTTGGGAATTTTTCCTTCGCAGCCTTTAATGCATTAAGAAAACCTTCAGGGGTTCTCATATCTGGTTTGCCTAGCGCCTCATATATATCTTTTCTTACAAGGAATGTCTGATTTGATGGTTTCAACTCCTTATATCTCTCAAAATCCTTTGGTGATGATGATGCATTGGGATATCCATAAACATGTCCATCTTCCTTTGTATACCATGCAAGCTTCATAGGATCTGCAACTTTAAAGAAATATGGGTCATATTGTTTTGCTAGTTCATCAAGCGGTAGAACAAGCCCACCATCTATCATTTTTTGAACAGCATCCTCCCACCATCCAAGGGTTATAAAGTCTGGGAGTTTACCCGAAGCTATCATTGCATTAAGCTTTTCGTTTTCATTTCCAGCTGGAACTATAAAATTTATGTTTACTCCTGTCTTTTTAGTTACATATTGCGAAGTAAGATCAACCCCCCATTTATTTGGGAACCAGGAAAAGTTTATATACCAATCAAATGTAATCGGTTTATCTACGTCCTTTTTCCATCCTGGTTCATCTTCGCTTACTGTCGAAACTTTTTCATTATCGGTTGAATTAGATGTTTTTTTACTGCACCCTGCAAAGCTAGATACAGTCATTACCATAAGTAGTAAAAGTGCAGTCAGTTTTGATAAAATTTTTTTATTCATGACCATCCCCCTCTATAATTTTATTTTATAATCTTCGGCCAGGCGAAGATTATATTCTTCTTAACCTTTTATGGACCCTATCAACATTCCCTTTACAAAATATTTTTGTAAAAATGGATAAACGCAAACTATTGGAAAGGTTGTAACTACCATAGTTGCAAGCTTTATAGATTGACTTGTAACTGTCCTTGTTATTATACCTCCCGGTGCTGCCTGCATAGCTGTATTAGACCCTACCTGGGCAACAATCCTATAAAGGTAAGTTTGAATGGGTTGAAGATCGGGATCATTTATAAATATCATACCTGTAAAGTAATCATTCCATTGATAAACTCCATGATAAAGAGCTATTGTAGCTATAACAGGCAGCGAAACCGGTAATATAACTTTTAAAAATATTAAAAAGTCATTTGCCCCATCTATTTTAGCTGCTTCTTCAAGGCTTGAAGGAATTTCTCTAAAAAAAGCTATAAATATTATTGCATCGTAAAAACTGAACATCGCTGGAATTATGTAAACTATAAACTTATCAAGAAATCCTAAGTTTCTTAATAGTAAATAATATGGAATTAGTCCTCCACTAAAAAACAATGTTATAATTCCTAAAGTCATATAAAACTTTCTTCCTAATAACTCCTTCTTTGACAATGCATAGGCAACCATAGCTGTAAAAAAAACATGTAGGAAAGTTCCAATTACAGTTTTAGCAACAGTAATCCCCAGAGCTTTTAATATGCCTGGACTTGAAAAAACGGCTTTATAACTGTCAAGACTAAATTTTCTGGGCCACCAATATATTCCTCCCCTCATAGCATCCATGCCATCGTTGAAAGAATTTACTAAAACATACCAAATAGGATATAGGGTTATAAAGCAAATTATAAGCATTATAATAACATTTACAGTATCAAATATTTTTTCTCCCAATGTCCTTCGTTTTAATATGCTGATTTTCATTGAATCACCTCTAAAATAGCGAAGTATTATTTAGTTTCTTTGATACAAAATTAGCAGATAATAAGAGTAGCAATGCTATTATTGACTTGACTAATCCAACTGCCGTTGCATATGAATATCTTCCAAGGTGTAGACCCATTCTATATACAAATATATCTATAACATCACTGGCACTGGCATTAAGAGGATTTCTAAGAACTAGTATTTGGTCAAAGTTTGAATTTAAAATTCCGCTTACAGTTAATATAAATAATATAGTTACTGTAGGTTTGATTGCCGGGAGGGTTATAAACCACATCTTTTGTAACCTTCCTGCACCATCTATCGTTGCTGCCTCATACATTTCCGGATCAACGCTTGCTATTGCGGCTAAATAGATAATTGCTGACCAACCAAGTTCCTTCCATATATCTGAAATTATAACTATCATCCAGAAATATTTAGGTTCCGCTAAATAATTAATAGGTTGATCAATTAATTTTAGTTTAACTAGGATTTCGTTTATAATCCCGACATCAGAAAGCCAAGTAGTTAATATTCCACCAAGAACAACCCAAGATAAAAAATGTGGTAAATATGAAACTGTTTGAACAAACTTTTTAAATTTTAATGATGTCAGCTCATTCAAAAACAAAGCAAATATAATAGGAAGTGGGAATCCTATCAATATCTTTAAAGTGCTAATTCCCAATGTGTTTTTTACTGCATTAAAAAATTCAGGGTCAGTTAAAAATTCCTTGAAATATTGCAACCCTACCCATGGTGCAGCAGATATTGGCTTTATAATGTTGTATTTTTTAAAGGCAATGATAATTCCATACATGGGTAGGAAATTAAAAACAATCATCCATATGACACCTAAAATAACCATTATTTGCAAATGTCTTTGCGCCAATAATACTCGAAATATTTTTTTGTAATTTTCGTTTTTCTTCAAAATTCTGTTAGGACTTAAATATAGATTCATAACTTCACTGTCCCCCATGTATCAATTTGAAAATTTTCCATAATTTATATTATTATTTTACAAAAAGCCTGTCCATTTTTATAAGGTATTAATTTTTGTTCTTGGTGTTTTATTTTCAGGTATGATTGATTCTAAAATAATGCTACCATTTCCTAAATGTAAAATCTATGAATTAAAAGGTCAAAGGTTATAATTAATATTAAGTAAAACAATAAATATTAAGTAAAATAGAGATGAGCATAATTGATTAAAAAACAAAATTATTTATGTTAAATTGTTCTAACTTTTATGAAGTGAAGCTCAATTATTTTAAATTAAACTTAAATTAACACCAAAAAAGCAAAAAAAGGGTAGACTACTCCCTTGGTAAAATTGATGTTCAAAAAATTTAATTTAATTTTAATATAATTTATTTAGGCTGTTCTTCTAAATCCCGATAGGGATTTGTATTTATCAACGCAGCCAGATTTTATGGCAGCAATTGCAACAGTTAAAAGGCAAATGTGACCGATTGTATTCAAATTAGTAACGGAGTTAATATTTCTAACATAAGCTTGTTCTGTATTGAGATTTTTCCATCTAGAATTGTATCTTTCGGATTCAGTTCTTAGACTATATATTTTTTTAAAAATATAGAATCACGATTTATAGAGGACCTATAATCAGTGCCAATAGTTATATATTTTACACAACCTCTGTTTTTCTTACCATTAAA
>NZ_CAKP01000093.1 GCF_000297115.1 Caloramator australicus RC3 | reverse complement strand
CAATTTATATCTCAAATTCAAAGGCAACCGCATGAAGCACTAAGACAAAGAATTGTTGTTAATTACTCTTTAAAAGGATTAACCTTAGATGAAGTAAAGCTGTATATTCCATATATGCTTAAAATTGCTGGTTGCAGTGAACCTATATTTACCGAGGATGCCCTCGAACTTTTATATTCAAGCTCTAATGGGCTTTTTAAGGCCACTAAACGCAATTGCAAGAATGAGCTTGATTGCTGGAGCTAACAAAAACACAAGAGTTATTGATAGTGAGCTTATTTACGAAGCTCAGACTGAAGTAAATATTTCAGCTTAACCATGAGGGGTTACCCCTCTTTTTTTATGTTCATTAAGGATTAAACATTTTGACTTTTTTTCTGTTTTTTTTGTGGTGCAAATTATTTCATCCTTGCATTTTTAGCTATTTTAAATC
This sequence comes from Caloramator australicus RC3, assembly GCF_000297115.1. Classification (GTDB taxonomy): domain Bacteria; phylum Bacillota; class Clostridia; order Clostridiales; family Caloramatoraceae; genus Caloramator; species Caloramator australicus. The sequence goes on along the minus strand of NZ_CAKP01000093.1, from coordinate 31,468 downwards.
CTTTTTAGGTTAAATTAATTTGAATTTTTTGAGATGAAATAATTTGCCGAATAACAATACTTGTTTGTGTTTTTTCATTGCCAAATATGTGCTTAAACACAAAATCTATTTTGGGTGGTATTATTTCATAGTCTTTATCAATCAATTCATCTTTAATTACTTCTTTTATTTTAGTCTTATTAAGCATAGTATTTACCTCCTATATTCTTATTATTATTTTAGCAGGATTTTGTATTTTATGCTACCATTTATATTGTATTAGCAATTTCCACATAAATGCTAAAAGAGGAAGGCTTTTATCTTACCTTCCCCTTATTATTTCCCAGGTTTAATAATTATTTAAAATTTTAATTTTCAACTTTTTTCCATCATTTCTTTAGCTGGTTGCTTAATTTGAATTATTCAACGAGTTTTGATTAGTGTAATTGTTGATGAAGTATTGGAAATGATGGAATTTTGATTTTTAATTCATTTTGACAATTGTTTTTAAGCGAGATTTTTATAAGTTTTTCAGCAAGTTGAGTTTATATTTTAATTTACTTCCTAAAGAAAAAAAGACCCTTTTAGGTCTTCTACTGCTCCTTGGTATTTTCCATTTCAAGTAGCATTATTTCCTGCTGAAGTTTTTGAATCTGCCTTCCTATTTCTTCTCTTTCAGCTTTACTTAAGTCATTCTCAAAAGCTTCAACAGCTAATTGCCTCATTATTAATAATCGTTCCTCTATCATATCAAGAATTTGTATCCTATATTTTACCCATTGAAGTTGTTTTATTAATTCTTCTTTATCCTCCATAATTTCACGCACTTACATCTATTATCCTTCCTAAGTTTGGATCAACACTCTTTTCAATCATCTTAACTGTTTCATTGGCTGTTTGTTTGCCTGTTTCCATTGCAAGTTTCATTACTGCATGGCTTGTTTCTTGGGCTACTTTTGCTTGTTTTAGGTTGATTGATAGTGCAGCTATGTCCATTTGATTCACCTTCTTATCATCCTTTAATAACTATTAGACTTCTAATGCAAATCTTTTTAGTTTTTCTCTGCAAACATTTATTTCTTCATCTGTAAAAATTGTTTTAAACTTTTCATTTAACACTAAATATTCAATACTCAATTTCAATGCTTCAGTTCCACCTAAATGCCATAAATTTATTAATCCTTCAGGCTCATCTTTTCTAATAAAAGATTTAATCTTATCAAGTTTTAAATCATTGCTAATAGAACTATCATTAATAAGCTCTAAGATTCTATGAGGAAAATATTTATATTTCATTATTGATTCTTCACAAAGAATTCCAATTGAATATAAAAACTCTTTTTTAACATCATCCATTCAGCATTCCCTCCATTTTAGCTAGATTATTAGTTCTATAATAAATGTTGGGGTGGTAAATAACCTCAACATTTTTTCTTTAAATACAAAACCACTTTATTCAGATGCCAGCTTTGCTAAAATATAATTAAACACCACAAAAAACTTTAGAAAGGAGGCATCTGATAAAGTGCTCAAGATAAATTTTATCAATAATTTGCTTAATTTAAAAGATGTTTTCGTAAAAAATATTATCAATAACGATGATTACATTGAAATTTATGTTGAAACTAAAAAGAAACCTCATCTTTGCCTTATGGCTCTACTACTTCTAAAGTCCATGACTACAGAACTCAAAAAATTAAAGATATTCTCATCCAAAACAAGAAAACTTACATTGTTCTTAAAAAACGTAGATATGTTTGTAAAAACTGTGGTAAGCGTTTCTTTGAAAATTTAGATTTTCTCCCTAAGTATCTTAGAATTACCAACAGACTCTTTGCCTACATAATCAACGAACTTTCTTCTTTAGGTAGTATGTCCTCTATTGCTTCTAAAGCTAATATTTCTTTTCATACTGTTAAACGCATTTTTGATATGGTTAGCTATTCAACTCCTGATTATTTACCTGAAGTTATTTCTATCGATGAATTCATAGGTAATTCCGGTAACTCTGATTACCATTGTATTATTGTCGATCCTGTTAATCATAAAGTTATTGATATTATCAAAGATAGAAAGCTTCATGTTCTTTGTAGCTACTTTAAAAAAATTAAAAACAGAGACAAAGTTAAATATGTAATCATCGATATGTGGAAGCCTTATGTTGAAATTGTTAAAACCTTCTTTAAAAATGCTACTATCATCATAGATAAATTTCACTTTATGCGCTACAATACTTGGGCTATTGAAGGTGTTAGACAGCGTATCCAAAAGAATATGGATCCTAAACTTAGACGTTACTACAAAAGAAGCAGAAAACTAATACTTGCTAAATATGAATCCTTAGATGAAGAATCTAAAGGAGAACTTAATATTATGCTTCTATACAACGACGAATTAAGGCAAGCTCACTTTTTAAAGGAACGTTTTTACAAGATCTCTAATGCCAAGTCTTCTTCTGAAGCAAGGAAGCTTTTAAAAGAATGGATTGATTTAGCTAGAAGAAGCGGAATTAAAGAATATATTTCTTGTGCTAATACTTTAAGCAGATGGTTTAAAGAAATAGTCAATTCCTTTGATGTTCCTTATACAAATGGAGGGACTGAAGGCTTTAACAACAAGATTAAGGTAATTAAAAGAAATGCCTTCGGATTTAGAAACTTTGAAAGGTTTAGAAATCGAATTATCCACTGTTGCAGGTAATTTTGTTTAAAAGCTTAAACATTCAACGATCATCTATTTCTGATATAAAAAATTGAGAAATTAATTTAATATACTTACAACAAAAAATTTTAAGAAGAAAACCTTAGTCGACCTAAGTCTCCCAAGGTTTTCTTCTTAAAGAAATCCTAAACTATACACAAAAATACACAATTCGTTAAACTGCTTCAAAACGCCAACCTTAGCTTGGCCTTTTTGTCATGCCCAATTTTAATAATTTTTCTTAACATGATCTCAATCTCGCAAAAATGCCCTGAAAATTAGCAAGGGCGGGCATCTGAATATTTTGCCCACCCCAACTATTGACATAGAGCCCCAAAAATAAGGAAGCAGCTTTTACGCTACTTCCTCAATTAGCAAAAGCTGGCACCTAAATAATTTGCCTCCAATATTAATATAAAGACAATTAAAATAGAAAAAAAGAAATATCATTTTATTAATAAATTTCCCCATTGATATATATTAGTTCTCCAGGATGATAGATTATAAATAATTTTTTTATTGTTTGATGTTTTTGTTTTATATAACTCGTAATTATTAACAACTTCAGAAATTATATTAGATAAATCATTAATTTTTTCAATCTTTATAAACCAACATCCATTATCCTCTAAAATTCTATACGGTAACCACGACCCTGTTATTACAACATTACCGCAATATAGATTTTCCTGCATTGAAGCACTAAGAGCATCTGTTGTTTGTAATTGTAGCATTATATCAGTAACTTTTTCATATTTTACAAAATCAGAAATTGGCAAATAATCTTCTAAAACTTTATACTCTAGCCCTAAATTAGCAAGTTTATTTTTAACTTCTTTTTTATATTCTTCATCACCGTTATATGTCATAGGTAATAACAAAAACACATCTCTATTAAACTGATATTTTACTTTATCAATCTCTTCAATTATTTTTAAATGATTGTGTTCTTTTGAAGCATTATAACCTATACTTATCACCAACTTATCATCAGGAATTTCTAAAATCTTTTTTAATTCATTTCTATCTATATTCTCTAATTTATCAATCTCTTCGAGTGTTGTTAAACCAAATCTACACACAACAGCTTTACTTTCATAATCTTTGCCATAATAATTTAAAAAATCATTTTTTATTTCTTCTGAAGCAAATGTTATAACATCAGCACTATCATAAATTTTCCTTTGAAGTTCTCTAATATCATTATTTGATCTATAGTAATCTGAACCCCAAACTGTTACTACTAGCATGTTACATTTTTTTCTTATTTCTTCAATAACATATGCATAAATTGGTGTAACATAATGTATATTAATACAGTCATAAAAATCTAATTGTTTAATTTTATTAGCAAAATTTTCTTGATTTATAATAAAAAATTGATTTATATATGCGTTAACGCAATTTTTATATTTATCATCAAATGTCATTAAATCAACTTTAATATTAAAATTTTCATATATTCTTTTCACAAATTCCTCTATAAAAATTGAATATAAACTTCTGATTATTAATAACTTATTATCACTCTTATTTGATAAAGTCTTCTTAAAATCATTTTTAACATCATTAAAAAACTTTATCAATTCATGGACATGCGAATTTATAAAAAGATTATTTTTAACTATAAAGTCTCTTTCAATCTTTATATTAGTAATCTCTAAAATTTGTTTGTATAAAGGTTTTTTTATATCTATAACTTTTCCTACCTTATATTCCTCATTAAACAACTTTAGTGAAACTAAATCTGAAAAAGCAATAGGTAATCCAGCAGCTAAATAATCGTAAACTTTATTAGGAGAAACTGTATTAATGTGATAATAATTGTTCTCATTGACATTAAAATAAGCAAGTCCAACATCGTATTGTGTCATTTCAAATATCAGTTCCTTAGGAGGCAGTATCCCTTCATAATGTATAAAAGGTGAAAATTTAACTAAATTTAAAATATAATTATTATCAACATGCCCATAAATATGGACATGAATATTTTCACTTGCTAATCTTTTAAAAAAATCTTCCAAGTATCGATGACTTGCTTTATTACTAGAAAGTCCCCCTTCATATACACAATGAATTTTACCATCTAATGAACTTAATTTAGGTTTGTAATTTTTGGGAATAAGATTTCTCTCAATAAGGTTATTCAAAACAAATATATGTTTATTAGTTATTCCAAATTTATTTTGAGCTATTTCTTTTTGTAATTCATGAACATAAATATTTCCATGTGCATTTTTATTTGCTATATATTCTAAAACAATTTGTTCATTACTTAGCTTAGATCTTATGCTCATCATATCATGGGTATCATGTATTACTGGCTTATCAGCTGCTAATAAAAGAACCGTGAAATAATCAGGTTCATTTGCACTATATACTATATCATAATCACTTTTATTTATAAATTCAATAAAAGCTTTTGCATCACTAATTTTATATATATTTTTATATGGCAGCTCTATTTCACCATAAACTTGTAAAGGATGTAAGGAATAATACATAAGATCAACTTGAATGCCTTTACTTGCAATCATTTTTGCAATTTTATGAGTTCTTATACAAGGTATATCTTGAACAATAACAATCTTTTTTATATTTTCATATGAATTTACATAATTTTCTAAATTACTTACATTATTAATATTATTTCTTAAATTAATTAAAAAATTATTAATTTCTTCTTTTAAATTTGTATTATCACATAATTTTAATGCCTTATAATAATGAATATAAGCATCCATAAAATATTCCATTTTTTCATAGACATATCCAAGATTATAATGTATATCAAAATTATCTTTATCCAAGTATAACCCTCTTATCAAACTCTCTTCTGCTTTTTCAAGATCATTTTGTAAAATAAATATAACCCCTAACATTGAATAAATTTCCGAATCATCATTAACAATCTTCATGTATTCTGTTATATAAAATTTTGCTTCATCTAATAAACCTCTATTAATCTGTTCTTCTATCATTGATTTTATTCTTTTCTTCCTCTCTTCAATCACAATATCACCACCTAAAATACAACAAAAATATTCTAAGCACTAAAATATATCAATCTCTTCCATAAACTTTTTAATAAATTTTGCATAAATAGAATGAACCTCTATTATTTCCCTAATATATTTTAATGCTATATTATATTCATTTTTTATTAAATGACCTTTTATTAAGTAAAAAATCATAAAAAACCTAATCTCACCATCTTCAATATATTTGTAATTTAATCTAATTTTATCAATTTGATAAATATTTTTTAAATATATTATTCCTAAATCTATATATTTAAGAAACAAATTATAATATTCATTAGTAATGTTATCTGTATTATTAGCATAATTTTTTAATATAATTTCTAAGATTATTTTTAATAAAACAATTTTTTGTAAATCATGTTTATTATAATTTACATTGTTTAAATATTTCTTAAAATATTCTTCAAAACCACACTTGCTAATTAAAAAATTAATTACAACTCTTTGTTTATGAGTATTTAAGCATTTTATTTGTGAAATTACCATTTCTACATTTTCTTTATATTTTTCATACAATTTAAAATAATATATTGGCTCTTTATTTAAATCTAAAGATTTAATAAAATTATAAATATAATTTAGATCATCAGTTGTAAGTGAAATACATAACTTACCATAATTATTATCAATTTCAGAAAAAGATCTGCGAATCAAAAAAGCTTTTTCTTTTTCTATTTTATCAATCTGCTCTTCTAAAACAAATTCAAAATATTTCTTTTCTTCATCTATGTTTATATTTAAATAAACATTTTTTAATTCGTCTATTTTTTCATCTTTTATTAAAATATTAATTATTTCATATATTTTTCTTTTGTTGTCACTTATTTTTTTAGCAAATTTATAAGCATCATCATAGTTTTTGTTTTCTAAATAATACTGAACGTAAACTAAATAAACATTATCCTTTGAATTATTATCAATATTATATAAAGAAATCGACATGTCTTTGATAATGTTAAGATTATTAATATCATCATTTAATTTTAAGTATTTGTCAAAAGTATTGATTGCCTCATTAATTAACCCTAATTTATAATATGCAAATCCTTTTAGGTAATAAAGATCGATAAAATCATTTCGAATTTTTATTCCTTCTTCAGTTACTTCTATAACTTCTCTATATTTTTCATTTCTATAAGCTTCCCTAGCATAAGCAGAGTAAATATAAGAATATACAAATTTATCTTGAGACTTTTTATTTTTCAATAATTCATAGGCTTTCCTAAATTCTTCTAATGCCTTATTAATTTCACCATACATAGAATAACTAACGCCAAGTTGATACCTATAATACAAATTATTTGGATTTTTTTTAAGTTCTTCTTGTAATATAGAAGCAGTCCTTTTGTATTTTTTCTCCATCAAAGCTTTATCATTAGTTATATAGCCATAATGCCAAATTGAGATATTTGAATAATAAATAGGTTCTTTAAACAATGGTTGATTATGGACAGCACCTATATATTTAAAGTCACCATCATTTTTAAACAACCGCGGAGACATGCTTATCATGTATCCTTCTTTACTAGTTAGATTTGATGGATTTTTAACTAAAACTCCAATAGTATTAATTTTTTTAGTATCAATCGACTTAAATAACTCTACAAGTTCGTTTGCATTCTCTAATTCTTCATCGGCATCTAATATGAATATCCATTCTCCCTTTGCGTAGGATATTGTAATATTTCTCATTTCTGCAAAATTATTGTTCCACGGATGAAAATACAAATTATTCGTATATTCTTTAACTATATCCGGAGTTTTATCAATTGAACCAGTATCTACAACAATAAGCTCAGCAAAATCGTTAGTTAGTAATATTTTTATGCTGTCTAAGCATCTTCTAATATTTTTTTCTTCATCCTTTACCATCATGCATATACTTATTTTAGGCATAAGCTCACCTCAGTTATCACTAAGTTTCAAATATTCTTCGATAATAGGCATAAGTTCGTATTTTAAAACATCTAAAAATAGATAATAATCTCCTTCCTTCATTGCAGAAAGCATTTCATTTAATTTTTCATTAAAAAAGTTTACATCAAAAATACTTTCATTTATATTATTTGAAAAAAGAATTAAATCATCAATAATTTTTATAATAAATAAATTAATTTCTTCAGTATTGCCAATATCTAAAGCCTTGGCAAGCCCATCAATTTTTTCTTTTAACACATTTATTAACATAATGTATACTCCTCTCACTTAATTATTAAATAAAGGCTCTGATGCTCCAGAGCCTTTATTTATTATCTTAATAATTGCAATACATTTTGTGGAAGCTGATTTGCTTGAGCAAGCATTGCTTGTGCCGCCTGAGCAAGTATATTATTCTTTGAGAATAACATCATTTCCTTTGCCATATCAACGTCACGAATTCTTGATTCTGATGCAGTTAAGTTTTCAGCAGCAGTTCCAAGATTGTTAATTGTATGCTCTAATCTGTTTTGAAGAGCACCAAGTTTTGATCTTTCAGCTGAAACCTTGTTAATAGCAGCATCAATTGTTGAAATAGCTGAAGTAGCATTTGTTGCAGAATCAACAGCTATACTACTTAGTCCTAATGAAGTTGAATTCATATTAGAAATACCAAATGATATTGTTTGATCTTTATTAGCACCTATTTGGAAAGCCTTTGTAGTAAATGATCCATCAAGAAGCTTTTGGGTATTGAACTCAGTTTGTCCTGCTATTCTATCAATTTCACTCTTTAATTGGCTAATTTCATTTGATATAGCTGTTCTATCTTCTTCAACGTTTGTGTCGTTAGCTGCTTGAACTGCAAGTTCTCTCATTCTTTGTAAAATTGCATGAGTTTCATTTAATGCACCTTCTGCTGTTTGGATAAGTGAAATAGCATCTTGTGAATTTCTTGCAGCTTGTTCAAGACCTCTGATTTGTCCTCTCATCTTTTCTGAAATTGCAAGTCCTGCTGCGTCATCTCCTGCCCTGTTGATTCTTAGACCTGATGATAACTTTTCAACTGACTTTCCTAAAGCAGTGTTATTCATAGCAAGATTTCTGTGTGCGTTCATCGCGTTAAGATTGTGATTGATTATCATGATATCTCCTCCTTGATTTATATTTTAGAGGGAGTCCTTTCCCTCATTTTAGCTTTAACTTTAAGCGGCCGCTTTTTGTTTTCTATTATTAGTTTCGGAAGGTTTTAGATAAACTTTAGGGTTTTTTAAAATTTTTTGTTTAAAAATATCGAGTCAAGGTTTTCTTTGTTGGTATAAGCCTTTGCGGCTGATTTTTTTTCGTTGAAGTTTTTTAGTTGGTTTCGTAAAGATTGCAATTTTTCGTTTAAAAGATTTTGTATTTTAGTTTCTAACTCCAGTAGGTTTAAATCCTCAATTATTTTTTTTATTTGGTTCTTATTTTTGTTATTTAGAATATCTATAAGCGCCTGCCTTTTGTCAAGTAAAGTATCAAGATTATCAAATTCATCATCTGAAAGGGCTTTTAAAATTTCTAAAGAAATATTTTTATACTGAGCTAAAATGTCAAATGCATCCATTATTTATTCATCGCTCCTATTTGGGAATATAGCCAGTTTGCCTGGTCGTTGAATTTTTGCATCGCCTTTTCAAGTTTTGCAAAGTCTCTATAGTATTTATCTTCTTTTTCAGCAAGTTTTTTATTAAGCTCATCAATAAGTCTATCTTTTTCTTGTAATTCTTTAGATAAAAGGTTATTAAATTCAGTAAAGTCTCCCTTTATTCCTGCCTTTTCAAGAAGAATTCCCTTTTTACCTGAGCTGTTTCTTGTTGTTCTTATATTATCTTCAAGTATATCTTTAATCCTTTGAAAAATACCTATTTCGGCATTTCTGTCTTCTCTTCCACTGTAGGTTTTATTTGGATCGTATGCTATGGTTGATGTTTTTACAAATAGGTTTATAACGTCTTGGCCTCTTGTTTCAAGGGCTGTTTTTAGTTTTGCTTCGTCGATTATTATTTTTCCCTTTTGGGTATAGTCGCTGGAGGTTGAGAGACCTACTTCCTGAAGGGATATTCCTACATCCTTTACCGATTGGAAAAAGGCTTGTCTTAAATTAAATACCATATTTTGAAGGATGCTATCTCCCTTTAATAGACCTTCTTTAGCTTTTTCCTCCCACATTTTGATCTCGTCTTCCTTCATTTCCTTCTTTTGATCATCAGTTAAAGGTTGATAGGAATAGGCCCTTTTTTCTGAAAGCTTTTTATTTATTTTGTCTATTATTTCGTTATATTTATTTACAAACTCTTTAATTTTATCTATAACAGGTTTAGAGTCAACATTTACAGTAAACTTGACGGGATTTTCTTCAGAAGCCAAGCCGTTTAAAGTATAGGTTATACCATCTATAGTAAATGTATTGGTTTCCCTTTGAACTTCTACAAAGGAAGAATTATTAGGAGTTTTTATCTTAAATATTGCATTTTGTCCAGTCACTGGATCTATCATATCATCTATACCTAAAAAAGATGCACCTGTAACTTTTAAAGAGGCATTTACACCGGTTTTTGAAGTTTCAAAGGTTATATTTTTCGTAAGTTCGCTAAACCTAACCTTAACAGCTCCGCTTGTTTCAGAATTTACTTTGTTTATTAGATCTCTAATGGACATAGAATCAGAAACTTCAATGGATTTGTCTGTCCCATTATAGGTTAAATTAATGTTTGTTGTTCCTGATAATCCTAAACTTGATAATTTAGTATCAAGATTCAAATTTTCAGCATTAAGCTCTCCTCCAACAACTGCTGCACCCTTAGCAAGCTGGGATACTGCAACTTCATATTGTCCTGCTTGGGCATCAGCTGTTGCAGTAACCTTTATTGGAGCATTTGAATCAATTGAAATAGAATATGGTGCAAGGCTATTGGCTGATAATATATACTTGTCCTTGTTTAGGACGTCAAAGAAGGTGCTTTTAAAGGTGTTTAAATCGCCTATTATCTCTCTATAAAGATCCTGTCTCCACTGAATTAGTTGCCTTTGCTGCTTTACTTTGTCAACCTTTGTTTTTTCCGCCTGCATTAGCTGCTTGACCATGTTGTCCACATCAAGGCCTGTTGCAAGGCCTGTAATTCTTAAGGTGCTTGGCATTATATCACCTCCTAAAGCCCCTTTAATATTTTTTCAATATTCTTTAGGGATTCTATATTTTCCTCCCCAATTTCCTTTAAAAGCTCCTTTCTTATTACCTTTACATTCTTCGGTGCCTCGATTCCTATTTTAACTGTCCCTTGAGAAATTTCTAAAATCTTAATCTCCACGCCCTCACCGATAAGGATGGATTCTCCTTCTTTTCGTGTTAGGATAAGCATTTTATCTCCTGCCTTATGCTATATTTTTTATCATTTAATATTATTTGCTTTCCTTTATTGTTTTTTACATTGATTATTATCGGGGCAAGGAGATTGGCAGTTATTTTGTCTTCTCGGACGGTAATTACGTTGTAAACCAAAACATCCTCATGGGTTTTTATATCAAGTTCCTTGATCTCATCCTCTGAAAGTTCTAATTCATAGTCTTTAACATGATCCCAAGGCATTATTAAAAGCAGTGCTATGTTTTTTTCTTCTATACTTTGAAGGCAATAAATGTTTGCCTCCTCAACCTTTGAAATGATAAATCTTTTATATTCCTCAAGGCCAGGGATCCCCTTTTCAAAATGGATTATCTCTTTTTCGTCTATTTCAATTTGTCCAAAGAATTTAGTTTCTATTATCATCTAAATCAACCTACCTTAAAAAGTCTAATAAACTTGGCTGAAGTATTTTTGCTCCCGTTTGCAGTGAAGCAGTATAAACGGATTCCATAACCTTATACTCCATAACCTTTTTGGCAATATCAACGTCATAGGTTTTTGATAAAAGCTCAGTCATATTAAAGGTCTCTGTTTCATTTTTAGAGAGTATATCCTCAAGCCTTTTTTGTCTTGCCCCCGCATCTGCCCTCAATCTTAATAGATTGTTAAAATGCTCATCAAGCTCTCCTAAAAGGTCGCTTGGGTTTTGATCGTTTTCCAGCTTATTGATTATTTTTGAAAGGGTTGCAAATATTCCACCCTCATCAGTTGAAGAAGGATCATTTGCAAAATCGCTTCCCTTTACGGAAATATCGATTATAACTCCGTTTGCCATCTCCTTAAATAGGCCATTTTTAGAACCTTGATATATAACCTTTCCGTTTTCCATCTTAAAGGGTGGATTTGTTGTCTTATCTCCGCCGAACAAATATCTTCCGTCATAGGCAGTATTGCCAACCTGCATAATGTGCTCCTTAAGCTGGCTAATATGCTTTGCAATTGCAAGGCGCTCCTCCTTAGTGTAGGCGCCGTTACCGCCCTGGATGGTCTTTTCACGGATAGTCTGAAGAGCCTCCCCTATTTGTCCAAGGGCCTCATCCAATGTATTAAGCCAGTCCATACCCTCTTGTATATTGGTATGATATCTTTCGTTTGAAGCAATCGATGCCTTTAATTCCATAGTTCTTGCAACCTTAAAGGGGTCATCTGAGGGTTTTCTTACCTCATGTCCGGAGGATAATTGGTCTTGATATTTTTGCATCTCCTCAAGGTTTACCCTAAGATTTGAAAGAAAATTTTTAGTTAAAACTTTATTTGTAATCCTCATCTAATCACCTACCTTCTTACAAGTCCATTCACAACAACGTCAAGAAGCTGGTCTATTACGCTTATCATTTTAGCGTTTGCCTCGTAGGCCCTTTGGAATTGAAGCATATTGGTCATCTCCTCATCAAGGGATACTCCAGATATGGATTCCCTACGAACAACCAGCTGGTCAACAAGGGCCTGTTGATTTTTTACCATCCTTTTTGCCTCCTGGTTTGATACTCCAAGCTGGGATATGGTCGCCTTAAAATAATTGTCGATGGTAGTTCCTGAGTTATTGCTAAATATTTTCGTCTGATTTCTATCCGCAAGGTTTAAACCGCTTGGTTCTACAGAAGTTATAGGATTTCCATTTGAGTCTGTATAAACGTTTTTCAAAAATTCTTCCCTTGATGTTATCTTTAGTATTTCCATTCTAATATTTCTTAACTGTCCTATTATAAGTGCCCTTTCTCCGTTTCCCGGAGCATAATTAGGATCATTCTTGTCGATTATTTTACCTGCATTAATAAGGAATACATCCTCCTTAATTTTAGCGTTTATCGATAATTTTTCTGCTGCCTTTATATCAGTCTCTGCTTCTATATTAAAGAAATTGATTCCTTTGCTTTTGTCTGAAGAGTTTGAATGGATGGTGTTTACTGATATTGCAAGGGCTCTTGCTAGATTGTTTAGCTGTGTTTTATAGTCGTTTATTTCATTATAAAGGGAATCTAACCCCTTAAAGCTTCCGTTATAAAAATTTATGCTCTCTATCTTTAAATTGCCCTGGTTAAACTCCTGCATATCGTAAAGGACAACATGGGGCATTATAGAATTAATCTTGTAGGATACTACATTCCCATTAGAGTCTTTTATTTCTTCTATATTTAAATATTTTTTAATTTCATCTATCCCGCTAATTTCTACATCGTAAGGCTTGTTTATATCCCCGTTGATGTTAATACTTAAAGTTATACTTGATAATTTGTCTTTTTCAATAATTAATGGAAAATCCTTTTTCTTTATCTCTTTACCATCTATATTCATTATTACATCGTTAACAAAGGCAAGACCTTTATTTATTTTTGAATCGGTAAGGATTGGATTGTTTTCATCAATAAGGCCGTTTCCTGTCTTAGGAATAATTTTAATTCCCATGTAATCGGTCTTTTTTATATCAAAATCAAACCTTTCGGACAATTTATCCAGTAAAAGATCTCTTCTATCTAAAAGGTCGTTAGGAATTTTTCCTCCAACTACAACCGCCTTAATCTGTTCGTTAAGATCAGCTATCTGAGTTAATATGTTCGAAACTTCAAAAATCTGCTGCTGAATAAGGTCAGAAATGCCAACTTCCCTATCAACAAGCTGGGCGTAGTTTTGGTTTATGCCGTTTGCTAAAGCCTCTGCGTTGCTTACAACAAGGGTTCTTGCTGTTGAGCTTTCAGGGTTTGTAGAAAGTCCCTGCCATGCATCCCAAAATCGGGTTAAAAGAGTTGCAAGGCCTGTATCGGAGGGTTCTGTAAAAATGGCTTCTATTTCTGATAAAAAATATTCCCTTGACTCAAACCTTTTTAGGGTGCTTGTTTCCTTTCGAACATAATAATCTAAAAACTCATCCCTTGTTCTTGTGATGCTTGCAACTTCAACTCCTGTTCCTACTTGCCCTGGTTCTGCAGCTGTAGTTAATGAAGGCATCCCAAAGGGTTTAGTTGTTTTTAGGTCTGCTCTTTGGATAGAATATCCTTCGGTATTGGCATTGGCAACGTTGTGGGATACAACATTTAAAGCTGTCTGCTGTGCAAACATTCCCCTTTTTACTATGTTAAATGTATTAAAAAGTCCGCTCATGGCCTTTCCTCCTAAACGGTAGCATTAAATATATTGCTTGAAGATTTTGCATTTATCTCTCCTGTTGGATTATAGGTTACACTCTTGTTGGGTGACAGGATATTGTTCATCATTCTAATATAGGATAATGATTGCTTTGTTAAGGCAAGGTTTGTTTCGTTTTTCTCCTTAACCTCAATGGCAAGCCTTTCAAATTCTCTTGCTAAATCTTCAGATAAAAGACCTTCTTTTACAAGGTCTTGTATTTTTTTATCCTTTAAAAGCCTTTGCCTTTCACCCTCAAGCTTATTTATATTTATGGCTATATCCTTTTTAGTCTCCAATAATGATGCAATAATCTCCCCTTGGTCCTTTATAAGGGCTTCCCTTTCCTTATCTAAAAGTTCAGTAAGCTGAAAAAAAAGTTTAATAAATTCTAAAAATAACTCTTTTATATCCATCATTTATCACTTTCCTTCATAAAATTTATGATGCTCCTTGCAAGATCCTCATCGTTTATTTGATATTTTCCTTCTTTAATAAGATTTTTTATCCTTTCAACATCCTTAGTTTCAATTTCGATATTCTTTGCTATCTCTAAAAATTTTGCAATTTCCTTTCCTTCCTTTGAAATTTCAATTGTATCTGATTTTCTTGATGGGTTTTCCTTTGCTACAGACTTTGCGTTTTTATTGTATATATTTATGACATTATTGACATCTAACCTTATCCTCACTCTTATCACTCCCTTATTTTTTTCTATATTATATATCGTAATTTAAGTATTAAACTTTACACATAAAATAAAACCCTTCAGGATTATCCCTGAAGGCTTTTAATTTTTTCAACATTATTTACTATGCTTGTTATTCTAACTCCAAAGTTTTCATCTATGACAACAACCTCACCATAAGCAACCCTTTTTCCGTTTACTAAAATTTCAACAGGCTCTTCGGTTAGCTTATCAAGTTCGATTAATGAACCTTGGCCGAGTTCAAGTATTTCCTTTATTGTCTTTTTAGTTCTTCCAAGAACGACAGAAATCTCAAGGGGAACGTCCAGTATAAGTTCTATGTTTTGCTTTTCCTTTGGAGTTAGTGGTGTAAGTTCAGCAAAGGAAGCCTTTGAGACATTGACTTCTTCTTTTATTTCCTGCCTTGTCTCAATCTTTTGTTCTTTTGCCTCAACCTTTTCATAGGCAGCCTCTTTAACAGGTTCCGGTTCAGCAATTGGTTCCTCTGAAAGGCCGCCAGTCATCTTGTTTATTATCATCTTTGCAGTTTCAACAGGAAGTAATAACATAATTTCGCTATCTAATAGTTCAGCAATCGTAAGCCTAAAGGATATTCTAACTATCCTTTCATTTTCATCAATTAACTCAGAAATTTTATCAACATCTTTATTCCAAATCCTTGCAGTTGGAGGAGTTATGTTTATTGGCACATTTAGCATAGTTGAAAGGGATGTTGCCGATGAACCTATCATCTGGTTCATCGCCTCCTGAACTGCACTTACTTCTATCTCAGTAAGTTCAGTTTTAATGTTTGAGCCCGTTCCTCCCATCATGATATCCGCAATAACTGAAGCGTCATCAATCTTTACAAGTAATAGGTTAGATCCCTTAAGACCTTCTATATACTCAACCTCAAGGGCCATTATGGGAATATTAAATTCATTTTTCAAATCGTTTAAGGTAGTTAAAGTAACCCTTGGAGTTGTTATATTAACCATTTTGCCTAATATTGTGGATAATGCCGTTGAGGCTGAACCCATTGATATATTTCCAATCTCTCCTAAAAGGTCCTTTTCATCGTCAGTCAAATCATTGTCAATATTAGCAGGTGTAACCCCGCTAAGCAAAGCATCTATTTCTGCTTGTGAAAGTATACCATCATGCATCCTCTTCCACATCCTTATCCTTTATTTCAAATATTTGAACTCCTAACTTTTTACCAATTTTGCCAGGATAAACTTTAAAATGAAGTTTATCCTCTATAAACATATTAAGAGGTTCACTAATCTTTTTATTGAGCTTAACAACGTCGCCAACATCAAGGTTTAAAAAGTCTTCAACTGTTAAAATTGCTTTGCCTAATTCTACGCAGCAATCCACCTTAACTGGCATGAGGTTATTCTTAATTTTTTCTTTAAAATATTGATCCAGCTTATCCGAAGCTGTGCTTTTATACTGAACGACTAACTTATCTACATAATTTTCGATTGAAATATAAGGAATACACATGTTAATATAACACTGATTATTACCAATTTGGGTTGAAAAAGTAATAAGGCAAACAGGTTCATTAGGGGCAATAACTTGATTTAATATTGGGTTTGTTTCTATATTGTCAAAGACAATATTAACATCTATAATATCTTCCCATGCCATTTTTAGGTTTTCAAGAATTTTAAGATTTAATTTTTTTATTATATTCTTTTCTATGTCCGTAAAATCCCTTGTCTTTACCTGCCCCTTTCCTGATCCTCCAAACATAAGGTCTACTATTTCAAACACATAATTAGGACCAGTTTCGAACATAAAGGGCCCAGTAAAGGGCTCTAAATAAAAGGTCATCAATATTGTTGGATTAGGAACAGAATGTATAAATTCCTCGAAGGTTATTTGTTCTATAGAAATAACTTTAATTTGAACTGACGTCCTTAAGTTTGCCGTCAGATAGTTGGCAACAATCCTTCCAAAATTATCATGAATCATTTCAAGGGTTCTTAAATGTTCCTTTGAAAATTTATTGGGACGTTTAAAATCGTATTTTTTACTTTTTGTTTTTCTGCAGAAGAATGTTCCTCAAGCTCAATTTCTCCAGCCGATAGGGCTGAAAGGAGGGCATCTATTTCACTTTGTGACAAAATTTCTCCCATATAATCCCTCCTATCCTTCTATAAGGGCCTCTCCCTCCAATAATGTTACAATATATTCCTTTAGATTTATTATACCTTTAATATAGGAATTATTTTCAACAGGCTTTTCGATTTTATCGTTTTCAATTTCAATAACTTCATCAACTTTGTTGACAATAAGTCCTATTTTCTCTTGATTAATTTCAACGATTATTATGTTTTCCTCCTGATCTTTATTTTGCTTATTTAATAATGTTTTTAAATCAACAACCGTTATGATTGAACCCCTTAAGTTTATAAGTCCCTTAACATAGTATGGTGCATTTGGAACTTTTGTTATACTCATCATTTTTTCTATTCCATGAACAAGTTTGGTATCAAGGGCAAACTTTTCATTACCCAACGTAAAAATCACTATCTGCATAAAAGGTCACTCCTATCCTAAAACCTTCTTTAATGCCTCCAATACTCTTTCAGGCTGAAAGGGCTTTACAATAAAATCCTTCGCTCCAGATTTTATTGCCTCCATAACCATTGCCTGCTGTCCCATAGCAGAGCACATAATTATTTTTGCATTTGGATCAAAAGCTCTTATCTCCTTTACAGCCTGTATTCCGTCCATTTCAGGCATTGTTATGTCCATCGTAACTACATCAGGCTTTTCTTGTTTATACATCTCAACAGCCTTTAGACCGTTTGGAGCTTCGCCTATAACTTCATAACCATTCTTTACTAAGATATCCTTTAACATCATTCTCATAAAAGCAGCATCATCTACGATTAACACTCTTGGCATGTTAAATCCTCCCTTTATAATCCTAATTTTGATAATATTTTTTCTAAAGAACCTGGCATTGGGATATAAAAGAAGTAACCACCAGATTCCTTATTTTCCTGCATAAACGTCGTATCAATGGCAAGAACATAATCACTATATTGTTCAGCATCAATAAAGGTGGTGCTTAAAATTGCTGCAAGCATATCTTCAACTACGTAAGGAACTGAACCAACTAAATTAAGCTCAGTAAACCTTGAAAGTGCGTTTAAATAGGAATTGCCTAATATATTGCCAAGCTCCTGGTATACTGAATAATAAATTTCCTCACTTGGAATGTCAAGTCCTATGAGCATTTCGTCTGCTATTAGCCTTGCACTATCAGGTTTCATAACAAACAAAATATTACCAGGGGCATCACCAAAAACCTTTAAAAGAACAGCAATAACTAAATCTTCTTCATCTCCAATTCTTGATACCATATCATTAAAAAGTAGGACATCCACCTGTGGAACCGTCATATCGACCTTTTTATTTATAAGTTGTGATAGGGCTGTTGCAGCATTACCAGCCCCAATATTGCCTATCTCCTTTAGGGCATCAAGCTGAATATCATTTAAGTTAAATTCCACGCAAATCACCCGCTTATACTAAGGCTGCAACATCTAATATTAGAGTTACCAATCCATCTCCTAATATAGTTGCGCCAACATATTCTTTTTGTTTTTGCAATAACTTCCCTAAAGGTTTTATAACTATTTCCTGCTGTCCTAAAAGGGAATCCACCAATAGTCCCACAGTTTTTTCTCCAACCTTTACGATAACACAGAATTTTTCTTCTAATTCTACCTCCATTAAGTTTAATTTTTCAGAGAGTCTAATTAAAGGAATAACATTGTTTCTGTAGATTATTACCTCTTTATTATTGGATATTTTTATTTCACTAAGATTTATCTTAATAACCCTATCTATAAAGCCTAAGGATATTGCAAATGTTTCTTCTGAAACCTTTACTAGTAGGGCTTGTATTATAGACAATGTTAATGGAAGCCTTATTATAAAGGCTGTTCCCTTTCCAACTTCACTTTGAACCTCAATGCTTCCACCTAACGAAGTTATCTTTGTTTTAACGACATCCATTCCAACGCCTCTACCGGATATATCTGTAACCTTTTCGCTGGTGCTAAATCCTTGAAGGAATATGAGGTTTCTTATATCCTGCTCTGACATACCATCAGTATTTATGCCAAGCTGATTTGCCTTTTTCTTTATTTTATTTACATCAAGGCCCCTTCCATCGTCTTCTACTTTAATAACGGCTTTATTTCCTTCTTGGTAAGCAACAAGCTTTACAGTCCCCTTTGAGCTTTTTCCTTGTTTTATTCTCTCTTCAGGTGTTTCAATGCCATGATCTATTGCATTTCTAAGAAGGTGAACAAGGGGTTCTCCTATTTCATCGATAACTGTTCTGTCAAGTTCTGTATCCTCGCCCTTCATAACAAATTCTATTTCCTTTCCAAGTTCCTGGGCAAGGTCTCTAACCATCCTTGGGAATCTATTAAATACCTTTTCTATTGGGAGCATCCTAACCTTCATTACAAGATCTTGAAGATCTGTCGTTATTCTTCCAACTTGTTCTAATGTTTCATGTAGCTCCTGAGACTTAAAGTCTCTGCTTATCTGCTCCAGCCTCGTTCTATGGATTACAAGCTCCCCAACTAAATTCATGAATTTATCAAGTCTTTCAAGATCAACTCTTACTGATTGAGATACCTTTTTTGTGTTTTTATCTTCTTCTTTTACTTCTGAAGTATTTACAACATCTTTTTGTTTATTTTCCTCAACTTTTTCTACTGTTTCTTCCTTCCTGTCATCCTTCTTAATTTTTACCCTTTCAACCTCTACCTTTTCAACTTCAGAGATACCCTCTATCTTTGATTTAATATCCTTTTCACTCTTTTGGGTTATAAGTATTAAATAGAATTGGTTTTCAAAGTTTTCCTGTTCAAGATCCTCAATTGAAGGAACTGACTTTATGATCTCTCCTAATTCTTCAAGGGTTTTATATACTAAAAATGCCCTTGCAGATTTTAATATGGAGTCCTTATATATTGTAACATTTATCTTTAAAACATTATAGTTCTTTTCAAGGGCACTTTTTATAATATCTTTATCATATTCATTAAATTCTATTTCTAGCTCTACTTTTTTCTCCGTAATAGATGCAGCTTTTCCTTTTTCAATGTTTTTAAGGGCCTCAATTATTTCTTCGACCTCTGCATCTTCAGTCCCTTTTTCCCTTATATTTTCAATCATTTCCTGAAGTTTATCCACACATTTAAATAATAGTGTTATAATATCAGAATTAACATTTAATTGATCATTTCTAATTTTATCAAGGACATTTTCCATCTTATGGGTTAAATCTGCTACCCTCTCAAAGGCCATGCTGGCAGCCATTCCCTTTAAAGTATGGGCAGCTCTGAATATTGAGTTTATAATTTCCTTATCATCTGGATTTTTCTCAAGGGATAAAAGGCCTTCATTTAACCTTTGAATATTTTCTTCTGATTCTTCAAGAAATATATCAAGATATTGTGACATATCCATAATTACACGCCTCCTGGTTTTCTATATATAAATGTTGACGCCTTTTCAAATCCAAGTTCCCTATAATTATATATGCTCTCGGTTGCCCCTACAAACAAAAGTCCTCCCGGGTTCATAGCTTCATAAAACTTTTTATAAATCTGATTTTTTACCTCCTGTGTAAAGTAAATAACAACATTTCTACAAACAATAAGGTCAAAGCCTGTCTCATATTTGTCTAAGATTAAATCATGATGCTTAAAGGTTACTCTATTTTTTATAGTATCCTTAACAATATAATTATCGCCTTCAATAGTAAAATATTTATCTAAAATTTCCTTGTCCACATTTCTTACATCTTGGGGCTTATATACCCCCTTTATAGCAACCTCAAGAATAGTTTTGTCGATATCTGTAGCTATAATTTGATGCCTCTTGTTTGGAGTCAATCTATCCATTATTATGGCTAAAGTATAAGGCTCCGCGCCGTTTGAACAAGCTGCACTCCAAATTTTTAATATTTTTTTATCAGGATTTAGCAATTCCTTGATCTTCTTCTCAAGGTCCATAAAAAGATCCTTATTTCTAAAGAATTCGGAAACATTTATAGTTAAGTGGTCTAAAAACCTTTTACTGAGATTGGGATCTGTTTTTAATTTTAAAATAAAGTCATCTTCATTTGTTGCGCCAGCCCTATTCATAAAGCTTTCAATTCTTCTTGTTAATTGCTTTGATTTATATGCACTAAGATCAATTCCGTATTGTTTAAAAACAAATGTTTCTATTTTCTTAAAGTCCATCAACTTCTCCCCCGAACAATTTTAACTATTTCTTCCGCTATTTGGTAGTCTGGCATTACGTAGTCGACGCATCCTGTTTCGATGGCTGCCTTAGGCATACCAAATATTGTAGATGTTGCTTCATCTTGTGCAATAGTTATTCCGCCTTTTAACTTGATAGCCTTTATTCCTTCTGCTCCATCCCTTCCCATTCCGGTTAAAATTACTGCAAGATTATTTTCACCAAATTCCTCTGCCGCTGATAGAAAAAGCTTATCAACTGCAGGCCTAACACCATGAATTTGAGGCGACAAATCAAGTTTTACTTGCTTACTTTTAACGAGCATATGGAACCCGCCTGGAGCAATGTATACAACGTTTGAATTTATTTTATCGCCATCCTTTGCCTCTATAACTTTTAAATTGCTGTATTTATCTAATCTTTCAGCAAAGGCTTTGGTAAAACCAGCTGGCATATGCTGAACTACAAGAAGGGGAACCTCTAAATCCTTTGGAAGCTTAGTTATTAATTCAAATAAAACCTTTGGCCCACCAGTTGAAGCACCAATCAAAACTGCTTCATATTTTTTCTTATTATATGCAATTTTGTTTATCGGAGAAAATTTATCAATAGCCTTTTTCTCTTTTTAATTTTTTTCTAAGGTGAGCCTTTGCATATCTTATTTTCTCTACTAAATCCTCCTTAACCTTGTCTATATCAAGGGAAATAGAACCGGAAGGTTTTTGGATAAAATCAAAGGCCCCAAGCCTTAAAGCCTCAATAGTTGTCGATGAACCCTCAGATGTTAAGCTGCTTAGCATAATAACTGCAACATTACTATCCTTGATCTCCCTTAAAACTTCTAATCCGTTTTTGTTTGGCATTTCAACGTCAAGCGTTATAACATCAGGATTTAATGAGTTTATCTTTTTTATTGCATCCAATCCATCCCTTGCTGTATCGAGAACTTCCATGTCAGGTTGACTGTTTATCATATCTGAAATCATTTTTCTCATGAAGGCTGAATCGTCTACAACTAAAACCTTAATTTTATCCATAACTACAGCTCCTTCGTTCCTTTTCCTACTGTCCTAATATAGACCTTTCCAGTTTCTGCATCTATTATCATAGTTCTTCCGTAGTTTCCTCCCAGGTCTTCAGCAACAACTTTGATATTTAGCTTTTGCAATATTTCCTTAACAGCCCGAGCATTTCTATTTCCAATGTCCATCAATGGTGATTTATCGCTAGTTTGAAACATGCTGGCTCCACCTGCAATTTTAGCGATAATATTTGTTTTTTTTGCTCCAAGTTCAAACATCCTATCAAGAAGCATTGGTATTGCAAGATCAGCATATTTCATCGGATTGGTATTATTTGTAAACTTTGAGCTTTCTGGTAGCATAATATGAGCTAAACCGGCGATTCTTTTTATTCCATCATAAAGAGCAATGCCTACGCATGAACCTAATCCAATAGTTATTAGTTTATCAGGTGATAAGGCTGTATTCAAATCCCCTATGCCAACCTTAATTTCCTTTGATTCCATATTATCTACTCCATTTTTTAGTTTAGTAAGCTGTCGATATCATCTTTACTTAAAATTTTATCTGGATTAATCTCTAAAATGATTCTACCGCTAAGTTTAATCATGTTTTGAATATATCTATTTTTTGAAGCAGTAACAATATCAGGTGCAGTCTCAATGTTTTCATTTCTTATATCTGAAACCTCTAATACAGTATCCACTAAAAAGCCTACGGTTCTTTGATTGCTCTTTACTACTATTATCTTTTTATCGGATGATTCATTATAATCCATGTTAAATTTCCTTTTTAAATTAATTATAGGTAAAATGGATTCTTGATAATTTATAACTCCTTCAACATAATAAGGAGCCTCAGGGATCTTTGTAGGTTCAACATAACCTAAAATTCTCTCAACATGTTGAATATCACAGGCAAACTCCTCGTTGCCCAGTTTAAAAATAATAACCTTCCTATCCAACTGCATCACCCCTATAATTTTAGTTTTTCTACAATAAGTTCACCCTTTTCGATGTAGGCCTTTAAATTTTTTACAGGATATTCGATTTTGTAGGTTATATCGTCAAATTGGATTAATGTGTTTTGAAAGGCAACCCTTGCTTCTATAATTCCGTGTTTTGATGTTTTTAGGATCGTTACAACCCCTGCGCTTGAACCTACTTCAGATGCCTTAATTGCCTTTTCCGCAACCATCTGGCCTCCTCTAAATATAGCCTTGTCGGAGATAAATCTTATTTGATTTTTAGCTACTATATTTGTATTATAGCAACCTTGCCCAGTTATTTCTACATCGTTGCTGGCAAAAATTTTCGAATTTTGACAATAGGAAACATAAACATCTGCTGGAGTGTTAAGAAGTTGAAAAGTATCGATAAAATTTCCCACTTCCTTAAGCATATTAGTCAATCCATCATAATCCAAAAGCTCATTATTCTTAATCATTAAAATATAATTAAATAATTTTTTCCAGTTAACATAAATATCATTATGAAAACCTGATGAAATAAACTCATCGTTCTTTATGATCTCCTGCATTTTATTAGGAAACTTTGATTCAATGATAAGCATTAAAACGCGTCCAACATTTTTATCGATCTTTATTTTGCCAAGCTTTATAAGTTCCGTTAAGGCAATTAGGGAAGTTTTAAGAATATCATATACATCTTTAATCAACTTTAGAGCCTTCTCATTGTTTATTTGATTACACCCTGCTATTAAACTTGAAGAAATTACATTTTTCTTAACCACAATATTGCCGTTTGTTGTAATCTCTGCTTCAAGGACATCGCCACGGATTATAACGTTATTCCCTGCTCTTATTTTGAATCCTTCCTTTACCGTTCCTACTACTTCAACATTCCCATCAAATTTTATGTTTCCTGTCTTTATATCAACATCTCCATTTATCCTTAATACTTCAAATACACATACCTTCCCTGATTTAACCTCTGGCATACCTGAAATTTCAGCATAGGCTTTATTTTCATTTACAACACATCCTGGTCCCGATAAAAGCCTTTTAACAACCCTTTTTCTTGGCTTAACCGGTCGACCGTAAACGTCAAAACCTATTGACCCGTCTCTCCCGTCAAATTTTTCTGCAAGGATATCTCCCTTTTCCACATATTCGTATGTTATTCTATTAAAATAATCGACTTTTATTGAATTTTCAACATCTTCTTCATTTTTATTGCCAAAATAGTAAACAATCCTATCATCCTCAGGTTCTTTAATTTTCTTCCCCTCAGCGACAAGGAATCTGCCCCCATCTATTGCCCTTTCTATTTCTTCTTTTTTAATTCCATAGATAATATTTTTTTCCCTTAGACTTTTTTCTATTTCTTCCCTTGTGAATTTCTTTATGCTTTTATGTTTTATTTTCCCAGTTATAAATAATTCATGCTGGGGTTCCATATCCTCTATTTCATATTCAATATAAGGCTCATAGGAAATATCTATATAAACTTCCATAGCATCTTCCGTAACGTAAATATTCAAATTTCTTTTTCCCTCTATTATTTTGGGGACAACTTTAACTATATCTTCTTTTTTTACCTGGCACTCTCCATCTATCTTTTTTTCATTTATATAAACCTCAACACCTTCCCCAACTATAATTTTAGGCGGATTTTCCCCATCAACATAAATTACTTTTCCTGATTTAATTCCTATTTTCCCTTCATTTTTACTCATTAAAATCCCCCCTCCTGCTAATGCCCCTTAGCAATATAATTGAAGCAGAATAATAAACAACTGCAACTATCCAACCAGCTAAAACATCGCTTAAGTAATGAACACCTAAATAGATTCTACTAAAACCCACTAAAACTGCTAAAAGCAAGATTAACCCCTTATATAAATTTTGATGTTTAAACTTAAAGACATACTTAATTAAATAAATTATAAATAAGGATAATGTTAAAAAAATCATTGCATGTCCACTCGGAAAACTATAGCCAGCTGTATCTATTAGCCTAAAATTATAAGGTCTTGGCCTTTTAAATAAGGATTTTAAATATTCGTTAAATATCCAAACTATAAAAATGTTTGCTCCAAAATAAAGGGATAGCACTTTATAGTTCTTTCCTAATAATATTATCGTAATAATTAAAGTTAAAATTAATACCGTCCAAAAATTACCAAGGGATGTAATTGCTTTAAAAAGTCCATCTAAAAATGGATTTCTTAGCGAAAGAATAAACTTAAATATATAAACATCATATCTTTCAAACAGATAAAAACTATGTTCTTCAATCAAATCAAAAATAATCATCAAAATGAACAATGACAATAAAAATGTGACAATCATGTAATATCCAATTTTTTCTATAATCCTGTATTTTTGCAATTCTTTGTAGACATTTTCTACTAAATTTTTTATATTAGAAAATAATTTTATTTTATTCAAGTTTAGCCTATCCTTCGATATTTTTATGCTATAGAAGGCTAATAAAAATATAAAGGTAATTCCAATCGTAATGTATTCAAAATTGTTTTTTATAAACTTATCTGCATCCTTTAAAAAAAATATCAACGTTGCTTCTAAAAAGAACCTCATTCCTCTTCCGATTATCGACGCAATTACAAATACGTTTTTTCTTATCCTAAAGACTCCAGCTGAAACAGTAAAAATTTTATATGGAATAGGTGTAAATCCTGCAATTGCAACAGCCCATCCGCTATATTTATTGAAATACTCTTCAACCTTTATTATTTTTTCCTGTGAAAACCACCTTTTTAAAAAAGGGCGCCCAAGTTTATAACCTAAAAGATATCCAAACAAACCTCCTAAAACAGAAAAAACAGTAGTTATTGCAGCATAGAAAAAAGCCAAACTTTTGTTAACTAACATCATAGGTATTAAAACAACATCTGGAGGAACAGGAAAAAAAGATGACTCTGTAAAGGAAAGAACTGAAAGTCCAACTATACCAAATTTACTTATAAAATTTATAAAACCTTCCAAAAATTTTTCCATGTCTTTTCACCTCAGTTTATAATTGACATATAAAATTATAGCATAAATTTTAGTTTTATTAAAATATAAAATAAAAAATATTTTTTAACTAAGAATTATTTACAAACCCAATTAACCTGTTGACAATAATATATTTTTTTAATAGAATATAACTTGTCGGTTCATGGGGGTGGATAGGTGCTGGTGTGCCTACCGGTCTTCAAAACCGTGTTGACGGGCTGAAACCCCGTTGGGTGGGTTCGATTCCCACACACTCCCGCCATAAGATAAAGCCTGATGTCTTAAGACGTCAGGCTTTTTCATTTAAGTTAAGCCAATACCCTTTGATCTTCTATTCTTTTGGTAAGCTTAATTGAATCGAAATATTCAAGTATTGCTACTGCATACTTTCTGCTGGTTGAAAGCATATCCCTATATTGAGCTGCAGTTATACTGCCTTCCCTTTTTATAAAATCTATTAGCATGTCCTTTGCCCTTTCATAATCTTGAGCTTTTAAGTAAACCTCTTCATTAATTTTAACTAGTGTCCCTAAATCAACTAAAGCTTCAAATACCATTTTTGCATCCCTTTCATCCCTTCCAAACCCTTTTATCAAATCTTCAGGTTTTGGCGGTTGATATTTCGCTTCTTCAAAACGCATTAAAATTTCTTGTTTTATATTTTCTTGTTTTTGATTAAAAGAAATATTGAAATCCTTTAAAGATATATAAATGTTTTCAATCTTTATTGTATCATCGCATAAAAGCTCTAAGATCTTATCATAAATCTTTTGTTTAATATTTTTGCCGAAAACTTTAATCTTTAACTCTTCTTTAGTTATTCCAAATTTCAATGGATTTATCCTATGATAATCTGCTAAAATTTGTGCGATATTTTCCTTTATTTCTTCCAAATAGGTCTTATGCAGATAAACTTCCTCATCGCCTATATTTAACTTTATGATTTTTTCTTTTCGTATCAAGGTTTCCAATATCTCGTCTAAATTGCTGTAGTTTTTACCAGAAAGCTTTATAATATCGTTTATGCCGATAAAGTCCTTGCTGTTATTTTTAATAGTTTGTTCTATTATATCGATAGGGTCACCCTTTTCCTTTAATAAAAGCTCATTAATAACCTTTTCATCAAAGGCTTTATGCTTAACTGGATTTGGGTCAAGGATAGTTCCTCCACCTATGGTAATCATTGGAGAGTATGTCCTTATGACATATTTATCTCCCCTTTTTGCCGCTATAGGGGATTCTAATCTTATTTGAATTAGAGCTGTTTCTCCAGGATTTATCACTTCTTTATCTAATATATATACCCTACCTAAAAGCTCGCTAGTGCCATGATATATCCTTATTCTATCCCTATTTTCAAGGGGATATGGCGCATCCTTAAGATAATTTAGTCTACAGTCTAGCATCATACTAACTTGAAGGGAGTTAGGTTTAGATAAAACATCTCCCCTTTCAATATCTTCCTTTTTTACATTTGCAAGATTTATAGCTACTCTTTGACCTGCATAGGCAGTTTTAACGGATTTTTCATGGACTTGTAATCCTCTAACTTTTGTTGTTATTTCTTTAGGATAAATAGAACATATATCCCCTTCGTTTATCGTCCCTGATATTAATGTTCCTGTAACTACAGTTCCAAAACCGCTTACGCTAAAAACTCTATCTATTGGCAGCCTAAAATCAGTAAAAGTATCCCTATCCTCCATATCCTTTGTAAGTTCATCTATGGTAAGAGCTAATTTTTCTAAACCTTCTCCAGTATAGGATGATACAGGTATAATTGGTGCATCCCTTAAAAACGTATCGCCAATTTCTGTTATTATATCCTCAATAACCATCTTTAACCATTCTTCATCTGCAAGATCCTTTTTGGTAACAACAACAATGCCCTTTTTTATATCCAAAAGATTGAGTATATTTAGATGTTCCCTTGTCTGAGGCATTATCCCCTCATCAGCTGCTATTACTAAAAGAACGATGTCTATTCCGGTTACCCCTGCCAGCATATTTTTAATAAATTTTTCATGTCCAGGAACATCAACTATTCCTGCCCTTCTTCCTGAAGGCAAATCAAAATAGGTAAAACCTAAGTTTATAGAAATACCTCTTTCCTTTTCCTCTTTTAGGGTATCTGTATCTCTTCCTGTTAAGGCTTTAATTAGAGTAGTTTTTCCGTGATCTATGTGTCCTGCTGTTCCGATTATAACATGCTGCATATATTTCCACCCCTGATTATAAAATTTTATTCAATGAATCAACAATAATATGTAAATCATCATCAAATAATGTTCTAACATCAATAATAATGTTTTCTTTATATATTCTAACTATAATTGGAACTTCCTGCCTTCTTAGTTCTAACTCTACATCTTCAATTTTCTTAAACTTAGGTTTTATTGTAACTACATATGTTGAAATGGTCTCAAGGGGCATTGCTCCTCCACCAAATTGTGATACATCCTTTTCGATATTAAGTTCCGCCCTATCTGAAATTATTTTCTTTAATTGACTATAAAGTTTTTTAGCCCTTTTTTGGATTATTTCAATATCCATAGTCATCATCCTAAGAGCAGGTATTTCCTTTATTGCCCTTTCTTCATCTAAATAAAGCTTAAAAGTTGCTTCTAGAGCAGCTAAAGTCATTTTATCAATTCTTAATGCCCTTGTTAATTGATTTTTTTTCATCCTATCTATTAAATGCTTTTTGCCTACAATTATTCCTGCCTGTGGGCCTCCAAGGAGTTTATCACCGCTAAAGGTAACTACATCTGCCCCCCTTTTTATGCTCTCCTGAACAGTAGGCTCATAGGGAAGTCCATACTTTGAAAAATCTATCAATACACCGCTACCTATGTCTTCAACAACTGGAAGATTATATTTTTTCCCTAATTCCACAAGCTCCTCAAGGAAAATCTCCTTAGTAAATCCAAGTATCTTAAAATTGCTTTGGTGAACCTTTAGGATAAGGGCAGTATTTTCATTTATTGCATTTTCATAATCGTAAAGATGGGTTTTATTGGTTGTTCCAACTTCAACAAGTTTAGCCCCACTCTGTTCCATAACTGCAGGAACTCTAAAGGAACCACCAATTTCAACCAATTGGCTTCTTGAAACTATAACCTCTTTTCCCTTGGCAAGGGTTGACAAAACTAGCATTACTGCTGCTGCATTATTGTTTACTACCATCGCCGCTTCAGCACCAGTTATTTTACAAATGATTTCTTCCACATGGCTATATCTTGAGCCCCTCTCACCCTTTTCAAGGTCATATTCTAAATTGTTATATCTTGATGCTACCTCAACAACTGCATCAATCGCATCCTTTGATAAAACTGCCCTACCTAAATTGGTATGCAAAATAGTTCCCGTCGCGTTTATAACCCTTTTTAAGTGATTTTTGCTTTTAACATTCAAAAGTTTTATTATTTTATCTATGACATCATCATAAGTAAATTCTTCTATATTTCCATCTAATATATCTTTTCTATAGCTATCTAAAATTTTTCTTATAATGTCAATTTTTAAATTTCGCGCAATATCAAAGTCCTTTATTCTATCATCAGATAGAATCCTATCAACCTTAGGTAGCTTTGATAAAAGCAGATTCTTATTTTGCATCCTTTTGCCTCCTATTAATTTATGATAATATGATAATCCTTAAACTTTTCGACATATCCAGCTATATAAGCATCTATTCCATTTTCATTAAGTTCACTTAATAATTTTAACCCTTCCTTTTCAGGTAGCGAATACATAAGTCCTCCGGAAGTTTGTGGGTCAAATAAAAGATCAAGAACATAATCGTCAGTTGTATTATTCTTATATTGATTATTCAAATAGTTTTTGTTTCGATATGTTCCAGCAGGAATTAAACCCATTTTAGCGTATTCTACGGCACCTTCAATATATCTTATATTCTTGCTTATTATATTTATAGTAACATTACTTCCCTTTGCCATTTCAAAAGCATGTCCTATAAGGCCAAAGCCTGTAATGTCAGTGCAGGAATTAATAGAATATTTTTCTGCAATCTCAGATGCACCTTTGTTAAGCATAGCCATATATTTTATCGCTTCATTTATTTCCTTTTCGCTGGCTAACTCACCTTTTATTGCTGTGTTTATAAGCCCTGTTCCTATTGGCTTTGTTAAAATTAATATGTCTCCTTCCTTTGCATTGGAATTGGATAAAACCTTCTTGGGGTGGACAATTCCCATTACCGAAAGGCCATATTTAGGTTCATCATCGTCAACTGTATGCCCACCTACGATTATTGCTCCAGCTTCTTTAACTTTATCAGCTCCTCCCCTTAATATTTCACCCAATATTTCCATATCCTTACACTGTGGAAAGGTAACGATGTTTAATGCTAAAACTGGTTTACCCCCCATAGCATAAACATCGCTTAAGGAGTTTGTAGCTGCAATTTGTCCAAAGGTATATGGATCATCAACCACAGGGGTAAAAAAATCCAAAGTTTGAATAATGGCAATTTCATCGTTTATTTTATAAACTGCTGCATCATCAGATGTATCATATCCTACGATAAGATTTTCATCATAAAATTTAGGCAATCTTGATAATATATCCGATAAGGCCTCCGGCCCAATTTTCGCAGCTCATCCAGATGCTTCAACCATTTGAGTAAGCTTTATCTTTTCCATTCCATCACATCCTTCCTATATTCAATAATCCTATCCTCATGATAATTTTAGCCAAAAATGCACATATGTTCAATATTATCTTACTGTTATTGTGATTATTTTATGATAATGTCATGTTGTAGAGTAATATGATAAAATGTCACTATGAGGAACGAGGTGTTTTATTCAATGTCACAAAAACAAATTAATAGGTATGTTGTCATTCAAAAATCCCTTGAGGGTTTATTAACTGTCAAGGAAGCAGCAAAGGTTTTAGGCCTTAGCGAACGTCAAGTTATTAGATTAAGAAAGGGTGTGATGCAAAGCGGGGTTTCTGCTCTTATTCATAAAAACAAAGGCCGTAAACCTTCTCATGCTGTTTCCGATGAACTTAAAGGTAAAATTATCTCTCTTAAATTGTCTGACAACTACAAAAATGCTAACTTCAAACATTTTAACGAGCTTCTTGAAAGATTCCATGGCATTAAGCTAAGTTACTCTACCATCTACAATATCCTTAACTCTACCGGTATTAAAAGCCCTAAAAAGCGTCGTAGATTTAAACCCCATACAAGACGAAAAAGAAAACCACAGATGGGCYTCTAGTTCAGATGGATTCCTCTCCATTTGATTGGCT
>NZ_CAKP01000094.1 GCF_000297115.1 Caloramator australicus RC3 | reverse complement strand
TGCTAGATATTACTAAAAAATTTTTGCAGGAAAAATATAATTTTAGTCCTGTTGCTATTGAAATTGCCGATAAAGCATTAAAGGACGTTGAAAAATATTTTAATGAAATAGATCAAATAAAGGAATACAATCAAATCAAAGTATTAAAGGCTATGCAGGATGAAAAGTTATCTGACTCACATTTTACTTATTCTACCGGTTATGGTTATGGTGACATAGGCAGGGATACATTAGATAGGGTTTATGCCCGTGTATTTAATTGTGAAGATGCCTTGGTAAGGCCCCATATAGTCTCTGGAACTCATGCCATAACAATTGCTTTATTTGGAAATTTAAGACCTAATGATACATTGCTATCAATTACAGGAAAGCCCTATGATACTTTGCTGCAGGTAATAGGAATAGAAGGATCAGAAATGGGATCGTTAAAGGATTACGGAGTAAATTATAGACAAATTGACCTTTTACCTAATGGTAATATAAATCTAAAAGAAGTAGAGAGGGTATTAAAGGAAGATTCCACAATAAGAATGATAGCAATTCAAAGATCAACTGGATATGCTTGGAGACCTTCGCTACAAATTAATGATATTGAAGAAGCTATTAAATTAATAAAATCTATAAATAAAGATATAATATGTTTTGTTGATAACTGCTATGGAGAATTTATAGATATTAAAGAGCCAACGGATGTGGGTGCTGATATAATAGCAGGTTCTTTAATTAAAAATATAGGTGGAGGTATAGCACCTACAGGGGGATATGTTGCAGGTAAAAAAGAATTTGTAGAAAAGGCAGCGTTCAGATTGACTGCTCCTGGAATTGGAAGAGAGTGTGGATCAACCTTTGGTGTTATAAGGCAAATGTTTCAAGGCTTATTCCTTGCTCCTCACATTACAGCTGAGGCCTTAAAATCAGCAATATTTGCATCTAGACTGCTTGAACTTGCTGGATTTGAAGTTTCGCCAAAATATAATGAAAAAAGAAGTGATATAATTCAAGCTGTTAAATTTAATGATAAAGATAAACTAATTAAATTTATTAAAGGTATTCAAAAAGGATCTCCTGTTGATTCCTTTGTTGATTGTGAGCCATGGGACATGCCAGGCTATACTGATCAGGTAATAATGGCTGCAGGTGCATTTATTCAAGGTTCTTCAATAGAACTTAGCGCAGATGCACCTATTAGACCGCCATATATAGCTTATATTCAAGGTGGCTTAACCTTAGAACACGCTAAGGTTGGTATACTAAAGGGGCTATCAAATATACTAGAATAAAATTTTAAGGGCTGCATCTTGCAGCCCTTAATTTATTATTAATACTTTCTTATTAATCCCTTTACCTTACCAAGTATTTTACAATCTTTAACTATAATTGGCTGCATTGATGAATTTTCAGGCTGCAGCCTTATATATCCGTTTTCCTTATAAAAGGTTTTAACTGTTGCGCTATCGTCAACTAATGCAACAACAATATCGCCATTATTAGCAGTTGATTGCTGTTCAACAATTAAGTAATCCCCATCATAAATCCCCTTTTCAATCATGCTATCTCCCTTAACTTTTAATATAAAGGCATTATTGTTTATCTTTATAAAATCGCTTGGCAAAGGGAAGGAATCTTCAATATTTTCTATAGCCAAAATAGGTTGTCCAGCTGCTACATTCCCGACGATAGGAACGTTAATTACTTCTTTTATTGTAGAGCTATTTACTAATTCAATAGCTCTTGGCTTGCTTGGATTACGCCTTATTAGGCCCTTTTTCTCAAGTCTTTCAAGATGACCATGAACAGTTGAGGTGGATCTTAAACCAACAGCTTCACATATCTCTCTAACAGATGGAGGATATCCCCTTGTTGCAATTTCCTTCTTTATAAATTCAAGTATTTCCTGCTGCTTATCTTTATTATTGTTAGCCATATCTTATGCACCCCTTAATGATTATCTAGCTTTATTATAACATAAATTATTTTATCAGGCAAACTAATGTTCGACCATATTGACAACCGAACACCTGTTCGATATAATATTAATAGAACATATGTTCGGGAGGGGTCGTTATGAAAAATAAAAAACTATTAGCTGTAGCTTTAATATTAATCATCCTTATTATTCCTTTTTATAAAAAAGCAAATAGCCAGAGCCAAAGCAAAATCAACTACATATATGTTACAGTTGAATCCGGAGATACCCTTTGGAAGATAGCTAAAAAACATAAAACAGATAAACAAGATATAAGAAAATTAGTTTATGAAATAAGAAAAGCAAATAATTTAGAATCATTAATAATATATCCTGGCCAAACAATAAAAGTGCCTATAGAGGCTGATTAAAGCTGCATTTTGCAGCTTTTTTATTTGCCTTGCTTTAAATTGTGTATAGTGTTATAATAACCTTAAAAATTTAAATGCAAGGGGATTGATAAGATGCAAATGTGTATTTTCGATAAAAATAAAATATGTGATAATTGCAGCGATTGTAATACGTGCGACCTTGTAGAAGGTAAAATATGCGACAATTGTGGTAAGTGCTTAGAATTAGATTCTGATTATAAAGAAATATTGATCGATGGAATAATCGAAGATGAAAGTGAAATCGACGATTACTTATATGAGGAAAATACATTAGATTTCGAAGAAGAAGATGAAAATGTATTATACATCGAAGATATTCCTGAATTAAAAGAAAAACTTTCAAAGGAATATAGCGAATAATAAAATAGCCCCAAATGGGGCTTTATTTATTCTTCAGACAAAGGATTTGATTTAACTGCATCCCTTAATATTTCATCATCAATATGGGTGTATATTTGAGTAGTAGAAACGCTTTCATGGCCAAGGATATGTTGAAGGGCTCTAATATCTACCTTCCCATATTTATACATCAAAGTAGCAGCTGTATGCCTTAGTTTGTGGGGAGTATATTTATCGTTTAAAAGACCGGCACTTACAATATATTTTTTAACAAGTTTTTCTACGGTTCTTTTATCAATTCGTTTTTTCCTTTCGCTTAAGAAAAGAGCATCTTTATCTACAACACCATCTTTTGGCCTTACAGCAAGATAAGAATTTATAGCTTTTATACAAGCTTTATTTAAATAAACTGTTCTTTCTTTATTGCCTTTTCCAACGACAGTTAATGTATCTCCCTTTATTTTGCTAATATCGATACTAACAAGCTCCGATAATCTTAATCCACAGTTAAGAAAAAGAGTAATGATGGCAAAATCCCTTTCTTTATTTCTTCCCTTTATTGAATCAAGAAGTCTTTTGCTTTGTTCAAGGGTTAAATAAACAGGATGTCTTTTATTGATTTTAGGAGATTCCAACTCTCGAGCTGGATTTTCTTTGATTATTTTAGCTTTTGTTTCTAAATAATTAAAAAAGGACCTTATTGCAGCAATTTTTCTTGCCCTTGCGTAAGTGCTGTTTTGTCTTTTAATTGAAACATAGTTTATAAAAGAGTAGATATCATTTAAGTTAATCTGTTTAATTAGTTCTATATCGATATCTGAAATATCGATATCATCAATTTCGTTTTTTAAATTATTTTTTATTTTTTTATATATTTTAAAAACAATCTCAGATCAACTTTATAACCGTCAATCGTATTTAAGGATTTTCCTTTAACAGTATATAAATATCCAAGAAAATCATTTAATATGCACGGTAGATTCTCGTCAAATAGTGCATCTAAATTTTTATTATCCATTGCCACTCCCCCATCGTTTTTCATTTCAACATTCTACTAAATTGATATTTAGCGAAATGTTTTATGTCCCTACTTTTTAGAATCATTATCAATTTTTTTCTTTTTGCTTTTAGTTTTTAATCCTGATAAAAGTAAAATACAAAATATCAAATATATAATCATAATATCAATAAGCAACAAATATCTGAGCACAACCATAAGATTATCACCTTATATTATTTAAATTTAAGTTCTTCTTATATGTATTTATAACACATTCAATAATCGCACTTCGAAATCCCTTTTCCTCTAAGGTTCTAATACCTTCAATTGTGGTTCCTGCTGGGGATGTTACCATATCTTTAAGTTCGCCAGGATGTTTACCTGTTTCTATAATAAGTTTAGAACTTCCGATAAGCATTCTTGCTGCAGCCTCATAAGCATCCTTTCTTGGAATTCCCAAAAGAACGGCTGCATCCGCCATAGCTTCAATAAAAAGATATGCAAAAGCAGGACCACTTCCTGTTACAGCTGAATATGCATTTATTTGTGATTCATTTATTATTTTTACTTCTCCTAATGGCTTTAATAAATTGATGACATATTCACCTTCAACTTTATCTATATTTTCATTCAATACGACCACGGTATATCCTTCACCAATTAAGGAAGGAGTATTAGGCATAATTCTAATTACTTTAGCTTTATTTCCAAGTTTTTCTTCTATTTTTTCAATATCATATCCTGCTGCCATAGATATTATAACCTTATCATCAGCAACAAGGTCTTTTATATTGTTTAATAATTTATCATATGCTATAGGTTTAACAGCAAGAAAGATGTATTTAGATTTATTAATAACTTCCTTTTCATTATTACATATATTAACATGGGAATTAATATTTAATATCTTATCTTTACTATGATCATAAGCATATATATTCTTTGGATTATAACCGGAGCCTATAATTCCTTTTAAAATAGCTCCTCCCATATTTCCACAGCCAATAATACCTATCACATTTATCACTCCTTATTTTTTCTATATAAATATTTTAAGTTAAAGTGTTTATTAACACAAGTGAATAACCATGTTAATAATTATGAATAAATGAATTTTTAATTATTCTCATTTGGCTACCTAATTCGACTTTTCAGATGATATTAGTTATCATATTAAATTTGAAAATAAGATGTTAAATGAAGTAATATTTTGTAGAAAGAATTTTCGACTTTATGCTTCAATTATTTATCCATTGTTAAATCATTAACATTTATTCTAATAAAATACCAAGATATGCGCTACTTTCAACATATCTTGGTATTTTAAATTAATAACTTTGCTTATTTATTAAACTTTTAATTAAACATTTATTTCTACGTTTATTTCATCTACTTCATTTTTTAAAAGTATAGGCTCTACAATTTCACTTAAAAATTCTTCAACTTGTTCCTTTGAGCGACCTATGTAGTTATGTGGATTTAGAGCGTCTTTTAATTCATTTTTATCTAAATTAAATTTTGGATCATTTACAATTCTATCTATAAGATCGTTTTCACGGCCTTCTTCTTTAACTACCTTACCAGCTTCCATTGAGTAAACTCTTATTCTCTCATGTAATTCTTGTCTGTCTCCCCCCTTTTTCACTGCTTCCATCATGATATTTTCAGTAGCCATGAAAGGAAGTTCTTCCATGACTCGTTTTTGTATTATCTTTGGATATACAACTAAATTTTCAGAAACATTAATATATAGGTTTAGGATTGCATCGATAGCCAAAAATGCTTCTGCAACTACGATTCTTTTATTAGCTGAATCATCTAGTGTCCTTTCAAACCATTGGGTCGAAGCTGTAATCGATGAATTTAATACATTTACTATTACATATCTTGCTAAAGCAGATATTCTTTCACTTCTCATTGGATTGCGCTTATAGGGCATTGCAGAAGATCCAATTTGATGCTTTTCAAAGGGCTCTTCTATTTCCTTAAAACTTTGCAATATTCTAAGGTCATTGCTAAACTTATATGCACTTTGTGCAATTAAACTTAAAGTATTTAAAACTATCATATCTTGTTTACGAGGATATGTTTGACCAGTTACTTTAAAAAACTTATCTTTAAACCCAAGCTTTTCACATACAAGCTCATCAAGTTTTTTTACCTTTTCATGATCACCATTAAATAACTTTAAAAAACTTGCCTGTGTTCCAGTAGTTCCTTTAACTCCAAGTAATTTTAAAGAATCAATACAATTATCTATATTTTCAAGGTCTACAATAATGTCCTGGATCCAAAGACACGCTCTTTTTCCGACGGTAGTTAGTTGAGCTGGCTGCAGGTGTGTATAGGCTAATGTTGGAAGTTGTTTATATTTATCTGCAAACTGGCTTAAATTTTTTATTATCTTTATTAACTTTTTCCTTATTATGTTTAATGCTTCCTTCATGATTATTACATCTGTATTATCGCCAACATAACAACTTGTTGCACCTAAATGTATTATTGGTTTAGCTTTTGGGCATTGTTCACCATATGCATAAACATGGGACATTACATCATGCCTTGTTTTCTTTTCATATTCTCTTGCAACATCATAATTTATATCATAAATATGTTCCTTCAATTCATTAATCTGCTCATCAGTTATATTTAGACCCAATTCTTTTTCGGCTTCCGCTAAAACTACCCATAATTTTCTCCATGTAGTAAATTTGTATTCTTCAGAAAAAAGATAAGACATCTCTTTTGATGCGTATCTTGTAACTAATGGACTTTGATATTCCCTGTGCATATGATCCACTCCTTTTAAGATATTAACATAATAATTATAATATTATATTTAACCTTTCTTCAAGTAAAATAAACTTTAAATAATTTATAGAAAATACAAAATAAAAAACAAAAATAAAAAGGGGTAACTCCCCCTTACTTTAAAAAGCCTTCAATTCTGTTTAAGCCCTCTATTATATTTTCCATTGAAGTTGCATAGGATAGTCTAATATAATCATCATCTCCAAAACCTTCTCCTGGAATTGCTGCAACCTTCGAATATTCTAAAAGTGCATTACAAAAATCAATCGAGCTATTAATATTATAGCCCTTTATGTTTTTGCCTTTAATCTTTGTTATGTTTATCATTACATAAAAGGCACCTAATGGTTTAACGCAGGATAAGCCTTCTATAGAGTTTATTTTATCAACCATATAATTTCTTCTTTTTTCAAATTCTTTTCTCATTATTTCGATATCTTCCTGTGGACCGTTTATAGCTTCTAAGCTAGCATATTGAGCAATTGTATTTGGATTGGATGTCTCATGGCTTTGAAGATTAGACATAAGTTTTGCTATTTCTTCATTTGAAGCAGTATATCCTATCCTCCATCCTGTCATAGCATAAGCCTTAGATACTCCATTTATTACTATAGTTCTTTCTTTAATCTCATCTCCTAACGAAGCAATGCTAATATGTTCAGTTCCATCATAAATTAACTTTTCATAAATTTCATCTGAAATTATAATTAAATCATATTTTATTGCTATTTCAGCAATAAATTCTAAATCCTTTTTGTCATATACCGTTCCAGTTGGATTGTTAGGACTATTTAAAATAATCGCCTTGGTCCTTGGTGTTATTGCAGCCTCCAATGATTCCTTGGTATACTTGAAATTATTTTCTTCTTTTGTTTTGACAAAAACAGGAACCGCATCTACCAATTTTATCAATTCAGGATAACTTACCCAGTAAGGAACAGGAACGATAACTTCATCCCCTGGATTGCAAATTGCTTGAAGTGCATTATATATAGAATGTTTAGCTCCATTTGAGATAACAATTTGTGACGGTTTATATTCTAATGAGTTTTCCCGTTTTAATTTATCGCAAATGGCTTTTTTAAGTTCTAGTATACCTGAAGCTGCAGTATATCTTGTCAATCCTTTTTTTATTGCTTCTATTGCAGCATTTTGAATATTTAAAGGCGTATTAAAATCTGGTTCTCCTGCACCAAAACTTATAACGTCTATCCCCTCATCCTTTATTTTTTTTGCCTTTGCAGTAATCTCAAGGGTAACAGATGAACTAATTTCTTTTGCTTTTCTTGAAAGTTCCATATATTTTCCCTCCTTGTTAGTTTTTATATATTTCCTTTAATGTATTATTAATAATATTTAAGGATTCATCTAATAAAGGTTTGTATAAAGCTTTTATTTTTTCGTAATGCCTTAGTCCATCATCGGTTATACGATATATTCTTTTAGTCTTTTTATCAGGCTCTTCCCACCATCCCTCAATAAGTAAGTTTTCTTCCATATTTCTAAGTAGAGGATATATAAGTCCAGGACTAGGCCTCCAGCTATAGTTTAAACATATTTCAATTCTATCTATAATTTCATTACCATAATGCTCCCTTTCCTTTAAAAAATGCAAAATAAACAATTTAACCAATGAAGTTATATTAACCTTACTAATTAATTGTCTATTTCTTACACTTCCATCCTTCATATATTCACCTCTGTTAAAAGATAAGTTTTAAATGTTTATTTATTTTTAATATAGCATGAAATTCTGCATATGTCTATATCGTTTTGAAAGAAATCCTTCATTATTTTTAAGTAACCATAATATTAATTATGTTAACTTTATTAGCATAATAAAAGGGCTAATCAAAGCCCTTTTAAAAATTACCTTGGTTGAACTATAAATTTAATAGCAGTTCTTTCTTCTCCTTCTATTATTATGTCTGTAAATGCTGGGATGCATACTAAATCGATACCGCTTGGAGCAACAAAACCTCTTGCTATTGCAACAGCTTTAACAGCTTGATTGATTGCTCCTGCACCGATTGCTTGTATTTCTGCAGTTCCCTTTTCTCTTATAACGCCAGCTAGAGCACCTGCAACTGAATTTGGATTTGACTTTGCTGAAACCTTTAAAACTTCCATTATAATACCTCCTTGAGAATCTATTATTTTGTCTATTATATTAATTCTACAAAAATTTTGAAAATCCTTCTAAAAAAATAAAATAAACCCCAAAATTTTTGGGGTTTATTTTGCATATTCTATTGCTCTTACCTCGCGTATTACATTTACCTTAATTTGTCCTGGATATTCAAGTTCACTTTCAATTTTCTTTACTATTTCTCTAGCCATATGAATTATTTCATCATCGCTAATTTGTTCTGGTTTAACCATTATTCTTATTTCTCTACCTGCTTGAATAGCATATGATTTTTCAACACCTTCAAAGGAGTCTGCTATTTCCTCAAGCTTTTCTAAACGTTTAATATATGCTTCAAGAGTTTCTCTTCTAGCGCCTGGGCGTGCAGCAGAAATAGCATCTGCAGCTTGAACAAGAACAGCTTCAACTGTCATTGGTTCAACATCACCATGATGTGCTGCAATTGCATTTATTACTGCAGGAGATTCATTATACTTTTTAGCAAGTTCACTTCCAAGAAGTGCATGTGGTCCTTCAGTTTCATGATCAATTGCTTTACCTATGTCATGAAGAAGTCCAGCACGTTTTGCTAAGTTAACATCTGCTCCAAGTTCTGCAGCCATAAGTCCTGCTAAATATGCAACTTCAATTGAGTGCTTTAAAACATTTTGACCATAACTTGTTCTGTATTTTAATCTTCCTATAAGTCTAATAAGTTCACCATGTAGGCCATGAACTCCTGTTTCAAAGGCTGCCTGTTCACCTTGTTCTCTTATTTCATTATCAATTTCTTTTCTTGCCTTTTCAACCATTTCTTCAATTCTTGCTGGATGGATTCTACCATCAGCAATTAGTTTTTCAAGGGCAAGTCTTGCTATTTCTCTTCTTATAGGATCAAAACCTGATAAGATAACTGCTTCAGGAGTATCGTCGATAATTAAATCGATACCTGTTAAAGTTTCTAAGGTTCTTATATTTCGTCCTTCTCTACCAATTATTCTACCCTTCATTTCATCGTTAGGTAAAGTAACAACAGAAACAGTGGTCTCTGCAACATGATCAGCAGCACATCTTTGTATTGCACATGATATTATTTCTCTAGCCTTTTTGTCGGCCTCCTCTTTTGCCTTTGTTTCTATTTCCTTAATTAACATTGCAGCTTCATGCTTAACTTCTTCTTCTACGTTTTTAAGTATTATCTGCTTTGCTTCTTCAGAAGTTAGCCCAGCAATTTTTTCTAATTCTTCATGTTGCTTTTTATAAAGTTCTTGAATTTCATTTTGTAATTGTTCAATTTCTTGCTGCTTTTTGT
The DNA here is from genome assembly GCF_000297115.1 of Caloramator australicus RC3. Taxonomy (GTDB): domain Bacteria; phylum Bacillota; class Clostridia; order Clostridiales; family Caloramatoraceae; genus Caloramator; species Caloramator australicus. The sequence goes on along the minus strand of NZ_CAKP01000094.1, from coordinate 13,802 downwards.
TTAGATTTTCTTCACGAAGTTCTAGGGCCTCAACTTTTTTATCTAAAGTTTCCTCTCTTAAAATTAATCTTCTTTCCATACGTTGTAATTCATTTCTTCTTTCACGAACTTCGCGCTCAAATTCATTTCTTAATTTGTGAACTTCTTCTCTGGCTTCGATGACAGCTTCCTTCTTTTTAGATTCTGCTTGTTTTTCTGCCTCTGATATTATCCTTTTTGCTTCATCTTCTGCACTTTTAATCTTACGTTCAGCAATATTTTTTCTAACTATATATCCAGCTAAAAAAGCTATTGCTCCAACAGTTGGAATTAAAATTATTGTAATTGTAGTTTGAATAATTACACCTCCTTTGCTTTGTGCATAAACTTTTGTTGAATTTATACGAAAGAAATATAAATTCAATTATCATTTCTTGAAGCATATAAACGTGCTAAACTTCTCATGACCATTTAATTTAGGAAATGCCTACCAAACATAATTATATCATGGCCTATTTGTTTAATGCAAGAAAAAAGAACTTATAATGATTTTACTATAATAATAAAAAAATTTCTATATTATATTAAAAATTTATTTTATATCACCCTATATTTTTTCAGCCAAACTGATTCCATTATTTAATGTAACCCTATAAACATAATCTCCACTCTCCAACAAATGTGAATTATGGGTTACCATAATTATTTGTCTATTAAACATACTAGATACATTTTTAAGAAATTCTGCTACATTTACTATATAATCATCGCTTACATGTTTAGCTGGTTCATCCAATATTAATGGTCCTTCAATTTTAGGGTAATGAATTTCCATCATAGCAATTCTTATCGCTAGGGATATAATATCAACAACTCCCCCACCTCGTGAATCTTGTGGTTTTGTTATAATCTTATTGTTATTTTGTTCCGATATTACATAAAATTCCGCTTCTATTTTTTCTCCTTTTTCCTTTATATCTATAAAAAATTCCATTTTTGAATCGAAAATGTATTGTAAACATTGTGTTATAAGATATTCCATTTGTTTTTTTGATTGTTCCCTTGCAAATTGAGAAGTCTTCTGAAGAAGAATTTTAACTTTCTTTAGGTTATCAATTTCTAATTCTAATTTTTTAACTTTTCTTCTTCCTCATCTTTGTTTTTCTTTAAATTTAACATCATAGCCTCTTTTATATGGTATTCTTTAAGTTCTTCATTAAGTTTATTTTCAATATTATTAATCATTGAATCAAACATCGTATCACCCTTATTTATTATTGTAAAGAATATTATCAGGCGGAAGGGACTCTTCAATTTCTTTAATCAAAGTAATTATTTCACTTTCTAATCTTTTTATTTCCTTCTCTAATTCATTTGGGTTAATGCCCATTTCTTCTAATTGCTTAATTATCTCTTCCTTTTGTTTTTGGAGAGCTTCTAATTTAGTTTCAGCTTTTATTTTTATATTTTTTGCCCTTTCGATTTTTTCCTTTAAAATTTGAAGCTTTTCTTCATAATTAACTTTCATCTAGTTTCACTCCTTTTAATTCATTAATAATATGATTGATTGCATTTTCCTCTATATTTGATAAGCAAACTGGACATTTACCAATGTGACCTAATAGCTTAGCGTATTCCTCTATAAATCTATCAATTTGAACATCTAATTCCTTTAATTGTTTTTTTCCTGTTGAACTTCAGCCTCGATATTTTTATATTTATTATATAAGTCATTAAGCTTATTCGATATTTGCAATTTTTCTAAGAAAGTTGAAAATTTTAATATGGCCTTATCTGTATCCATAAAATGCTTTACGTAATTTGTCCCTATGTCTATAGAATTGCTTATTTTTTTATATTCATAATACTTGTCATATAAATATATTAGTCTACTATAGTTATACTCTAATCTTGAATATTTTTCTTTTGCATCATCTATCTTTCCTAAAGTTGCTAGTATTTTATTTATTGTAATATTAACTTGATCTACATCATTTAAGCGATCATTAATATCTTTCATAGTCAAAAAATTAGAAACATTATTTATTAAATGTCTATAAGTTTCATCTACATAATGTATATTTTTTATTGTATTCAAAATATTTTGTAATTTTTCTATTTCAATTTCAAGTGTCTTTATTTTATTATAATCATTAATTAACAACGAATTACGGTTAATAGCATTAATTAATGTTAAAATCTTATATTCTGCATTTTGAATTGAGTTAAAATACTGTAATAACGCTTTTATATTATTTATTTCACTATCAATAAGATTTAAGCTTTCTCTTAAATTTATAAGTTTCTTTAGTCTTTCATTATTGATTTTAACTTTTGATAGTTTGTCTTGTTTAACCCTTAACTTTTCTAAAATCATTGGAAGATTTGAAAATTCATCGAGTTTTTTAGTTAAGTCATCTATCCTTTCAACGGTTTCTTTTCTTTGATTTTCAATTTTTTGTAAATCTTTATCTACAAGCTTAATTGCAGTGTCTACATAGTGAACACCGATTAGTTTACCAATCGCTTTAGCTTTAATAGTTCCAGGCTCACTAAGCAGAAATGGAGATTCCAATTGTTCCGCTATATTTATACTTTCAATAGAGTTAGGATCAATGTATATTTTTCTTATTCCATGTTCTTTTAAAACTTCTAATGGAATATCATTTCCAAAACCTTCAAATTTAATTTCTTCACCAGTTGGCCTTATTATTATATATGAATTTTTATTCTTATATTTTTCTCTTGTAATGATTACATCATTATCAAGAACAATAGAAACTTTACATCTGTTTTCACCCTGCCTTATAAATTCACTGCCTTTAGGCTCGTTATAAAGAACCCATTTTAATGCCCTTATAATAGCTGTTTTGCCGTTATCCGATGGTCCTGTAATAACATTCAATCCGTTAACAAAATCAATAATAGTATGTTTATGGGATTGAAAATTTTCAATTTCTATTTTTTTAATATATCTCATTCTAAGTTCACTTCCTCTTTAGATATAAGATCTTGAGCTAGTGCAATTTTTTCTAAAGCCTCCTTTTTAATTTCATCACCTAATTTTTCGTGTTCTGCGATTTCAGAAATTATATTTTCAAGTTTTAATATTTCAAAATTGCCATATGATGTTATTTGATGAACAAATTCATTAAACAAAATAGTCTTATTCTGTTCAACAAATAATTTTTCTCTATCTAGAACATCCTCACCTTTTTTGGCACACTGTAATTTTGAAATAGATATATTTATATTTTCATCGATTTCAATTATTGCATAGGATGGAGTTCTGTAGATTTCAGAAACAGTATTGCTTATTCTAGAAATAGCACCTGGATTTACAAAAAATTTATCATGATATTTTTTTACTCCAAATCCGCTATGATAATGCCCAACTAATGTTATATCTGCTAAAGTTAAACTTGCTATATCATCAATTAAAGTATATCTAACTTCATTATTGAATGGTTTTTCAAGTAAAAAGCCATGAGCTACATGAATAGCATAATCACATTTTTTTTCTTTAACTATATATGAAACTTTATCCGGACCATCTATATCATAAAAGTAATGGCTACCAGTTATTTGAATAGTTTTATTATGTTCTGTGTTTATAATCTTAGGGGCATTGCTCAAAAACTCAACTATTCCTAGCTCCTCCAATAATCCCAAGACAGTTCTATTAACAGTGTAAGGATTCTGTCCATAAACATCATGATTACCTATAACACATAAAATAGGTAATGGAAAATTTTTGATTATTTTAATAAAATCCTTAACTACCGCTAGGGATATATCCGGTCGATCAAAAAGATCCCCGCCAAAAATAATATGGTCTATTTTATTATCTTGTGCAACATCAACTAATTCATTTAATTTTTCCTTTAAAGTTTCATAAAAGTTGTCCTTTCTAGATCTTGGATTATTTCCTCTAATATGAGCATCTGTAAAAAATAAAAACTTCATAATAGATCACCGTCATATTCATTTAATATTTCTTTTAACACTTTAAATATTACCTCATTGTCATATCCTCTGTAAACAAGATAATTATATAATTTTTGTTTTACATTCTTTTTGTCTTTTGCCATAATATTGAGTTTTTTCAAAGCAAGTAATTTAGCATTTTCATATAATGTTTCACTATTTATGTCGATATCCTTTTCCTTTATATATAATCCCTTTTGTTTTAAATTAGTAATTATTCTACTACTGCCGAACTTTTTTGTTATACTATATTCAATATATTTTTTGATATACTCTTCATCGTTTACAAAACCGTACTCCTTTAATTTAGATATCGTTTTTTCAACCACCATTTCATTAAAACCTTTTTTTAAAAGCTTATTTCTTACTTGATTTTCAGGATACATTTTTCTCTCTAATAAATGCAATGCATAATTATATGCTGATTTAATTTCATATTCTTGTAAAATTGTATCGATGTCTTCTTGAGTTAAATCTTTACCTTCAATAATATTGTATTTTATTAACATTTCAAGACCTATTTTAATATTCCTTTCATTTTCAAAAACAACTAAATACAAATTTTCACTTTTTAATTTTCTTATTTCCATCACTTTCATAGTTCACCTCAAAAAAACATCCCATTAGGGATGTTTTCAGATTGTAGACAAGCCCTAATTGATATTCAGACTTTGCAAGAGCCCCGTGAATGGATTTCAGGAAGGCATCTCTCATAAGCTCTAGCAATTCTTGCTTTTCGACTTTTCAAAAGTCCGTAATTCTGCACACGGACGTGCAGAGCCGAGTGGCCGACACGGATGTCGGCTCACGAGGGTAGGACTTTTGAAAACAAAGAAAAGCTTAGAATTGCTTAGCGAAATGAGCGAATGCCAGGGAAATCCTTCACGGGGCTTATCAAAAATAACTTTTTCAACAGTCTGAAAACATCCCATTAGGGATGTTTTATTCTACCTTTTTAAGTTCTTGGTCATCGTTTTTAATTTGAAGGATTGGCAAATTAAATTTTTCTCTTATTTTGTTTTCTATTTCTAAAGCTAAATTAGGATTTTCCTTTAGGTATTGTTTTGCATTTTCCCTACCTTGTCCTAATTTAATATCTTTATATGAAAACCATGCACCGCTTTTTTGAATAATATCACAATTTACTCCTACGTCTAAAATATTGCTTTCCCTTGATATTCCTTCTCCATACATAATATCAAATTCTGCCTGTTTAAAGGGAGGAGCAACTTTATTTTTAACAACTTTTACTCTTGTTCTGCTTCCTGTTATATCTTCTCCTTGTTTTATTCCATCAACTTTTCTGACATCAAGTCTAACAGAAGCATAGAACTTTAAAGCCCTTCCTCCTGGAGTAGTTTCAGGATTGCCAAACATTACTCCAACCTTTTCTCTTAATTGGTTAATAAATATTGCAACACATCTTGATTTGTTAATTGCTCCTGCTAGTTTTCTAAGCGCTTGAGACATTAACCTTGCTTGCAATCCAACATGGGAATCTCCCATCTCCCCTTCAATTTCAGCCTTAGGAACAAGGGCTGCAACGGAGTCGATAACTATAACATCAATAGCTCCAGATCTTACAAGTGCTTCAGCAATTTCTAAAGCCTGTTCCCCTGTATCAGGTTGTGCAACAATAAGATTTTCTATATCTACACCAAGTTTTTTAGCATAAACTGGATCTAGTGCATGTTCAGCGTCAATAAAGGCTGCAGCACCACCTAATTTTTGGGCTTCTGCTATTATATGAAGGGCAACTGTTGTTTTACCAGATGATTCTGGACCAAAAATTTCAACAATTCTTCCCCTTGGAACGCCGCCGATGCCAAGAGCTATATCAAGATCCAATGAACCAGTAGAGATAGCTTCAATATTTAATTTTGAATTCTCGCCTAATTTCATCACTGACCCTTTTCCAAATTGCTTTTCAATCTGGCTTATTGCCAATTCCAAAGCTTTTATTTTTTCATTATTCATTTATATCTCTCCTTTGCGAACATTTGTTCTTTTAGTATTATACATTATTTTAAATTTTAGGTCAATAAATTTAGGTTGATTTTGAAAAATAATATAATTTTTATAGATTATTCTCAATAAGTGATAATTTTAAACATATAGTATCATTTATGATAATATAAATTATGATTAATACAAAGAATTACTTTATTTAAAGTAAACAAATTAGCCCCTGAAGGATTTAAGCTTCAGCAATAATAATTGCTAGGCTCAGAACATATATAAAAATCCTTCACAGGGCTTAACAATATAAATACCTAATTACTTAAGTATTATGATTTAAAATCAATTACGTCTATATTTTTCGAAAAATAATCCACTCCAGAGATTATCGTTATTATTATTGCAATCCACATCAAAATGTTACTAAAGGGAAGACCTAATAAGGATGCTATAATAGCAATAATTTGAAAAACAGTTTTTGCCTTTCCCCACTTGCTTGCTGCTATTATGCGTCCTTCCGATGCAGCTAATGACCTTAATCCGGTTACAGCAAATTCCCTTGCTACAATAATCATAACAGCCCAAGAGGCTATTTTCCCTAATTCAACTAATGAAATTAAGGCAGCTGTAACAATTAGCTTATCCGCAAGAGGATCCATGAACTTGCCAAATTTAGTTATTTCCTTCCTTTTTCTCGCTATATATCCATCTAATGTATCAGTTATTGCAGCAATAATAAATATAATAGCAGCCAACACATTACCATATTTTATCCTTACTGCAATAAAAAATAAAAATACAGGGACCAAAATAATTCGTAATATAGTTAACCTATTTGCTAAATTCATACCTCAACAACCTCTCCCATCAAATCATAAGTATATGATTTAGTTATTTTAACTTTAACAATATCTCCTTTATTTAAATTTGTCCCTTTAATAAATACATTTTGATCTATCTCAGGGGCATCTCCATAGGTTCTTCCATAGAACAATCCCTTTTTATTAACACCGTCTATTATTACATCAATTATTTCCCCAACTAATTTTTGGTTTTTTGATGCCGATATATGGGCTTGATTCTGCATTAAAATATCTCTTCTTTTTTCTTTAATGTCATCATCGATTTGATCCTCCATATAAAAGGCTGGAGTATTTTCTTCTGGGGAATAAGTAAAAATTCCAACCCTATCTAGTTGATATTCATTTAAAAATTCCTTTAACTCGTTAAAATCCTCTTCAGTTTCACCTGGAAAGCCGACGATTATTGAAGTTCTTATAATAGCATCTGGAATAGAAAATTTAATTTTTGTTATTAAATCGATTATTTGCTCCTTGGTTGTTCTTCTATTCATTCTCCTTAATATCTTGTTGCTTATGTGCTGAAGGGGGATGTCAAAATAATGAAGTATCTTTTTACTATTTTTTATTGTATCAATCAGTTCGTCTGTAATTTCTTCAGGATAACAATACATTAGTCTTATCCATTCTATTCCATCAATTTTTTCTAATTCTTTTAATAAATTTGATATCATTTTTTTACCATAAAGGTCAACTCCATAAAGCGTAGTATCTTGGGCAATTAATATCAGTTCTTTTACTCCTATATTTGCAAGTGAATTTGCTTCATTTAATATATCTTCCATTTTTTTACTTCTAAACTTCCCCCTAAGTTTAGGTATTATACAATAGGAACAATTATTATTACATCCCTCTGCAATTTTAAGGTATGCATAATGACTTGGCGTAGTAAGTATCCTTTCCTCCATATCTAAAATATAATCAATCGAATCAGTTTTTATTATCCCTTTATCTCCCTTTAATGTCCTATCAACTATATTGCATATATCCCGATAGCTACCAACGCCAACAATTGCATCTATTTCTGGCATCTCCTTTAATAATTCATCCCTATATCTTTGAGCCATACATCCTGTAACTATGAGGGATTTACACCTACCTTCTTTATTTTTAGACATTTCTAATATGGTTTCAATGGATTCCATTTTAGCAGACTCTATAAAGCCACATGTATTAACAATAATTACATCAGCATCTTCTTCCTTGTTTGTAATATTATATCCATTCTTAGATAATAACGAAAGCATTATCTCTGCATCTACTCTATTTTTATCGCATCCAAGTGACACAAAACCTACATTAAACATGTCAAATCATCTCCTTATTATTTCCTGGGTAATTTTTGAAATTATCTTTCACATCCTTTATTTTGCATATTATTTTTCATTTTTTCTTGTTTTTTCATAATAATACATTAATATATATGATTCTACAAAATAATTAACATATATATAATAGCAAAAGCACTTAAATTCGACAACATTTTCTTTTAAAATTTAAAACTAGGGCATTGCCCTAGTAATTATTTTTATCTATTAATACTTGTCTTGGTTTACTTCCATCTTGGGGTCCGATAATACCCCTTTTTTCCATTTCATCTATTAGCCTAGCTGCTCGATTAAATCCAATCCTAAATCTTCTTTGCAACATAGAAGCAGAAATTTGACCAAGATCTATAGCAAGCTCAATTGCTTGTGGCAATAATTCATCGTTATCATCATAGTTATTTGCAATTTCTTTACCTTCTTTAATTTTTTCCATAATATCCATATCATATTCTGTATTAAATGTTTTCTTTAAGTATTCAACTATATTTTCAACTTCTTTTTCAGAGATAAAGGCTCCTTGTATTCTAATTGGTTTGTTTTCTCCAATCGGAAGGAATAGCATATCACCACGACCCAATAATTTTTCAGCGCCTGCCATATCTAATATCGTCCTCGAATCTATCTGGCTTGAAACAGCGAAGGATATCCTTGATGGAATATTAGCTTTAATAACCCCAGTTATTACATCAACGGAAGGCCTTTGGGTTGCAATAACAAGATGTATTCCTGCAGCTCTTGCCATCTGAGCAAGCCTTGTTATGGAATCTTCGACTTCATTTGGAGCTACCATCATAAGATCAGCAAGCTCATCGATTATTATTACAATTTTAGGCAGTTTATTTTCAGGCGATACATCTTCCATCAGTTTATTATAACTTTCTATATTTCTGACATTATTATCAGCAAATAACTTATACCTAGAGGTCATTTCTGAAACCGCCCATTCTAAAGCTGAAGCTGCCTTACGTGGTTCTGTTACTACAGGTATTATTAAATGAGGAATTCCATTATATACGGATAGCTCTACAACTTTTGGATCTATTAGAAGCATTTTAACATCGTTTGGAGATGATTTATAAATCAAGCTTGTTATCAGTGTGTTAATACAAACGCTTTTACCTGATCCTGTAGCCCCTGCAATCAATAAATGGGGCATCTTTGCTATATCAGCAACAATGCATCTGCCACTAATATCCTTACCTAGGGCAAATGCCAAAGATGAATTAAATTGCTGAAATTCATCAGACTCAATAACTTCTCTAAGATAGACAGGAGTTACCTCCTTATTTGGAACCTCTATGCCAATGGCTGATTTTCCAGGGATTGGTGCCTCAATTCTAACGCTGGGTGCTGCAAGATTTAATGCAATATCATCGGATAAATTAACTATTTTGCTAACCTTAACCCCTACTCCAGGATGCAATTCGTATCTAGTTACGGATGGTCCCTTTGTCACTTGAGTTACTTTAGCATCTATTCCAAAACTTGCAAGGGTTTCTTCTAAGGACCTTGCACTCATTAGCAACTCTTTCTTATCATTTCCATTGATTTTTGTTCTATTTTCATTAAGAAGTTCTATGGGTGGAAATGTATATTTTATATTACAAGTTGATATATTTTCTGCAGATAGATTAATCTTTATCTTTTCTTTTGCTTTGTTAACACTTCTTTCATTAACTCCTATAAAATCATCTTTATAAGAAGCTTCATTATTTACATTAGTGTTTTGGACATTTACCTTTTCGTCATTTAATAAATCATTGTTCGTTGCTTTTTCTTCATCTTTATCATGAAGGTCATCATCAAAACTCTCAATTTCTTTTTCTTTTTTCTTAATATTTATCTTTTTAAATGGTTGTATTAAAAATAATAAAATATCCTTAACAGGCTTTTCAGTTGCTAAAACTAAAAAAACTAAAATGCTAGAAATAATAAATATGTAAGATCCTATCTCACCGAATAACAAAAGGAGGGGAAAATCAACTAATTCTGAGATAATACCTCCACCTTTTTTATTAATTCCTAATTTATAAGCCTCGTATATTCTTTGAGTCAGCTTTTTAGCCTTAAAATTATTAGAATATCTTAAATGGCCAAGAAGCAGGAGAGAATAAATAGCAAATACAATAGATATAAATCTTTGTCTTATTTTTAGTGAGCTTTTGTTTAAAATCATAGCTATTCCAATTAGAATCGTTATGAATGGCAAAATATACGCCCCAAGGCCCACTGCACCAAAGAAAAAGTCAACAAAAAATTTTCCAATCATTCCTGTTGGTTTAATCATTATACTAATTAAGAATAGTAAGGAAAAAGCTATTAGTATTATTCCATAAATATCATAAATAACTTGATTGTTTTTATTTTTCCTTTTACCCATCCTATCACCCCATAGTATTATTTCTATATCCAAATAAAATTCCCTTCACAAAGTAAAAAAATTATAACACAAAAAGAAAATAAATCAAAGGCGTTTTATTCAAGCCTTTGATTTATCATTTCTTTTAATTTTTTTATTGCTTGACTTATTCCTCCCACCTCATCAATTAATCCTTCTTCAACCGCCTGCTTACCTATTAATATCGTCCCCATATCGTTTAATAATTCATCTGTTTGAAGCATCATTTCCCTTAATCTTTCTTTTGTTATTTTAGAGTTTCTAACTATAAAGTTTAATATCCTATCCTGCATTTTACTGAAATATTCAAATGTCTGTGGGACCCCTATTACTAATCCATTCATTCTAATTGGATGTATAGTCATTGTTGCGGTTGGTGAAATGAAAGAATAGTTTGTAGCTACTGCAAGAGGAACGCCTATGCTATGCCCTCCTCCTATCACAAGTGAAACCGTAGGTTTTGAAAGGCTGTTTATCATTTCTGCAATCGCAAGACCTGCTTCAACATCACCACCAACAGTGTTTAAAATAACTAAAACACCTTTAATGTTTGGATTTTCCTCAATAGAAACTAATTGAGGCAAAAGATGTTCATATTTTGTAGTTTTTGTCTGAGGTGGTAAAACTGTATGCCCTTCTATTTGACCTATAATAGTAATCGGAAAAATGTCTGAACTAATATCAGGAATATTGGGGCTACCAACTTCCTTTAAATTCTCTAGATTTTGATTTTCTTCCAACTTTTCTTTTTTTTCCTCCTCTTTAACTACAGTTAATTCTTCTTTTTTCTTTTTTGGCATATCATCACCTCACTTTTTCAATAATAGTTTAACCAATAAGTAAAATAATAATGCAAAAAGCCTTGCATTTTGCAAGGCTCAGACTGTTGAAAAAAGTTATTTTTTGGATAAGCCCCGTGAAGGATTTCCCTGGCATTCGCTCATTTCGCTAAGCAATTCTAAGCTTTTCTTTGTTTTCAAAAGTCCTACCCTCGTGAGCCGACATCCGTGTCGGCCACTCGGCTCTGCACGTCCGTGTGCAGAATTACGGACTTTTGAAAAGTCGAAAAGCAAGAATTGCTAAAGCTTATGAGAGATGCCTTTTTGAAATCCATTCACGGGGCTCTTGCAAAGTATAAACATCAAAGAACGTTTGTCTACAATCTGAGCCTTGCATTTTGCAAGGCTTTAAACATTTTTTATAGTTCAAAGGCTTTGTGTAAAAGATTTATAGCTTTAATCGTATCCTCATCTTTGACTAGACACCAGATGGTAGAATGAGAATCCGCTGTTTGCAAAACCTTAATTCCATTTTCATTTAATGTTTTTAATATTTTAGCCATAACACCAGGGACACCCTTCATACCGTTACCTATAACAGCTATTTTACTACAATTATTTATAATATTATATTCTAGCTTTAACTCTTTTAATATTTCTTCTACCTTATAGATATCTTTTGTATCTACAGTAAATACTTTATATTTAGGAAATACGTTTATTAAATCAATGCTTATTTTATTATCAGCAAGAATATCGAATATTTCATTGCTATCATCTTCATTAAAGTGGACACTAACCTGTGATCTATTTGACATATGGGTTATTCCTGTTATTATTTTATTTCTACTTTCCCTCGAGGAAGTAATTATCGTTCCTGGAGCATTTGATAATGTATTTTTAATATACAAAGGAATATTTCCCCTCATTGCATACTCAACTGCTTTAGGATGTATTACCTTTGCTCCTTGATCTGCAAACTGAAAAACTTCGTTATAACTAATTCTATTGATCACCTTAGCATCAGGAACTATCCTTGGATCAGCAGTCATAATACCATCGACATCCGTATATATTTCGATAAACTCTGCCTTAAGAGCTTCCCCTAAAATAGCACCTGTAACATCACTTCCACCTCTACCAAGGGTAGTAAAATCCCCCTCCTGTGTCATACCTTGAAAGCCTGTAACAATAGGAATAACGCCTGAATAAAGCAAGTCCATTATTTTTTTCGTTTCTACTTTTAATACTTCTGCATTTCCAAAATCATTATTGGTAATAATTCCAGCCTGACCACCTGTCAAAACTGTTACATTATAGCCCCTCTTTTCTAATGTTTCAGCCATAACTACAGCTGAAATTATCTCACCGCAACATAAAAGAAGGTCTACCTCTCTTTTGCTTATACTGCAATTTCCATTGTTAATCAATGATAAAAGGGTATCTGTTGCATAAGGATCGCCTTTTCTTCCAATTGCAGAAACAACAACGACTGGCTTATATCCCCTATCAATTGCATCTATAATCCTATCTGCAACCATTTCTCTCCTCTGTTGGGTTGCTACCGAAGTTCCTCCAAATTTTTGAACGACTATTTTCATGAATATTCCCCCTTAATCCTGTGGCTACTAACATAAATCCATAATATATTATACATCTTTTTTGGGGGAAGTGTGATAAAAAATAAAATTATTCTTTATAATCGATTATCAATGTTTTTTCTCCTATCTTTATTTTAGTATTCCAAGGAATTTCGATAAAATCCCTCCCTTTAAAAAATAATAGTCTGCCTTTATCATCTTCTACTAATACATTAACTATTTCTCCTGTTTTTTTATTAAAAACCAATTCACTATCACCAATATATCCGTATTTATAGCCATTATAGATATTAACAATTTCAAGATCTAGAATTTCACTTAATCTTATTCCCATACCATTTCACCTCCTTAAAACATTATATTAGCCTTGAGCATAATTTTAAAGCCTTGAAATTACTAGCCTGCTATGGCTAAATTTTTTTATCACTCACAAATATATTTCATAGGATTTCCTCCTTTTTTGTCGAATTATATTAATATAACAACATTCAATTTAACAACAAAAAGGAGGAAATCTCTATGTATCAACGTCAAGAAATTTTTAACATTATTGAATTTTTTACTTCTCAAAAACTTATCAATTTTTATACAACCCTCTTTGAAAATCTTGATTTATCTCCATTACCAGATAAGGTCCCCTCTAAATACGGCCCTACTGGGTTTTCTCGCCATGCTCTTTTCAGAGCCTTTATTGTCATGAAATGTGAAAAATTTGCTCAAGTTACTGAACTTAAAGATTTCTTAGAAAATAATTTAATCATTGCTAAGCTTTGTGGGTTCGATATCCTTAAGCCTTTACCTTCTTACTCAGTTTTTCAAAGATTCATTAAAAATTTGTCTAACTCTTATCTTAAAGAAATCATGAAAAATCAAGTTAATATTCTTAAAGAGTTAGGTTTTATTGATAACAA
>NZ_CAKP01000095.1 GCF_000297115.1 Caloramator australicus RC3 | reverse complement strand
TTTGAGAGAACCAAGCCACACGTAAACATAGGGACAATAGGACACGTTGACCATGGTAAGACAACATTAACAGCAGCGATAACATTTGTATTATCAAAGTATGGAAGAGCACAAGCAACAAGATACGACGAAATAGATAAGGCACCAGAAGAAAAGGAAAGAGGAATAACAATCAACACAGCACACGTTGAATACGAAACAGAAACAAGACACTATGCACACGTTGACTGTCCAGGTCACGCTGACTACGTAAAGAACATGATTACAGGGGCAGCGCAAATGGACGGAGCGATCTTAGTTGTAAGTGCAGCAGACGGTCCAATGCCACAGACAAGAGAACACATACTACTTGCAAGACAGGTAGGCGTTCCATACATTGTAGTATTCCTAAACAAGGCAGACATGGTAGACGACCCAGAACTTATCGACCTTGTTGAAATGGAAATTAGAGACCTATTAAATCAATATGAATTCCCAGGGGACGACACACCAATCGTAGTAGGATCAGCATTAAAGGCACTTGAATGCGGATGCGGAAGCAGAGACTGCGAATGGTGCGGAAAGATACTTAAGCTAATGGACACAGTAGACAGCTACATTCCAACACCACAAAGAGATAAGGATAAGCCATTCTTAATGCCTGTAGAAGACGTATTTACAATCACAGGAAGAGGAACGGTTGCGACAGGAAGAGTAGAAAGAGGAGTATTGAAGGTAGGAGACGAAGTAGAAAT
>NZ_CAKP01000096.1 GCF_000297115.1 Caloramator australicus RC3 | reverse complement strand
AAACCAGCATCACAAATGACATTACCAGTTGATGTTAAGTTCTTTTTCTTAGTGCCACGCTTATTTAAGGGGATGAAGGCATGACCTTTAAGGGTATTACGAATGAAATCATGATTTTGTTTTGAATCATAGCCTTTATCAGCAATAATGTAACTGCCTTCAAGAGAAAACCACTCATTTGTGGTAGCAAGGATTTCTATAAGATTAGAAACTTCATTAACATCAGCAGTAGTAGTAAATTCAGCAATAGGGAGACCAGATATAGCATCACAAATAACATGATTTTTGTAACCCCAGTAGAATTCATATTTTTTCTTTGAGTTATTAGGCTTATCCTCAGAAGCTTTAACATTGATGGAGTTATTGGCAGTATGAACTCCTAACTTACAATCTTTATCAGAAGAAGGTGGATTATTTTTAGAAAATTTGTTTTTTGAAAAGGACTTAGGATTATTAAATTTAGTATTAGCCTTAACGGGAGTAGCATCAACAGAAATAAATTTGTTATCAATAAAACCTAACTCTTTAAGAATATTAACTTGATTTTTCATGATTTCTTTAAGATAAGAGTTAGACAAATTTTTAATGAATCTTTGAAAAACTGAGTAAGAAGGTAAAGGCTTAAGGATATCGAACCCACAAAGCTTAGCAATGATTAAATTATTTTCTAAGAAATCTTTAAGTTCAGTAACTTGAGCAAATTTTTCACATTTCATGACAATAAAGGCTCTGAAAAGAGCATGGCGAGAAAACCCAGTAGGGCCGTATTTAGAGGGGACCTTATCTGGTAATGGAGATAAATCAAGATTTTCAAAGAGGGTTGTATAAAAATTGATAAGTTTTTGAGAAGTAAAAAATTCAATAATGTTAAAAATTTCTTGACGTTGATACATAGAGATTTCCTCCTTTTTGTTGTTAAATTGAATGTTGTTATATTAATATAATTCGACAAAAAAGGAGGAAATCCTATGAAATATATTTGTGAGTGATAAAAAAATTTAGCCATAGCAGGCTAGTAATTTCAAGGCTTTAAAATTATGCTCAAGGCTATATGTATAATATAATTCGAGGTGATTTTATGCAGCTAAATGTAAATCAAAAATTTGAAAATATAGCTGTTGCTGTAAGGCAAATAACTAGAAAAACCGACCAAAACAACAAAAACTACTATCATCTTCAAGTTAGCATAGGCCTTAAAAACTATGACTCTAAAATCTGGAACGATGATGAAAAAATCGGTGAAGAAATTATCCCTGGGTGTCTTGCCTATATATCAGGAATAGCAAGGGATTTTAAGGGCAGCCTTCAGCTGCACATAAACAGCATCCAAAGAATATGGAATCCCTCGCAGGAACTTTTAAACTCAATTCTTCCATCAGGCTATGTTAATGAAAACGATATGGTTCTTGAGATAAATAATATTATATCAACTATAAGCAATCCTTTTATAAAAACCCTTTTAGAAAACATATTTGCAATGCCAGATGTTAAAAAACACTTTTATAAAAAGGCAGCAGGTGCAGAAATACATCATGCCTACCAAGGTGGCCTTGCACAGCATACGATAGAGGTTGTAAAGCTTATTCAAAGCTACTGTAAAATATTTAGCTACATTAAATACGACATAGCCGTTGCTGCGGCACTACTTCATGACATCGGTAAAATATATGAACTTTCAAGCTTTCCCGAAAACAAATATACAACTAAAGGACGTTTACTCGGCCATATTTCCCTTGGTGCAGACCTTGTAAGCAGGGCAATTAGCGAAATAAAAGATTTTCCAAACGATTTAAAATACGACCTTATCCACTGTATTCTATCCCACCACGGAACCCTTGATATGGGCTCTCCGGTTCTTCCCATGACAATAGAAGCAATAGCAGTCCATAACGCCGATAAAGCAAGTGCAGAAATAAACGCATTTCATCTTGCAATAGAAAGGGATACCGGCCTTGACGGCTGGACAGAATATAACCCTACTTATAGAAGAAGTATAAAAAAATAAAAGCTACCCCCTTTAGGGGGTTTTTTGCTTCTTTAATCTTTTTTTCTTTACAACCTTAAGCCTAAAAAAGTCCTCCCTATCCTTCTCCTCAAGGACCTCCTGAATGGATTTTACCAAGTTTTCATATTTGGGTATTTGTATATTTTCAAGGGCATTTGCCCTCCTTTGAGTCTTTTTAATATCATGGGCAAGCCTAAAGACTGCATTTTCAATCTCTGCAAGTTCAAATAATAAAAGTTTTACCTCTTGAAACTTAGTAAAGGCAACATCAAGGGCTGAGTTGGTCTGGTAAAAACTATAGCTTGGCCTTTCCATCTCCTTCGAATGCTTTACTATAGGAACCTCAACCCCCATAACGCTTTTAAAAATAATCTCAAACTCCTCCACCTCAGGAACAGTCGACGCAATATCCTCAACAAATTGAATCCCCATAGTAATGTTTGCCATTTGAAGGGCCTCATAGGCCTCTTTAAACAGCTCATTTACCCTTTTTTGTATTTCCTTTGACTTATCCACAAGGCCCATTATTTCCCTTATTAAGACATTCCTTTTCTGATCTAAAAGTTCAAATCCCTTTTTTGAAAATTCTAAGGATGATTTAGCCTTCATAAGATTGGATTTGGTAGGGGCTATATTTTCCATCTAATCACCCCTTATAATATTTATCCAAAAGTTTTGGTTCTATTCTATCAAGTTCATTCTTGGGAAGGATGGATAAAATAGACCAGGCTAAATCGATTGACTCTATAATACTTCTTTCCTCATAAAAATCATGTTTTAAAAATTTATCCTCAAAGGCCCTTCCAAATTCCATATATTTTTTGTCTATACTTGATAGCTCATCCTCCCCTATAACCTGGGCAAGGGCCAAAACCTCTTGATATTTTGTATAGGATGCAAAAACTTGATTTGCAACAGAAGGATGATCCTCCCTTGTATATCCTTCACCTATACCATCCTTCATAAGCCTTGAAAGGGATGGAAGAATGTTTATAGGAGGATATATATTCCTTTGATATATTTCTCTGCTTAGAACTATTTGTCCTTCGGTTATATATCCTGTAAGGTCTGGGACAGGATGGGTTATATCATCATTTGGCATTGTAAGGATTGGAATTTGTGTTATTGAGCCTTTAGAACCTTCAATAATTCCTGCCCTTTCATATATAGAGGCAAGGTCGGAATATAAGTATCCTGGATAACCCTTCCTTCCAGGGACCTCCTCCCTTGCAGAGGATATCTCCCTTAACGCCTCACAATAACTTGTCATATCGCTTAAAACCACCAAAACATGCATATCCTCATTAAAGGCAAGGTATTCTGCAGCCGTAAGGGCACACCTTGGGGTTACGATCCTTTCAACAACAGGATCATCAGCAAGATTTAAAAACATTACAACCCTCTCTAAAACCCCTGACTCCTCAAACATTTTGGTAAAATAATGGGCATCATCATGCTTTATTCCCATAGCACCAAAAACAATGGCAAAATTTTCCCCATCTGCTATTTTGGCCTGGTTTATAATCTGAGCTGCAATTTCGTTATGAGGAAGTCCATTTCCTGAAAATATTGGAAGCTTTTGTCCTCTAATTAATGTTGTAAGAAGGTCTATTGCTGAAATACCCGTTTGGATGTAGTTTCTTGGATATTTTCTTGCAACCGGGTTTATCGGTCTTCCGTTTACATTCATTTTAATTGGAGAAAATATAGGCCCTCCACCATCAATCGGAACTCCAAACCCATTAAATATTCTCCCTAAAATATCCTTTGATAGGCTAATTTCAAGAGGCTTTCCAGTAAATTTAACCGCAACATCCTTTACAGATAGCCCTGATGTTGTTTCAAAAACTTGAATTATTGCCTTATCCTCATAAAGCTGAACTACCTTCCCATGCTTTATTCCATCCCTTGTTTTTATTTCAACTATTTCATCATAGGAAACATCTTCAACTTCGGATAGGATTAAAAGTGGTCCCTCTATTTTTTCTACATGTAAAAATTCCTTTTGCATATCAATCACCTTCATAGGACTTTAAAATTTGGCTGAATTCTTCCTCTATATTTCTTTGTAAATTATCAAATTCATCTTTATATTCATTAGGAATAGAGTATTTCATCTTTAATATTTCACTGTAGCCCTTCATCTGTCTTATTTTTCCTATTGGAACTCCCTTTTTAATAGCAAATAGTGCCTTGTCATAAAATAGCTTAATCATCCTTAGCATATTATATTGCTTATGTAAAGGAACATAGGTGTCTTCGGGATGGTAGGCATTTTGCTGGAGAAAGCCTATTTTTATAAGCCTTGCAACCTCTAAAATTAACCTTTGGTCGTCCGGAAGAACGTCCTCTCCAACAAGTTTTACAATTTCTAAAAGCTTATTTTCCTCCTGAAGAACCTTTAGCATTTCTCCCCTTAGCTTAAAGAAATCTTCGCTGACATTTTTCCTATACCAATCATTAAGAAGGGACAAATACCCGCTATAACTTGATAGCCAATTTATAGCCGGATAATGCCTTGAATAGGCAAGATTTCTATCAAGACTCAAAAATACACTTACAAACCTTTTTGTATTTTGAGTAACAGGCTCTGAAAAATCGCCTCCAGCTGGAGATACAGCCCCAATTATAGAAACAGAGGCCTCTTTGCCTGAAAGGGTTTCAACATACCCGGCCCTTTCATAAAACTCCGCAAGCCTTGAAGCAAGATAAGCAGGATAGCCTTCCTCTGCCGGCATTTCCTCAAGACGCCCTGATATTTCCCTTAGGGCCTCCGCCCATCTTGATGTTGAATCTGCCATTATTGCAACGTTATATCCCATATCCCTAAAATATTCCGCAATAGTAATGCCTGTATATATCGACGCTTCCCTTGCAGCAACTGGCATATTTGATGTATTGGCAATAAGGATGGTTCTATTCATAAGAGGAAGATTGGAATTAGGGTCAATAAGTTTTGGAAAATCCTCCAAAACCTCCGTCATCTCATTTCCTCTTTCACCGCAGCCAATGTAAACAATAACATCGGCATCGCTCCACTTAGCAAGCTGATGCTGAGTCATGGTTTTTCCTGTTCCAAATCCTCCTGGGATTGCTGCAGTTCCCCCCTTTGCAATAGGGAAAAAGGTATCTATTACTCTTTGACCAGTTATAAGGGGCTTTTCGATTGGGAATCTCCTTTTTACCGGCCTTGGAATTCTAACCGGCCACTCCTGATACATCTTAAGTTCATATTCTTTATCATCCTGCAGCTTTAAAATGACATCCTCAATACAGTATTCACTATCTGCTGCAACATATGTTACCCTCCCCTTTACTTTAGGAGGAACCATAATATAATGCTTTATAAGGGGTGTTTCCTCAACATAGGCAAAGGGCTGTCCTTCTTCAAGATATTCTCCTTCTTTTACTAAAAAATTGACTTTCCATCTTTTGTTAGGATCTATCGAGATAAGCCCTATTCCCTCGTTTATAAAATTTCCACTGTATTCCTTTATTTTATTTAGTGGCCTTTCTATGCCATCAAATATATTTCCAATTATTCCAGGTCCAAGTTTAACGGATAAAGGTTTACCTGTAGGATAAACAAATTCACCAATTTTAAGTCCTGCCGTCTCTTCGTAGACCTGGACTGTTCCAAAGTCTTCATAAATAGAAATCACTTCACCTATTAATTTTTTCTCACCAACTGCCACCATTTCCCTCATTCTAAAATTTTTCATGTTTTTTGCTTTAATTACCGGACCGTTTATATATGTTATAATCCCGTTATCCATAATCCCACCACCTAAAGATTAGAAAAAAGTATCTGGCCTATTTTTTCCTTTTTATCCTCCATTAATGCCTTCAAAGAATGATCTATTCTTATCCTATTTTCATCTTCCAAAATAAATCCTCCAATTAAGCTATCATCAAATTCAACTTTAAATCCATTTAAATAAGGCTTTAATAATTCAAAGTCTTTATTGGTTAAAATCAATTTAAAATTTTTATTTTCAAGAGCCTTTTTCAAACTATCCAAAAGCCAATCTTTATATTGATTGCTTTTAGTATATTCTTCTAATTTTATCTTTAAATCCTCAAAAAACTTATTAAAAACTTCATCCCTTTTTTTAAGAAGTATTCTTTTCTCCTCATATTTTGCCTTTGATACAATCCTTTGTGCCTCTTCGTTAGCCTTTTTTATCCTTTCATCCCTCACCCTATTGAATTCCTCTTCAAACTCCCTTTTCTTTTCCTCTATAAGGTTTTTAAATCTCTCGTTAAATCTTTCAATTTCCTCTTTATTTTCCTTCTCTATTTTTTGATAAACAAGCTCTGTAAACAGCCTTATCTTTTCTTCAATAGTTACCATATAAATCACCTCAGATTTTTATCCCAACGGACTCTTTAATATACTTAACAAGATAATCATCATCCCTTATGCTGCCTTTTCTATTTGGAATTTCAATTATAAGCGGCATTTCCTGATTGATCTTTACCTCATTTACAAGGTGTCTTATCTTCGAAGCCAATCTTTCAGTTAAAACTATTATTCCAATTTCCTTATCCTTAATTGCCCTTTTAAACTCTGCCTCTCCTTCCTCCTTCGAAGAAACTAAAACACCCTTTATCCCAGCAAGTCTCATTCCAACCAAAGTATCATGGCTGTCGGAAATCAAAAATATTTTCATGATATCACCTTAGTCTTCCTAATATCATTATTGAGATTATAAGCCCATATATTGCAATACCTTCTGCAAGACCAACAAATATTAAAGTTTTTCCAAGTATTTTAGGATCCTCCGAAACAGCCCCAAGGGCAGATGAACCTACCGCACCAACAGCGTATCCTGCACCTATTGCAGCAAGCCCTGTGCTAAGTCCTGCAGCAATAAAACCTAATCCCGCTGCTCCGTTTCCTTCAGCTGCAGCATGGGCAACCTGAGGAATCGCCATAATTATAAAGGCAGTTAAAATGGCAACAAAGGATGATACGTTTAGCTTTAAATGCTTTTTAAATTCATCCTTTTTCATATTATCCTTTAGAGCTAAAACTCCCTTTGTAAGTGTAAAAATAACTATTAGTGTTGCTAATATAACAAAGATAAACATTTTATTACCCCCTTATGCTTATTGGTGTATATTCATATCCATTTCCTTTAAAGAATTTGCTAAAAAGTTCATAGTATTCAAGCCTTAGACCTTGAATAAACACTATAAGGCCCTCAAGCCCTATAATTACTAAGTTTCCTAAAACAAGCATTAAGGCGCTTGCAACTCCATTTCTAATCATTTCAGCAATGGTTTCAAAGGCTATAAACAGTCCGACATGGTTTATTGCAAAGGCTCCAACCCTTATAAAGGATAATGTATTAGACAGGATACTAAGTAAAGTTTCAAGGATACCAAAACCTTCTTCAATATAGTAATCCGATGCCGAATGTCTATAGAGCCTTTTTTCTCCCTTTATTAAATTTGCAAGAGGCTCTTTAAAAAATATTAGAAGAAGATTAAAAATTAAAAGGAAAAGTATTGCCCCGCTTGAGATTATAGGTCTTATATTTTCAACCTTTACAATGATGTAGTAGAGTAAAAGCCAATAAAAAGCTAATCCCGCAACCCCATTTCTACTAAAGAGCCCTTCTTCAATATCTTTATTTCTAAAGCAATTTACAAGGTTATATATAAAGCCTACAGAGAGCAAAATCACGCCAAAGGCAATCGAATAAATCAACATTTTCTCTATTTCAATCATAGGCTTTACTACATATGTTTTAAGAACATCTTCAAATCCAAATATACTTCCATAGATAAAGCCAAAAAATGTTGAGCTTATCCCAAGTCGTGCCAGAACCCCACCAAGATTAGGTCTTCTTTTTCTTCTATTCAAAAATTCGCCAATCAAAAACAGAACAAGTCCCTGTCCCACATCTCCAAACATAGCACCAAATAAAAGCATATAACTAATCCCAACAAACGAAGTTGGGTCAAGTTCGTTATAAGATGGAATTCCATAAAGTTTAACTATGGATTCAAAGGGCCTTAACAGATATCCATTTTTTAAATACGTTGGGGGTGCAAGTCCCTCTCTAATCTCCTTAATTGGTTTGTATATTATAATGAGCTTTTCCTCTAAATCTTCTAAACTCCTTTTAACCCTTCTTTTAAAAACTGCGGGAACCCAACCTGAAAGATAAAAAAATTCATTGGTTACAGCAATATTTTGTTTGATCTCTTCTATCCTATTTTCCATAACAAGCCTTGAATAAAATTTTTCTATCCTTTCGAAATTAGCTTCTTTTATCTCCGATATATCATCGGTAAGCTCATTTATTCTTTTTTCAATCTCTTGTTTTCTTTTTTCTATTTCCGCTAACCAATCCTTAGGGGTTCCTTCAAATTTAAACTTTATTTTGAATTCTTCAAAATTAATTGAGTTTAATATCTTTATCATCTCATTTTCAACGGCCTTTGGATAAAAAATCAAAATAAAGGAATAATCAGGATTTTGATTTATTTTTAAAACTATACCGGGTATATTTTCATAGTTTTTCTTAACTTTTTGAAGGTCATATTTATTTATCTTTCCTATCTTAAAATCTATAAACTCCATATTTAATATATCATTTATCCTAAAATTCAAATCCTTAAGGTGGATAATATATGTTATTAAATTGTCAAGTTCAGCCTCTTCCCTTTTAAGGTTTTCATATTCCTTAGACTTTTCTTTTATCATTTCATAAAGATTATTTATGAATTCTTCCTCTTCTTTAAACTTATATTCTTCCTTAAAATGTTCAAATTTTATCTTTTTCTTTGTGCCAAATATACCCGATATTAAATTGAATTTTTTCTCTATTTCTTTATAGTCATTTCTAAGATTATACGGCCTTATATAGTTGATATTTGCAATCGCATTTATATCCTCCACATTCATAATGGGGAAATTGTTTTCATTGATTTCGTTAATTGCGTTTAGCATATGGATAGATTCCGATAAAACTATCCTTTTGCAAACCTCATCTAAGTAATCAAAATGACCTATTATATTGATCATCTCCATCTTCGCAACTGCCATTTTCCCACCCCTAAATATTTCTTATAAGATATGTTTTCGCCTCATCAAAGCTCAAAGCATACCTTACGCATTCTAGCATAGAGATAATATCAAATATCTCAAATTCCTTTAACTCTAAAAATGCAAGAACTAAGGAGAGATTTAAGTTTCGTGTATATAAAATCTTTTTAATCTTATAAAACATAAATCTATTTATTCGCCTTTCCATGTAAATATCCTGTTTTGGATCTCCTTTGAATAAAAAGCTGTATGGGGTGTTCCTTGCCTTTGATAAAAACTCATCCATATCTTTTGTATAGCAGAATCCTTTAATCTTTTCATAATTAAATTTATTTCCAAAATCTATTGTGTAATTAAATATTTCTTCGGGAGTCAAATTAAAAAACTTCTTACTTCTATATATCCACTTTAAGTTCAAAAGATCAGCCAAACTTCCATATATTTCATTAAAGGCATTTTTATCTTCTTTACTAAGCTTTTTAGCACTGTCGTTAAGGATATTAAAATATGCTCTATCTATGGACATTTCAAATCTAAAAAGGTTTTCCCTTTCATTTCCATCGATTAATTTTTTTACATAAGGATAATATATCGTCCCATCTAAGGCCTCAATTAGTTCTGAAACCTTTTTTGCCTTTATTATTTTTTCCACATCGATAAATCTATATTTGCCTACAAATACTAAGCTCTCTCTAACCTCATCATAATTTTTTTCAACATGAATATTTCTTGCTATATTCTTAAGGTCAAATATTTCATACTTAATATAAAGGCATTTGATAAAGTTTCTAATATCGCCATAAAAATAATGGATAAGTTTATCAATATAACCTATCAAGTGTTTTTTTAGGACGATTTCTATTTGCCCCCTATGAAGTTCATAAGTATTAATCCCTTCGAATGCCTTCTTATAGGAAGTTCTTTCCTTAAGATAAGTTGCAATTTCTGAAGGTGTTCTTAAATTTAAAATATTTTTGTAATCCTCTTCCGTCAAAAATTCCCCCATCATAGCATGAACTTTAGCTGAAACTGCAGCATAAGTAGCGTTCTTATCCATAGTATCACCTAACTAAACAGTTCATTAAAGGCTGAATTTAACAAATCTTCTTTTTTATTATCATAACTTTTTTCCAATTCTTTTCCCTTTTCTTCTGCCTTAAAAAGCAATTTTTCTGCTTCTTTTTTTGCTAAGACTATGATTTCTTCCTCTTCCTTTGCGATTTCATTTAGCCTTTCATCTATAATCTCCCTTTTTAGCCTTTCAATCTCCTCTCCTATCTGCCTTTTTTTGTTTTCAATTTCATTTTTAAACCTTTCCCTCATCTCAACAGCATTTTTGTCTATATGGATTATATTTTTTATAATACCTTCTAATTCTTCCATCCTATCGCCCCCAATTTAAACATAACTTTATTTTAATACTGTGAAATTTTATATACAAAAGCAATTTTTATTTATAAAATTTCTTATATTCTTATTATTCTGAAAAAATAACGTTTTATTAAGTATTTCTTTAAATATTAATAGATTTCGACATAAATAAAGTGCCCCATTTTAGGGGCTTAAAAGTTTATCTTATCTAAATCTTCAACAAACTTTTCTATATCTTCCTCTGTATGTTTTATAGATATAAACAAAGCTTCAAATTGAGATGGCGAAACATAATTACCCATTTTTATCATTTCCTCTGCGAATTTATTATAAATATTTATATTACATTTTTTAGCATGGGAATAATTTTCTACTCTATCTTGAGTTGTAAAAAATACTGTAAGCATAGATCCAGCCCTATTTATAACATGAGGCAAACCTTTTTTATTCAAAACTTTTCTTAGACTCTCCTCCAATAACAATCCCGTCTTCTCTAATCTATCATAAAAACTTTTTTTACTATCATAAATTTTTTTTAACGTTGCATAGCCTGCTGCCATCACAACAGGATTTCCAGACATAGTCCCCGCCTGATAAACAGGTCCTATAGGGGATAAATTCTCCATGATTTCCCTTCTCCCTGCATAAGCCCCACAGGGAAGCCCTCCTCCTATTATCTTTCCTAAGGTAACAATATCAGCCTCTACGCCATAAATTTCTCTTGCTCCTTTATAAGCCACTCTAAAACCTGTCATAACTTCATCAAAAATTAAAATAGCCCCATAATTAGTGCAAAGCCTTCTTAACTCCATTAAAAATTCTCGTTTAGACGGAACAACCCCCATGTTTCCAGCAATAGGTTCAACTAAAACACAAGCAATATCATCTCCATAAGACTCAAATATTTTCTTAATACCTTCTATATCATTATATTCCGCTATAATAGTATTTTTTATGCTATCAAGAGGAACTCCGGAGCTTCCTGGTATACCTTGAGTTAAAACTCCTGAACCCGCAGAAACAAGGAATCCATCATAATGCCCATGGTAGCACCCCATAAATTTAACAATTAAACTTCTGTTTGTATATCCTCTTGCTAGCCTAACTGCACTCATTGTAGCTTCTGTTCCTGAATTAACAAACCTAATCATATCGACACCAATCGTTTCACAAACCAAACTGGCAAGTTTTAATTCTAATTCTGTAGGAGCACCAAAGGCTATAGAATTTTCTAATGTTTGTTTAACAAATTCTAATACTTCTTCATCACAATGTCCAAGTATCATTGGACCCCAAGCTCCTACATAATCCACATACTTTTTGCCATCCTCATCATAAACAAATTGCCCTTTTCCCTTTTTTAGAACTGGAGGATTGATATTAAGTCCTTTAAAAGCTCTAACTGGACTATTTACTCCGCCTGGCATATATTTTAAAGATTCATTAAAAATCATTTCATTTCTCATTGTCTCCCTCCTATATACTTTGCAGCTTCAATGGCATGATATGTGATTATAATATCTGCCCCAGCCCTTTTTATAGAAGTCAGTATCTCCATAACAATTTTCATTTCATCTATATATCCAAGCTTTGCAGCCGCCTTTACCATAGCATATTCACCGCTTACGTTATATGCTGCAATAGGAACATCAAACCTATCCCTTGTCCATCTAATAACATCAAGATAAGATAAGGCAGGTTTTACCATAACTATATCTGCACCTTCTTCTATATCCGCCGCTATCTCTATCATGGCTTCCCTTATATTAGCAGGATCCATCTGGTAAGACTTTCTATCTCCGAATTTTGGAGCAGAATCAGCTGCTTGTCTAAAAGGACCATAAAAGGCAGAAGCATATTTAGCAGAATAAGCCATTATAGGAATATTCATATATCCTTCTCTATCTAAAGCTTCTCTTATTCTTTTTACTCTGCCATCCATCATGTCTGATGGTGCCACCATATCTGCACCTGACTTTACGTGAGAAAGAGCTATTTTTTCAAGATATTCTAAAGTTTTGTCGTTATCAACCTCCCCATCAACAATAATCCCACAATGTCCATGGTCTGTATATTCACACATGCATATATCAGTTATAACATAAAGTTTTGAAACTTCCTTTATTTTTCTAACCGCCCTTTGAACAACTCCATCGTCATAGTATGCATCTTTCCCACAATTATCCTTTTCTTTTGGAATTCCAAAAAGCAAAACACCTTTAATACCAGCTCTTTCAACTTCTTCTAAAATTTCTTCAAGTCTATCTATAGAATATCTATAAATCCCAGGTAATGATTGGACTTCTTCTTTTATATTTTCACCATCCTTTATAAAAATAGGATATATAAAATCCTCCTTAGAAAGCTTTGTTTCCCTTACAAGTGATCTTATATTTTCATTCCTTCTCAATCTTCTCGTTCTTTTAAACATCATATCCCTCCAACTTAAGTATCTTTTCTACTATCCCCTGGATAGTATATTTTTCTGCTACATAATTTGGAATACCATTATTTAAAAGTTCATTTGAAGTAATTGGTCCTATAGCAACCACCTTTTTACCCATTAAATAATCTTTTCCATAATTTTTTATAAAAGTCCTAACAATAGATGGGCTTGTAAATGTAAAATAATCGATATCATCTAACGGTATATTATGAGAATAAATTTCTTCAACTTTATATATAGGTATCTCAATGACTTTACATTTTCCTTCTAATGCTTCCTTTAGAAAAGGTCGTGCATTTAATGAGCGCGGAATTATTACTAAATCTTTTTCTTTAATCCTATGGCTTAATTTTTCATATAAATCTTCAGCTATAAATTGTTCAGGAACAATTTCAGGGACAATTCCCCTTTTAATAAGTTCCTTCTCCGTTTTTTCTCCTATACAAGCAAAAATGGCTTTAATATTTCTAATGTCAAATCTTAGTTTAACCAAATAATTAAAGAATATATTGACTGCATTTACACTAGTAAACAAAACATAATCTGCTTTCTTTAAATCCTCAATATAATTTTTTAAGTTTTCTTCAAGAGATTTTATTTTTAAAACATGCGTTTCCACAACCTCAGCTCCAAGCTCTAAAAACTTTTGCTTTAATTCTTCATTTTGTCCTTTTGGTCTTGTTATACAAATTTTTTTACCAAATAAGGGTTTCTTTTCAAACCAATTCAGCTTTTCTCTTAAATTAACCACTTCACCAATAACAATTAAAGCAGGCGAAGATAATTTTTCCTCTTTAAGCTTATCAATAATATTAGCAACCTCCGATACTACCACTTTTTGTCTTGCAGATGTTCCTTTAGAAATCACTGCACATAAAGTTAAGGGATTTATTCCATGTTTTAAAAGATTTTTTATAATATATTCTATATTTTCAAGTCCCATCAAAAAAACAAGTGTTCCATTAAGTTTTGATATAACCTTCCAATCATATGATAATGCATTTGCAGAATGACCAGTAAAAACATGAAAACTTTGTGATATGCCCCTATGAGTTATTGGGACTCCTGCATAGTTTAAAGCAGCTATCGCTGATGATATTCCTGGAATAACTTCAAATTCAATATTTTCTTCCTTAAGCCTTAATGCTTCTTCACCGCCTCTACCAAACACATAAGGGTCCCCTCCTTTGATTCTTCCAACTATATCCCCCTTTTTAGCAAATTTCACAAGCATATCGTTTATTTCATCTTGGGTCTTATAATGGCAGCCACTCTCTTTGCCGCAAAAAAAAATCTTACAATCATCTTTTAAAAAATTTAAAATATTTTTATTTACAAGCCTATCATATAAAACAACATTGCATTTTTCTAAAGCTTTTAAAGCCTTGAGAGTTATTAACTCTTCATCATAAGGTCCAACACCTATCAAATATACTTTTCCCATATTATCCTCCATCAACAAAGTTTTTTAGCAAGCTGCCTTGAAAGTTCTAAAAAATTTTCTTTTTTCCCCTCAATATCCTTCTTTATTATTTTTCCACCTTTTTCATTTACGCCAATAATATAAATATAATCACCTTCAATTTTTGCATATGCAGCTACTAAGCTATGACATCCTCCATTTAATAATTTCATAATATTTCTTTCCGCCTCAACACACATTCTTATATCTTCTTTATTTAAAACCTTCATCATATCATAAAATTCATTATTCTTTAATGTTTCAATACAAAGAGCTCCTTGACCACAAGCAGGGATTATTTTTTCTATATCAAAATATTCTGTTACAATAGCATCTATTCCTAACCTTTTTAGTCCTGCAGCTGCAAGCACAACTCCATCTAAATTCTCTCTTTCAATTTTTTCTATTCTTGTATTAACATTTCCCCTTATAGGAACTATCTCTATATCACCCCTTAATGCTAAAAGCTGCTTTGCCCTTCTAATGCTGCTTGTCCCAATTCTTGCGCCCCTTCTTTGCTCAAAAAAAGTCAAACCATTCATGGAAACAAAAGCATCCCTCGCATCATCTCTTATTGGAACTGCTGCTATCTCAAAATTATCATCAAGTTCTGTTGGAACATCCTTTAAACTATGAACAGCTATATCGGCCTCCTTTTTTAACAAAGCAATTTCAATTTCCTTAATAAAAAGGCCTTTTCCTCCTATTTTATCTAGTGAAACATCTAAAATTCTGTCTCCTTTTGTTGTATAAAGTCTTTTTTCACATTCTAAATTTAATTTATCACTTATCATCTCTATTATTATGTCTGCCTGTTTTTCTGCAAGGGAACTTTTCCTAGTTGCAACCTTAATCATAATTACCCTCCAAAAACATTTTTAAAATAAGATCTGAATACCCTTTTTTGTAAAAGTAATAAAAATCATCACTATTGATAAAAGCCATTAAATCTGTCTTTTTGTTCCCTTTAAATTGAGCTCTTAATTTACTTGTATATCCAATAAAATCATCATATTTTTCTAAAAGTCTTTTAATTTTTGTAGATAAAAATACTGCTGCCTTAGGATTGCCAAAATTCGTATTTAAACTTAAAGTTACATTTTTAGTCCTTACATTCATCGATGAGACCATATTACCATTTAAAAAATTACTACAATCAATATATAATTTGCTATATTGTTTACAATCTTTAATGATTTCCTCCTTAATTGCTCCATCCAAAGCTATTACCATAATATGTTTGTCTAAAATAAAATCTGATCTATATTCTCCATTAAATAAGTATAAATTATCATATTTTAATCTATAAAATTCATCTAAAAAATCCTTAGATAATACATAAACTTTAGCTCCACTTTTTAAAAAGGATTTAGTCTTTATAAGACTTGCCCTTCCTCCTCCGATAATACCTATTCGTATTTTTGGGGAAATTAAACTAACTCCTAAATACTCTAATTCTTTATTATTTTTTCTATTATTCTTATACATTCATCTCCCCTACCCTCTAAATATTCCTCCTTTAATACCTTTATAATCCTATGGGCAAAATAGTCTGAAACACTTTTAAAGTAAAATTCAGCCATCTCAAAATCTAAACTATTATTTTTATATTTTTTAATAAATTTATCCAACCTTACTTTATAATTTTTGTTACTAACATCTTGAATATTTTTTATCAAAGGAATTATTTCTGATATTTTTTCCCATTTCATAAATTCACTTACATAATCATCAATAATAAATCTATATTCTTGCATAATCTTATATCTTAAATTGATATTATTTTCATTCATTTTTGATATAGCATCAATATCATAAAGCTCAATACCATCTATTAACTTCACATCCTCCTCCACATCCCTTGGCATCGCAAGATCAAAGATAAGCATTTTTTTCTTGATATCCCCTTTTTTTATAATAGTATGTGGAGCAGAGGTAGCAGAAATTATACATTCAACAGCTTCAATATAGTTTTTCCAATTTTTAAATTCTATAAATTCTAATCTATCATCCATATTTTTAACTTTATTTTTATCTCTAACCGCTATAAAAATTTTCTCAACACTTTTTGTTAATAAATATTTACATGTTAACTCCCCAATCTCACCAAATCCAAGTATTAAAACCTTTTTAATACTTCTTTTTTTAACTTCATTAGCTATAATAGATGCCGATGATACAGGATACATATATAATTTAGCCTTTCTTCTAAACTCCTTACCACATGCAACAGCTCTTTGAAAAAGTCTTGATAAAATTCTCATGCATGATTTGTTTTCCCTTGCTATTTCATAGGCTCTTTTAATTTGTCCTAAAATTTGTTCTTCTCCAACTATCAAAGAATCAAACCCACATGCAACTTCAAAAATATGTTTAACAGCGTCAAAATCCGTTAAATAAAACAAATTATCTTTATTATCATCCCACTCTAAACTTTTTAACATTTTATCTAGATTATATTGCTCATTATAATAATATATCTCTGTTCTATTACAAGTGCTAAGAATAATAACTTCCTCACAAATTTCCTTTAATTTTTCTAATTTTTGAGGAATTCTTTTCTCAATTATTGACAATTTTTCTCTTATTCTTATGTCTGTCTTTGGACTTATTCCTATTACTCCAACCAATTCCATCACCACTTTAAAACATATTGAAGTATTTCATCTATACTATATATTCCATCTTCTTTAGGTCTTAAAATAACCAATGGAACTATACCTATTTTTTTACACGCTCTTATTTTTTGCAATGTTCCACCTTCGTTACCACTATCCTTCATAACTACATACTTAGCATCAAATTCTTTAAAAAAAGCTTCGTTAAAATCTTCAGAAAATACTCCTTTAATTGCTACTAGGTCACTTATTGGTATTCCTAAAGATATACACTTTTTAATACTGTCCTCTGATGGTAAAATTCTATAGATAAATCTTCTACCATTTTTTACTCTTTCAAATACTTCTATATTATTTGAACCTATAGTAAAAACAACATTCCCTTCTTTGTCTTTTAAGTAATCAGCACATTCATTAAAATCTTTAAAAACAACACAACCATCAAGTTCTGTTTCATTCCTTAAATACCTTATATATTCAATTTTAAACTCCTCTGCCACTTTTTTAGAATTCAATGAAACTTCCTTTGCAAATGGATGTGACATATCAACTATAAGATCTATATTATTTTTAAATACAAATTTTTTCATATCTTCATAGTTTAACCTTACCTTAACAATATTATATTTAAAGAATTCCCTTTCACCTTCATCAGTAGCAACAGTTGCTATATAATTTACCTTACCATGGACATTTTCCAAAAGCTTTTTAGCCTCATAAGTCCCAGAGATAATCCAAATCAAATAATATACCCCCTTGGAGTTATCATATATCCATCTTTAACATAGGTCATACTATTGCCTATTATTAAAATAGTTCTCATATCAATATTCTCAAGATTAATACTATCAAGAGTAGTTATAATCTTTTCTTCATTATATCTTCTTGCGTTTTTTACAATACCTACAAAAGTTTTTGGATTTCTATATCTTAAAATAATCTCCAATGCTCTATTAAGGTTATAAACTCTTGCCGAACTCTTAGGATTATATAATGCTATAACAAAGTCTCCTTCAGCAGCAGCTTTAATCCTTTTTTCAATAATCTGCCAGGGAGTTAAAAGATCACTAAGACTAATAGAGCAAAAATCATGCATAATAGGTGCACCTAAGCTAGCTGCTGCTAAAAAAGCAGAAGTAACTCCGGGAATGATTTCATATTCTATATCTGTGTTGAGTTCTAAAAGAAGTCCTGCCATACCGTAAAGTCCTGAATCCCCAGATGATATAACACCGGTATCATATCCTTCCTTTACCTTGCTAATAGCTAGTCTGCATCTTTCAACCTCACTCTTCATTGAAGTTTTTATTATTACTTTATCTTTAATAAAATCTTTAATTAATTCTATATAAAAATCGTAACCAACGATTACCTGACATTTTTTAATACATTCTACAGCCCTTAAGGTCATATCCTCCCTCTGACCCGAACCTATACCTATAACATATAATTTTGCCATATTCAATCCTCCTTTGAAACAGCAACTGTTACCCCATCTATGATTTTCCTATTAACTATAATATTTGGTGATAAAAGATATGCACAGGGCTCGGCAACAGAATATATTCCAAAGTTCCTATAAACCCATGGACTTTTGGGGAAGTTTTCCTCAACCTTTTTGATTTCCTCTCTTGAAAAAAAGATAACCGGAAGTTTTTTTTCTTTTGCAAATCTTAAAAGCCCTTCTTCATCCTTTTTTATATCTAAAGTCCCAATAGACTTTATACTAAACATACTTAAATTATTTTCTTTAAAAACTCTTTGAATTGCTGAATCAATTTTCTCAAAACTTGTCCCCCTTTTACATCCTATTCCAACATGTAAAACCTTTGGTCTTAATATACAATAAGGTTCTTTTCTAGGAAATTCATCCTTATAAGTAATATAAATAAATGCCTCGCCTTCATCGGTTATATTTGGATAATCAATTTTAATATTTATAGAAGAACATATAGAAATTGTTCTCCCCTCAATCATTAGGGATGTAATTCTTTTCAATCTTTCCTTATCTTCTATATAAAAATCATTATCCTTTGCTATAAGGTCAAGGGATTTGAATCCCCTTCCATCTGATGCAGTTGTAACAATTGGCATAGCACCTATTTTCTCGGCTACTTCAATACAAAATTCATTCGCTCCTCCAAAATGTCCTGATAGTAAACTAATCACATATCTACCCATATCATCTATCACTAATACCGCTGGATCTTGCCATTTACTTCTTATATAAGGAGCTAAAATCCTAACTGCTATACCTACAGCAGAAATAAAAATAATCCTTTCATACTTTACTATCTTCTCAATGTTTTCTTTAAAATTCTCTTTAGAAAAAACATCTACCTTTTCATAGACATCTTTTATCTTTTTTACAACTTTTTCTCCTTCCTTAGTAAAATAAATACAAGCTATCATTCCTTTGCCTCCCTAAAGCCATGGCTAAAATTTTTAGAATACAAAAGGCTTCTTGAGGATTTTTTCAAAAATTCACCAACGAGTATTTGAGCAGTTTTGTTTATTCCAACACTTTTAACCTTTTCTGCAATATCCTTAAGCGTTCCTAATATAATTTTTTCATCTTTCCAAGTAGCTTTATAAACAACCGCAACTGGAACATTTTCATCTTCATATCCTTTTATAAGTTTTTCCACAACTTTATCTATATCTTGAACCGACAAAAATATTGCCATAGAGGCTTTGTGCTTTGCTAAAAGTTCTAAATCTTCGCTTTCAGGAACACTAGTCCTTCCGGATAACCTTGTTATAATTATGCTTTGTGAAATTTTAGGAACTGTAAATTCCTTTTTCAATACCGAACAACTTGCTGTAAAGCTACTCACTCCTGGAATAATTTCGTATTTAATGCCTAATTTATCCATCTGATCCATCTGTTCACCTATTGCCCCATAAATAGTTGGATCACCAGTATGAAGTCTCACAATAACCTTATCTTCTCCATCGTATTTTCTTATATATTCTAT
Source organism: Caloramator australicus RC3 (assembly GCF_000297115.1). Classification (GTDB taxonomy): domain Bacteria; phylum Bacillota; class Clostridia; order Clostridiales; family Caloramatoraceae; genus Caloramator; species Caloramator australicus. The sequence goes on along the minus strand of NZ_CAKP01000096.1, from coordinate 110,625 downwards.
AATCTCCTCTAAAGTTAATCTGGAACTATCAATAATAATTGCATCTTCTCGACAAAATTTTAAGTGTTCACTTGAAACTAAAGAGCCTGCATAAATTATAACATCTGCTTTTTCAAGCAATTTTCTCCCCTTTACCGTAATTAAATCTACATCTCCTGGACCTGCACCAACAAAATAAACCATATACTCACTCCCTAAAGGATATTATCAAAGCAAGATAATCCTCATCTTTTTCTATATCTTCCTCATCCATTAAAATTTTTTCACCATCCAAAGTGCACCTTTTAATATAGTAGTTTTTAAAGCCTTTTTCTTTTAACTTCTTTATTATCTCCTTTTTGTTGTTAGCTTTAAGGAAAATTATTTTGTCTATATCATTAACTTTATCTAATTCAATATTTTTATCTGTAATTAAAACAGATTCATTTTTAACTGCAAAGGGTAATTTGATTTTTGAAAAGGCTGCATTATATGATGTAACTCCTGGAATTATTTCTACTTTAATACCGAATTTATTTATTTCTCTGTATAAATATATAAATGTGCTATAAGTTAAAGGATCTCCTAACGTTAAAAAACAAGCAACATCAATATCTCTAAAAACTTCATTTATAATTTTTGCTGCTTCTTTGTAGTTAAACTTATTTTCTTCTCCCATAGGGAAATTAAGTTCAATTATTTTTTTACCCATTAAATATCCTTTAACTATCTCCTTTGCTAAGCTTTTTCCTTTGCTAGCTGGAACAAATATGATACTACTTTCGTTTATAACCCTTAAAGCTTTTAATGTTAAAAGTTCTGGATCTCCTGGTCCTATTCCTATTCCATAAAATGTTTTCAAAATATCACCTACCTCTTGTAGCCCTCGCTATAAAAATAGGATTGTTGGCCTTTAAAAGATCGTTTTCTATTTTTGAAATCGATAGCATCCTAACCTCAAGATCATATTTTAATTCTCTAAAAGTTTTAATAAATAAACTTAAATTTTCCACCTTAATAAAATTCGCAACAACAATTTTATTATTTGGATTTTTATCAATTAAATTTATAATTTTTAAAAGGTTACCACCACTACCTCCAATAAAACATTTAGTAAAATTCAAACTTTCTATATAATCCTCTGCATTTCCCTTTATAATTTCTATATCTACGTTAAATTTTTCTTTATTCTTTTTTAGAAGCTTAACAGCCTCATCATCCCTATCAATAGCGAAAACACTTGCACCCAAAATTGCAGCTTGAATTGAAATACTACCCGTTCCTGCCCCTATGTCAAGTAAAACATCTTTATTGCATATATCAAGATATGCTAAACTAATAACCCTTGCCTCAAATTTTGTCATAGGGACATCTCCCCTTACAAAATATTCATCCTTTATCCACATGCTTCCACCACCAAAATACTCAAATTAGACATCTCTTCAAAAGTATCACCTATGTTTCCTTCAACAATCACTTCATCCTCATATGACAAATTGAATCCTACATAAATTTTCCCTTTATAACCTTTCCAAAACAAATGCTCTGAAAAGAAAGACGGATTATATTTTGAATCTGTAAATATAATAGTTATTCCATTCCTTTTTACCTTATCTAAATCAGCCTCTCTTCCATGAAAACTTAAAATCAAAGCATCGTTCCAACTCTTTTTTAATTTACACATCATATATTGAAAGGACGATATGGAGGGAATTACCTTTTCAATTTTTATCCCTTTTCTTTGTAAAAAATCAAAGGCACTATATAAAAGCGGATCACCAGAAACAACTAATGTAACATTTCCGTCGTAATCTAATATATCTTCCAAGGTTCGTATATATTTTACAGATACCATATCTTCTAATTCTTTCCCTAATCTTGAAAAAGCTAAAACTTGTCTTGAATTTTTAATAACTTCTATAGCCTCAAGACTTGCATATTTAATATTTCCAGGTCCAATACCTACAAGAATCATTGCACCACCCTACCATCCTTAAAGGTATAAATTATAACATCTAATTCGATATCATAATCGCTTATATAGTTTCTTATTCTGTCTATTATTCCTTGTTTCATATCATTAAATATGACATCATATCCTCTTTCTTTTATAAAAGCTGCCACCTCCTCCGCTGTTTTAAACTTCTCAACCCTTTGAATTATTTCATAGGGACATCTTTTTTTTGCAAGATAATACACAAAGGCTTCCATTCTTGAATCCACTACTTTACTATGTGTATTAAAGGCTCCTATTGACAACTTGCACATTTTTCCTATATGGCCAACTATCGTAATTTTTTTAAAACCAACTTCCTTAGCATATAAAAGAGCATCGCCAATATAATTTGATGTCTTTATAATGTCCCCCTTTATACCATTTTTTTTAACAAATTCTTCTCCATGATTTCCAAAAGTAAATATTACTTGATTACTTTTTCTGATAAGTATATCAAGCTGCATATAAATTGTTTTTTTCATCGCATCATCAGACATAGGATAAACTATCCCTTTAGTCCCTATTATTGAAATGCCTCCCACTATACCAATCTTTGGATTATATGTTTTTTTAGCAATTTCAATCCCATCAGGTGCAAAAATCAAAACATCTGCTCCTTTTGGATACACCTCCATAATAGCTTCTTTAATCATTTCCCTTGGGACTTTATTTATTGCAGCCTCACCCTTCTTACCAAAAGGCGAATCTTCTATAAATCTTCCTATTCCTATTCCACCATCTATATTTACTTTTCCATCTTGCCTTAACTTAACTTTAGAATAAATCTTTATCTTATCAGTAACATCCACGTCATCTCCAGCATCTTTTTTTACAGAAGCTACTGCAAATTCTCCCTCTTTAAAGCATTCAATAACTTTAATTTTTAGTGTTATCCCTTCAGGAGTTTTTATTTCAACAAATTTCGTTTCAACCCCCAATAGTTTTAATAATGCAGCCTTCGTTGCAGCTGCTGCACAACTTCCAGTAGTATAACCTAGTCTTAACTTTTTCCCTTCATGGATTACATATTCCATCATCTTCCCACCGCCATATATAGTATTGCATTAAATATGGCAGCAGCCACATTGCTTCCTCCCTTTGTTCCTTTTGTCGTAATAGAAGGGACATCCAGTTTATATAAAATCTCCTTAGACTCTTCCGCTCCAACAAAACCAACAGGAACGCCTATAATTAATTTAGGCAAAATTATTCCTTTTTCAATATACTCACAAAGTCTAAAAAGAGCCGTTGGAGCATTTCCTATTACAAATACCTCTGTCCCGTCCTCAACTGCTTTATCTATAGCTGCCATAGAACGTGTTATTTTTTTTAGCCTTGAAATTTCATAAATTTTCTCTTCATCAATATAACAATGAATTGATGACTCCGTTATTAAAAGGGATTTTTTATTTATTCCTGACAAAGCCATTTTCGTATCTGTAAAAACTTTTGTCCCACCTCTAATTGTTTCTATCCCTACATTAACAGGTTTATTTTTAAACCTAATTATATTTTCATAATCATAATCCCCTGTAGAATGAATCGCTCTTAAAACAACAGGTATTTCATCTAAAGTAAATTCCCTTTTAATATTTGATTTTATAATTTCAAAGCTTTTTTCCTCTATTTTTAAAGGGTCCTTAATGTATTTCATATAATCTTCCTTTCCCCATTAAATCGTTCCTTTAGAATTTCTAAAATAAATGGATGATATTCAATTGGACTTGTAAATTCTATTGTTAAATCTTTATATTTGTTTGCAACTTCTTTTAATAGATTTGGAATATCCTCTTTTATATGAATTCCAGTATACAGAAAATAAGGTATAGCAATTATTCGTTTTATTCCTTGTTTGTAAATTTCATCAATCGCTTTTTTTATATTAGGTTCATTAAACTCCATAAATGCTGGAAAAACCTTTATATTCATAAAATTCTGGAACTCATCCGAAACTTTTAAAAAGGTTTTATAAGCATCTTGACTCCTACTTCCATGACTTATTAAAAGAATAGCTTCCATTTTTATTCTCCTTTCATTCTTTGTAAAATATTTTTAACTATATTAAAACTACCAAAGAAGCTTACATGAGGATACATTGCAAAGGCATTTTTATATTGATATCCACAATCAGTAATTCTATTTCCCATTGCCTTCTTAACCCTTAAAATTTTTTCATGCTTTAAATTTACAACTGACTTATGGAACTCATGTCCTGTAAATTTATCTCCCTTATAACCAATAACACAATCTCTTTCAATTTCAACTTCTACATATCCAAAATTTTGTAACTTGTCCGTCATATATGTTTCGCCTTTAAAAATACCAACCATATATCTATCATCTATCTTTTCTGTTAAATACATAAGTCCACCGCATTCAGCAAACAAAAAACCACCGCCTTCAACAAAATCTCTAATTGACATTAACATTTTTTTGTTTGCCGAAAGCTCCTCTTTAAAAATCTCTGGATACCCTCCCCCAATATAAACAAAATCAGCATCTGGTAAAACCTTATCTTTAATCGGCGAAAAAAATTCAACTTCAAACAGTGAATTTAAAATATCTATATTTTCCCTATAATAAAACGAAAAGGCTCTATCTAATGCAATTGCAGCTTTAAAATTTGTTTTAGTGAATGTCATCGGACTAAATACATTAATTTCTTTTGTTAATTTCAAAAATTCATCTAAATCTACATTTTTTTTTATTTCGTGTGAAACCTTCTCTATCTTTTCCTCCAAATCTTCTACCTCTACACTTTGAATTAATCCCAAATGTCTTGAATTTATTTCCAAATATTTACTTTCTTCTATAAAACCTAAAACTTTTATTCCAACATATTTTTCAACTATTTCCTTTAATAATTTAAAATAGTTTTTAGAAACTCTGTTAAAAATAATTCCTTTTATATTAGGAGCAAAATTTACCATACCCTGAATTTTGGGAACTACACTAAACATCTCACCCTTTGGAGCATAAACCAGAATAGCATTTAAATTTAAATCTTTTGCTATGCTGTATGTCGAATTTTCAAAGGTATTATATATCCCATCAAAATATCCCATAACACCTTCAATGATACAAAGGTCTAAATCCTTATTTATTAAAATTTTATATTCCTTTCCTTGAAGAAAAGAATCCAAATTTTGAGCTTCTTGACCTGAAATTCTTCTTAAAAAAGCCGTGTCGATATAGTCAGGTCCAACTTTGCATGGAAAAACCGTATATTTTAAATCTTTAAGAGTTTTTATAATTCCCAAAGTTAATATTGTTTTTCCACTGCCACTATTTGGTGCTGCAATCACTATTCCCTTCATTTTATCCCCCTCAAAAAGCTTTTTTTAATGTTTTTAATAAGTAAGACTTATATCCTTTAAAGTTTACATCCAAATATACAGGTTTTTCAAACACTATACCTAACATATTTCCACTATGTGCACCAATTAAACCTAATGCTCCTTTTTTTCTTGATAACCATAAACAATCATCGAGAATTTGATAAGGCAATCTTTGCTGATTTCTTATTATACTCTCAGTTGAAATCTGTGCTAATGTCCTTATATCTTTATTTTTAATTGCAACTTTTAATTCGTCGAATAAATCAGAAACATTCGCTAAACTTATTTTTACATTTTTATTAAACTCAACCGTATCTATTTCCTTTTCTCCTTCAAAAGCCCAAACATAAAATTCAAAATATTCTCCAAGTTCTTCATAATATTCTCCATTTTTATAATCAAAGGCACATGCTTTATTAAAAATAATACTATCTGTGGGTTCAATTTTTATTGTTTCTCTAATAAGTTCCTCTTGATTGTATTCTTTGTTAAACTTCTTTAATAAGCAATGATAAAGAGCACATAGGTCTGCCGTGCTGCTGGCAAAGCCTTTCCCTTTTGGAATAGTTGAATTTATTTTAAAATACACTTCCTCTTCTATATCCCAAGAAATCAAGAGATTCTTAGAAAAATTTTTTGCCTTGTAATTACCATCATCGAAAAGATCATCAATTAATTCCACATAAGTAAAAAGATTAACCGGAAAGGAAACTAAAATATCTTTATCCTTTACTCTTCCCTGAAGAATCTCTCCAATGCTTCCTGGGTATTTAAATTTCATCTTCATCACCTAAAATATTATTAATTTCTCTTAATAAAACTTCATTATCTTCTTTTCTTTTTATTGCTATTCTAATAAATGTATTATCTAATCCATAAAAATTTGAGCATTTCCGTATTAATATATTTTTTTGCAACAATCTTTCAAATATATATTCTTCATCATATTTTAATAATTTAATAAGCATAAAATTGCAATCTGTGTTAAAGGGTTTAACATTTTTAATTTCACTAAGTCGTTTAAACATATAATCCTTTTGAATCTTTATATATTCTTTAGTCTTTTTTATATAATCTTCATTAAAAATAATATCAGCAGCAAGTTCTGCAAATATATTTACTGTCCAAGGTAATTCATAATTTGAATACTTATCAACAAAATTTTTATCAGCATAAGCATATCCAAGCCTTATTCCAGGTAATGCAAAAAACTTAGTAGCAGCTCTTATAATACATACGTTTTTAAAAGCTCTAAGTTCCTTTATACTATCGTATCCTTCACAAAACTCAAAAAAAGCCTCATCAAGCAGCAAAAAAGCACCTCTTTTTTCCGTTAAACTAGCTATCTCGATCAATTTATCTTTATCTATTCTAAGACCAGTTGGATTATTAGGATTACCTAAAATCAAAAGATCCGACGATTTTAAATGTTTGTGAAGTAAATCTAAATCTAAACTAAAATCATCTTTAAGATATAACATTAACACTTCCTTTTTATACAACTTAGGTCTTAATATATATTCAATAAAACATGGAACAAAAACAACTATCCTTTCAAACATCAAAACTATATTGTTTAATATATCCACAGCACCATTTCCAACTATTACTTCTTCAACATTTACTCCTAAATAGTCAGCAATCCTTTTTTTTAAATTTCTATATTTAATATCTGGATAAACCTCAACCCTATTAAAATTTTGAAATAAATGTTCCTTCAACCCCTCAACAATTCCAAGAGGATTTATATTGCTTGAAAAATCTAATACAGTTTTTTGTATGGAATATATATCTCCTCCGTGTATCATACATCCTCCTTAAATCCAAAAACTTAATATTAATGAAATTATTAAAAACAAAAATTCTGTTCTAAACATTATTTTTATAGTTTTTAATATATCTTCCTTTTCTAACTCTCTAACCGCATCACCAATCGTAGGTTTTTTAACAAGTTCACCAAAGTAATAATTATCTCCACCGAGCCTTACCTTTAAAAGTCCAGCTGCTGCACCCTCAGGATAAGCACAATTTGGACTTTTATGATTTTTTCGATCTCTTATCATTATTTTTAAAGCATACTTTATATCATAATTGAATATCCCTGACAATATCATTAGAAATCCTGTAATACGTGCAGGAATAAAATTGAAAATATCATCTGTCTTAGCAGGGAAAAAACCAATATACCTATATTCTTCCTTCATATATCCAAGCATTGAATCCATTGTATTTACCATTTTATAAACAAATCCTAAAGGAGTTCCAAAGATCAGGAAAAAAATAGGAGCAATTACTCCATCAGAAGTATTTTCAGCAACTGTTTCTACTGTTGCCCTTATAATTTCCTTTTCTTCTAAATTTTTAGTATCACGTCCTACTATGAAAGAAAGTCTATATCTTGCTTCATCTAAAGAAATATTTAATGCTTTAAAAACCTTGAAAGCCTCATCCCTTAAACTTCTTGCAGCCACCAAAGTATATATAAAAAATATATTTACAGCATGATATATATACTTATTAAACCTTAAAGCTTTCAAAATATAAAATGGAATAAAATATGCTAAAGATATATTAATTAAAACAATTAAAAATCCTGCAAAATATAAACCATTACCTCTAAACAATCTTCTTGAAATCTTTTCCTCAAATGCAATAAGTTTTCCCATAAATTTTACAGGATGTGGAAACCAATAAGGATCACCAAATATCAAATCTAAAATACATCCTAACAAAATATCAATCATATCACTCTTCCTCTTTCATGAGCTTATATATGAAATCTATATCCACATTTTGTCTAAAAATGTCCGCAAGTTTATTAAGCTCCTCCTCCCTTTTTTCATCCAAATCAACGGACTTTTTTATTCTTATCCCCTTTTTATCCCTAATTAAATTTAAAATAAAACTCCTAAACTCTCCTGAATCAAAAATTCCATGAACATATGTTCCAAAATACTTATTATCCTTATAATCTCCATCAAGATAATTTTCTTTTTCAAAATTTATTTCAACAAAAGGATTTTTATTATTTATGGTTTTTCCCATATGTATTTCATATCCTTTTATTCTTTTACCAAAAGCTTGTCCTGAAATATTTCTTGTCTTTTTATCTCCAAGCAAAAAAGTTGTTGTATCAAAAAACTTAAGTCCCTCCTCAAAATCTCCCTTTTGTGTTTCCCAACCTTCTACATCTATTACTTTATTCCCCATCATTTGATATCCGCCACATATACCAAACACTATACCATCAAATTTTAAAAGTTCATCATAAAATCCGCTGACTTTTAACCATCTTAAATCCTCTAAAGTATTTTTACTTCCAGGTATTATTACCATATCTGCACCTTCAAGCTCAATAGGTCTATCAATAAACTTGATAGTTACATCCTCGTCAAACATAAAAGCATCAAAATCTGTAAAATTTGAAATCCTAGGTAGATTTATAACCCTAATATTAATTTTGCCATTGGCCTTTTCCTTTCTGTATCCTGCAGCATCCTCGTCTTCAAGTTTTAAATTAAAATAGGGCACTATACCTATAACCGGAACATTTATTAATGATTCAATTTTTTCGATTCCGCTTTTTAGAAGTAATTTATCCCCTCTAAATTTATTTATAATTATTCCTTTTATTCTTTTTCTTTCTTCATCTTCAAGCAACATGTATGTTCCATAAATTGAAGCAAATACTCCACCTTTATCAATATCTGCCACTAAAATGACTTTTGAATTTGCAATATCTGCCATACCCATATTCACAATATCATTTTCTTTCAAGTTTATTTCTGCAGGACTTCCAGCTCCTTCTATAACGACTATGTCAAAATTTTTCTCTATCATTTTGTATATTTCTTTAATTTTATCCTTAAGGTTAGCTTTATATTCAAAATACTCAACTGCATCCATATTTTTGTATGGACGCCCCATTATAATAACCTGACTTTTTTTATCTGTGGTAGGTTTTAACAAAATTGGATTCATAAAAGCTCTTGGCTGTATACCTGCAGCTTGAGCTTGAAGAACTTGAGCTCTTCCCATCTCTAATCCTTCATCATCCACATAAGAATTTAATGACATATTTTGGGATTTGAATGGACATACCCTGTAACCATCTTGATAAAATATCCTACAAAGAGCTGCAACAGTTATACTTTTACCACAGGAGGATGATGTTCCTTGAACCATTATTCTCATTTAATCACTCCTTATAAAATCTTCCTAATATGTGTATAGGGATATCAATTTTCGATTTAAAATCTTCCAAATATTTTTCTTCTAATGTAACAATTGCACAGGTTGATGGTCCTCCAGACTTTTTTAAATCTATATCAATTTGATTTCTATAAACCAGTTTTAAATTATTAGCCCTTTCAATCTCCTTTAACTCAACATAAATCCCCTTTGAGCCTACAGGAAGAATTTCTTTAACATAGCTTATAGACCTAATTTCAATAAGTTTTTTTATCGTCAAGATTTCTCCTTTATCTTCTAATACTTCTTCTCCAACCTTTGGTATTCCTACTATCAACGCTATATCACCTTCATGGGTTGTTATTGGAAAATTCTTTTTTAAAAGATATCCTATAACAGTAATTCCAACACCTGTTTGCACAGTTTTAAAATTTTCTTCCGTGCTACCGTTTAAAATACAATCAACCAAACCAGCTTCCCTGGATAATTTTTTAATACCTTCAATGATCTTTATTCCATAATTATCCATTTCAACCGAAAGAGTATCTATTATCGTAATTGGCTGTGCCTTTATAGATATAACCTCAGCCAATGGAACATAAGCGGTATAATAACCTACTATTTCAGGCTCGGCTCTGACAACGTCAAATTCTTTTTTTCCAACCCCTCCACAAGAATCACAAGCAACAACAAGATATTTTTCATCGTCTAAATCAATTATTGTTAAATCCCTGTATCTTTCAATCCTCATATTATCACCTTATTTGCGTCAATTTAGACAAAGGAACTATAAATGGCCTGTTATTAATAGGATTTGTAAAAACAGAAACTTCTAAATTAAAAAGCATTTTAATAACATTTTTATTTATAACCTCTTTAGGTGTTCCAACTTTAATTATTCGTCCATCCTTCATTGCTATTAAAAAATCACTATATTGTGAAGCCATATTCAAATCATGTAATACACAAAAAATTGTAATATTTAGTTCTTCCTTTAATTTTAAAAGCAAATCCAAAATTTCTACCTGATAATTTATTTGAAACTCCCACGACTAAAGTCGCGGGATTCCTGCTTCATTGACCTTTTACCTACTATCTCCACAGGCGTTAATTCGAGTAGTCCCTACCCTACTGTTTTTACTTATGCTATACCTAATATCCTCTTTCCCTCTTTTAATATATTTTTAATTGCATTTACATCTCTATCGTGGACTGTCCTACATATTGGACATTCCCACTCCCTTATGTTTAAGTCTTTTACTTCTTCATTTTTATAACCACATATATTACATATTTGACTTGATGGATAAAACATATCTATTTTTACTATTGTTCTTCCATACCATAATGCTTTATATTCAAGCATATTTGCAAATTTTGACCATGCTACATCTGATATGGACTTTGATAGTTTGTTATTTCTTAACATATTCTTAACCTTTAAGTCCTCCAAAATTATAACTTGGTTTTCGTTTATAATTTTAGAGGACAGCTTTTGCAAAAAATCTTCCCTTTGGTTTCTTATCTTCTCATGTATTTTGGCTACTTTCTTAGCTTGTTTCTTAAAGTTACTACTACCTAATTGTTTTTTAGAAAGCTTCCTTTGTTCCTTCAGGTATTTGAGTTTTAGCACAAGATAAGAAAGTCAACATAATAGTCAAAATTATACCTAAAGATATAAATTTAATTTTACTTTTAAACATATTTATCCCTGCAGTTTTAATGTTTTTAATATTTAATTCCTTTTCTTGCCATTACACCCTTCATATAATAATAATGTTTTATTTCTTTCATCTCAGTAACCAGGTCAGCGATATCTATTATTTCCTTGTGAGCATAGCGTCCTGTTAAAATAAGTTCAGTTTTTTCCGGTTTTAACTTTATCAAATTTAAAACTTCATCTAATGAAACCAATCTATAGTTTTTGTTTGATAACTCTATAGATTAGAACAGCTATTAAAGAATTTAAAAAAGATGCAATAGTAAGCGGAATAACTACAGCATAAAATAATGGCCATCCATTTAATGGTAGTTTAAATAAAATTGAAATAGCAGATGCTATCAATGCTGCAATAGGACCATTTAATATTGTAACTATACCAGTTGCTATATATGGATTATACCTTTTATATGTAATAGAAAATACATAAGCAAATACAAACATCTCCAAAGCAATAATAATATGCATAGGTATAGTTAAAGGAAAGCCACTTGTTATTGCTGTAAGTAAGTGCCCTAACAAAGCTACTATTCCACCTAAATAGGGTCCTAAAATTATTGCAGCAAAATAACCTGGCATTGAATCAAAAGCAATTGAACCTTGGATTTTAATTAAAGACCCTATGAAGGATAAGGCAATTAATATCGCCATATAAGTAACTGTTTTAACATTAAATTCTTTAACATTTTTCATCTTATCGCCCCTTTACATGCAATCTAAAATTATTAAATTAATAATAAATATAAAAACTATCAATATCTCAATTAAAAAACTTTTTTTAAAACTAACATCGAAATATGAAAGCTTACCATTAAAACAACGTGAATCAACTGAAACTTTTATTTCTTGCCATTTAAAAAACATATTTTTAAAAAGTAAGGCTCCAATCTTTGCACTTGTTTTAATCATTTTTATATTAGAGTCAAAACCACCCTTTGACTTTGCTGACTTTATCATTATTGAAAGTTCATCTTCTAACACGATTATGAATCTTTCCATAAGTTTTGCAATATCAACTAAATCTATTAAAGCTTTATTTTTAGACATAATAAATAGGATATCATCTAATGGAGTTGTAAATATAAAAAATGTTATCGAAAGAGAATTTATAAATCCTCTGTAACACATTAAATAAAACAAGCTAAAATTTCCATCTATTAAAAAAGTTATGCCGCTTAAAATATAAAATAATGTTAACGAAAAAACATATTTTAAAACTTTTATAATAGGCGTTTCATATTTTAGATGTAGAAAAATTAAAACTACAAAATTGATTAAAAACTGTCTAAAACTATTAAAACATCCATTAAATACTATAATCAAAATGCATAAAATAAATTTTTTTTGAGGAATAATACTTCTAGCTCTGCTGTTCTTTGAAAACAAGATTATCTCTTTTATCATTTTTCTTCCTTCCTAAAACATACCCAATAATGAAAGCTCCACCGGCAGATTGAAGTGCAAAAATCAAACTTTCTATTTCACCTGAAGGGGGCTCAAATATACTGTTAAAATATGGCTTATAATCTGGAGCAACCTCAGATATGACATCCTGCGCCTTATCGTCAGCACCTCCCAAATCTCCTCTTTGAGAACCTATTAGCAATGATGTTATTATTATTAAACATGCTATTAATCCTAACAACCAATTTCTTTTCACTGTTTTTCCCCCCATAATTTAAAACTTTGCCTAGTATTTTCAAATAAATAATCAAAAATTATAACAGTAAATATCCCCTCAACAACAGCTAAAGGAATTTGAGTCAATGCGAAAATACCAAGAAATTTCACTAATGAAGCAAAAAACCCTCCATTATTCGACGGAAATGCAAGAGCTAATTGAATAGAAGTTATAACATAAGTTGATAAATCTCCCAGAGCAGCTGCTAAAAACACTGAAAGCTTTTTATTTTTATCCTTTAAAAACTTATAAATTAAGAATGAAACAAAAGGACCAACTATGCCCATAGAAAAAGTATTTGCTCCTAATGTTGTTAACCCTCCATGAGCCAGAAATATAGCTTGAAATAATAATACCAACATGGATAAAACCGAAGTAACTAACGGACCAAAAACTATAGCACTAAGTCCAACTCCTGTTGGATGTGAACATGAACCAGTAACAGAAGGTAATTTTAAAGCAGAAAGCAAAAATATAAATGCTCCACAAAGGGCCAATAAAAGCTTTGAATCCTTTTCTTTGTTTGAAATTTCTATAACCCTTTTCATTCCTAAAAATATAACTGGAAATGAAATAACAAAATAAAATATCGCCCATTTTATAGGCAAAAATCCTTCTGAAATATGCATTGCATGAACAATACTTGAAATTTGAAATAATAAAAACAAAGTTAAAAATATAATTTTTCGCATTTTAATCCCCCCTATATGGAATAATTGATTTTACATTAAGGGCCTTAATATATGTAAAATCATCATGAATAGATATGATAGTTATAGATGCTGGGTCAACTTGAAACTTATAAAATAAATTTATATCATTAAAGACATAACATAAAAAACATCTTATTACTCCTCCATGGGTAACTATTAATAACTTTTTATTATTCATATCTAAAGATTTTATAAATTCTTCTGTGCGAATATATAAATCCTTTAAACTTTCGCCATTTGGAATTTTATAGTTTACAAAATCCTTGTTCCATTCCATAACTTCTTTTTGAAATCTTTCAAGAATGCTATTATAACTTAGTCCCTCAAAAATACCAAAATTTATTTCCCTTAATCTTTCATCGATCTCAAAGGGTCCTGTAAATAAAATATTTGCCGTTTGAATGCATCTTTTTAATGGACTAGATATACATTTTTCAAATTTTATTTTTTTTAAATATGGTTTTAAAGCCTTTACATTTGCTATCCCCTTCAAAGACAAATTGCAATCTGAACTCCCTGAATAAACACCTAATTCATTATCTTCACTTTCTCCATGTCTCACTAAATATAAATCCACTCTAACACCACCCATGACAGAAGAAGAACTATTTCATTTAATTCTATAGAAGCCCCATAAATATCTCCTGTTAATCCTTCTATCTTTTTATAAGATAATCTCATTACCAACAGGGTATTTAAAATTCCGATAATTAACAATATAAAAAACCTTGAACCAGCTAAAACAAAAGATAATATTCCAAAAATAACCACAGAAAAAATAAAATAAACTTGCCTATCCCTTCCTGTAAATAAACTTCCGAGTCCGTCTTTTCTTGCACTTTTACCGTAAGTAAATAAAAACGAAGTAAACAATCTTGCCCATCCCAAAGCTAAAATTAAAGCGATTAATGAGCTTTTTCTCGATAAATTTTTCAAAATAAGAAATTTACTTAAAATATCAAAGACAATCGCAATAACTCCAAAAGTTCCTACCCTGCTATCCTTCATTATATCAAGGATTTTTTCCTTATCCCTTCCTGAAAAAAAACCATCACATGTATCTGAAAGACCATCTATATGTAATCCTCCAGTTATAAAAATCCATAACGCTAAGGAAAAAAAGGCCTCTAATTCTTTATTAAATTTATTTATCATAAAAGGAATATTAATTATCATTGCAATAATTGCCCCAACAAACGGAAAGAAAAAAGTCATCTTTTTAATTGTTGATTCATTAAAATCGACTTTAATATTTACTGGCAGCCGAGTCAGAAACTGTAAACTTAAAATAAAAGCTTTGATCACTTTATTTTAAGTGGAATTCCTAAAAACACAAGATAAACTTCATCTGATATAGCGGCTGCCATCTGATTAACCCTTCCTTGAATGTCCCTAAACACCCTTGCAATATAATTTTCTGGAACAACTGACATCCCAACCTCATTAGTCACTATAATTAAATCACCATCTATTTCACGAATCCTTTTTATTAAGCCTACAAGTTCCTTCATAACTTTATCTACTATCTCCTTTTGTTTAATATAATCAATTATTTCTAAATCTTTTGTTACATCGAACATAATATTTGATATAAGATTTGTTAAACAATCAAGCAAATAATATTTTTCACTTCCAACTGCATCAACTAAATTATATGTTCCTTCAAAGGTTCTCCAAGTAGCATTTCGTCTTTTTTTATGTAAATTTATTCTCTCATCCATCTCATCGTCAATAGCTCTCATAGTAGCTATATAAACAACATCATTTTTATTCTCTAAAAGTTTTTCTGCAAAGGTGCTTTTTCCTGATCTTACACCTCCACTTATTAACCTTATCAAAATATCACCTACTTTTCCCTTATATCTATTAAAAAGTCATTTACAATATTTGCCTCTTCAAAAGTTCCCATCTCATTAACTATTGCAAGTGCTGCCTCTATTATCATAAAGGCTAATGGACATCCAGATCCCTCACCAAGCCTCATCTTTAAATTGATCATCGGCTCTAAACCTAATTCCTTCATCATATATACTGCTCCCGGCTCTGCTGAAAGATGGGATGGAAATATGTAATCCCTAACTAAAGGGTTTAACCTTACAGCACAAAGTGCAGCTGCTGATGAAATAAAACCATCAATTACTATAGGAACTCTGTTTTTTGCTGCAGCCAGGAAACAACCTGTTAATCCAGCAATATCAAATCCTCCAACCTTTGAAATAACATCAATAGGATCATTTCTGTTAGGTTTATTTATTTCAAGGGCCTTCTTAACAACATTAATTTTATTTTTATGCTGCTCATCAGTAAGACCTGCCCCTTTACCTACTACAATATCCGGAGACAAACCTGATAAAGCACACAGAACTGCAGCAGAAGTTGTAGTATTGCCTATCCCCATTTCACCTGTCCCAAGAAGATCAACACCATCCATAACTAGCTTGTCTACTACTTCAATTCCAACTTCAACAGCTCTTATAGCATCCTCATAGCTCATAGCAGCTTCTTTTGCAATATTTTTTGTTCCATAAGCTATTTTTTTGTTTAATATTTTAGGATTGTTAAAGTCATCATCTACACCTATATCTACTATTGTAAGGTCTGCACCCGCCTGTTTTGCTAAAACACATACACCAGTTATTCCTCTTGTAAAATTTTCTGTAACTACTTTAGTAATAAACTTTGGAGCACAACTTACACCTTCTTCAACAACACCATTGTCTGCAGCCATTATAACTATATTTTTCTTTTTGACCTTATTGTGAAGCTTACCCGTAATCCCTGCAAATCTAGCTCCTATTTCTTCTAACATCCCCAAGCTACCAATAGGCTTTGTTAAATTGTCAATGTGCTTCCACGCCATCTCAACTGCATCCTTATCAAGAGGCTTGATATTATCAAGAGTTGGTTTTAAAAGTTTCATGTTATCCTCCTTTTCTAAAAAAATGCTCCCAACCTTCGTTGGGAGCTTTTATACGTAAAAAAGCCTACCAAAGGGTAGGCTTAACTTCATATAAATACTTGTATTTAACTACGCCATTCCCTTCCCTCCGAAGGATTAGCCAACATCAAAGGCAGGTCTCCTGGCTCACGGGTCCTCCTCCTCCAACCCTTCCCAGTTTCCCAGTGGGTATTGGATTTGTCGCCGTATACAGTAGCGGGGGCTGCAGCGGATTTTCACCGCTTTCCCTTTTAAGCTCCTAAGAGCACCCTTGACTGAAATATTCACTTTTAATTTTATTATAGTCTACTTTTCTGAAAATTTCAATATTTAAATTGCTGTTTTTCTTGACTGATACATGCTTGAAACCATCCCTAATATATCATGAACAAAGTTTGAACCTCTGCTCACTAAAATACCCGTAAGAATATTGCCTACATAATTTATTTTTGTCAATCCAAGATAGGTAGAAAAAATATCAAAGTCAAAAATTATGCACATAAAAACTGAAACTAAAATAGCTCCTATCCTGTCAATATTAAAATACTTATCCTTTTTTATCATCTTTAAAGTTTCCCATATGGCCTCTGTAAAGATGGCGATTATAATTATCTTTTCCATAAAGAACCCTTTAGATTGCTCTTATATAAATATATTTTTTAAAGTTATTATTTATTCCTAGGTAGTAATATATTAATAAATTCCTTATTTATTTCAAAGTTTGCCTCATTTGTTTCCAAAGTTTCACCGTCAATATTTACGATAAAATTTTTATTTGCTTGTATGCTCAATCTCTTAGTTTTAAATATTGTAACCTCTTTAATCTGTGTATGGGTTCCCTTTAAGAATTTATATAAAAGTGCAATTATTTTTATTTTACTTAAATTTTTAATATGACAAACATCAAAATATCCATCTTTAATGTCTGCATCTGGAGTTGGAATCATACCTCCTCCATAAAATTTGCCATTGGAGGCTGTAATTAACAAAGTGTTTGCCCTAAAGGAAACATCATCAAGTTTTATATTAAAATCTATTCCTTTATAAGTTACTAATGTTTTTAAAAGTGTATTTAGATAGGCTAATTTTCCTGGTAAAAGCTTTTTAACCCTTTGAACCCTATGGGCAATCTCTGCATCAATACCTGCACTTGCTATGTTAATAAAGTATTTATTATTGCATTTTCCTATATCTATACTCTTAACTTCTCCATCAATAATAGTCTTAAGAATATCATCTATGTTAAGGCTTGGATAAATTGTCTTTGCAAAATCATTCCCTGTTCCTGCAGGGATAACTCCAAGGATAGACCTGCTTCCTGCTATTCCGTTGACTACCTCATTTAAAGTTCCATCCCCGCCTACGGAAACAATTTTATTAAAAGAATTCGAGGCCTCCCTGGCAATGGTTATCGCATCCTCTGGTCCCTTTGTGTAGGCAATTTCATAATCTTTTTTTAAAATTTTCATCTTTTCTTGAATTTTATCCGATACTTTTAATGCCTTTCCATTACCTGCCTTGGGGTTAACAATAAACAATATACTCATAAAATCACCTAAAAAATTATGTTTTCTATACAAACATTAATTTTCTCCACCAAATTAATATCATAGGGTTCTATTTCTTTGCCTTCTTCATTTTTAAATATTCTTACCCTTGGTCTGTCGGGGAAACCCTTATTTTGTCCAATTACATAGGCATGGCATCCATTTGAAAGCTTAACTTCAATTCCTAATGGATATACACAAAAATGATTTCTAAAAAGGTCAACAATTTCCGGATCAAAAAACGTTCCAGAGGAAGCTAATATAAACTCATAGGCCTCATTTGGGGGAAAGGCCCTTCTATATATTCTATCACTAATTAGAGCATCATAAACATCGCTAACACAGGCTATCCTTGCATACTTTGATATTTCATTTCCTTTAAGCCCATAAGGATAGCCCTTTCCATCATATCTTTCGTGGTGTTCTAATACTATACTTTTTCCTCTTTCATTTATGCTATTCATACTTTTAATCATTTCATAGCCTATTTCAGGATGCGTCTTCATTACATCGTATTCTTCTTCAGTTAACTTACCATTTTTATTTAAAATGCTTTGGGGAATCTTCATTTTTCCTATATCATGAAGAAGCGTCCCTGCTCCTAAATCTATTAGCATTGCTTTAGAATAAGCCATTTGAACCCCTAAAAACAAGGAAACAACACAGGAATTTAAAGAGTGAACAAAAGTATAGTTATCATAGGTCTTTAACTCAGTTAAATACATAAAATTAACTTCTTTATTGTCTATCAGATATTCCACAAGCTCATTTATAGTCTTTAATGTTTCCTTAAAATCTCCATTACTAACATTATGCACCCTTGAATAAACCTTGTTAAGGGCTTTTACTGCCTGTGTTTTAATTTCTAAAAAATGCAAATCCTGACCTGGTATATCAGATAAATTCTTGTCCTTTATATAAACATACAAAATACCTAAATCTATTAGCTTATTTATATACTTTTGTGTTAAAACTACGCCTTCCCTTAATAAAATATTCCCCTTAGCATCTATGATGGTTTGGGATAGCACATCACCTGGGCTTACACTAAAGATGCTGGTAAGTTTCATAGTCCACCTACTTCCAATGTTAAATTCTATTCTCCACAATTCAAAATTTTATACTATAATTTGCAATGTTTCAACAAAATTTGATGTTTTAGACATAAAAAATGGAATAGGTAGCCGTTTCATATCGTATGTAAAACTTTTTTGACATAGAAACAAAAAAAATAAGACCTACAAAGAGGCCTATTGATTAAGGACTTTATTCAAATCGTTCATGAACTTATAAGTTTCTTCAACTTTGTAAAATTCTTTATCAATTTCTGAGATGAAATTAAGGATGGTTTGTTGAGTTGATTCAATAGAATCAACTTTTGAATTAATTGAATTTAGTTCTTGATAAATAGGCTTAAGTTTTTCATCAAGCAGTTTTTCAATGGCTTTTAAAAGAATTTCGTTTTCCATATCAACACCTGTGAAAAGATAGTGATTTAATTATAGCATAGTTTTCAGGGGTTGAAAAGAACAATTAAGAATGATGGAGTAAGTATGAAGGATTTATATTGTTCAGAAAAGGCTTTTTATCTTAGGTAAATATTCGTCCTCTCCCTTTTCATTATAAACATATCCACATACTCCACATCTTGGTGAATTCTGTCCTTCAATTATTTCATAAATTATTTCATGATAACAATTGCTTCTATCATTTTCAATACATTCATCACAATAGTAATTGCTACATTCATAGCAGTAAAAGCGTGCTTTATTCCCACACTTAGAACATTTATATTCTTTTGGATTATTTCTTGCCATTATCTCAATTCTACTGAGCTGATATCCCTTTTGCTTGCCTAAAACCTTTATTGTAATATGCGTTGTGTTACCAAAATCATACTCATAACTAAAAGTTAGTCCTTCGCGCAATACATTTTTTATTTTTACATCCATACTTTCATATTCTTTTTCGAAAATTAAACCATATTCATTTGCACTTTCTACATCAACGTCATAATCAATTCCTTCAATTTTAAACACGCTTAAATGGCCACAACATTCAACCCATACATCTCTTAAAAAAATGTCTAATTCTCTTAATGATGAATTCTCATCAATTGAAATAAACATCCAATAATCATCCGGATTATATTTATAACTTACTTGTAGTAAAAATAAGTTTTTCCTTCTTTTCCTCTCCAGCTTAACCTTGTTTTGATACTCTTCCTTTTTAAGACATGATTTTAAATGTTTTGTAACTGAAACTCTCGATATTTCTTTACCACAATAATAACATTTCCCTTTCATCTTCTTTTCTCCTTTACTAGTTTTTTCAGTTTTAAGCTGCAAATTGCTTCATCCTGGCACTTTCGGCAATTTCAAGATGCTTTTAGAACGTATTGAAGCGAATTAGCAATCCAGCTCTGTTTTTATAATAGAATTTGATAAAGATTTTTGAAAGTTTAAAAGACTTTTAAGATACAAAAAATGGAGCAGGTAACGGGAATCGAACCCGCATAGCCGGCTTGGGAAGCCGGAGCTCTGCCATTGAGCTATACCTGCCCATCGAAAAGCTAATATTTTCTTTATTTTAATTATATTCTTGTAAAACTTAATAAACAATTTTAATTTTACTCGATATTCAATAATTTTTTTGATATTTCTTTTAATTTCTTTTAGTTTAAAATTATTCTTTATTTTTTCATAATATTTACATATTTGAAATATATTTATTATTGTGCTATAAATCATACTGTAAGGGGGATGATAATATGCACAGTTTAAACCTCATAGTGCATGATAACATTCCGCTTTTTAAATGTTCCTATTGTGGAAATTGCTATGGCTTTTTAGAATCAACATCGTATCTAAAAGTTAAAATGAGGGGATGCTGCTGGTATTTCCCCAAATATAAGTTAATCGATATAAAAAACATCTTAAACCTTAGAAGGGAAGATTTTATTTACGATATTGCAAATCTTTCAAATTCAAAGATCGAAAAATATAACATCGAAGTTTTAGGATATTTTGATGATGAAAAATATAATAAATTAAAACCTCAAGCAAAGGATTTTGATTCAAAGCTTTTCTTTAAGCTTTGCCCATTTTTTGACAAAAACGGTTGTAAGCTTCATTTTACACTAAGGCCTCACCCCTGCAACCTTTACCTCTGCCGTGAGGTTATTGAATCCTGCGGATCAGAATATGAAAGTTACAATAGAGAAAGAAAAGATTACTTTGCCTACTGCAATTATTATAACGATTTATTAGCTAAAGAATTGCAAAACAATAATCTAAACTTAATAGATAATTTTGATGATAGCATAAAATTTTTAAAGCAAATCCACATTCCTAATTTCGATTTTAGAAGGCTGAGAGAAATACAAATAAATTTCGAAAATGAAATAGCGGTATAAAAGCCACAATATATTGACTTGACAATATATTCAGAATGTATACAAACTCTTTTTTGAGTTCACACTTTGCAAGAGCCCCGTGAATGGATTTCAAAAAGGCATCTCTCATAAGCTCTAGCAATTCTTGCTTTTCGACTTTTCAAAAGCCCGTAATTCTGCACACGGACGTGCAGAGCCGAGTGGCCGACATGGATGTCGGCTCACGAGGGTAGGACTTTTGAAAACAAAGAAAAGCTTAGAATTGCTTAGCGAAATGAGCGAATGCCAGGGAAATCCTCCACGGGGCTTATCAAAAAACAACTTTTTCAACAGTCTGAAGCCACAAGCCACAATATATTGACTTAACAATATATTGTGGCCCTTTATTATAGGTTAACTATCTCACAACTATCCTTATAGGCCTTAATTTCATTTATAAGCTCTGGAAGGACCTTATAAACATCTCCAACTATTCCAAGGTCTGCAATGGACATTATTGGGGCATTTTCATCCTTGTTTATGGCAATTATATATTCGCTCTCCTGCATCCCTGCAAGATGCTGAATTGCACCTGAGATGCCACATGCTATATAAAGCTTTGGTCTTACAGTTTTTCCTGTCTGTCCTACCTGATGATCCTTTCCTATCCATCCTGCATCTACTGCTGCACGGCTTGCTCCAACTACTCCCCCTAAAAGATGAGCAAGCTCTTTAAGCATCTCAAATCCTTCTTTATTTCCTATTCCTCTTCCCCCTGATACTATAACCTTTGCCTCTGTTATATCTATCTTTTCATCAAGAGATTTTACTATCTTTTCTACAACTGTTCTTATTTCCTCTTCCTTTATCTTGACATCTATTTTCTCTATCCTTCCTTCCCTTCTATCATCAGGACATGGAAGTGGGAATACTCCCGGCCTTACTGTTGCCATTTGTGGTCTGTGGTTTGGACATTCTATTGTCGCCATCAAATTTCCACCAAAGGCTGGTCTTGTCATTAATAGATTTTTAGTATTTTCATCTATATCAAGCCCTGTGCAGTCGGCTGTAAGTCCCGTCTTTAGTCTTGCTGCAAGCCTTGGGCCTAAGTCCCTTCCTATGTTTGTTGCTCCTATCAATATAATCTCAGGTTTTCTTTCTATTGCTATTTTTTCTATGGCATTTGTATATCCATCGGTTGTATAGTTCTTTAAAAGAATATTCTCAAGAACTATTACCTCATCTGCCCCATGCTTTATTAGGGTATTTGCAAGTTTTTCTACCTCATATCCTACCAATACTGCTGTAAGCTTTACTCCAAGCTTTTCTGAAAGCTCCCTTCCCTTTCCTAAAAGTTCTAAGGCTACCTTTTGCAAATACCCGTCTCTTTGTTCTGCTATAACCCATACGCTCATATTATCCCCCCTAAATGTAGTGCTTTTCCCTTAGCTTTTCTGCAATAAATGTTGCTGCTTCCTTTGCTGAAAGGTTTACTATCTCACCTTTTCCCTTTGGTTCCTTTGTAAATGTCTTTCTTACCTTTGTCGGTGAACCTAAAAGCCCTATTTCTTCCTTTTGAAGTGCTAAATCCTCTGCAGTTAAAACCTTTATTTCCTTTTGATAACATGTAAATATATCATATACGTTCATGTACCTTGGCTTGTTGAGTTCCTTTATACAGGTTAAAAGGCAGGGCATATTTATCTTTATTATCTCGTATCCATCCTCAAGGGCCCTTTTTACCCTTAATGTTCTTCCTTCTACATCTACCTTTTCTACATACGTAACCTGAGGAATATTAAGGTGTTCTGCAATCTCTGGTCCTACCTGGGCAGTATCACCATCGATTGCCTGTCTTCCTGCAAAGATTATGTCATAGCCTATCTTTTCTATCGCCTTTGCAAGGGTTAAGGATGTTGCCCATGTGTCTGCCCCTGCAAATAACCTATCTGTTAAAAGAATAGCCTTGTCCGCTCCCATTGCAAGGGCCTCCCTTAAAACCTTTTCCGCCTGAGGTGGTCCCATCGTTATTACTGTAACCTCTGCACCGAACTCATCCTTGAGCCTTAGAGCCTCCTCAAGGGCGTTTTTATCATCTGGATTCATTATGCTTGGAACTCCTTCTCTTATTAATGTTCCTTTTACAGGATCTATCTTAACTTCGTTTGTATCCGGAACCTGCTTTATGCATACTACTATTCTCATGTTATCCCCCCTATTTTAAAACATGTGCTGATATTACCATCTTTTGAACTTCGCTTGTTCCTTCGTATATCTCCGTTATCTTTGCATCCCTCATCATTCTTTCAACTGGATAGTCCCTTGTATAGCCGTATCCTCCGAATATTTGCACTGCCTTTGTTGTAACCTCCATTGCAGTTTCTGATGCAAATAGCTTTGCCATAGACGCATCAAGGCTTATCGGAAGTCCCTTTTCCTTTTTCCATGCCGCTTTATATACTAAAAGTTTCGCTGCTTCTACCTTTGTTGCCATTTCAGCTATATACCATTGAAGTCCCTGAAAACTTGATAATGGCTTTCCAAATTGTTTTCTTTCCTTCATGTATTTTAATGCCTCTTCAAGAGCACCTTCGGCTATTCCAAGGGCCTGTGCAGCGATTCCTATTCTTCCTCCGTCTAAAGTTGCCATAGCTATTGAAAAACCCTTCCCTTCTTGTCCAAGAAGGTTTTCCTTTGGAACTTTGCAGTCCTTAAATATAAGCTCTGCTGTTGATGAGCCCCTTATTCCCATCTTTTCTTCTATTTTCCCTATTTCAAAGCCTTCAAATCCATTTTCAACTATAAAGGCGGATATTCCCTTTGTCCCTTTGCTTCTATCAGTCATGGCAAACACTATAAATATATCGGCATATCCTCCGTTAGTTATAAAAACTTTGCTGCCGTTTAGGATGTAATAATCCCCCTCAAGCTTTGCTGTTGTCTGCTGGCTTGCTGCATCGGTTCCTGCATTGGGTTCTGTAAGGGCAAAGGCACCTATCTTTTCTCCCTTTAAAAGGGATGGTAAGTATTTTTTCTTTTGTTCCTCTGTTCCAAAATTGTATATAGGCCAGCAGCAGAGGGATGTATGGGCAGATAGGATAACTCCTGTTGTTGCACAAGCTTTAGATATTTCTTCAACAGCAAGGATATAACTTAAAAAGTCCCCTCCTGCACCTCCAACTTCCCTTGGAAATGGTATTCCCATAAGGCCTAACTTTGCCATTTTTTTAACCGTTTCCATCGGAAAAATTTCCTTTTCATCGACTTCTGCTGCTATAGGCTTTACCTCATTTTCTACAAATTTCTGCAGCATTTCCTTCATAAGTTCCTGTTCCTTTGTTAGAGTAAATTCCACATCCACCACCCCATTGTAATAAAATTATTATTTTTCTAAAATTTCTATAAATATTATACTACATAATTATTTTTTTAACAAACCAATTTTGTAAAATAATTTGTTATATTTTGTCACATATTCATATATTTTTTCATAGGATATACTAAAATTGTCTAAAGGGGGATAGTTATGAGTCTTCAGCAAAATCCTAATGTTCTTTATGACCTTTACGTTTTAGGACAATCGGAGTCTAAAAAACTAACAGGAATAGGCGAAGAGATCCGTATAGACTTGTCGCTTCAGGAAAATCCAAATGTTGAGGCAGGAGCTGTTTATGGAACCGTTACAGATGAAAACGCAAATCCTATCGAAGGAGCTCTTGTGAAGATTTTTGATGAAAACTATAACCCTATTGCCCATGCCTATACCGATGCTCAAGGTTCTTACGTATTTTCACCCTTCCCACCAGCAATGCAATATCATATTTCTGCTATAGCTAACGGCTACTTGCTCTGCGACCTTATTCCATTTTCACTTCAAACAAAACAACAGCTTGAAATAAATATGACATTAAAGGTCGATCCTAAAGCTACCCTTTCCATCATCGCTGGTGATGTATATGACATGGAGGGAAACATCCTTTCCAACTGCTCAATCAAGTTATTTAAACTTGTAAATGGAAATGAAGAAATTATTGCAACAACTACAACAAACGAATTCGGTCAGTTTATATTTGGTGAAGTTCCACAGGGACAATATAAAATAATCACCTCTAAACTTGGCTATGTAAACGACTCAACAAGCATCCTTATAGATAAACCTAATATGGTTGCAAGAACAATTATAAAATTAAACGTAAATCCAAATGCTTTTGCAGGAACTATATCTGGAGTAATCAAGGACAACAATAATACCCCTGTTGCAAATGCTATCGTAACTTTATATAAAGTTGAGGAAAACGGTAGATTAACCCCAATTAAATTTACAAGAACAAATACTAACGGTATGTATCTATTCACTGGCGTTGTTCCAGGGATGAATTATAAGATTAAGGCTAATAAAATAGCAGAATAAGGCAGGTAAATCCTGCCTTCAGACTGTTAAAAAAGTTGTTTTTTGATAAGCCCCGTGAAGGATTTCCCTGGCATTCGCTCATTTCGCTAAGCAATTCTAAGCTTTTCTTTGTTTTCAAAAGTCCTACCCTCGTGAGCCGACATCCGTGTCGGCCACTCGGCTCTGCACGTCCGTGTGCAGAATTACGGACTTTTGAAAAGTCGAAAAGCAAGAATTGCTAGAGCTCATGAGAGATGCCTTTTTGAAATCCATTCACGGGGCTCTTGCAAAATTTCAACACCAAAGATGGTTTGTCGACAATCTGAAGGCAGGTAAATCCTGCCTTATTCTTTATAATATACTAAGATCTAATTCCCTTGAAACTTCCTCTAAAACCTTCCATCCACCTATACTGTTTCCTTTGCTGTCAAGGGCTGGTCCAAATACTCCAATTCCCATCCTTGATGGAACTGAAGCTAAAATTCCTCCACCAACACCGCTCTTTCCGGGAACTCCAACCTTAACAGCAAATTCACCTGAGGCATCATACATTCCACAGGTTAGCATTATTGTCTTAACTATCCTTGCAACCTGTCTTGGAATTACCCTTTCTCCATTCCAAGGAAGCACCCCATCGTTGGCAAGCATTGCACCAATTCTTGCTATATCCTTGCATGTTACTTCGATGGAACATTGTTTAAAGTATACATCAAGGGCCTCCTCAACATCTCCTTCGATTATACCTATGCTCTTCATATAATAAGCAAGGGATCTATTTCTATGTCCGGTTTCCTTTTCAGATTTATAAACATCATAATTTATTTCTATGTGTGGATTGTTAGTTATTTTTCTTGTAAACTTTAAAAATTTTTCAATAACCTCATCGCCATTTCTGCCATTAATTAATGATGATGTAACTATTGCCCCGGAATTAATCATTGGATTTAAAGGTTTATTTGGAGTTCTTGTTTCAAGGCTACTTATTGAGTTAAATGTATCCGCTGTAGGTTCCATATCAACCTTTGAAAATACAATTTCTTTACCATTGTCTAAAAGAGCAAGCATTAAAGCGACTACCTTTGAGATGCTCTGCATAGTAAATTTTACATCATAATCGCCTGCAAAATATTCCTCATTATCAACGGTATAAACTGCTATCCCAAGATGTCTTGGGTTTGCCTTTGAAAGTTCAGGTATATATGTTGCAACTTTTCCTTTTTCTGTCCATACTCTATTGTTTTCTATGATGGTTTCTAAAAGCTTATTCATTTCAATTCCCCCACTTTTCCAGTTTGTATATTATATAGGTTACTGCCAGAAGGTCTGCAGCACCGCCTGGACTTATGTTCTTCTTCTTAAATATTTTATCCATATAAACCACATACTCCCGGCCTATTTGGGTTTTCATAGCTCCTAGGAAAATTGCGTTTTTGGCAATATTTTTCATAAAATAAAGGCCTTTAAGTCCCCTTCTGTTTAAAACTGTCGTGTCATCCAATTTTGATATGATATAAATTAGACTATGAATAAGGGCATCATTAACCGATAGTCCAAATCCTAATGCATCCTCAAAGGCAGGTAATCCCCATTTTAACACAGTTGGAAGCCCCTTTTCAACCTCTCCCCTTATGCCAGTAACTCCATATTTTAAATAAAGCTTTTCTCCATTTGTTAACTTTCCATCCTTATTTATATTTTTAAGTTCCTTCTCAACTATTCCACAGGTGATTTCTTTAATAATATTTGCTATGTTTAACCTATTTAAACTCAAATTTAATTTTTTGCATCTTCCTGCACTTGCCCCTATAAGACCTGTAAGAAAAATAAGCCCCTTTTGTGTATTTATTCCATAGGTTGCCCTAAACATATCATCTTCTGCTAAAAGGCCTATATTTCTTATTTTCTCCAAAATATTTTCATCATATTTTAAGCCTACATGGACGAAATCAGGAAGATACTTTGCAATGGCAGCAGTGCTCCTTAAAAAGGTATTATAATCCATATCGCTGTGGCTTCCCTGTGAAAAGGGTGAAACAAGTCCAGGTGATGGATGGGATATCACCTCAAGAAGCATCCCCTCCAAAAGAACTTGTCCAACCATGTTACAAAATTCCATGTCTTTTAACAATTCTCATCTTCCTTTTCATAAAATCTTTTTATCATCCAATTTATATCATCATAACTCAACGCCCCAAAATAATCATCAATTATTTTATCTATAATTTCAATAACTTCCCTTAAATCATGCCTTTTTTGTCTTGTGCATATCCCCGCATCATCACCACATACAATACATTTTCTAACATTGAGGCCTAAGTCCCTTCTTGATATAGGCTGGCCATTAACATATATATCTATGTCAAACAGCCTTCCTAATTGATGGAACTCTTCTATATTAATTGCCTTTTTCTTTGCCTCCTTTGGCGGGACATTAAGAACCATTAAAAGACTTTTTCCGTCGAATCCTTCGTTAGTTTCAGAATAAACCTCATGGTCCTTGAATGTATCCTTTAAAAGAGAATATAACACATTAAAGGCAAGGCCTGCCTTTAATGTGTTTTTATCATTTCCCGGGTAATTTATTTTGCCACAAATAACAGGAAGCTTATATTCTTCATTTAACTTTAAAATCCTTAAAAACCGTTTTTCCCTATCCTCAAGTATCCTCATCAATGGGGACTATCGCTCCTTTTTATTTTTTCTATAATATCTTCAGCTTCTTTAGATATTAAAAATTCATATGTGCTTTCAGGGACAAATTTCTTAGTATCCTCAAGTTTTCCCTGTTTTATTAAGTTTCTTACAAAGGATGCACTAACTGCAACATTATCTTTCATAAGCCTTTCGACGATCTTAACTTCTATTCCAAAGTTTGGTAATATGTCCATAAGGGCATTATTATATGCGTTTGTAACAGGACAATAGGGTTCAGTCCCTACATATCTTCTTTTTATGTTAAATTCCTTTGCAATATATCTTCCAAAAATAGCCGCATCCAGCCTTGTATAGGCCCTTAATCTATCATCTTCTTTTCTTAAAAAATAACTTGGAAAGGTTGCAGAAGATATTATATACTTTCCTCCAGGAATTACTGTTACATTTTTTAAATCCTTTACTCCTTTTTTAACAAGCTCTAGCCTTACATCAAAGGGGAAAAGGGATTTATTTTCCTCAACTATAAAAACTACAACCCTTTCGTTTTCCTTTGCTGCAGTTTCGATCAAATATTTGTGTCCTAAAGTAAAGGGATTACAGTTCATTACAAGGGCTGCCTTTTCGCCATCATCAAGGTCGCTTTTTAGAAACATGTCCCGGACATACTTTTGAACATTTGCAGCCCCACCCTCTAATAATGCAACATCGCTGTTTCCCTCTACAAACCTATATCCTAAACCTTCAAATATACTCTTATTCTCAGGTTTTGTAAAAATAAAGGTCTCATAGATTCCCTTGTCAAAGAGGATATTTTGAATTTTAGTTAAGAGCTTTGATGCAACACCTTCACTTTGATAGTCCTTTGATACTGCAAATCCCTTTATTATATTTTTAGCTGCAGAACAGGTTCCTATAATTTTATCATCCTCTACTGCAACTAAAGTTAAATCCACGTCATCATCAAGGCTCAAATCAAATTCCTTTAAAAATTCCTTTACCTTTTCTAAATCATTAGTTAAAACTATTTCCATAAAATCACCTAACCTGACGAACAACATCAATAACAGAACCGTCCCTATATTCAACAATTGCAACTATTTTATCTGCAAATTCAATTTTTTCAGGAATGCCTGTTAGTTTTTCAGCCATCGCCTTTAATTCTTCTATTGTGTAAATAGGAAGATTAGAATCCTTTAATTTTTCCAAAAGGTCAGTTCTTCTTGGATTAATAGCAATTCCCCTTTCGGTTACAACAGCATCGATTGTCTCACCTGGTGTTGTTACAGTTGTAACTTTATCCACGATAATTGGAAGCCTTGCTTTTGTAAGCTGCGTTACAACGATTGACAATTTTGATCCTGCAGCAGTGTCGGAATGCCCTCCAGAACCTCCCATTATTATTCCATTTGACCCTGTTGTAACATTTACATTGAAGTCGGTATCGATTTCCGTTGCGCCAAGAATCATAACATCAAGGTTGTTTACAACAGCCCCTTTATTGTGGGGATTTCCATACATGGAAGCAGACATTCCCTGATGGGCTCTGTTGTTTTTATAGGACTCAACAGCCTTTAAATCAAAGCACTGCACATCAAATAATGCCTTGAATAATCCTTCTTCAAACATCTCAACGATGTATCCTGTTATTCCTCCTGCTGCAAAGCTTCCTTTTATATTTTTCCTTTTCATTATATCCTTTACATAGGCAGCAACTGCAAGGGATGTGCCTCCTGCTCCAGTTTGGAATGAAAAGCCATCCTTTAAAAGCCCAGACTCGTCAATTAATTGTGCTGCAAGCTTTGCAATTTTAAGGCCTACAGGATCCTTTGTAATCCTTGTAGTTCCTGAAACAATCCCCTTAGGATCCCCTATTTCATCGACTTTAACTATATAATCCACATATTCTTGGCTTATTTCAATTGGGCATGCAGGATAATCAACTAAATTATCAGTAACTGCAACGACCTTATCGGCATACATAGCATCTGGAATGGCATATCCTAGGCTTCCACAGGCTGATTTTCCTTCAACTCCATTTATATTTCCATAGCTATCACAGGTTGGTGCTGCAATAAAGGCTATATCTATATGTAAATCCCCGCTCTCTATCGCCCTTGCCCTTCCTCCGTGGGTGTGCATTATAGCGGGATATTTTAAAAGCCCCTTTGATACCGCCTCAGCAACAGGCCCTGACATATAGTTTGCGTAAATCCTGGTTACAACACCGTTTTTTATATGTTCAACCAAAGGTGCATGGCAGGGAAATATGGAACTTGCCGCAACTGTTATATCCTTTACACCAAGCTTTGCAATTTCCTCCAAAACCATATTTAAAACATAATCACCGTTTCTTAAATGATGATGAAATGATACCGTCATCCCATCCTTTATATCGCATTTTAAAAGGGCTTCCTTTATTGAAGATAAAATCTTGTTTTCTCCTGGCTTTACGCTCTTTAGCTTCGTAGAAACCTTTCTTACTTCACCATAATTTGCATAAGCTCCCATAAAGGGTTTTACTTTACCATAGCCTTCGATATATTCAGGAATCTCCCTTTTTACTGCATTGATCATGCTATCACCCCTTTATAAGGCCTATTGCCTTTGCCTTTTCTATGATATTTTTTGCCCTTTGAAGGATTGGAGCATCCACCATCTTGCCATCAAGGGAAAATACTCCTTTCCCTTCCCTTTGTGCTTCCTCATAGGCTGAAATTACCCTCTTTGCCCAGTTTATATCATCCTTGCTTGGTGAAAATACTTCATTGATAATATCGATCTGCCTTGGATTGATTGCAGCCTTCCCCGTCATTCCAATAAGCTTTGCCTTTTCTGAATCTTTCCTTAACCCTTCAAAATCATTTACATCTGTAAAGGGTGTATCTATTGCATCAACCTTTAGAGCTTTACAAACTGAAACAACCTTGCTTCTTGCATAGAAAATTTCTTCCCCTTCTTTAGTTCTTTTAATCTCCATATCCGCCGTCAAATCCTCTGCACCTAAAAGAACTGCAACAACCCTTTTTGAAGATTTAACGATATTAAAAACATCCTCAAGGCCAATTGCAGTTTCAATAAGTGGAATAATTTTAATGCTCCCTAATTTAAAGCCCTCTTCCCTTTCAATTGCAGATAAAAGTTCGTCAACCTCTTCAACTCCTTCTTCAGTAGCCTTTGGAATGATAAGAGCATCCGGCTTTACCCTTGCAATAACATCAATATCGTCGTATCCAAAGTTAGTCCCAATGGAATTAATCCTAACTACCCTCTCGCAGCCTGAAAAATCTATTTCCAATAAAGCATTTCTTACTAAATATCTTGCAGAATCCTTCTCATCGATGCTAACTGCATCCTCAAGGTCGAGAATAATGCTGTCAGCACCAAGAACTGGAGCATTCTGTATCATGGAAGGATTATTTCCTGGAATAAAAAGCATACTTCTTCTCATGAGTGCCAGCCTCCTGACATTTTGACTTTTTGACATTTCCATAATTTTACTCCAAAGCTCTTTTTATAGCAGTCTCGACCCTTGCCTTTATTGTATAATCAAGGGCACCCCTATCCTTAGCCACAACAAGGGCATTTTCCACATCAAGCTCCTTTAATGTATCAATAATGATCTTTTCAATCTGTTTTCCAAACTGTTTTAAGACAATGCTATCAAGCTGAATTTCATTTCCCTTTTCATTTGGATAAACCATTATGTAAATATCGTTAGACTCCATAGTCCCTGCCTTTGCAGGCTTTACTATTTTCATAGCACCCCTCCTATTTTAAGCTGCTTAGGTATTCCCTTTGACCTATTTCATAATAATTATTTCCCTCACTATCTATAACTACAACAAGGGGTAAATCTTCAACATAGAGCCTTCTTATAGCCTCTGCTCCTAAATCCTCATAAGCAATCAATGTGGATTCTTTTACACATTTTGCTGTTAAGGCTGCAGCACCACCAATTGCTGCAAAATATACCGCACAATTTTTCTTTATAGATTCTATAACCTCACCTGATCTTTTTCCCTTTCCTATCATCCCTTTAAGTCCCTTATCTAAAAGGGCTGGTGTATACGGGTCCATTCTGTAGCTTGTAGTTGGTCCTGCAGAACCTATAGGCTGGCCTTCCTTTGCTGGAGTTGGACCAACATAGTATATAATCTGCCCCTTTATATCAAAGGGAAGCTCTTTTCCAGCCTTTATGAGCTCTACTAATCTTTTATGGGCTGCATCCCTTGCAGTATATACATAACCCGTCAAAAGAACGCTATCCCCTGCCTTAAGGCTTTTTATAACATCATCAGTAAGAGGCGTAGTAATCCTAATCATTTTATCCCCCCTATAAGACTTTTTCTGCATGCCTTGTTGCATGGCAACTTATATTAACTGCAACTGGAAGTCCTGCAATATGGGTTGCAAAGGTTTCTATGTTTACAGCAAGGGCAGTTGTTCTTCCTCCAAATCCCTGTGGTCCAATTCCAAGGCCGTTAATTAAATTTAAAAGTTCCTCCTCAAGTTTTGCATAGAATGGATTTTCATTCCTTTTATCGATGGGTCTTAAAAGAGCCTTTTTTGCAAGGTATGCCGACAATTCAAAGGTTCCACCTATTCCAACGCCAACTATAATTGGTGGGCAAGGATTAGGTCCTGCCTCCTTTACAACTTTTAATACAAAGTCTTTCACTCCTTCTACTCCATCGGCAGGCTTTAGCATTTTTATCTGGCTCATGTTTTCACTTCCAAATCCCTTAGGAACCACAGTTATTTTAAGCTTATCCCCAGGAATTATATTAGTCCAAATAACAGCAGGTGTATTGTCCTTTGTGTTTTCCCTATCTATTGGATCTTTTACCACCGATTTTCTTAAATAACCTTCTATGTATCCTCTTCTTACGCCCTCGTTTATTGCATCGTTTAAATTTCCGCCAACAATATGAACATCCTGACCAACTTCAAGAAAAACCACCGTCATTCCTGTATCCTGACACATCGGCATATTTTCATTTTTTGCAATTTCAGCATTTTTAATCAAAATATCCATAATATCCTTTGCAAGCTTAAAACTTTCTTCATCCCTGGACTTTAAAAAGGCATTTTTGATATCTTCATTCAAATAATAATTAGCTTCTATGCATAAATCCCTAACAGCATTTATAATTTCATTTACATGAATTTCCCTCATTATTTCACCTCCACTTAAGTGCCAGCACTTAAGATTAAGACTTTATCTTGCAAGAACCCCGTAAAGGAGTAAAAATAGCAATCCTTCACGGGGCTAAGGAAATTACTTAAACATAAGTGCCTGGCACTTATGTTTAAGATTATTGATAACTATTTATTTAATGCTTTGTTTATTCTTTCCCTGTTCTTTGATAAAGTTAATACCCTTTGCATTTCGTTGTAAACTATCATAAATCCTTCATCAACGCCCATACCTGGCTTTGCAAGGCATTGATCTGCATCGCAGGCAATTGCAATATTAGTTAAAACCTGAGCTGATCTATCTGTTTCGTTGCAGGTTCCTCCACAGTATGCGCCAACCCCATGCTTTTTGCAGTAGAGTATTGCCTCTGCAACATTGTTTATTCCACCAAGGTCAGGAGTCTTTATCTGAATCATGTCTGCTGCACCTTCATCAACGAAAAGCTTAATATCCTCCCAAGTGTTGCACCATTCATCTGCAACGATTTCTACTCCAATTCCCTTTTGCTTTAAAAGATTTCTAAGTTTCTTTAATGCCTCAAGCTGTCCTTCTCTGTTTTCAACATCCATAGGTCCTTCAATCCTTAGCTTAAACGGATGAGCAACCTTTTCTAATTCTCCTAAGTAATTTGCCATCCTTTCATAGTCCATGTTAAATGCAATTCCTATTGTTCCGTAAACGTCTATATGAAGGACAGGATTATATACTTCTGTTGTTCTAAGCTTTAGTATTCTATCCCTTAGCCATGCAACGTATTCCATTAAAAGTTCTCCCTTTTCCCCAAGCTTTTCTTTAACATTGTTTATAAGCCCGTGGGGTAGAACATCTGCACCCTTTAAAATCATCTTATCAACATTGATGTATCTGTCATCCCCAGATTGTGTAAATATAGGTATCTTTTTAAATTCAACGCCTGTGTTGTATTCTTCCCTAATAACCTCTGCCATAGTAAGTCCTTTTGCCTTTGCAACTGCATCTAATATCGCCTGAGTTACACCGTATCTTATTGCCGTATGAAGCCTTTTCCCGTCGATTTCCATGCTGTCTATTTCCTCTGCCATATCCTTAAAGGTTGTAATTTCCCTGCCGATTAACTTTGGTGAAATATACTTTTCAATAACAGGAATAAACTCCTCAGCAAGGAATAGAGGATCCCTTCCACCAGCTCCTGAATATTGAACTGCGGCACAGTCTCCGTAAGCAACCTGGCCATCCTCAAGAATTAACATAACTGAAATAGATTCTCCAGCCATTCTTATTGTCTTAAAGCCTTCAGTTACAGGCTCTCCAATATAAACAAATCCATCGTGGGGTGCTCCCTTTTTTATCGCCCTTTGATCATCGAAGAAAAACCCAGTTCTTCCTGCCGATAATAAAACGTCTACTATTTTCATAATTTCTCCTCCCTAAATGTAATAGTTACATATTTGGTCTTCCAACTAAAAATCCTTTTCCAACCGCATAAATATCATCAACAACCATTTGGAATCCAACTTCTCTTTTTTCTACCTTTGCTCTTTCCTCTAATTGCTTTCTATGGAAATCCTTAATTTCCTGCGTAAAAGGAATATTTCCGAATTCTAATATTCTCACAGCGCCATTGTTGTCTCTTGCAGGTAGTATCCTTCCTGCATTATATTTGCTTGGTGCAAATGGAATATCTAAAATTCCCATTTCAAATGCCTTCACAACGCCTTGTGCTAAATCTCCCTTACCTACTTCAAACACTTTATCGATTATGCACTTTGTTTCCATCTTAATTAGCTTGATTTCCTCCTCAAGCTCCTTGGACATTGGAAGTCTTTGTCCTCTTAAAAGATTTAATGTCTGCTTTGTAGCCTTAATGCCCTGTGCGTTTGCCTCCTTAGTTGGAATCCCAACAGCTTCATGAGGAGTTTTTACGATAACCTTAGTCGCACCTGCAAGAGCTGCTGTTGCAGAACCCCATGAAATAACTCCAAAAGCCTTTGCCTCATCCTGTGGGAATCCACCCATCCATTGATGGAACACTGTTGTTAAATATACATCATATCCATACATCTTAAAATACTCGTTTGCCTGCTCTTCCAGTGCCTTCATAGCAGCAACGTCCTGAACTAAATTGCCGCACTGTCCATATCCTAATGTAATATTTTTAACTCCCTGTTCTGCAGCAAGAAGCCCTTCAATTATTGCAACTGCGTTTGAAATGCTTGGTGGAACCAATGTCCCAGTTAAAGGTCCAAAGGGTTCTCTATTTATTGAAATTCCCATTTCTTCATAAAGCCCAACTAATCTATCACAATATTGCCAGTCAAGTAATGACTTTTCAAGGCTAACGCTTTTTGCGTAAGGAATATTATATGAAATTCCTCCCCCTTCATTGGAAGTCCAACCTGAAGCATGGATTATTTCTGATAAAAGCCTTGCATCAGGAGTTCCATGCCTTGCCTGAAGTGGAAGGTCAACTGCCTCAAATACCCTTTTACATCCTTCAACACCATGGTTTACAGCAGGAAAACCGTTTAGCATTGAACGACCTGCTTTTCTACTTTCTTCAAGCCCTATTTCACATTCATTGTATCTATTTTGTCTTGTGTAACTGTCTATTGTTGAAGGTAAAAGGTCCGCCTCACCAACATCCTGTAAGTATTTTAAAAGATTAATATGGTCTTCAATTAATGCAACTCCTGCCCTTGGCTGAGCTAGGGTTATTCCCTCTTCCTTTGCCTTTTTTAACTTTGCAGGAAAACTTTTATGCTCTGGAACCTTCTTAAGGTATTCAGCAGCCTTTTCAAGGTCCACATCCTTTCCTGTTGGCCAGTGGTTTAAAACCTCCTGTCTTACTTTAAAAAATTCCTCTTCAGTCCACTTTTTATTTTTAAGTTCCATAAAATAAACCTCCTCAAGCCTTCACAATATATTTTTTCATAATTCTTATCGCCTTATCAGGATATTTTTCCGCCAAAAGCCCCATGGCTGATAAAATGTATTCCTTATCAACTAAAATCTCTGGATTCATTGGTTTTAAATAATTTGGAGTATCAGGGTTAAATTTTCCTGCAGAAAGTATCTTCTTTGGATTTCTGCTGTGGACGATAACTCCCCCTGTGCCAATTAGGTATCTTACATTTAAAAGGTCCTTCCCAACTTGAGAATATATTATTCCCATTGGCGTATATACGCTTTCAATTAATCCAACATGCCTTTCCATTGCCATTTCTGTTGCAACCATTCCCAGGGCCTCATCAAACTCTATATCCTCTTCTTCCTTTGGAATAAAATTTACATTAGCCTGTAGGAATTTGCATCTTTCCTCAACATCATACTTGGTATTAGGCACAAACTTTTTAATCCTTCTAGTTCCTGCAGCCTCCCAAAGGGATACTGCACTAACCCTCATTCCAAGGTCCCCTTCAACCGTCCTCTTTGCATATGGCTCCTGAAGCCCTCTTAATGTAACTCCTGCCTTTGAAGGTTCACCACTTGCGATGGAGTGAACGTCTGTTGTGGCACCACCTATATCGACAATAATTAGCTCTCCTATTCCTTCCTCTTTATCTGTTCCATCTGCTAAAATCCTTGCTGCCTTTAAAACCGCCGCAGGAGTTGGCATCAAAATACCGCTTATAAATTCCTCTGCCCTTTTCATTCCCTTTGCTTCAACTATCTTTTCCATAAATATTTCCCTAATAACTTCCCTTGCTGGTTCAACGTTTATTTGATTGAGCCTTGGCATAACGTTTTCGGTTATTTTATGGTAAACGTGGGCATCGTTTAAAATATCATCGATCTCATCCTGTGCATTTTTGTTCCCAGCAACAACTATGGGAACATCCTTTATGTATTGTGCAATAAGTTTTGCATTGTGAAGTATACAATCTTTATTTCCTCCATCGGTTCCTCCGGCAAGGAGGATGATGTCGGGTTTTTTCTTTACTATCTCCTCCATCTCGTGCTTTGTCAGTTCATAGCTGTAAACACCAAGGATTCTGGCACCAGCCCCAAGGGCAGCCCTTTTAGCTGCTTCAGCAGTAAGCTCAGGAACCAGTCCAATTGCAATCATTTTAAGTCCACCTGCTGCTGATGAGCAGGCCAGTTTTTCAACAAAATTAACCTTTGATAAATCTATTTTTTCCTTCAATTTTTCGAAGGCATTATTAAAGCCTATCATAATGTCCGTCTGAACCGTTGTTAAATCCTTTGCTGTTGCAAGTATTTCTTCATTTTCAAGATCCACTGCAGTAAGCTTAGTATAAGTGCTTCCAAAATCTATTAAAAGTGCCGCATCCATAAAACCACCTAATCCTCTATCCCAAGATCATGCTTAAGATCATTAATTCCAACCTCCGGTGATGTTCCTGGTGGGTATACTCTATTAAATCCCATTTCTTTAAACCTTTTTTCAACGTCGCTCCATTCCTGCTTTCCAACAACTAAGTTCCCACCTGCGTATAACAAAATATTTTTTAGCCCTGCCTCATCGCATTTTTCCCTTAAACCTCTGCAGTCTATTTCCCCGTGGCCATAAAGGGATGATACTAAGATAGCATCTGCATTAGTTTCAATTGCAGCGCTAATGAATTCTTCTTGAGAACACATAACGCCTATATTAACAACATTAAATCCAGCATCTGAAAATGCCCTTTCAAGAATTTTATTTCCTACAGCATGGCAGTCAGCACCAATAACGCCTAAAACAACAGTTTTACCCATATTTATCCTCCTTAAAGAATATTTTTTGATTCTATTATCTTTGACATAATAGCCTTGACGGACCCTTGATCAAGGGAATAATCAAAGCTTATTATTTCTTTATTATGTGCAATTTTTGAAACATCCTCACGTCTTCCTGGGGAAACTATTATAACGTCCGATGTGTCGACGATTTCCTTAACTTCCTCTGCCTTTTTGCTTGTGGATGCACGAATGTCAACAGCATCAAGCCCAGCTGATGTCAAAGCAGTTTTAACCTTAAAGGCAAACTCATTGGAAAGACATAAAAGGGCATACTTTGTCCCCTTTGGATATCGTGCAATCCTTACAATGGCCTCAAGGCAGGGATTAATCGCAACTCCAAATACTTCCTTATTAAGATCGGATGTTAATGTCTTTACCTCGTTGACGTGATTAAAGGTTGCTATAATAAGATGTGCATCCTTAAGCAGTTTTTCCGTTTTTTCATCCCTTTCCTTAAGGTGTGCTATGGTAAGTGGATTTACGTTCATTTTAGTATAAAAGGATAATTCTTTTGCAAACTCCTTTGCCTGTTCTATATTGCACTCTACAAATACAGCGTTTATATTCTTTAATAGTTCTTCCTTTTCGTTTATTCTTTCCTGAACTAATGCCAAGAATTCCTTTGGATTAAGCCCAAGTTCCAAAGCCTCTTCAAGGCCTAAATCGATTATTCTAAATAGCTTTTCCTTAACATTTTGCTGCTTCCAGGTTGTCCCCTCTTCTGCAACAAAGGTTCCTTTTCCTTGATAGGAAACAAGAACTCCTTCGCTTTCAAGAAGGTTATAGGCAGCACTTATCGTATTTCTGCTGGTATTTAATATTTTTGCAAGCTCCCTTTCCGTTGGCATCTTGTCCCCTATTTTAAGATTCCCATTTTTAATTTCATTCATTATTTGATTTTTAACTTGTATATAAATAGGAACCGAACTTTTTTTATCAATGGATATATTCATAATTCCACCCCATTGGTCCATTTAAAAATTGGCTTAATCCATTATTATTTTATCACAATATATCTCAAATTGTTAATTTACTCTTTATCATATTTTCTGAAATTTTTTGATTAAAAAACTTTATCGATTATTTTCTACATTATTTGCAGCTAATCTTGCAATTTCATAAAAAAAATAACGCCCCTTTAGGCGTTATTTTTAAAAAGTATCAATTTTTCATCCACAGTCCACCTTTTATATATTTCCGTTTTAAACTTTGCTTCTATGCTTTCAAATATTACTTTGTTATTTTTTTTATCCATCAACTTTTTTATTTCCTTTAATGTTTCAATATCTTCATAGGTAGATATATCATCTGTTAACAAAATGCCTTTTAATATTAGTTCTAAATCGTTTTTTAAAACCTTATCTATAGCATCCTTTAATTTATCCTCATCTATAAAGGGTTTATGAAAATAATCGTATTCTAAAATAATACCCGAAAGCCCAAGTCCCTTAAGGTCCTTTAATATTCTAAAATATATATCTAAATTACCCCAAAAACCATTTGTAATTACATACTTTTTTATATCTATGTCCTTTACTTTCTTTAAATACCTAAAAAGCATTGAAGGATTTAAAAATACTTCTCCACCTTCAATTATTATGTAATTATTGTATCCTTCCTTTATAGCTTCAAAAACCCTATCTTCAAATTCATCTTGGTTCATAAATCCCCTTTTATAGGGTGCACATCTAAATTTACAGTGGTGGCATAAGAAATTGCATTGATAAGTTACTATTACCCTGACGCCCTTCATACAACCACCATTAAAGAGCTTCATAAATATCCGAAAATTCAATGTTTATTTTTTCAACTAACGCATTTACATCGTTGCATCCTTCACAGGAATTCTCAACCAATCTTACAGGGATTTCAATAAAAAATTTTGTTCCTTTTCCCTTTTTGCTTTCTATCCAAATACTACCGCCGTGCATCTCAACTAATCTTTTAACAAGGGAAAGTCCAAGGCCTGTTCCTTCGTTTTCTTTATAATTCTTTTTAAGCTGTTTAAACTTATTAAATGCCTCATCCACTTCCTTCTTAGTCATTCCTACTCCATTATCCTGGACTATAATTTGAACTTTACTTCCTAAATCGTTAATCTTAATCCTTATCCTTCCTCCATAGTGGGTAAATTTAATGGAATTAGAGAGCAGATTTAGCATAATCCTTTCCATCTTATCGGGATCAAAGGCAAGTAACTTTTCGGAAACGTTTGAACAAAAGTGAACTTCAATTCCCTTTGTAGAAGCATAGTCCTTTACAGAACTTGTGATATTCTTAATAAGGCTTACTATTTCCAAGTTTACTAAATGGATATTAAAAAGATCCGCCTCGATTTTAGTAACATCAAGAACATTATTTACAAGCCTTATAAGTCTATAGCTGTTTTGCTTTAAAACCTTAAAATATTTTTTTATTATCGTATTGTCTTGATATAGTTTACCGCTTGCTTCATAAAGTTCTAATATCTGAAGAGAACTTAAGATTATATTTAAGGGCGTTTTAAGATCATGAAAAATACTATTAAATGTATCTAAAAGCTCATAAGGACAATTTTCGCTTAAACAGTCAACCCCCTGCTGTCTTCTGCATGTGCATTTATCCCTTAACCCATCCATCACCATCACCTGTTTATTCAGTTTTATAAGTATATTATTCTACAAAAATTTCAAATTTCCTTTTATTACTAATTAAAATATGAATTTTTTATTAAAAATTTCAGACTGTTGAAAAAGTTATTTTTTGATAAGCCCCGTGAAGGATTTCCCTGGCATTCGCTCATTTCGCTAAGCAATTCTAATTGCTAAAACTTATGAGAGATGCCTTTTCTAATCCTTTCGGGGCTCTTGCAAAGTATAAACATCAAAGAACGTTTGTCTACAATTTGGAATTTTTTATTAAAAATTTATTTGTAACCATTTAATTTGATTTTGCATAGGCTATATTAGAAAACCTAATGAAAGCGAGGGTGGATAGATGGATTATGGTAGCTTACTTTCAACTTTAAACTTTGATGGTAGAAGCGATAACCTGTTAACAACTTTAATTATACTTGGGATAATATTCTTCTTTGGCAAGGATCAAGGTGGATTTGGACTTGGATGTGGATGTGGACATGACGATTGCTGCTGCAAGCATAAGCATAAACACCACAAACATCGCTGCTGCCGCTGCTGCTGTGGTAAAAATGATGACAGCTTCTTTATAATCCTTTTGATTGCTTTAGTTCTTCTTTTAAGCCAAAACCCAAAGGATGATAAATGCTAAAAATTAAATTTAAGGAGGGATATATATGTCAAAGAAATGTGGCTGCTACAAGGGA
Source organism: Caloramator australicus RC3 (assembly GCF_000297115.1). Taxonomy (GTDB): domain Bacteria; phylum Bacillota; class Clostridia; order Clostridiales; family Caloramatoraceae; genus Caloramator; species Caloramator australicus. Next base: position 68,866 of record NZ_CAKP01000096.1, on the reverse strand, counting down.
TCAGACTTTTATAATTTACTTGCCCTACTTTTAATAATCTTACAATTTGGTAAAAGACCAGACCACAGTGGAAGCCATCATGATGGAGGAGACCTTCTTGACAACAGCTTGTTATTCGTAATCTCACTCTTCTTAATCGTTTGCGGCTGCTGTGGCTTCAAGAGAGGATGCACTGCTGATTAACTAGGTATGGGCAGAGCAAAACTATCAAGTTCTTGATGGTTTTGCTCTGTCCATATAACTAATTTAAGGAGGGAACAAAATGTCTCACGAGAGAAAGGACAAAAAGGACATGTCAGATGAGTTTAAAAACATTCCGGATTTAGTGCCTGAAGAATTTAACTTAGAAAACTTTTTATCCGGTATTGATCAGCAGAAGATATTTCAACTAATTAATACCATCAGTCAAAATTTAAATAAAAGGGATAAAAGGATAGAAGTTTTATCCATGTTAAAGGAATTCTTACCGGAAGAAAGATGCAAAATAGTTGACATGTTTATTACAGCATTAGGTGGAAAGGTTAACTAGTCAAAGGAATATTATGATATTTCATAATTAAAAGTCCAACGACGGAAACCAAATTAAACAAAAAATGATTGAAAACAGCCGCTTTATATCCAAACTTATCATACAGATAGCAATTAAAGACTCCTACCATAAAAAAGGATACAGCCCCTGCAATATTATAGTGTAAAAGCATAAAAAGAAGGCTTGTAAATATAGCTGAAAATGTTTTGTTAATCTTTGCAAGATTTCTATAAAAAATATGCCTGAATATGAATTCTTCTAAAATTGGAGCTGCAATCACGGTCATTAAGGAAAGATAAATCACTTCTGGCCAAGGTTTTTCTAAAAATAGCTTCATTACCTCCTGTGGCTGAGGTTTAAGCCCAAATTTCATAAGCAAGGCAACATAAATCCCGTTAACTATTGTAACCGCTATTCTAAAAACTATTGAAATGCCAATTAAATAAGAGATCTTTCCCCTAATTGGTCTAAAATAATAAAGTTCCCCTTCATCACCTTGATTTTTTATAAAATAAAGGGTTATCAAAACAGCAAAAAAGGGGACAATGTTCTGGGTATAGGTTACTGCAACAATATAAGGAATAAATGCTAAAATCCAAATCATCCTTCTTGCCATTCTATTTCTAAATCTTTTTATCATTGAAAACCAGGGCGGCAAGCTCAAAAGCAATAAAATCGATAAGTATTGGATAATTCTTATTATTTTACCATCAAGCATATAATCTCTCCTTTTAAAAGAGGCATGCATTGTGCATGCCTATAAATTTTCTTCAAATACCTTCCAAAGCTCCTCTTTTCCTATTTTTTTTAATGATGAGAAAGGAATAAAATAATCTTGATCTGTTAACTGCAATTCTCTTTTTAACATATTTATATTCTTAATAAGCTCACTTCTTGACAATTTATCGATTTTAGTTGCAATGACTACAAGTTTCTTGCCGCTATGTCTTATAAAATTTAGCATCAACTTATCGTCCTCAGTTGGTGCATGCCTTGAATCCACCAAAAGTGCGATTAATTTTAACTCTTCTCTTCCGTTTAAATAATCCTCAATCATCTTTCCCCATTTTTTCTTTTCTTCCTTAGAAACCTTAGCATATCCATATCCTGGAAGGTCAACAAGATAAAAGGAATCGTTTATATTAAAAAAATTTATAGTCCTTGTTTTTCCTGGGGAACTACTCGTCCTTGCCAATGATTTTATATTCACAAGTGTATTGATTAATGATGACTTACCTACATTAGAACGGCCTGCAAGGGCAATTTCAGGCCGTCCAGTATTAGGATACTGATAAGGAAAGACTGCAACCTTTTCAAGCTCTGCCTTTTTTATCTTCATTTTTCTTCACCCTTTACAAGAGCATTTTCTAAAACTTCTTCGATTCTTTCAACAAATATAAAGTTAATCTTTTTTCTTATATTTTCAGGAACCTTTTCAATATCCCTTTTGTTTTCTAAAGGCAGAATTATATTTCTTATTCCTGCCCTATAGGCTGCAAGGGATTTTTCTTTTACACCGCCTATTGCAAGAACTCTTCCCGTTAGAGTGATTTCTCCCGTCATTGCAATATCGCTTCTTAATGGCTTTTTAGAAAGGGCTGAAACCATGGCTGTAACCATCGTAATTCCTGCCGAAGGTCCATCCTTTGGAACTGCTCCCTCTGGAACATGAATATGAAGGTCTGTTGATTCATAAAACTTTGGATCAATTCCAAACTTTTCGGCATTTCCTCTAATAAAGCTAAATCCTGCCCTTGCAGATTCCTTCATAACATCTCCAAGTTGGCCGGTAAGCTCTAAGTTTCCCTTTCCTGGCATCGGCATAACTTCAACAGGAAGGGTATCACCACCATAAGGTGTCCATGCAAGCCCCATTGCAACTCCAATTTGATCCTTCCTATCCCTTTCATCCTGTTTAAACTTTGGAATTCCAAGGTATTTTTCAAGGTTTTGTGAAGTTATCTTCACCTTTTTATCCGGCTTCTTAACAACCTCTATAGCAACCTTTCTGCAGATTGATCCTATCTTTCTTTCAAGGTTTCTGACACCAGATTCCCTTGTATAAAGATTAATAATATCCTTTATAACGCCTTCAGATATTGATATATTTTCCTCTTTAAGGCCGTTTTCCTTTATCTGCCTTGGAAGAAGGTATCTGCTGCAAATCTTCACCTTTTCCTCATCCGTATATCCTGATATTTCGATTACTTCCATTCTGTCAAGAAGTGGTCTTGGAATAGTATCTATAGTATTTGCTGTTGTTATAAATAAAACCTTAGAAAGATCAAAGGAAAGCTCAATATAATGGTCTCTAAAACTGTGATTTTGCTCAGCATCTAAAACCTCCAAAAGGGCATCAGCAGGATCCCCTCTAAAATCTGAACTTAATTTATCTATTTCATCCAATAGGAACACAGGATTTTTAGAACCTGCCTGCTTCATTCCGTAAATAATTCTTCCTGGAATTGCCCCGATGTAAGTTCTTCTATGCCCTCTAATCTCTGCCTCATCCCTAACTCCGCCTAATGAGATCCTTACAAAATTTCTATTTAAAGCATTGGCAATTGACCTTGCAATAGAAGTTTTTCCAACTCCGGGTGGCCCAACAAGACAAAGGATTGGTCCCTTCATGCTCTTATTTAGTTTTCTTACAGCTAAAAATTCCAAAATCCTTTCCTTAACCTCTTCAAGGCCATAATGTTCCTTTTCTAAAACCTCTCTTACCTTTTCAAGATCCTGTGTATCCTTAGTTTCCTTCGCCCAAGGGAGCTCCACTATCCAATCAAGATAAGTCCTAATAACTCCGCTCTCAGGAGAATTAGGCCCTATTCTTTCTAATCTTTTTAATTCGTAGGCTGCCTTTTCCTTTGCTTCTTTTGGGAGCTTTGCCTTTTCAATCTTTTTCTTATATTCCTCTATCTCCTCCTGTATTCCATCCCTATCTCCAAGTTCCTCTTGAATTACCTTTAGCTGTTCCCTCAGATAGTATTCCTTTTGCATCTTGTCTATTTTTCTTTTTACCTTCATTCCTATCCTTTTTTCTATCTTTAAAATGTCTATTTCCCTTGCAAGTATCTCAAGGAGCTTTCTTAGCCTTTCAACTGGATCAATTGCCTCTAAAAGTTCCTGCCTTTTATCCTGCTTTATTGCAAGATAAGAAGTTATTATATCGGCAAGTTTTCCAGGCTCATCAATATCCTCGACGGTGCCTAATATCTCATCTGGAATAGTGTTATTCTGATTTACATACTCCTCAAAGGCCTTAATTGCCTGCCTCATTAAAGCTTCCACTTCTGCAGTTTTTTCAACAAATTCCTCTTTAAATATCTTTATTTTAGCAGCAAAAAATGGTTCTTTTTGAGTTAATTCTTCTATTTCTGCCCTATGTAATCCTTCCACCAAAACCCTTATATTATCTCCAGGAAGTTTTAAGATCTGCTTTATTTTAGACACTGTTCCGATTTTATATATATCATCTATTTCAGGGTCTTCAACCTTAGGATCTCTTTGGGTGACTAAGAAAATAAGCTGTTCATTAACCATTGCCTCTTCAAGGGCTAAAATCGACTTTTGCCTTCCAACATCAAAGTGAAGAACCATATGGGGGAATATACTAACACCCCTTAAGGCAATAAGAGGCAGAAGGTTCTCCTTTAATTCCTCCATCTATATCAACTCCCTTCAATATGAGTATTTCCCATTTAGACTAATATATTATACCTTAATTATCCATATATTTTCAACACGGATATTATAACAATTGGCACCCTAAGGGTGCCAATTATGCTGTGCTCTTTTTAAGAAGAGTCCTCTTATCTACAAGGGCCTCACACAAAACCTCCTCTATCCTCTCAACCGGAATAATCTCTATGTCCATTTCCTTAAAGTTCTCCTGATAATTTTCCTTTGGAATCAAAACCTTTTTTGCACCGGCCTTTCTTGCAGCTTCAATTTTTGCAAGGATTCCTCCAACTGGTTTTACAAATCCCCTGATTGAAACCTCACCAGTCATCGCAACTTCATTATCAACCGGAATTTCAGTTATAGCACTATATATCGCAGTTGTTATTGTAACCCCTGCAGAGGGACCATCGATTGGCATTCCACCAGGGAAATTTACATGTATATCATAGTCCCTCGTATCTATATCTAAGTATTGCCTTAAAACCGTTAAAACGTTTTCAACGGATCCCTTTGATGTGCTTTTCCTTCTAAGTTTTCTTCCAAAGGTTCCGGTTTCCTCTTCATCTATAATACCTGTTATAGTTAATTTTCCACTTCCCTTTTCAACCTTAATAGCTGTAGCTTCAACTTCTAGTAAAACTCCAAGATTTGCACCAACCACCGCAAGGCCATTAACGCATCCTACCTGAGGTTCCTTTGTAATCTTCTTATCCGGTCTTGGGCTATAGTGTCCGCTTTCTATAACGTATTCAACATCATTTACCGTTATATTCCATCTTTTTTCATTAATTGCAATTCCACCTGCAATCTGCACTATGTTAACGGCTTCCCTACCGTTTGTAGCATACTTTGCAACCGTCGATACAGCATCCTCATCTATTGTAAATCCGCCCTTCTTTGCCGCATTCCTTGCAATAATTTCGATCTCGTCTGGTGTTAGAGCCCTAAAAAATATTTCAACGCATCTTGATCTTATAGCGGGGGGGATTTCCTCTGGACTTCTTGTTGTTGCACCTACAAGTCTAAAATCTGCCGGAAGCCCATTTTCAAATATATCCTTAATGTGGGTTGGTATATTGGGATCCTCTGAAGAATAATAGACGCTATCCAAAAATACCTTTCTATCCTCTAAAACCTTCAAAAGCTTATTCATCTGAATTGGATGGAGCTCCCCGATTTCATCTAAAAATAGTATTCCTCCATGGGCCTTAGTGACAGCTCCGGGCTTTGGCTGAGGTATCCCTGCAACCCCTAAGGGCCCTGCCCCCTGATAGATAGGATCATGGACAGAACCTATTAAGGGATCCGCAATACCTCTATCATCAAATCTTACCGTTGCTGCATCAACTTCTATAAACTTTGCGTTGCTCTTAAAGGGTGAAATAGGATTTTTCTTGGCCTCCTCCAAAACAAGTCTTGCTGCAGCGGTCTTGCCTACACCAGGTGGTCCATAAATTATAACATGCTGAGGATTGGGTCCGCAAAGGGCTGCCTTGAGTGCTTTAATTCCCATCTCCTGACCTATGATTTCGTCAAAGGATGAAGGTCTTGTTTTTTCAGAAAGCGGCTCAGTAAGGCTTATAGATCTTAACTTGTTCAACTTTTCTAATTCCTTTTTACTTTCCTTTTCAATGTAAACCTTTGTGCTCTGCTGTCCCTTTAAAAGGTTATAAAAGTAAATGGCAATTATGGCTGTAAATATTAAATTTAAAATCACCAAAAACTGACTTGCAATCATAATTTCCCCTCCCTTTCTATTTCAAACTTATTATTTCCCTTTTAAAGCTCATTATTCAGGGAGGAGAAATAAAAAGAGGCTTAAAGAAGCCTCACGATACGCTCTGTGTCTTTAATTTAGCCCTTTTTGCGCTTTGAGAAGATTTTTTCTTTTTTAATGATTCGCCAATTATAAGCTTTGGAGGCTGTTTATTAACAACCGTATCCAAAGTGATTATACATTTTGCAACATCTTCCCTTGATGGAATTTCAAACATAACATCCATCATAAGCTCTTCCATTATCGCCCTTAAACCTCTTGCCCCTGTCTTTCTCTTTAGCGCTTCATCTGCGATAGCTTCAAGGGCTTCCCTTTCGAATTCTAATTCTACACCGTCCATTTCAAAGAGCTTAGCATATTGCTTTGTAAGGGCATTTTTAGGTTCAGTTAAAATGTTTATAAGAGCATCCTTATCAAGCTGATTTAAAGTAACTACAATAGGAACTCTTCCTACGAATTCCGGTATCATACCAAATTTTAAAAGATCTTCAGGAAGTATATGCTTTAGAATTTCTCCTACATTTCTTTCATTTTTGCTCTTTATTTCAGCACCAAAACCTATTGAATTTTTGTGAAGCCTCTTTTCTATAATTTTGTCAATTCCTTCGAAGGCTCCCCCACATATAAACAGAATATTTGTAGTATCTATCTGTAAAAATTCCTGATGAGGATGTTTTCTGCCACCCTGAGGAGGAACATTAGCAACTGTTCCTTCTAATATTTTTAAAAGTGCCTGTTGAACACCTTCCCCTGAAACATCCCTTGTTATTGAAGGATTTTCAGATTTTCTTGCAATCTTATCGATCTCGTCTATATAAATAATTCCCTTTTCTGCCCTTTCAATATCATAATCAGCATTTTGAATAAGCCTTAATAGTATGTTTTCAACGTCTTCTCCAACATAACCTGCCTCAGTCAACGTTGTAGCATCAGCTATTGCAAAGGGAACATTAAGCATCTTTGCAAGTGTTTGGGCAAGCAAAGTCTTCCCTGAACCTGTAGGTCCTAAAAGAAGTATATTGCTTTTTTGAAGTTCAACATCATCTCTTCTGCTCTTTGGTGCATTTATTCTTTTATAGTGATTGTAAACCGCAACTGCAAGTGCCTTTTTAGCTTCATCCTGACCAACTACATATTGATCAAGATATTCCTTTATTTCCTTTGGTTTTGGAAGATCTCCTGTTTCATAATCCTGTTCGTATTCTAATTCTTCAGTTATAATTTCAGAACAAAGTTCAATGCACTCATCGCATATATATACACCAGGACCTGCGATAAGCCTTTTAACTTGGTCCTGAGGTTTTCCACAGAAGGAACATTTTAATTTCTTTTCATCTAGTTTTGACATTGTGACACCCCACAATTATTTAGTAATTTTCTTGGTAATAACATCGTCTATAAGACCATATTCCTTTGCTTCAAGTGCTGTCATAAAGTTGTCTCTGTCTGTATCCTTTTCAATTCTTTCTATTGGCTGACCTGTTCTTTCGCTTAAAATTTCATTTAACCTTTTCTTTAACTTTAATATATGCTCCGCATGAATTGCTATATCTGTTGCCTGACCCCTTGCCCCACCAAGTGGTTGATGTATCATTATTTCGCTGTTAGGTAGAGCAAATCTTTTTCCCTTAGCACCAGCAGCTAAAAGAACCGCCGCCATCGAAGCTGCCATACCAACGCATATAGTTGAAACATCCGGCTTTATATATTGCATAGTATCATAAATAGCAAGACCTGCTGATATAACTCCTCCAGGGCTGTTTATATAAAGATATATATCCTTATCTGGATCCTCCGATTCTAAGAATAAAAGCTGTGCAATAACAAGGTTTGCAGTTTGATCGTTTATTTCATCCCCAAGGAAAATAATTCTTTCCTTTAAAAGTCTTGAATAAATATCGTAGGATCTTTCACCCCTTGCGGTTTGTTCAACAACTATTGGAACCAAACTCATAACTATCCCTCCTTTAATTTATGTTAAAGCAATTGCCAAAAAGCAATTGCTTTAACAAATTAACCTATTATTTTGCTTTCACTAACAACAAAGTCTATAACTTTATTGTTCACAATTTCTTCAGCAATTAATGCTCTTTGTGAATCTAAAATAGCCTTCTTCATTCTTTCAATATCCTTAACTCCATAACGCTTTGCAAGTTCTTCTGCTCTACTTTCAATTTCCTCTTCAGTAGCTGTAATATTTTCTGCCTTTGCTATTGCTTCTAATACAAGGCTAGTTTTAACTCTGTTTGTTGCAACTTCCTTAAGATCGTTTCTTAAAGTTTCCATAGTGATTCCCATCATTTCGATGTATTGATCTATATTTAATCCTTGGTATCTTAATCTATAGTCCATATCCTTTACCATATAGTCGATTTCTTGATTTATCATGGCCTCTGGAATTTCAACCTCTGATGCATTAACAACTTTTCCGATAAGCTGATCCTCAAGTTCCATCTTTGCCCTTTTATCATTTTCTTCTTGAATTCTTTTTCTAATATCAGCCTTTAATTCCTCTAATGTTTCAAATTCTGAAACATCCTTTGCAAACTCATCATCAACTACAGGGTATTCCTTTACCTTTATATCCTTTATAGTAACCTTAAATAAAGCTGGCTTGCCCTTTAGATTTTCTGCATGATAATCTTCTGGGAATGTAACATTAACATCTACAGTTTCTCCAACCTTTGCACCTACTAATTGATCTTCAAATCCTGGAATGAATGTTCCTGAACCTATAACAAGCTCGTAATTTTCAGCCTTTCCACCTTCAAATGGTGTGTTGTCTATAAATCCTTCAAAATCTATAACAGCAATATCCCCTTTTTCTATTGTTCCATTTTCCTTGTTTATAATTCTGGCATTTTTTTCCTTTAACATGTTGATTTCAGCTTCAACGTCTTCATCCGTTACTAAGTAGCTTATTTTTGTAGCTTCAAGTCCTTTATATTGACCAAGCTTAACTTCTGGTTTTACTGTAACTCTTGCAGTATAGATAAAATCAACATCCTTACCAATTTGAACTATATCAAGTTCTGGGTAATCAACTGGATGAATATCGTTTTCTTCAACAGCCTTTGGATATGTTTCTTCTACTATGAAGTTAATAGCATCTTCATAGAAAACGCCTTCTCCATAGAATTTTTCAATAATAGCCATTGGAGCCTTTCCCTTTCTGAATCCAGGAACGCTAAATCTTGACACGTTCTTTTCATATGACTTTTTAAGAGCCTCTTTGAAATTTTCAACAGGAACAGTAACTTCAATTTTAACTACATTGTTTTCTATTCTTTCTACTTTTGTGTTCATTGAAAAATCCTCCATTCTATATTCAATTTTAATTTTTTACATATCTTAAAACCTTACAAATATGCACTATAATGATAACATACAATATTTTTACATTCAAGTGTAATTATCTATATAATTCTATCTTTTGCCCATCGAGCAAAAATATTATCGTCCCATCAAGATCCGTCCTTAAAATGTTTATATTGTTTTTCTTAAGAAGACTTAAAGTTTCCCTATGGGGATGACCATAATCGTTATTTTTACCACAGGAGATAACTGCATAGGAAGGGTTAACTTTATTTAAAAATCTGCTTCCAGTTGAGGATGAACTTCCATGATGTCCAACCTTTAAAATGTCAGCCTTAACGTCAAATTTTTTAATAATCTCATCCTCAGAAGGTTTTTCTGCATCCCCCATGAGCAAAATCTTGTTTTGGTCATAGCTTATCATCAATACTGCACTATAATTATTTAAATCTTCATAATAATTTCTATTAGGGGCTAAAAATTTAAATTCAACTCCATCTAACTGAAAATTTACCCCTGCCTTTGCTGTGTTTATTTTAAGACCTCTTTCCTCAATAGCTTCCATTAGATTTTCAAAGGATTTAGTATTTGAAGTAACCTTAGGCATATAAACCTTTTTAACATCAAAATTTTTGATAATATAATCCATGTTGCCTATATGATCTTCATGGGGATGGGTTGCAACAACATAGTCTATCCTTCTTATATTATACTCATTTAAAAAGTATTTTAATTTATTTTCTTCATTTTGTGAACCGGAATCTATCATTACATAATTATCACCTGGTGTTTTAATAAGAAGACAGTCTCCCTGACCAACATCAACAGTAAAAAAAACTAACTTTCCATTAAAGGTTGATATATCTGGACTTTGAATACTACAGGCATTAATAAGAAATAATGATAGTATTAAAAGAACAAACCAAATAAATTTTTTCATAGGATTCCTCCAAAATTTTTATCAGAATGTATAATAATTATAATTAAGGATAAAATATTAAATGGGTGCATAATTAAATATAATTAAAAAGGCAATCCCTTCTCCTGTTTTGTTCCTGTTCCTGTTTCAGTGCTGCCGCCTCATATTGTTTCCGTGGGGGTTGCCTTTTTATTTTGTCCCTCATACATGCTACATGCCTTAAATTTATCTGTTGTAGTTCCGTGTCTTTTGCAAAGCCCTTCACCGTCAAAAAATCTACAGGAAGCACAGTATAAATATTTAATATTATCATAGGGCTTTTCTTGCAACCTATTGAAAAAATTCATAAGATTATCATAATATTTATATGGATTAGAACTAATATTTTTATTGTCATTATCTACTTTAATATTTCCTTTTATCAAAATTGCTTGTTTTAAAAAATTTATTGCATTTACAATATTTTTTCTTCTACTTTCCATAGCCATAATTTCATACGCATTATAGGTGCATCTATCAAAAATGATGATTTCTTCAGTTTCTTTTTCTGCCTCTTTAAACAATTTTAATCTACTATCCAAAATCATATCAGTAGTCCTTTGAAAATTATTATCATCCTTTAAAAGCATGTAAATATGGCTTTTAAGGAGCCAAATCTGCTCGATCCAGGAAACATGATAGACCCCCATCTCGTCTCCTAACAAAATATCTCTAGTCCAATTTTTTTCTGCCCTTTCGATGAAGTTCATAGCCCTTTCAAAGGAGCATTCTTCTATAAACTCATGAGCTAAAACATATAGGTTCCAAACAAGTAGATTTCTTTCAATAAGATTAGAGGTATCATCTTTTATTGTATCTACAATTTCCAGTGCCATTATTATTCCTTCATGCCTCAATCCAAAGGTCCTATGAATTCCTGCCATAATCGACGACAATAAAAGATTTGTATAGTTTTTCTTATAATCCTCCAAAAGAGTGCTTGATACAAACTTTTCTATGTCGTCTATTCTGTGGAACTTGAGCATATAATCACCATAAAGATTGCTTAATATAATTATATGTTCGAAATGTTCAATTGATAATGTGTTATGACTTAACTAATTTATAATTATCTTTTTTTAAAATATAATAATCATTCCCTACTTTTATTTTTACTCCGTTTTCATCATAACCTATAAACTCAACTAAATTAATATCCTTTATATTAAGATCTGTTATTCTTTTTATCTGCTTTGATTTTAAATCTATATACCAAAGATGAATACTACCGTCCTTTTTAAAATAAGGAAGCTCTGATAAAAACAAAATCCTCTCATCATAAGCGATATATGGCTTTGCCGCCCATATATAATCAGGGTTTGATGCTAATATATCCTTTCTATAAAAATTTTTATTTAGTTTTGATGATCTATAATAATCCCTTGTCAGCTCCTTAACATTACCCTGTGAATCTAAAAAAAGAATTTTACCTGCCTTAATATCGTCAAAAACAGCAAACTTTTTATTTTGAGAAATATTATAATTCGTCTCTCCCTTTAAATCCTTGATCTCGACTATTTCACCTTTAACCGTATCTATATAAAATTCAAGGATAGACCCATCGCTTTTTTTATACTTTTCAACTTTTATATTTTTAACTTCCTTTTGAGACTCCTTTACGTTTTCCTTATTCTTTGGTTCTTGTGTTTTTTTATCTTCGACCCTTTTTTCTATCTTCATCTTTTCAAAAAATGCAAAATTGAATTTTTTCAAAAAGTCCAATTTAATAAATCTATCTCCAAAAAAATAAACAACGCTTATTATAATTAAAATTATCAAAGTAATGTTTATTCTTCTTCTTCGCATCATCTTTTCATAATCCTTGCTGAATATGCTGGGCTTTCCCATCCCTTCACCTCCCTTGTTTCTCAATAAGGATTATACACTAATATGTAAAAAAATAAAGGATAAATAAAAAAACCACCATTTTGGTGGTTTTTTGGTGGGCCATCGGGGACTCGAACCCAGGACACCCTGATTAAGAGTCAGGTGCTCTACCAACTGAGCTAATGGCCCGCATTCTAACTGGTGCGCCCAGTAGGACTCGAACCTACGACCTCCAGATTCGAAGTCTGTAACTCTATCCAGCTGAGCTATGGGCGCTCACATATTAACTTATGTAAGCAAAATTAATGGTGGGCCATCGGGGACTCGAACCCAGGACACCCTGATTAAGAGTCAGGTGCTCTACCAACTGAGCTAATGGCCCACATTATGGTGCGCCCTGAGAGATTCGAACTCCCGACACACGGCTTAGAAGGCCGTTGCTCTATCCAACTGAGCTAAGGGCGCTTATCTGGAGCGGGTGATGGGAATCGAACCCACGTAACCGGCTTGGAAGGCCGGTGCTCTACCATTGAGCTACACCCGCATGCCTGGAGCGGGAAACGGGACTCGAACCCGCGACTTTCACCTTGGCAAGGTGACGCTCTACCAACTGAGCTATTCCCGCATAATAAATGGTGCGGGCGGAGGGACTTGAACCCCCACGCACGAGGCGCTAGATCCTAAGTCTAGTGCGTCTGCCAATTCCGCCACGCCCGCATATTTTGGTGAGCCACCGGGGAATCGAACCCCGGACACCAAGATTAAAAGTCTTGTGCTCTGCCGACTGAGCTAGTGGCTCACATGGCTGGGCAGGTAGGACTCGAACCTACGAAATGCGGGAGTCAAAGTCCCGTGCCTTACCGACTTGGCTACTGCCCAACATTTATGGGGTGGATAGTGGGATTCGAACCCACGACCTCCAGAGCCACAATCTGGCGCTCTAACCAACTGAACTATATCCACCACAATGGTGCGCCTTGAGAGATTCGAACTCCCGACACACGGCTTAGAAGGCCGTTGCTCTATCCAACTGAGCTAAAGGCGCTTATCTGGAGCGGGTGATGGGAATCGAACCCACGTAACCGGCTTGGAAGGCCGGTGCTCTACCATTGAGCTACACCCGCGCAATCGACATGTTTAATTATATCATATTTAATCATTTTGTCAAGCACTTTTTTAATTTTGGTCGGGGTGACAGGGATTGAACCTGCGACCTCATGGTCCCAAACCACGCGCGCTCCCATCTGCGCCACACCCCGACTTTTCGTCGTCGGCGTCGTCCGCCTGACGACATAATAGAGTATACAACAGAATGTGATATGTGTCAATACATTTTTTAAAATTTTTTTAGTTAATACTCAAATTTGTATGTAAAGGCTTCAAAATCGCCCTTTTCGTCGAATAGGAGTTTAATACACCCTGGACTTTTATCCCTTGGCAATGTTGTGCTTCCTGGATTTATAAAAAGTATATTATTTACCCATTCAATATTTTGAACATGGGTGTGACCATATAGGACTATATTGGCCTCTGCTTCTAATGCTCTAAAATAAAGTCTTTCAAGTCCAAAGTAAACGTTGTATCTATGGCCATGGGTTAACAATATTTTGTTGCCCTTTATAGTGATTATCTTTTCCGTTTCCTTATATGACCAGTCATTGTTTCCAGCTACATATACGATTTCAATATTATTATATTTTTCGCTTATCTTTTTGACATCCTCTACACAGTCTCCAAGATGAATCAAAAGATCAATCTCACCCATATTTTTAATTGCCTTATCCAGCATAAAGAGATTTTTATGGGTATCGCTTACAATTCCAACCCTCACTTCCGCTCCCCCTATAGCTTATACTTTTCTTCGAATAACTTAACAAAGTTATCAAGCGCCCTTCTTCTATGGCTAATTTTATTTTTTTCTTCTGGACTTAGCTGTGCAAATGTCTTGTTAAGTTCCGGATAAATAAATAACGGGTCATATCCAAATCCATTTTCACCTTTCTCCTCAAAGGCTATTTTCCCAAATACTTCCCCTCTTGCTAAAATTTTATCACCATCATCTGTTACAAAGGCAATCACAGTAACAAATCTGGCATCCCTTTTATCGTAAGGAACATCCTTTAAAAGCTCTAATAGTTTTTGATTGTTCTTTTTGTAATTCCCATGTTCTCCGGCAAATCTTGCTGAATATACTCCAGGCGCTCCATTTAAAGCAAACACTTCAAGCCCTGAATCATCAGCGATACAAGGCAATTTTGTTAACTTACAAATTTCAGAAGCCTTTTTAAGGGCATTTTCCTCAAAGGTAGTCCCATCTTCCTCAACCTCTACCTCTATTCCTACCTCCTTTAATGATAAAACTTCTATTCCATATTTATTAAGAATGGTTTTTATCTCATCAACCTTGTGCTTGTTATTGCTGGCTAGTATTATCTTCTGAAACTTCAACACTAATCTCCTCCCCAATTCTATTTGCAGCACTGCCTAACTCTCTTTTTTGAATTTCGATAAGTTTTTCTATCCCAATCTCTGCAGCTTCAAGCATCATATTAAGTTCTTTTCTATTAAAGGGTGACTCCTCTCCTGTTCCTTGAATCTCTACAAAATCTCCCTTGTCAGTCATAACAACATTCATATCAACCTTGGCCTTAGAATCCTCCTCATAGCAAAGATCAAGCAAGACTTCTCCGTCAAATATACCAACGCTTACAGCCGCCACATAATTTCTAATCGGATAGACAGCTAATTTTTCAACCTCATCAAGTTTATTAATGGCATCCACAAGGGCAATAAAGGCGCCTGTGATGGATGCTGTCCTAGTTCCACCATCTGCCTGAATAACATCGCAATCTATCCATATAGTTCTTTCTCCGATTTTTGTAAGATCAACCACTGATCTTAATGCCCTTCCTATTAGCCGTTGAATTTCTGCCGTTCTTCCATCTATCTTACCCTTTGCAGCCTCCCTTGGCTTTCTCTCCACAGTCGACCTTGGGAGCATCCCGTATTCACATGTAATCCATCCCTGTCCTGTTCCCTTTAAAAATTGTGGAACCTTATCATCGATGGATGCTGTGCAGATTACTTTAGTATCACCAAATTCAACTAAAACAGACCCTTCTGCATGTTTTATGTAATTTCTTGTAACCTTAATTGGCCTTAGCTCTAAGTTATCTCGTCCGTCAACTCTCATTTTAATCCTCCTTAAAAGCTTTATATATTTCATCAGATGATGGCTCTTTTATTTCTATTTCCTTACCACCATCGTTTAATATAATGTCCTTTTCTGTAATTTTTCCAATAATAGATGCATGTATTCCTTTTTCTTTAAATATATTTAAAAGCTCCTCTCCCTTTGAAGTTGAAATTAGCATGGCGCCACTTGAGATTAGCCTATACGGATCTAAACCTAAAGCATTACATATTGATTTTGTTTCTTCAAGCATTGGAATTTTATCCTTATAAACATATACTCCTTTCCCGCTTGATGCTGCGACCTCCCAAATTGCTCCTAATATTCCCCCTTCAGTTGCATCGTGCATTGAATTAACCCCAAATTTGCCTGCAACAAGTCCAACCTCCAAAACGCTGATAGACGGCTGCTATTTTTTTTACTTTATCTAATATATGCTTATCAACTTTAAATATAAGTTTATCATAAAGCTCATTTGCCAAAATAAATGTTCCTTCAAGCCCTGCATAGCCTGTCATGATAAGATCATCTCCAACCTTTGCACCACCAGTTTTAACTATATTTTTCCCTTTTCCTATAGCTGTTATGGATAAGATATATCTATTAACAGCGTCGGTTATTTCTGTATGACCACCTAATATATCTATATTTAAACCTTCACAGGTTTTTATTATATCATCCATTATATTTTCAATTTCTTCTATTTTAGCATTGGGCGGTGCTAAAAGCGTTACGGTTATGCCTATTGGCCTTACCCCTGAAGATGCGATGTCGTTGCTGTTTATTATAACGCCAATTTTACCAATATCCTTAGTTGCAGCCGTAATAGGATCCGTCGTCACCACACAGACTTCATCGTCAAATTTAATGGCAGCACAATCCTCACCAATGGATGGCGTTACTATAACATCTTCATTTATTTTTCTTATTTTTCTCAAAATTTTTTCTCTTAAAATTTCGTTTGGTAGCTTTCCTATATCCATAGCCTAACCTCCATTCCAAATATATTATATTATTTTGTAAGAAAAAATTAAATGCCTTTGTAACATAACTTGTCCAATCATCATATTATAATAATAGAACTTTATTTGTCGGTGATTGAGGTGGATAAATTATTAGCCTTTGCTAAGCTGAAATATTATGCTCTAAATAATATTTTATGGACATTATTTTACTCAGGATGTGGAATCCCGTATTTTTTCAGTGAAAAGGAAAGAGAACATATCAACAAAATTTCCAGCGATGAGGATAAGGAACTTTTAGAAAATCTTATGCCTTTGCATTGTATTTATAAGGAAGCAAAGGCAGGCTTTTCAGAGGCGCCCTCTTCAATTGTAAACCCAGGGAAATATATTTGGGATTTTAATTCCTTTAAAAAAGAAATTACGGTAAGTTCACAAGTTTTTGCAATTACTTCAATGATAAGCCTTTTAAATCAACAGCCTACAACAGAAGCAAAGGATTTTATAATAAGACGACAGATTAAAAACTTTATAGAGTTTCTTACGGGTTATCTTAGAAACAAAGATGGTCTTTTTGTGGATGCAGAGGATAAAACAAAGTTTATCGGAGACAATTTAAAACTAAAACAAAACTCAAAGGAATTTGACTTTTTAGATCAAGTGTTGGTTTTTGAAGCCTTTATGGCTTACAAAGAAACACTAAAGGAAAACTCAGAAAAGGAGAAGATGTATAAACTAGATGGGGAGAAAATATTTAAGTTCCTCTATGAAAACTTCAATCTTGCCCTAGAGTTAACAACAAGAAATCTTTCCTTAATAATATCATCGCTATATAGAGCTTCAAAATATATAAAAGATGAAGAAATATTAACCTCAATTTGCGAGCTTATTGCCTTAGGTTGTGCAGAAATAGAATCAAGAATAAAAATAACTGGTGAAATTGAAAAATCACCAAATAATTTCCTTCCTGCTTCATTAATTACCCATTTTAGAGCAGCCTCGGCTCTTTTAGAAGGATATTTAATAACAAAAATTGAAAAGTTTAAAATCTCCGCCGAAAGAATATTGAATATGCTGCTTGAAACCTTTAACGAAACTTTGGGTATATTTGCCATTGAAGATGAAGTAAAATACTCCATAAGGGATGCTGCAGAAGTTATAAAATGTCTTTATACCTATTTCTTAATAAAAAAGGACGATAAATTATTAGATATAATCGACCTATTTATCAGCAATACTATCGATAAACTCGTTCAGTCAACAGTTGAAAGAAAAGTAAACATCGATGGATTGGATATAGAAATAAACGAAAACATTCCTATATTCAGCGAAGTGAATTTAGCTCCAGTATTTCTAAAGTCAATTAAAATAAGCAACAATTTAATTCCTCTATCTGAAGTATCTAAAAAGGTAGACAATCAATTTTCAATCTATGCAAGCTCAATATTCATTAATTTGCACTATTTGGGAGATACTAATAATGGGAGGGAAGAGGATGACCAACATCAACTGCTCGGCTAATTGCATTTATGAAATGGATGGCAAATGCAGCCTTGATCACATCAGCATAACACAAAACGTTTTAAATCAAGAAACCCAGTGTGCATATTACACGCCTAGAAAAACCCCTCCTAGAAAAAAATAAACCCGCAAAATAGCGGGTTTATTTTTGTTATTTCTTTTCAATATATCCGTAATCGAAGTAAACGAATCCAAGAGCTGACTTATGAACATCCTTTACATAGTCCTTTATACATACAACATTTGTATAGTAGTAAAGTGGGATAAGTGGCATATCTTCCATAAGGATGTCTTCAGCTTCATGCATAAGTTGCATTCTCTTTGCTTGATCAAATTCCTTCTTTGCAGCTTCGATTCTCTTATCATATTCTGGATTGCTATATCCTATGTTGTTTTGTCCTCCATTTGTTACCCACATGTCAAGGAATGTCATTGGGTCAACATAGTCAGCAAGCCAACCGTGTCTTGCAAAGATATAGTTCTTATCGTTTCTTGTCTTTTGGAATACCTTCCATTCTTGGTTAGCAAGTTCTATATTTATTCCAAGGTTCTTCTTTAGCATATCTTGTATTGCCATTGCAATAGCCTGATGGCCTTGGCTTGTGTTGTAAATTAACGTAAGTTTTGGGAATCCCTTTCCATCTGGATATCCAGCTTCTGCAAGAAGTCTCTTTGCTTCTTCTACATTACCCTCTGCTGGGAAGTAGTCCTTCTTCTTAAAGTCTGTTCCATCAGCATCTGGAATACCATTTGGAACGAAGGATGTTGCTGGTAATTGTCCACCCTTAGTTACATTTTCAACTAATGCCTTTCTATCAATTGCAAGAGCAATTGCCTTTCTTACTCTAACATCCTTTATAGCCTTTGCAGCAGCTGGGTCTATCTTTTCTGCATTTGGTGAAAGGTTAAAGATGTAGAAATAAGTTCCAAGGTTTGATAAAATTTGAGCTTCTCCTGTCTTTACCATGTTTGGAATTTCAGCCTGTGGTGGTGATTCAATGAAATCAAGCTGTCCAGTTCTAAACGCAGCAAGGGCACTTGTTGCTTCTTCAAGCATCTTCATTTCGATTCTTGAGAATTTTACCTTATCTGCATTATACCAGTTTGGATTCTTTTCAAGAACGATAGCATCCTTTTGTCTCCATTCCACAAGCTTGAATGGTCCGTTTGAAATATAAGTTTCTGGTCTTGTTGCCCAACCTTGAGGATCCTTTTCAACTACATCCTTTCTTACAGGCATATATGTTGGGAATGCAGTTAAGGATAAGAAGTATGGTGTTGGTGCTTCAAGTGTAACTTCAAGAGTATAGTCATCAAGCGCCTTAACTCCTAATTGGTCAACAGGCATCTTTCCTTCGTTGATTGCCTGACCGTTCTTTATATAGTATAACTGATAAGCATATTCTGATGCAGTAGCTGGGTCAAGAGCCCTTTGCCATGCATAAATGAAATCTTGGGCCTTAACGGGCTGACCGTCAGTCCATTTTGCATCTTTTCTTAAGTAGAACTTATAAGTTAATCCATCTGCTGATACATCCCATTTTTCAGCAATTGCTGCAACTGGTGAATCATTTGCATCAAGTCTTGTTAAACCATCAAAGCAGTTAACAATAACTGTAGCACCGTCAACGGCACTATTTAATTGTGGGTCGATTGTTGCTGGTTCTGCACCTAAGTTATATCTAATTGTTTGACCAGCTCCGCCTCCCCTAGCACAGCCTGAGAATAATGATACTCCTAAGGCTAATACTAAGGCGAGGACGATAAATAATTTTGATTTTTTCATCTTCATTCCTCCCCTTTTTTATGTATATTTATCCGGCACTAAGGCCGGATATTGACATTAATATAAGTGACAAGCAACCATATGTCCTCCACCAACATCCTTAAAAACTGGGTCCTGCTCTGAGCAAATAGGTTTTGCGTATTTACATCTTCCTTTGAATCTGCATCCAGGAGGTGGATCGATTGGTGATGGTATTTCTCCTTCTAGAACTATTCTCTTTTTTGACATAGCCTCATCTGGGTCTGGTATTGGTATTGCAGAAAGTAGTGCCTGTGTATATGGATGAAGCGGTTTTGTATAAAGCTCATTGCTCTCTGCAAGCTCAACCATCTTACCAAGATACATAACCCCAACTCTATTGGAAATATGCTTAACCATTGAAAGGTCGTGGGCTATAAATAGGTAAGTTAATCCAAAATCTCTTTGTAGGTCCTCAAGCATATTTACAACCTGAGCTTGAATTGAAACGTCAAGGGCTGATATAGGCTCGTCACATATTATAAACTCAGGTTGAACTGCAAGGGCTCTTGCAATACCAATTCTCTGTCTTTGACCACCTGAGAACTCATGTGGGTATCTGTTTGCATGTTCGCTGTTTAATCCAACGACGTTTAAAAGATAATGAATTCTTTCCATTCTTTCTTTACCAGTCATGAGCTTATGGATGTCTATTGCTTCGCCTATTATGTCAGCAACCGTCATTCTTGGGTTTAATGATGCATATGGGTCTTGGAATATCATCTGCATCTTCTTTCTATAAGGAAGCATTTGATTTGGAGTAAACTTTGCAATATCTACCCCATCATATATTATTTCACCGGAAGTTGGTTCGTATAATTTTATTATTGTTCTTCCTGTTGTTGTTTTCCCGCATCCAGACTCTCCAACAAGACCTAATGTTTCTCCCTTCATGATTTCGAAGGAAACATCATCCACTGCCTTAACATAGCTTACTTGTCTTCCAAAGAGTCCCTTCTTTATAGGGAAATACATTTTAAGATTTTTTATGCTAATAAGTGCCTTTTTATTTTCCATCATTCATGCCTCCTTCCAACTGGTGCTTCAACTTTTGGCGCATCAGGATGGTTTAGCCAGCATGCTGCCTTGTGATTTTCTCCAACTTCAAAGAGTGGAGGCATATGAGTCATACATACCCTCATGGCATACTCACATCTTGGAGCAAATGGACATCCTGCTGGTGGTTTTAAAAGGTCTGGTGGCTGTCCATCGATTGGCTTTAGCCTTTCCTTTACAAGGGTCTTTGGATTTGGAACGCTCCTTAAAAGTCCCCAAGTATATGGATGCTTTGGATTATAGAATATATCTGAAGTTTTTCCTGTTTCCACTATAAGGCCACCATACATAACATTTATTCTATTACATACGTCAGCAACAACTCCAAGGTCGTGGGTTATTAGAATTATTGAAGTATTGATCTTTGACTTTAAATCCTTCATAAGCTCTAAAATCTGAGCTTGGATAGTAACGTCAAGGGCTGTTGTTGGCTCGTCGGCAATTAGAAGCTTTGGCTCATTTATAAGGGCCATTGCTATCATAACTCTTTGTCTCATACCGCCTGAAAATTCATGAGGATACTGCTTAATTCTCTTTTCTGGGCTAGGAATTCCTACTAGCCTTAACATCTCAACTGCCCTTTTGTATGCCTCTTCCTTAGGCATCTTCTTATGCTTTAAAAGAGGCTCTGTTAGCTGATCGCCAACTGTTAATACTGGGTTTAAAGAAGTCATAGGATCTTGGAAAATCATTCCTATTTCATTACCTCTAATTTTTTGCATTTCGTTTTCTGAAAGGCTAGCAAGGTCTCTACCATCAAACCAGATTTCTCCATCAACTATTTTCCCGTTGTCAGCTAAAAGTCTCATAACTGACATCATCGTTATACTTTTACCACTACCTGATTCTCCAACTATACCAAGGGCTTCTCCTTTATCGAGGTGAAAGGATACGCCTCTTACTGCCTTTACTTCTCCAACATGTGTAAAGAATGATGTTTTTAAGTTCTTTATATCTAATAATCTTTCCATAGTGTCCCTCCTACTTACGCATCTTTGGATCTAGCGCATCTCTTAATCCATCTCCAAGGAAGTTAAATGCAAGTATCGTCAATGATATTGCAAGGGCTGGGAATAACATCTGATATGGATATATATACAATGTTTCCATTGCTTCTGATGCTAAAACTCCCCAAGAAGCCATCGGAGCTGAAACTCCAAGTCCTATAAAGCTCAAGAATGCTTCTGTAAATATCGCTGATGGAACCGATAATGTAAGTGTTACTATAATTGGTCCCATACTGTTTGGAATAAGGTGTCTTAATATAATCCTCATGTGTGGTGCACCTAAAGTCTTTGCAGCAAGAACGAATTCCTGTTGCTTTAATGAAAGAACCTGAGCTCTAACTATTCTTGCCATTGATAGCCAATATGCAATCGCTAAGGCGAAAATTATACTCTTTAATCCTGCACCTATAACAACCATTATAAGAATTACGTAAAGAAGCATTGGTATCGCATAAAGTGTATCAACAATTCTCATCATTATATTGTCAACTCTACCGCCAAAGTAGCCTGAAATACCACCGTATAAAATACCAATTGTAAGGTTTAATATACTTGCAGCGTAACCAACTACAAGTGAAATTCTGGCACCGTATAAAATTCTTGTGAATATATCTCTTCCAAATGGATCAGTTCCAAACCAGTGGGCTGAACTTGGGCCTTGGTTTGCAATTGAAAAGTCCTGTGAATAATAGTTATATGGTGATAAATATGGTCCTACTATTGCAACCAAAGTTATAAATATTACGAAGAAAAGTCCCCCCATAGCAAGCTTATTCTTCTTTAATCTTCTCCAAACGTCCTGCCAATAGGTTTCGCTTGGCCTTACAATTTCATTGATATTTCTTTCTTCCTTTGGAACCTTTTCAAACATATCCTTTGTTAACTGAAGGTTTGTATATTCCATATCGTCTCCTCCTTACGCTTCTAGCTTAATTCTTGGGTCTATTACTGCATATAATAAGTCAACTATAAAGTTAAATGCTATAAGCAAGAAGCTGTCGAATACTGTAAGACCCATTATCATCGAATAATCTCTGTTGTATATTCCTGTAACGAACTCTCTACCAAGACCTGGTATACCAAATACCTTTTCTATAACGAAACTTCCTGTTAAAATACCTGCCATTAAAGGTCCTAAATAAGTAACTATTGGAATAAGTGCGTTTCTTAATGCATGCTTGTAAATAACGACATATCTTGATAATCCCTTTGCCTTTGCTGTTCTTATATAGTCCTGTCTTATAACATCAAGAAGGCTTGACCTAGTTAATCTCGCTATAAATGATAATGAGTATCCGCCAAGAGCTAAAACTGGCATTACATAGTTTGCTGGTCCTTCAAAGCCTACAGCTGGAAGAATTTGAAGCTTAACAGCAAAAACTAAAATTAAAAATGTTGCCATAACAAAGCTTGGAACAGTAACTCCTAATGTTGCAATAACCATAACAAGCTGATCCTGCCATTTTCCTTGATTTAGAGCTGCTGTAACTCCAAGATAAGTTCCAAATATGAGTGAAACAATAACAGTTACAAGTCCAAGTTTAGCTGATGTTGGGAAGGAATAAGCAATAATATCATTTACTGTTCTTCCTTCATACTTTAATGATGGTCCAAGATCTCCCTTTAAAAGATTTTTCATATACATCATATATTGCTCAGAAATAGGCTTGTTTAGCCCAAACTTTTCCTCAAGATTTGCCTTAATCTGAGGTGGAAGCGGCTTTTCGCTATCAAATGGACCTCCAGGGATAGCATGCATTAAGAAAAATGTTGCTGTTGCTATTACCCAAAGAGTTACAATACTGGCCACGAGTCTTTTGATGATGTAATTTAGCATACGATCTCTCCCCTCTTTTTTGCGTTTGTTAACTTTATTTTAATTTGTTTTAAATTTTTTAACAAATTGAAAAAATTTAATTTTCGTTAAATTTTTAATATATTTCTCTCGATTTTTCGTTATTTATTGGATTTTCGAATACATTCTGATATTGCCTTCAGTTTTTAAAAAAATTTAAAAATAATTTAAACTACGAAATAAATTATAATTCAAATAAAATTTTAATTCAAGATAAAATTTTTGAATTAAAATATGTGTTATTTTTTCACGAAAAAGAATTTTTATGCAAATATCTACTAATAAACTAATGATTTTATTTATATTTATAAATTGTTATTTGTAAAACAAATTTAAAATTCTTTTTTCATAATATTTTTTATATTGAATAATATTTTTTTATTAATTTTAATAATTTTTTGAATAATTTTTATTTTGAAGGCATTTGCCCAAAAATAATAGCGCATGCAATTGGCACGCGCTACCTTTTTAAAAGCTCTTCTTCTACTAATTTATTAACCATCTGAGGATTTGCCTTACCCTTTGAGGCCTTCATAACTTGACCTACTATAAATCCAACCGCCTTTGTTTTTCCGTTTTTAAAATCTGTCACAGATTGTGGATTTTCGTCGAGAACTTTATTAACTATTTCCCTTATTGCAGCTTCATCTGTAATTTGAACAAGTCCTTTTTCTTCGACAATTTTTTCAGGATCCTTTCCTGTTTCAAACATATCTACAAAAACCTTTTTTGCAATTGTATTTGATATTGTTCCCTTTTCCACTAAGGAAATCAATTTCACAAGGTCCTTTGCAGTAAATTTTACATCCGTAATTTCCATTTCCCTGTCATTAAGTATTCTTAAAACTTCACCCATAATCCAGTTGCTTATTGTCTTTGGATTTCCGCCGATATTTACAGCTTCTTCAAAGAAGGCTGCAAGTTCCTTTGAAGTTGTAATTATATTGGCATCGTATTCTGGAAGGCCAAATTCTTCTATATATCTTTTTTTCTTTTCATCTGGAAGCTCTGGCATTGTCTTTCTTATATCTTCAATCCATTCATCATCAAGCTTTAAATAAACCATATCAGGTTCAGGGAAATATCTATAATCATGAGCCTCTTCCTTGCTTCTCATAACTATTGTCTGACCCCTTGCCTCATCCCATCTTCTAGTTTCCTGGACTATTCTTTCTCCCTTTTTAATTGCATTTATCTGTCTTTCTATTTCATACTCAAGGGCCTTTTCAAGGGCTTTAAATGAATTCATATTCTTGATCTCTGTTTTTACTCCAAATTCGGTTGAACCCTTTGGCCTTACTGAGACGTTGGCATCACACCTTAAGGAACCTTCCTGCATCTTGCAGTCGGAAACTTCTGTGTATAAAAGGATTGATCTTAACTTTTCAAAGAACATCCTTGCCTCTTTTGGACTTCTCATATCCGGATTTGTAACTATCTCAATTAATGGCACCCCGGATCTATTAAAATCTATAAGTGAGTTTTCCCCCTCATGAAGGGCCTTTCCTGCGTCCTCTTCAATATGTATTCTTTGAATTCCAATTCTTTTTACTCCCTCATCGGTTTCAATTTCAATATATCCTTCGCTGCAGAGGGGAGTTTCATGCTGAGTAATCTGATAATTCTTAGGTGCGTCCGGATAAAAA
Organism: Caloramator australicus RC3; assembly: GCF_000297115.1. Classification (GTDB taxonomy): domain Bacteria; phylum Bacillota; class Clostridia; order Clostridiales; family Caloramatoraceae; genus Caloramator; species Caloramator australicus. Next base: position 43,732 of record NZ_CAKP01000096.1, on the reverse strand, counting down.
TAGTTTTTTCTTGCCATATATGTATCCTTATTTATTTTACAGTTTAATGCAAGGCCTGCCTTTATAGCAAAGTCTACAACTGATTTATTTAAAACCGGTAATGCTCCAGGAAGTCCAAGACAAACAGGACAGCAATGGGTATTTGCATCTTTACCGAATTCAGTAGTGCAGGAGCAGAATATCTTTGATTTTGTTGAAAGCTCTGCATGTATCTCAAGACCGATAACTGCTTCAAAATCCATATTAGCACCTCCTATAGATTAGGCCTTAAGTTAAGGGATAGAGCCTTTTCAATTCCATGGGCAAGGCTTATAATCTCCCCTTCTTTAAAGTAATTCCCTATAATCTGAAGCCCTACAGGTAAGTTGTCTGATAAACCTGCTGGGATGGATACTGCAGGAAGTCCTGCAATATTAACAGGAACTGTGCAGATGTCTGATAAATACATCTTTAGTGGATCATCAGCCTTTTCTCCAAATTTGAAGGCAACCGATGGTGATGTTGGAGAAATTATTAAATTAACATCCTCAAAGGCCTTCTTAAATTCATTGATTATTAAAGTTTTAACCTTTAGAGCTTTTTTGTAATATGCATCGTAATATCCAGATGATAGTGCATAGGTTCCAAGCATAATTCTTCTTTTAACTTCCCTTCCAAAGCCTTGGCTTCTTGATTTAACATAAAGAACAACGACATCCTCAAAGTCCTTTGCCCTAACTCCATATCTTATACCATCGAATCTTGCAAGGTTTGAACTAGCCTCTGAACTTGAAAGAATATAGTAAACCGCAAGGGCATATTGAGACATTGGAAGATTTATTTCCTTTATTTCAGCATCTAAATCCTTTAAAAGGGCAATTGCCTTTTCTAGTTCCTTTTTAACTCCATTATCTATGCCCTCTCCAAAGTATTCCTTTGGAAGACCAACCTTAACTCCCTTAAGGGATTTATTCAAATATGTAGTAAAGTCCTCTACCTTAACATCTACTGAAGTTGAATCCTTGTTATCCTTTCCGCATATTGCATTTAAAACTAAAGCAGCATCCTCGACATCCCTTGTAAAAGGTCCTATCTGATCTAAGGATGATGCAAAGGCAACAAGTCCATATCTTGAAACCCTGCCGTAGGTAGGCTTAAATCCAACAACACCGCAAAGTGACGCCGGCTGCCTTATGGAACCTCCTGTATCTGAACCTAAAGTATAATATGCCTCACCTGCTGCAACTGCTGCTGCAGAACCACCTGAGGATCCCCCTGGCACCCTTTCTAAATCGTATGGATTTCTTGTCTTTTTAAAGGCAGAGTTTTCTGTTGATGAGCCCATTGCAAATTCATCCATATTAAGCCTTCCAACGATTACTGCCCCATTATCCTTTAGCCTTTCTACAACAGTTGCATCGTATGGCGATACGAAATTTTCTAATATCTTTGATGCACAGGTTGTTTTTCTACCCTTCATGCAGATGTTATCCTTAATAGCCATTGGAATTCCTGCAAGGTCCTTTACATCTTCCCCTTGCGCTATTTTTTTATCTATTTCCTTTGCGGCCTCTATTGCATCTTCAAAAACTTCTAAGTATGCGTTAACCTTACTATCAACCTCATTTATTCTTTCTAATGTTTTTCTTGTAACCTCTTCTGCTGTAACTTCCCTTTTTCTTAAAAGATCCCTTATCTCATGTGCTGACAAGTAATGCATCCTTATCCCTCCTAATCAACAACTTTAGGAACCCTAAAGTATCCATTTTCTTTATCTGGTGCATTTAAAAGGACTTCATCAAGGCTCAAGGATGGCTTAACCTCATCCTCCCTTAAGGCGTTAAACATAGGATATGATGATATGCTTATTTCAACGTTTTCTGTATCAATTTCATTGAGCTTTTCAACAAACTGCAAAATCTTATTAAAATCCCCTACAAACTTTTCCTTTTCCTCTTCGCTAAACTCAAGCCTTGCAAGTTTAGCAACATAGTCAACTTGACTTTTATCTACTGCCATACTAACCTTCCTTTCCCTTTAAGTTTATCTTTATTCATTATAGCAGAATATAGAATTTTTCTAAATATTTTCAGCTTCCTTTATCATTTCTAAAAATTCTGCCTCGTTTACAATATTTATATTAAGTTCCTGGGCCTTTTTCAGTTTGCTTCCAGGGCTTTCACCAACTAAAACAAAGCTTGTTTTTTTAGATACGCTTCCTGAAACCTTTCCGCCTAGCCTTTCAATTAGTGATTCTACTTCATCCCTTGTAAATTTTTCTAAAGTCCCAGTAACAACTATCGTTTTGCCTTCAAATATTTGAGGTGCTGCAGAACCTTCTTTTAGTGTAGCCATATTTACTCCTGCAAGTTTGAATTTTTCAATAAGCTGAAGGTTATGCTCCTCCTTGAAAAATTCAAAAATGCTTCTTGCAATTTTTTCTCCTATTTCTTCAACCTGCATAAAATCCTCAATGCCCGCCTTCATTATATTTTCAAGGGTTTTAAAATACTTTGTTAAATTCTTAGCAGATTTTAAACCTACATATCTTATTCCAAGCCCAAATAGAAATCTTTCTAAGTCATTTTCTTTACTTTTTTGAATGGCTTGAATTAGCTTTGCGGCAGACTTTTTCCCAAACCTTGGAAGATTTACAAGGTCCTCCTCCTTTAAAAAGTAAAGATCAGCAGCATCCTTAATAAGATTATTATCTAAAAGTAGATTTACGACCTGTGGACCTAATCCTTCTATATTCATGGCATCCCTTGACGCAAAGTGAACTATGCTTCTTTTTATCTGGGCAGGGCAGGACATATTAGTGCATCTTAAAACTGCCTCTCCTTCCTCCCTTACAGCCAAACCACCGCATACAGGGCAATTCTTTGGCATTTCGAAGGCAACTTCGCTTCCATCCCTTTCTTCAAAAACAACCTCGACAACTTCAGGGATTATTTCCCCTGCCTTTTGGATAATTACTGTATCTCCGATTTTTATATCCTTTTCCCTAATATAGTCTTCGTTATGTAAAGTTGCCCTTGAAACCGTCGTCCCTGCAATCCTAACCGGCTCTAAAATTGCAGTTGGAGTTATAGCTCCGGTCCTTCCAACCTGAAGGATAATATCCTTTAATTTTGTTTTTTCTTTTCTGCTGGATATTTATAGGCAACTGCCCATCTTGGGGTTTTGGCCGTTTGGCCTAATATGTCCCTTTTATCAAGCTCATTAACCTTTACTACAACCCCATCTATATCATAGGGCAGATCTCCCCTTGTCTCTCCTAATTCCTGAATTTTTTCTATAACTTCATCTATATCTTTGCACACATATCTTACTGGGCTTACCTTAAACCCAAGCTCCTTTAAATATTCAAGTCCGTCCTTGTGCTTTTCAATTTTAGGTCCTGAATATCTTTGGATGTTGAATATAAATATGTCAAGTTTTCTCTCTGCTGTAATTTTGGGATCAAGCTGCCTTATTGAGCCTGCTGCTGCATTTCTCGGATTTGCAAATAGGGGAAGCTCTAATATCTCACGCTCTTCATTTAGCCTTTCAAATTCTTTTTTAGGCATATAAACTTCACCACGAACCTCTAAAAGGTTCTTATCTTTAATCCTTAGAGGGAGAGATTTTATAGTTTTTACGTTTTGAGTAACATCCTCTCCTATATTTCCATCTCCCCTTGTTGCTGCCCTTATAAGCTCTCCCTTTTCATAAAGAATTGAAACGGAAAGTCCATCTATCTTTAATTCCACCACATATTCAACCTCACCAACTGCCGATACTACCCTATTGTGCCAATCTTTTAGCTCTTCAAAGGAAAAAACATCCTGCAAAGAGAGCATTGGGACAGCATGCTGAACCTGTTGAAATTCTTTAAGGGGTTTTCCCCCAACCCTTTCGGTGGGGGAATTTGGTGATTTAAACTGAGGGTATTCCTCCTCAAGCTTTTTAAGTTCCCTCATCAGCATATCGTATTCATAGTCACTTATCTCAGGATTATCCTCAACATAGTATTTATGGTTGTGGTATTCTATAATCTCCCTAAGCTCTTCTATCCTCTTTTTTATATCCTCCATCCTATCCCTCCTAAACAACCTCAAGGGGTGCTGTTGATAAAAGTAAAGTTTTAACTCCTGCCTTTTCAAAGCTAACCGTAACCTGAAGATCTCCCTTAGAATCCTTTATGGCAATCACGATTCCAATTCCAAATATCTTATGCTTTACCCTATCGCCAAGCTTAACTTGAATATTATTCTTCTTTTTAGGCTCTTCAATTTTTACTTTGCTATCAACAGTATAGGCAAGCTGAGTATTAGGCTTTAGGTCTTCATAGATAAACCTTGATGGCTTTGATGTCTTCCTCGATAGATCCTCCAAAAGGTCCTCTGGAATTTCATCTATAAAGGAGGATACCGGGTTAAAGGAGGTTCTTCCAAAAATTAGCCTCTGTTTTGCACATGTAAGATACAATATTTCCTTTGCCCTTGTAATTCCAACATAGCAAAGTCTTCTTTCTTCCTCCATTTCATCATCGTCCTCAAGGGCTGAAAAATGAGGGAATATTCCATCCTCCATGCCGGCTATAAATACAACTGGAAACTCAAGCCCCTTTGCTGCATGCAGCGTCATCAATGTCACTGATGTTTTTCCTTCTATCGTATCTTGGTCTGATACAAGGGATATCCTTTCAAGATAAGCCTCAAGGGTTTTTTCCTCCGAAGTTTGTTCAAATTCAACTGCAGATGAATAAAGTTCCTTTAGGTTTTCAATTCTTGCATCCGCCTCAGGGGAGCCCTCCTTTTGAAGCTCCTCTAGATATCCTGTTTTTTCAAGTATTTCGTTTATAAGTTCTGAAACCTTTATTTGATTTTTTATGCTTATAAAGTAATTCATTAGGGACGTAAACTTTCTTATTGCCGACTCTGCCCTTCCTGATATTCCAACTAAAGCTAAATTATTCAAGGCATCAAAGAAGGATATGGACATCCTTTCTGCTGCCTGCCTTATTTTATCTAAAGTGGCATCCCCAATGCCCCTTTTGGGTGTATTTATAATCCTTTCAAGGCTCAGGGTATCCTGCGGGTTGTTTATAAATTTTAAATAGGAAATAATATCCTTAATTTCCTTTCTGTCGTAGAACTTAAAGGCACCAACAACCCTATAGGGGATTCCCTGCCTTACAAAGGCCTCTTCTAAAATACGTGACATAGCGTTGGTTCTATAAAGAACAGCAAAGTCCCTATGGGAATAACCGTCCCTCAAGAGCTTTTCAACCTCATAGGCTATAAACCTTGCCTCTTCTTGATCTGTTTCCGCCCTGAAAAACTTTATATTATCCCCAAGTTTATTCTGCGTCCATAGCCTTTTTGCCTTTCTATTTTCATTGTTTGCAATAACATAGTTTGCTGCTTCAAGTATCCTCTTTGTGCATCTATAGTTTTGCTCTAATTTAACAACCTTAGCCTCAGGAAAGTCCTTTTCAAAATCTAGGATGTTTCTAATATCAGCCCCTCTGAACGAGTAAATTCCTTGATCATCATCTCCTACAACACAAAGGTTTCTGTGCTCCTTTGCAAGAAGATTTACAAGCTCATACTGAGCCCTATTGGTATCCTGATACTCGTCAACAAGGATGTATTTAAACTTCTTTTGATAATGTTTTAAAACATCTTCGTGATTTTTAAAAAGCTCAATTGTCTTAAAAATAATATCATCAAAATCAAGGGCGTTGTTTATCTTAAGTTTTCTTTGATATAAGGAATATATTTCAGCTATTTTTTTGCTTCTAAAGTCATTACTCATCCTCAAATATTCTTTTGGATCGATTAACTGATCCTTTAAGCTTCCTATTTTGCCTAGCATCTCCTTTGGAGGATATACCTTTTCACTAAGATCAAGCTCCTTTAAAACCTGTTTTATTATCTTTTCCTGGTCAGATGTATCGTATATTACAAAATTTTTGCCATAACCTAATCTTTCTATATCGTTTCTAAGTATCCTAACACAGGCTGAATGGAAGGTGCTAATCCACATGTGCTGGGCCTTATCCCCAACAAGGGACATCACCCTTTCCTTCATCTCATCTGCAGCCTTATTTGTAAATGTTATGGCAAGTATTGAATAGGGGCTAACTCCTCTTTCTATTAAATATGCTATCCTATAGGTTAAAACCCTTGTTTTACCAGAACCTGCCCCTGCTAAAATCAAAAGGGGGCCTTCTGTTGTAGTTACCGCCTCATATTGTTCCTTATTTAACTTGCTAAGATCCAGCATCTTTTCCACCTCTAAAACAAAATTCTTTAATATTATATCATTCCCCATAAATCATTGACAACAAAGTAGAACTACTCCTTAGACCTTACAGCCTCCCTTAAAAGCTCAACTTCCTCATCCGTCAGCTCCCTATACTCGCCTAATTCTAAGTTTTCATCAAGTTTTAATGGGCCAAATTCTATTCTTTTTAAATATATAACCTTTTTCCCAACCGCCTCAAACATCCTTTTTACCTGATGATACTTTCCTTCATATATAACAAGCTCAATTTCAGAAACTTCACCTGAAACTAAAATTTCAAGTTCCGAAGGCAAAGTCCTATAACCATCGTCAAGGACAACCCCCTTTTTAAACTTTTTAACATCATCTTCAGTTACCCTTCCTAAAACCTTTGCGTAGTATTTCTTTGGAACGTGTCTTTTGGGAGATAAAAGAAAATGATTAAGTTCACCATCGTTGGTTAAAATCAAGAGCCCCTCAGTATCCTTATCAAGCCTTCCAACTGGTGATGGGGAAAACACCTTGTATTCATCTTCTATAAGATCAAGGACGGTTTTTTCAACATCATCGTATGTAGCCGTAATTACCCCTTTAGGCTTATTGAGCATAAGATATATAAATTCTCTGTAAAATACTTTTTCGCCATCAACTAAAATTTCATCCTCTTGAGGGTCCACATGGATGGAGCTATCCTTTACTACTTTCCCATTCACTTCAACAAGTCCATCCTTTACCATCATCTTAACTTCTTTTCTTGTTCCATATCCTAAATTTGAAAGTATTTTATCAAGCCTTTCTCTTTTCATATTATCTCCTCCACCATTTTCATTAATATGATTTTAACCTCAAAAAAGAAAAAAGGCAATTCCAAAGGAACTGCCAAACTAATCCACCGCCTTTTCCCTTTGAACATTCTCCCTCTCAAGCAATAGGGCAATTAGCATATTTGATATTACAATCTTTGGAAAGGCCATAGCAATGAATCTTCTCATCCTTTTTACCTTTTCATCCTTTTCTTCTATATTAGCATCATAGGATATTAAATATTTTTTATCAAAGGCATTTTTCAAAAGCTCCTTGTCAAATTCAAGTTGAGTCCTTGCAAGTAAAAGCCTATTTATCCATGGCATATTTTCTTTATAGTTTTCGCTTTCTATAATTTTATTATATTCTTCTAATATTCTCTCAGATAGTTCCTTTAGGGTATAAACCCTCTTTCTTTCTATTCCAAGCTGTTCTGCTGCTATTTCAAGCATCGCAGGAAAAACTCCCTCTAAAGAAAGTTTCCCATTTGAATACTGCTGAATAGTCCTTATTATCTTATCCAAAATAATTTTATTTGCTGCACTTTTTCTAACCCCTATATCAAGTCCTAAAAAGGCATACATCCTTTTTAGGTAATTTATATCAAGGCTTTTTATAAACTCCTTCCCCTCATCAAATTCCTTGTTTGGAATAAAGTAGTATTTGTGTCCTTTTAATTTTCCAAAAACCCTTAAAGTATCAAGATAACCCAGTTCAATATTTTCCTTTGACCTTTCTCCATCGAATTCTAATGTCCCCCCAAGATCCTCAGAGTTCTTTATCTCGATTATATTAATTCCCCTTTTATTTACCCTTTTGACAAATCCAACTCCTGAAATATCAACAGTTATTATGTTTTTTATATCCTTTTTTAACATTAAGCTCAAAGGGATATTATCATAAATTCCACCATCTATAAACTTTTTATTGTCTATCTCGTGGGGTTTAAAGGCTGGAAAACAAGCACTTGCAAGAAGATAATCAACAAGCTTTCCCTCAGGAATTTCATCCTTAAAAACCTCAACGGGTTTAAAATCCGTAAGGGAGAAGGTAACTATTCCAAGATCTATTGGGGATCTTCTTATTTTATCTTCATCTATAACTTTATTTAGCATCTCCTTAAGGGGGGAAACATCAAGTCCTCCGTTGGTTATTAAATTTTTTATGGTATTTATAATAGGTATAGTCTTTCTACCTCCTTCCCCAGCTGCCACAATTTCCTTTTCAACATTTATTACATTTTCTATGCTTATCGTAGTCCAAAGTTCATAAGCAACATCAAAATCTCCTTGAACTATTATGGCACCATTTAGAGCACCAACAGAAGTCCCTGTAACAGCCTTTATAGGGACATCAAGTTCCCTAAGGGCCTTCCAAACACCTATTTCATATGCCCCTTTGGCCCCTCCACCTCCAAGGACCAGACCAAAACCATCCATCTTCCATCCCCCTCTTTAGGGCTTAAACCCTTTCTTCAATAGATTTATATTTCTCATAATATTTCATAACCTTCTTAACATAATTTACAGTCTCAACAGGCATTTTATTTATCTCTTCTACTGTATCTACGCCTCTTTTTTGCATCCTTCCAATTCCACCGTTATATGCAGCAAGGGCAAGATATTTATTCCCGTTAAATCTATTTATAAGCCCCTTTAGATATTTAACTCCGCCTTCAATATTCTCAACAGGATCAAAGGGATTAACCCCAAGGGATTCTGCCGTCTTTGGCATTAGCTGCATAAGGCCTATTGCACCTGCCCTTGATATGGCATTTGGATTAAAACCAGACTCCTGCTTAATAACTGCCTTAATAAGGGCCTCCTCAACACCAAATTTTCTCGAGGCCTCTTTAATGGCAGCTTCAATTGAAATACCCTTTTGTAAACCTTCTATTTCTCCTTCATAATCTCCATTTGATGTATTTTTATTCATATCTTCATTTGTTTTTACGCCCTCTTGATTTAAACTTGACTTTAAAATATTCTCTAAAACTGTTTGAAAGAGCATTTGCCCTTCAATGCTAGTCGACGCTGTCCCTTGCATAATATAAAGCTGTAAAAGCTTTGCAACATCATCTACTCTCACGGCTACCACCTCGACTTTATTATAGCACATTTGTTTTTTGTTTTTTTACTTATTTTTTCTGTATTTTTTCCCAAAAAATCACACAAAATAATATAAAAATTTTTATATTTTTACATTATTTTATTCCAAAATCAAAAAGGGGTGATAAAATGACCTGCCCAAGGAAAAAGGATGTAGATCTTCAAAACATCGACGATAAAGAGCTTGATATTTACACTCCCGACGGACTTGATTATCCAATAATCGAAAAAACAAACAACGCCCTTTTATGGCCCGACTCACCCAAAAGCGGCATAGACATCGAAGACTTTTTAGATGAAACAAACGTCCCCGAACACCCAAACAAGCCACTTAAAGATATGGATATGCCATTTTAAAACCCGTCCTATCTGGACGGGTTACTTTCTAAATACAAATAAGTATTCATGCATTATCAATAAAAAATTATACTTTAAACTTTTATTCTTCCAATATGGTGTAGAATTACAGTTATGCTGCTCTTTAATTATTATTTCTTTTAACTTAAATCCTGCATCAATGAACTTTTGCATTACACTAAAACCTATAGGAATTATATGCCCTTTTTTCCTTGTATCTCCTATTAAAATTGCACAATACTTATCCTTCTTTAATACTCTATAACATTCCTTTGCAACCTTTTCAATTTCTAACAAAAATTCTTTTACATCTAAATGTGATAAATCTCCATTAATATTTTCGCTATATTTTATTATATTTGCATAAGGTGGATGAGTGCATATTAAATCTATACTATTATCTTCAATAAAATATAAATTTCTTGCATCACCTAATTTAATATCTATCTTGGGATTATATTCATAGTTAAATTTTAAATTTTCTCTAGTTATTTCTAATGCAATAGGATTAATATCTACACCAACAGCATTTCTATTTAACAATTTTGCCTCTACTAAAGTGGTTCCACTTCCTACAAATTGATCTAATATTAATTCTCCTTCATTAGAATATCTTAATAAAATATTTCTTGGTATATATGGCGACCAATTTCCTCGATATTTACCTGAATGTGTTGCCCAATTACCTCTATCCGGGAAACTCCATATTGTAGTTGTTTCTAATTCAAATTTTTCCGGTGAAAGGTTTGTTAAATAAAGTTGTTTGCTTTCTTTTAAAAGCATATCGTTTCCTGAAAAAATCTTCTTTATGAAATCCTTTGTAAAGTTATATTTTTCAACGCATTTATCAATTTGCTTTTCTTCATAATTATTTAATATTTCTTCAATTATTCTTATGAATTCATTATTATGAAGTTTTTCAAGATGTTTCGGATAATCTTTTTTATAAAATAATTCATCACAAAACTGGCATTTTATTTTTCTTCCCATATTCTAATCCCCTATTTTAGTATTTCTTCTAATATGCCATTCTCTAACATACATATATTCAATACATAATCAATTTTATCAAAGGCCTCTCTTAATGGTCTATGTGAATCTCTCCATCCTAAGCCATCAGTAATCCAGATAAATTCATGCTCAGGAGTTTTTGATTTTATAAAATTAAATAAACTTATAAATTCACCTGATACTGACTTTAGTTTCGAGCCTCCTCCACTAAAATAGTTGGCTTCTACAAGGAAAAGTTTTTTGCCATTATCTATCGCAAAATCAAATTTTCTATCAGCTTCATCTACTATTATGTCATATCCTAAAAATCTTTTTATATTATTTGCTTTTGCTTGTTTTATGTAGCGATAATTGTATTTCAAACAAATTTCTTTTATAAATTTTTCTACTATATCTTCCATAATCCTTCCAATCCTGTTTTTCCTTGCATTTGAATCCAAACCAACCTCTATTCCAATAACATAATCAATTAAGTTACTTATTTTATTATTTATAAATAAATTAAATATACCTGATTTATCTGCAAACTCTACAACTTTTTCAACTTCATCATTACTTAATTTTTGACATCTTTTAAAATTATAAACTATATAATTGAATTTATTATCGATGGAATTTATATCTAAAGCTTTTATTTGTTTTTCTCTTATAGCTAGCAAAATAGGCATAACCTCTATAACTTCAGGATAATTTAAAATAATATTTTTAAATTCATCCTTTACATTATCTTTGCCGAACAAATTATTCAAAAGAATAAGCTTTGGAGCTATATCATTAATATTATTAAATACTTTCCTCCAATCGACAAAAAAATCTAGTTTTCTTATGGTTTCTTTTAAATTACTTAAAATAAACTGAAATACATCTTCATCATTTTTGCAATTTATTTTTTCTTTATAAATATCTAAATACTTCATATTACCCCATCCCCATTGTAATTTTATAATTAATAATTTAATACTAATATTTCATTTATATTTCCTCTTTTATCTGCCTTTGAATTTATATAACGTTTTGCTTTTATTCTATAAATATTAAAATCTTTATATAAGTCGTCAAAAAAATTATCGTTTTCATCTACATTTTTAGGATCTGAATTACTTAGCATTAGATAAGCCCCTTTTTTATTTGCCTTTTTAAAAAATTCGGCTAATTCGATTTGAGCATAATCGTCAAAATTGATTTCATTATAAGATGTAAAATTTGAAGTTTTGCTAATAGGTCTATACGGTGGATCAAAATACACAAATGTATCTTTATCTATAAAATCAATACTTTTTTTGTAATCGTCACAAAAAACTTTTACTTTACTAAGCACTAAACTTACGCTATATAAATTTTCGGCATCGCAAATTGTAGGATTCTTGTAATCTCCAAAGGGAACATTAAATTTACCTTTGCTATTTACTCTATAAAGTCCATTAAAACATGTTTTATTTAAGAAAATAAAGTATGCTGCTTTCTTTACATCAAATTCATTGTAGTTATTATATTCATCCCTAATTTTGTAATAAAATTCTTTTCTTTCTTCTTCACTATATTTTTTATATTTCTCTTCTATTTTTGAAAGCATTAATATTAAATGTTCTACATTATTTTTAATTATATTATAAACACTTATCAATTCTTTATTAACATCAAAAATATATGCTTCATTAATTTCATATTTTTGTAAAATATCAAATAAAACAGCTCCTCCGCCAACAAAAGGCTCTACATATCTACTTATTTTCCCATCCTTCAATTGCTTAGGATAATATTCATTAAATGTTTCTAGTAACTGTCCTTTACCTCCCGCCCATTTAACAAATGGTTTTGCTTTATTAGTTACTTTCATTTGCATTAATGCGTTAATCATTTATCGCATTTCTCCTTTCAAAATAAATAAATTAAAAAAATTTCTCTAACATTTTTCTTTTTTATAGTAAAATATTTTATCATAAATTCATATTTTATGATATTACATTAATATAAATAATTGGGATGAAAATAATGATTCAATATCTTCAAGAAAAGAAAACAATAAAAATCAACGACAACATAGAACATCAATAATTGATATAATTTGTAATAATAATGAAATTATACACGTATTTCCGGGTTCCTTATCATCTAAAGACGTTTTATTAAATTCATTATATAATATTTTACTTTGATAAAAAATATTTGGATTATAAATAATCTTTAGCTTTTTACTTAACACACAAAAAGCACTTTATACAAATGCCAATTAACAAACTTAGAATAAAATAGGCATCCGATAAAGTGCTTCAATAAAATTATTATTGTTTGTTTTTATTATTTTCTTTTATATTTTTTAACATATGAACATTTATCATTGGTATTCTTACAGGTGGATTAATTCCTGCAAGGGCAGTTGCTGATAAAATATATGATCTTGTAAGTTGCGATAAAGCCACTACACCATTTAATTCCAACATATTTTTAAAATCGTCAAACTTTAAATGATTTTTATTACCTATAAATTTACCTTCATAAACAATTAATATCTTAAATAGAACACTTTTCCCCTTCTTAGCAATAAAAGTTGTTTTAAACTGAACAACACCAAAATAAGCATCATTAAATTCTTCTATATTTATAATGTCATAGTCAAATTCGTTTTTTACATTAACTTTCTCATTTCCTTCATCAACTTCTTTTGTTTCTAATTCAAATTTTACTACTCTACTTGCTATCATTTGAAAATTAGCAATTATTTTATTTGCGTCTATCATGCTGCGTCACCTACAATTTCTTCAATATTGGATGATATAATATTATCATCAGTTATATCCCAGATTGTAACACTTTGCTCTTTTTCTTTGAAAATAATTTTAAACTCCAATCCTAATGCTGATGCTATTTTCCATAATTGCTCTACAGAAGGATTATATTCACCACTTTCAAGTTTAGAAACCATCGCTTGAGTGCATCCCAATTTTTGTGAAAGCTCTTTTTGCGTCAAATTATTATTAATTCTATAATTTATTAATGTTGTTGCAATATCAACCAAAATATCATCTAGTTCAAAATATCTCGTTTCTTCTTCATCTGCTATGTCATCAATTAAATCATATGGATTGCCTAAATATTTTTTTATATCCATCTCTAACCCTCCAATTTAAACATTCTAACTTATAAGTATTACCTATTAACTTAATTTTAGACCTAAAGATAATAATTCTTTTATTCTTTTCTCAGCTATTTCAATTGCTTTGTTGTAACCATCACTACTTTTTAATTTTTTATTATCTTTTTCCTGAAAACAATTTAACAAAATTACTACATCTTTATTATTAAGATAAAAAAATGAAAACAATATTCTAATATTTTTTTCTCCAACAAATCTCATAGAATATAATTTGTTATTATCTTTAAGTTGCTCAAATGATTTTTGAAATATACAATTCTTCTTCAAGTTAGTTAAAAACTGCAAGTTCTTTCTATATACCCTTGAAAAATTTTTCTTTTGACCACTTTCCTCTATCAAATCCTTTAATTCTTTATTAAAGGTAATATAAGTATATATATAATCAGAATTAAAAATTTCTGGATAAAGTATTTTATTAATCTCTTGCTTTTGTGATTTCATCCTTTCACCTCAATTATATAACTTATAAGTTATAAAAGTCAAGAAAATCTTTTAAAGATCCTTTACTCCGATAACAATGTTAGAACCAATGTTATTTTTACTCAATATATCTATATTATTAAGTTCTGTCAAATTCAAGTTGTATAAAAATGGAAAAAATGAATATAGATTTTCTGCTTCAACTATATCTATATAATCTCTATTTTGTGCTATTAAGTAGCAAGCAATCAAAAAGGCCTTAACTTGTGCATTTTCTATTATTATTTTTTTACCAGATTTATAAATTCCAATCTTTTCATTTTCAATTAATCCCCATTCCTTTAAGCTCATAATAATTCTATCTATAGAATATTTTAAAGTCTGTCTTTCGCCCCATTTTTCATAAATTTTGTTTTTTATATTTTCAAGCTTAAATCTCTCATCTAAATATAATGCTTTACCAATCAAAGAAACAATATCGTTGAAAATTGGAAAGGCAATCATCATAAGGCCATAATGAAGAGCAATCTTTTCTTCTTCTTTTACATTATCATATAAATCTAACGCAAAATCTCTAATGTTTTTATATTCTACATCCACCCATGCATTCATTAATATTGCAGCAGCTTTTCTTATCGTATCTTTACTTTGATAAAAATTACTTATGTAATCTTTTAAAAATTGCCTAATATTTTCGCTATCATTACCTTTTTTAAGTTCTTCGACAGTTAAATTTAGCCATTCTAACTTTACTGGTTTTAAAAATCCTACAAGCTTCATAAATTCATCCTTCCTTAGTGTTTTATTCTAGCAAATGGAACTATAACCTCTTCAAAAGATATACCTCCATGGCTTAATATTGATTCACCATCCTTATAAAAGGAATAATTATTGTCACATATAATATAATTATACTCATTAGGTAATCCTGTTCCAATCCATTCTATTATTTTCTTATCATTTAGATAAATATTTTTTAAATCGTTTTCATAAACAGCAATTCTACTTGATAATGTTTCAAGCAAAACACCCTCTTTAACGTTACCTTGTCCTATCGCTGATATATTCCCATGATCTGAAGTAATAAATATTTCATATCCATATTCTAAAATATTAGTAAAAAACTTATCTAAATATCCTTCATTCAAATAAAATTCAATATTATTATATAGCCCCTTATAATCAAACATTTGATTATGAACAAATCTATCTATTAAATCAACTACAATGCCAATTACATCTACATTCTTTTCCAATGCATTTTGCAAGCCTTCTTCCTCAAAAGTTTTTACATTTCTAAAAAACATAATATTCTTCTCATTATAGCCATGATTTATAAAAAAATTTTTAAAATGTTTTTCATCGTAATTTGACGTAAATAGAGTCTCTTTAAAATTAATAGGAATTTCTCCGGAAAACAATGCCTGTCTTGAAACAGAAGTTATAGTTGGAATCCATGCAAAACAAGCTTTATCTTCAATCAAATACCCCTTCTTATTAAGATAATGCTTAATAATACTCCAATTAAATTGTGACATGCAATCAAATACTATTAAAATTACTTTTTTCTTCTTTTCTTTTTTAATGGTATTTATTATATAATGTTGAATTTGATGAATCATTACAGGTCCATTAAAATAAGACAAATATGGCAGTTTACCATAATTCATATAAAGCCAGTTTTTAAATTTATCGTTTAAACTTAAACTTAGCGATTTATATTCTTCTTTATTTAAAATGCAACTTATTCTAACTATTTCCCCAAAAATCTTGGCTAATTCTATCCAATCTTTATAATCACTGATGCTATCAGTTTTCTTCTTTAATTTATTAATCATCATTCCATATTCGTTATTTAAAACAGAATTTCTATCTAGTATAATCCCTATTTTAGCAAATTCGGGTATATTATCATTTATTTGAATATCAACAGAATGCAAGTATCCTTCCGAGAATAAATTATCAATATACACTTTTATATCTGTATCATTAAAATCAACAATGCTTTTTATAGACGGATTAATAAAACTATTCACAAACATTTCCCACTGATTTTGTAAAAAATTAAAGAATTTATCTTTCCCCATTAATATTTCATTAAGTAAATCATAATCTAAATTCAATCTCTCATATAAATGCTCTACTAAAATGCTAGGCAGCTCAATTCCTTTGTAATATAACCTTAATATGATTTTAATTAAGTCATTAAAAGTGTTAATAAGTTGGATATCAATATAATAAACATTTTTTAATAAAAAGTCACAAGTTTCCTCATAAGATAATATTCTTTTAATATTTTTTGCTTTTTCATAAATAATACCATAATTTTCTCTTGCAATATATTTTAAAACCCTAACATCAATATTTTTAAATATATCATTTAAACTTATATCAACCAAAAAATAATCCTCTTTAATATCATATGGAATATAGACATTATCATTTACTATTAATATAAGCTTCTTGGAGGAATTCCTACATTCCGCTTCAAAATAAATTCTATAATATTCGATGTCTTTAAATTCAAAAATCTCATAACCTTCCTTTAGTATTTTTTCTATTATAAGTTCGTTTGAAATTAAATTGTCAAAATCAAAAATTAAAATATGTTCATATAAGTTTAATGGAATTTTTCTCAACAGAATATCATTAATATTCATACCATCACTCCACATATACCATATATAAAAGCTTCAAATTAGGAATTATTTTCTTTTTATTTTCTATTAAATTCAATTTATTTTTTTCTTCCATTTCAATTTGACTTAATCTATGTTTTTTAATTGATTCTATTCCAATTTTCATTGCAGCTTCTTTTCTAAGATTATAGGCAGTTTTATACTTTTCAAGTTCTTTTTCAACATTTTTAAAATAATCTTCCTTCATATCGCTAAAATAGTTATATCCAATATCCTTGGCAATTTTACTTATAATACTAAATATATCCTGTCTCAATCCACACTCTCCATCAAAATCAATATTTTCTTTTAAAAACAATTCAAATAAAGCCTTTGATGTTGCTGGTCTATAATCACCTATAGAATTAATAAATACAGAAAAAACTTTGCAATACCTTTCATTATCACTAATATTTACTTCCCAAAGACTCCAATATCCTTTTTCAAATTTATTACTAAGATTAACTCTAGGTATCTTATCTTTAATAGGGAATTCTTGAATATTTAAAAGGCTTTTTATTCTTTCGTCAAATAAATTAATTGGAATAAAATCTAATTTTACTTCTTCACCTATCGATAGACATTTATATTTATACATTTCCTTTAAATAATATATTATATCTTGTGATGGTAAATCATAAATAAGATCTAAATTTAATTCTTTTTTATCCTTAAGGATTTCTTTTAATTCAGATAAATTTTTTGTTTTTTCTTTAATTTTTTCCTCCACACTTTTTATAAAGACATCCATATATTTAGGATTAGCAATTGATTTTATATAAACATCTGTAAAATCAACCCCTGCATCAAAACTATCAAGGACATCGCTTATCTTATCTACTCCAAATTCTTTATATATAATTTGTAATTTTTCTTCTAGAATTTTTCTTACTCTATTTTCAATAGTATCCTCTAATATGAAATTAAATACTAAAACATCCCTATGCTGTCCAATTCTATCAACTCTTCCTATTCTTTGTTCTATTTTCATCGGGTTCCATGGCATATCATAATTAATAACGATATGACAAAATTGAAGATTTAACCCTTCTCCTCCTGCATCAGTAGATATTAAAATATCCGCATCTTCTTTAAAATTTATTAATACTTCTTTTCTTTCATCCATATCCATAGAACCATTTAATAATGCAATTTTATATCCTTTCTTTGATAACATTTCCTTTAAATAGTTTTGTGTCCCAATAAACTCGGTAAATATTAAAAACTTCGCTTCATTTTCTTCCATTCTTATTTTAAAAATTATATCGTAAAGCATCTCAAGCTTCGCATCAATAAATTGATATTCTGCTTGTTGTGCAACTGTCAAAATTTCTTTAAGTTCCTCAATTTCCTTTTTAATATCAAAGCTTGTCGTTGCAATTAATTCTTCCAGTGCTTCCTCTCCATAACCATCATATATATCTTCAATATCATATTTTTCATTATCAAAATATTGATTATTTAAAACTTCAATTCTTCTCTCAACAAAGTCCCTTATTGCCCTTGTGCTGCTTGTTACAAGTCTTTGCATGAGAACCATTAAAAAACCTATATAATTTTTTCTTTCTTTTATAGCTCTATTATATCCTCTTGAAACATAATTTGTTACCTTTTCATAAAGCAATCTTTGCAATTCATGTTTTTCCGTCCAATTTATATTAATTATCTTTGTATATCTATTTTTAAACAATTTATATCCATCAAAGTCTATTGCATCTCGTTTTTCAGTTCTAATTACATAGGGTGATACTACTTGTCTTGTTATTGCTTTTTCATTTGGAAATGCTTCTTCATCTAAAAATTTTAAAAGTCTTAAAAAAGAATCGCTTTTACCCTGATGCGGTGTTGCGGATAATAATAGTAAATATGGTGTGGATAAAGATAGTGCCTTACCAAGTTTATATCTTGCAACATCTGAACTGGATCCTGACAATCTATGAGCTTCATCAATAATTATTAAATCCCATCCTGACGAAATTAAATTGATAAATCTTTCACTATTTAATAAATCTATATCTTCTTTTGTCCAGCCAGCTCTGTTTTCTACTGGCTTAACAGAATCATGAGATGTTATTACCTGATCAAATTTTGTCCAAATATTCCCGTCGCCATAAATCTTTTTTAGTGAATCAAAATATTGAGGCAATATTATATTAAATTCCTCCTTAAATTTTTCCCTAAGTTCCTCTTGCCACTGCGTTACAAGCCCCTTTGGCGTTATTATTAAAATCCTTTTTATAAGTCCCCTTATTTTTAGCTCTTTTAAAATTAATCCGGCTTCAATTGTCTTTCCAAGACCAACTTCATCAGCCAAAATATATCTAATATTGTCATTTGAAATTGCCCTTTTTAAAGCATAAATTTGATGGGGAAGTGGAAGAATACTGCCGCTTATTGGCGACAGTATTCCATTTGATATTTCATTTTTAATTTTAGCTGAATATAAAATATATTTAAATTCATAAATATTATTTTTTATTTGCAATTCTATATTTTCTTCATTAAGTTTTAAAAGTTTATTTGTTGACGTATCTAAAGCTAAAAATATTTTATATCCCCAAAGTTCAACAACATCTAAAATTTTAACGTGTCTTTTTAATTCCTTAGCATAAACATATTTACCTACCTCAACCATATCAATCACCTAATCTTGTTACAGCATTATCGTAATACATAAGAAGGAAATTATCTTCCTGCAAAACAGTTTCTGGAAGCCTCTCGGCAACCTTTACGATTGTTTTATAATCTTTTTTCTGCCATAAATCTTTAAATCCAGCTCTTATCGCCTCTGTTCTAAAAACTTTAAGTTTACCCTTTGTATTTAAATAGCCTTCAAATTCCTTTAATAAATTTTTATTTCTTAATTTTTCAATATCAGATTGTTTATTTGGATCTGGAACATACCATCTTCCTTCTTCATCCTGTAAAAAGTTCTCCTTTAACATATCTAAAAGCTCCGGCATTTTTTCATGTTTAAATTCATGCTTCTTTTGTAAAAATTTCGGCTGAATCTCTTGATATGTTTGAGGTTGCTTTTCAAGTTCACTTCTTATCCACTGTATTGCACTTTTTTCATCAACAATTACAAATGTAAGTTGCTCCATAAGTTCTAATTTATATCTTTTTTCTTCATACTTTATAACCTGGCTTGGTAGGAAGAACATTCCATCTCTTTCAACAAATCTTTCCTTTAATCCTTTATAAAATTCAGCAGCACCCATAGGTATACTTAATCCTTTTTGAATATGATAAGCAATCATAGCATCATAAAGTAAATAATTTTGCCTCTCTGGAATAATCTCTAATTTATTGTTATTCTCTATTATAACTGGTAACATTTCAAGATGTTGCCTTACAAAATCCCAAACTCCATCCTCTGTTCCAGCTTCTAACATAAACTTCTTTTCAAAGCTTTCCTTGGGTTTGTAGGCTGAAATTAATAAATCCTTATTTGTTGTATTTGCATATGTCAATTGATTGGTTGTTGATTTCTTTTTATCTAAAATTCTTACATTTGCAATTATAAATCCTGACCTTAACATTGCCTCCTGAATCGCATTCCATACGGAGTTCTTTGAGTTATGAAACTCTACAGTTATCCACCTTCCCGGCTTTAAAATTCTATACATCTCTTTAAAACACTGTTCCATTAGTTCTTGATATTCTTTAAGTCCTTTTCTTTGAATTTTGTTTATTATCGCCTCTGATTTATTATTTGTAAATACTTTAAGCCATGCTTCCCATATAAAGTTAAGCTCTGAATACATTAGGTTATCACCAAATGGTGGGTCAGTGAAAATATAATCTATAGAATTATTCTTTATATAAAATAAATTAACAGTAGAATTTGTTGATATTATATAATTATAATTTTTTATATTCTTAAATATTATTAATGCTTTATGAATACTGTTTATTCTTGTTTTTAACATCGATATAATATTATTCTCTTCATTTAAACTTGGAATATATAATGTTCCAGATAATACACCAACATGCCTATTCCCATATTCAGGCATATATCTATTCCTTATTGAGGCTCTCGCTAAGGATGATAATATAGAAGCAAAAAATAAATAACAAAACTTAGAATTATATTTTTTTTATTTAAACAACTTAACACCCACAAATTCCTCTTTATATAAAAATGATGCACATGTGTTATACCATACTTATCATTTCTTCTTGATTCATCCCCCTCTGGCATCCTGTTTGTAGGATACCAGTAAGGAATATCCATATCATCAATCTTTTGAATTAGTCTTAAATCAAATTCATCTGGTTTTTTTTCATATCTTTTGCCGTTTACCGTATAGTTTATTAAAACTGGAACCTGCTTTGCTTGAGTGATAAATTCCTTCAATGCCCTATCATAAACTGTAGTTTTAGCCCTTTCAAGATTATTTTTTTTTAAGAATTGCCCCACAAGAATGACATTTAAATTCATTAAGAACTTGTCCATCTTCTTTATTTACTGCTACATCCCAAAACACAATTTCCTCTCCACAGCTTGGGCATATAAAAACATCTGACCAAACTGTGTAGTTAATTCTCCCTTTTATAGGCTTCCCTTCTATATCTAATATAGGCTCTCCATTATCATTAATGTGAATAGTTTCATACATCCATCCGCATTCCTTTTCAACTTCCTCCAAAATACTTTTAGCTTCCTTTTCAAATTCTGCAGGATCAACTGGGGTATTATAATTATATGCAATAAATGTTGCAGCAGGAGATATATCGCAAAGTATGGCTCTTCTTGCACCCCACTCTATTTTTTTCCCTCTTTCTTTGAACTCCTTTTCAAGCTGAAGTTTAAACTCTGGATCAGGATTTTCGCACATAGCTGCTGCAACCCCTGTCATACCCGTCCCACAAAATCCATCAAAAACAATATCTCCTGGCTTTGTATAATGAAGTATATATCTCATTATAGCCTTATAAGGAACCTTTGTATGATAGGAATGTGCATTATATATAGGATCGTTTTTCCCTTCCGATACATCTGCTGTAAAAGGCTCTACATAATAATCATCACTATTCTCGTCATATTTTTTACCAAAATTTTCTATAAAATCATTTATAAATGAATTGGGGCAAGCTGTATAATAAGGTGGATCTGAAAGATTTATTATATCCTCATCTTTAGCTATAGGGAAACCTTCTATATGCCTTACTTTGTCTAAATCATCTTTTGTAAGCTTCATATTATAACCTCCATTACTTTATTAATATTCTTACTTTATCCTTTTGTTTTCCCTTTAATAAATTGTTTATATATTTATCTATCGCATCTTTAAATTCGTCTACAGTTATAGGTCCTTTAGGAATTATATCCTTTAAATTTTCGCTTTTTATTTCTATCTTATCAAAGCCATCCATTAGTTGGTTAATAGCATTAATAAAGCTAATTGTAATAATTTCAGGTAATTTTTTATTGCTTATAAATTCTTCAATTTCCCTTTTTTCATCTGATTTTAAATATTTCATGTTTTCTACAATAATACTATCCTCAAGTGCCTTTAAAAGCTGTTGTTCCCAATCATTTAAAGTATTTAATATATCCTCCTCTATTGAATCCATTAGGCCATAAACTAAAACTTTATTATTATCCTTAGGATTAAATTTACAATGCGGACATATTACATTTCTTTCAATATCATCATTTGTCAAATTAAAACAAGTTAATGCAGAACTAAACTTTTTGCTAATGTCATCAAATTTCTTTGAATTAAATATATCCTTTATCTGGCAAAGCTTTCTCAAGTTATCAAATTCTTTGCTTGAAAGCAGTTTAGCCTTTTTATTATCTGCATTAATGTCCAATCTATATTTCTTATGCTCATCCAAATAAACTTCTTTATATCTGTTTTTTGCTTTTTTTAAATCTTCCAATATTTCGTTAATATAATCTTCATTTAGCTTACTTAAATCATTCATAGCTTCTTTTATCTTGTTTTTAACCTTATCTATAATCTCTTTAAAAATGCTATCATCTATAAATGCATCTGCCGTCTTTAAATATTCTACATAAACTTGTATTTTTTCTCTAAATTCCAATATAAATTTTATATCTTTTAATATTTTATTAGGTTTAAAATTTTCTTCTATTTCATCTGCTGTATATTTAAAGGATTTTAATTTAGCAGGGGTGTTATATATTTTTAAGCTATCTAAAAATTCTTTAAATTTGTTTAATTTATCTAAATATGTATCTTTTTTTCTTTCGATCATTTGAGGAACACAATCCCAAATATATATGCCTTTATTAATTTGCTCTTTTACATAAAATATATCTTTTATAATTGTATCCACTTCCTTTAAAATATCAGTTATTGCTTCTACTCTCCTTGCTGGATTTTTTATATGTCCTGGTATACCTAAACATTCCGAAAGTTTTATTAAAGCTTCAATCGGGATATCCTTTGGTCTTTTTATATATTTAAATTCAATTATATTATACAGATTTGCTGATGCTAATTCATTAAGTTTTGTTGAATCATATTCTTTATTAACTGCATCAGTTAGGATAATATCACCACTATAAACAAGAGAAGCTAAAATAACCACAACAAAATTAGGCTCCAATTTAAATTTTTTATCAATTTCATCTTCACTTTTATCTTTTTCAAATAAATCTTTTTTGTTTATAACCATTCCAGGTGCTAAATCTGAAACTAAATCTAAGTAATGTTTAGCATAAATAGAATCAGAGGGATCAACCCTTTCCCCGTCAAGAAGTCCTAATGAATCCAAAACTCTTAGTCCAAGTTCTTCTTTTTTGCCTGCAATACAATTTAGAGCTGCTTTAGTTGCCTGTTCTATGTTGTTAAATGTTATAATTGTTGAAAACTTAGGATAATCAGGATATATTTGGTTAAAATAGCTTGATAAATAATTTGAAGCTATAACATCGATTATTTCTTTAAAGCTTTTTTCTCCTATAGTTTTAATTTTTATAGCTTCTAAAATAGTTTTTTCTTGACCTTTATACCTTATTTTAAAACAATTTAATATATTATTCTTTATTAAATTTATTATACCTTTTTCAAATTCTTTTGCTTTATCTAAATACGTCCTTTTATCCGAACTATTTCCAGGTGATGCTATCGCCAATTCATTTGCAGCCGCATAAAGTTTAAGTTGATTTTCAAAATCATCGTTTATTACATTAAATATAAAGAATACCTCATCTTCTTTGTTTTGATCCTTCCAATCATTATATTCAAAAAGTCTTAAAAAGTATATATAAAAATCTCTTGGTGGTTGAGCTGTTGGCCTTTCATTAGGGTTTCCAAGGAATAAATATCCTTTTCTTTCTACATTTTTATCTGTCCATAAGAGCTTATATTCCCAAATTTGATGTCCGGGAACGCTTGATGTAATATCTTCCCATTCTAATAATTTTAATAATAGTTTAAAGTAATATCTATTTAGATGGTCTTCTGAAAGCATTTCTACCTTTTCTACAATCTTTGCTTGATAATCAACAACCTTCTTTAAATCAAGGTAATATTGTCCATTATTTTCATTATATGAAATGAATTGACCACTAACCGTCTTTATTATTTCTCTAAGTATTGTTGAAATTGTCGACAATAAAAATTCTTCATCAATTTCAGGAGATTCTATAATGTTTAAACATAAATCATCCTTTATATTTTCTATAGTAATTCCAATTGGTGCATATATATCACCTGTTGTCAATCTATGAACGCTTAATGCCTTTATTATTTTTATAGCATATTTTTTATAAACTGGCTTAGTGAAGGAAGAATCGATTATATTTTCTAAAGTCTTACTTTTATCTACAACTTCTCTAATCTGCACATCTGTCCTTGCTGCCGTCATTTCTTTTAAATGATCCCAATATGAATCATAGGAAATAATACCTGTATCATTTTCTGGAATTTCTTCATTCAAAATCTTTTTTATTGTTAAACTTATTGTTTTTAATATATGCCTGTGCTCTGCAATATATATATTTTGAAAAACCTCAATATATTTAGGATGTATTGGATATAAATCAACAAATGTTTCAAGGGTATTAACCATATTATTATAAAGATGAGTGAACTTTTGAAGGTGCTGCCTTATATATGCCTTTTGCCTTTCATCCTTTTTCAACAGTCTTTTTGATACTACATATGCAATATCTTCTCTTCTTATAATTATATTTTCGTATCTATCCCTAATTTGTAATATCTTGTCTTTTACATGTGAAAATTTTGGACTATCAAATAATGATTCTTGAAGTCCTGCTATAATTCTTATTCTTGTATTTTTACAAACTTCCCCAAGCTCCCTTAAAAAGCCTAAATCAAGAATAAGTTCATGTTCTCTTTTGGTCTTTAAAAAATCTAAAAGCTCATCAATAATAATAAGATATCCTTTGTCTGGATATTTTTCCTCAAATTTAGCCATCATTTCAATTAAAGATTCTTTATTATTTGTTATTTCATTCATTTCAGGGAAGATAAAATCAATGCCTCTGTTTTTTAAATCTATTTCTATTTCTTTTTTCAATATAATGTCTCTAAGATTTGTATAAACAGATCCCAATTCTATTCTTAAAACTTCAAATTTCCCAGCTATCTTTTCTGCTTCTATTTTAAATTTCTCATTATCAACATATTGTAATAACTCTCTATCTTCTGCAATTGATGATATAACCGACATTAAGTGTGATTTTCCTGTCCCATAGTTTCCTACTATAAATATTCCTTTATTGTCCATTATGTTATCAAATTGCAGCTGAGGTATTACAACTTCATTTAATAGTTCAGCCATAGAATCCGACATAACATAAGATTTTACTAAATTGATTGCTTTTTCTTTTTGATTAGCATCCAACAATTGAATTAAACTCTCAAGCGGCTCAAAATTTACTATTTCATTGTATCTCATTTAATCACCCCTACACTGTAATTAAATTATTTAACAAATCATCCAATATATATTTTTTAAATTCTTTTTCTCCTATTTTAGCATAAGTTAAAATATTATTTTTATAATTTCCTCTTACTGATGCAATTATATTTTTATATTTGCTTATATTTTTGAGTTCTTCGATTGGATTTAATTTTAAATGCTCTTCGAATAAGATTTCTGTATTGTCAACAATTATGGTATCATGTTCCTTTTTAAGCAGAATATTTTTAAGCTCTTTATCTGCATATATCCATCTTTCGTTAAAAGGAACATAAATAAGTCGTTTTGATAATTCTAAATTAAGGTTTATATAAGGAATGCTATTTTTTTCAGCAAAATTTACTAACAAACTATTTATTTTTTGAAAATCTTTGGTGATAATTAATATCAACTTATAATAATTTTGATTGATATTATTTAATTTTTGTAACAAAGTCTCCTCAAACAAAATAATAACACCTCCTTTAAATTTTTAAAATATATAAAATTAACTAATTTTTCTTTTTTATCCCATCCTCCAATGCTCCAATTTTCCCTCATTTTTAATTAGCATTATCTCGCTTATTATGGATAGTGCGATTTCGGGTGGGGTGTTGCCGCCAAGCTTTAGGCCGATGGGGGCGTAGACTCTTTTTAGGGCTTCTTCGTAGCCTTCTTTTTTTAGGTTACTAAAGATGTAGTTTACTTTGTTTTTGCTGCCAATCATTCCTATGTATTTTGCATCCCTTGTTATTACTTCCCTTAAGGCAGCTTCGTCATATTCGTGTCCCCTTGTTACTATTACAATAAAGCATCTATCGTCAATTGGATAATTTTTAAGATTAGTGACTATATCTCCAAGGACAATTTCGTCAGCTTCAGGAAATCTTTCTCTGCTTCCGAATTCTTCTCTGTCTTCAAAGATTACAACATAAAGGTTTAAGAGCTTTGCAAATTTATAAAGTTCAAGGGCAACGTGGCCGCCACCGACTATGAGCAATTTTTCTCTGCTTCCAATAACCTTTATAAAAACATCAACCTTGCCACCGCATTTTGATTTTAAATCAGTATCGTTAAGGGTATAGGTAAAGGTCTTTGATGTGCCTTTTTTTATCGTTTCAAGGGCATCCTCTGTAATCTTTGCCTCAAGAATTCCTCCCCCAACCGTTCCAAAGGATGTGCCATCTTCAAAAACAAGCATCATAAAGCCCTCTTTCCCTGGTGAAGAGCCATATGTGTTTGTTATTGTGCAAAGGGCCATCCTTTTATTTTCCTTTAAACCTTCTAAAACCTTTTCAAAAATCAAATTTTCCATCAAAATCCCCCCAACATAAAAATAGCTTCTAAAACGCCTCCTGCAACAGCAAGGGCTTTATCTGAAACGGTATAACAGTGCTCTTTATTTCCCCTTGGGTCTATATCTCCAATTTTCATATTCTCATAAACTTCATATCCGTCCATGATAAGTCCACGGATAACGCCATCTATAGAAGCTGTAACTAATGTATCGTCAACATAAAGAATTTCATAACCCTTTTTTACATAATCGCCTATATCCTTAATTAGTTTAACTTTTCCTTCTTTAGGTGATCTTATAACCCTCTCTTCCCGATATCCTAAAACATCCCCTGGAATTCCTGTATTCTCTTCTGCCCTTCCCTTAAGATAAACCCTTCCAAGGTAATGACCTCTGTTTGTCTCAACCACAGCATTTACATCAACTCCAGCCTCAAAACCTGGGCCAAGTCCTATTGTTATTGGTGCCATGTCTATTTTTGTCCCTAAATTTTTCTTTGCAAGAACTGCATCTACTAAAACGTCTACATTAAGATGATTTAATATGCTTAAATTTTCATCTATTAAAACAGGAATCTTATCCTCCCTCCACGCCCTTTCTATATCAGTTAACTTTTCTACTAAAATTCCCTCTGTGTCCTCAACCTTTATGCTTTTTTCATAAACGCAGGAGGCAAAGGCAACCCTTCTTCTTATAACCGAAGGCCTTTCAATTTCCGTCATAATTATTTTAAACCCACACCTTTTGAGCCTTAGGGCAACGCCTGATGCTATATCCCCTGCACCTTTAATTAAAACTATCCTTTTATCTAAATCTTTAAGGTCTTTTTCTATATCAACATCTTGAAATATTTTTACATCTTTAAAATGGACCTCTTTAATTTCATGAGAAAAATCCTTTAAAAATGTTTTTCCGCCTCTATCACCTTGAAGGGCAAAAAAATTTTTCGAAAATCTAAATGGAAAAATTATGGGCGATCTGAACTCAAAAAGGCAGGTTGGAACAATAATCTTTTTTTCCATTTCATATTCATCTATTAATCTATCAATATCCTCCCTCTTAAAAAGGGGCATATCACCAGGTAAAAACATTACCCCATCCTTTAATTCAATTTCCCTTAATCCAAGCTTTATTCCTTCGCTCTGTCCAAGGTGGGCATTGGGGTTAAATATGCATTTTACTTTGTATTTTTTTGAAATTTCCTTTACCCTTTCATCCCTATAGACTACTATAACTTCCCCTGCCTTCGATTCCACTGCGTTTTTGATGGTCCATTCAATTAAGGGAAGATCTTTATATTTTAAAAGGAGCTTGTCCTTATTCATCCTACTTGAAAATCCCGACGCTAAAATAACAATAGAAACCATAAAATCATCTCCATTTTTCAAATATGCCAAGCTTTACTGATGAAACTGCAAATTCATATCGGACTAAATGAAATATTTTTTTTGCTAAGGCCTTCTTTTCCTCATCATCCACTTTGTTTATGACAACAATTTTTCTGCTGTCATCTGGGGCACCCTTAAAAAGGCCCTCCTTTGAGGTAATGAGTTTTGCAATTTTATATTCATCCAGAAGGTCTCCAATCTTTGATCCTGTGATGGTGCAAAACCTGTCTAGCCTGAATACGTTTTTTTCGTTTATTGTTTTATAAAGAGAATCTATTCCTATAACTCCTATTACAATGCTTGAAAAGGAAGGAATTACAGGCTCGTGCTTTTCAGGTGCCTTTATTGGATGTCCCCTTGAGCCGTCACCTTCTATAAGGACAATGTCAAAATATTCCCTTATGGTCTTTATTTTTTCCTCCTCAAGGCCTATAATTTTGTTCTCGTCATTTATACCGTTTCCTATTACAGTTATCCCCTTCATCCTTTTAAAGGGAAATTCTACATATTTATAATAGTAATCGTATTGATCATCTAAAGGGTAATATATTTTGGTGGTCGTAGTCACTAAAACTTTTTTTTGCCTTAGCTCCTTTGCAATGCTAAACATAAGGCTTGTTTTTCCGCCAGCCCCAACTATGGTTACAACGCCATCTTTTATTCCAAGTTTTTTAGCTATATCCATGCTAATCCCTACTTTTTAAAAAGGTTTTTAGAATATCAACTTGGTAGTTTTCCTTAACCTTTTCTAATAGTTTAATCCCCTCTTTGCAGTAAAATTCTAAATCATCCTTAAGGTAATCCTCAAATTCCTTTCTAACTCTTTCGTTATACTCCATATTATTTTTAATCTCTGCCTTTATTCTTAGAAGGATTCCATTTTCATAGGGGCTTTTCAGCTTTTGAACAAAGGTATCAGCCCTTTTAAGGTGTTCCATAGCACTTTGGTATTTCCCCTGCTTAATCAACGTTAAAGTTAAATATCCTTCAGCAACTGACCTTAACCAATATGCGTCAATTTTTTCGTATATGTCAACAGCCCTTGCTAAATAGTCCCTTGCCTTTAGGTAATCTCCCATCTCATAGGAAGCATGCCCTGCATTTGTTAAGAATACCGTAATTCCAGTCATTATTTTTGAATTTAAACACATCTCTATAGCCTGCTTGTAGTAAACTAATGCTCCTTTAAAATCCACATTTAACCTTTTTATATTTCCCAGGTAATTTAAGGCTGCAGCTATGTTTAAAACTTGGCTACCATCATTATTAAGCCCTTCTAATATCATGAGGGAGTGTTTAAGGGAATCCTCTGCCCTTTCAAATTTTTCATGCATTATATAGTTTAATCCCTTGAGTCTTAAAAGAACTGCTATTTCTTTTTTGTTTTTGTGCTTAGTTGCAATTTTAAAGGATTCATCTATATATTCTCCCATCCCCTCAACATCGTGAACCTGTATTGCATAGTTTATCATCTGCCTTAAGGATTTTAAGAGCATTTCATCATCTTTAAGATGTCTTGATATTTCTATTGCCCTTTGAATAAAACTTGTCCCCTTTGTATATTCTCCTTCCCAAATGAAATATCTTCCCTTTAGGTAACAGAATAGCAGCAAAATCCTTGGATATTCCTCATCAGAGGATTTTATTTTCTCAAGGTCCTCCTCTATCTCATCAAGCTTTTTAAACATCGTTTTTTGGCTTTCTTTATCAAAGGACTTTATATCGCTGCCCTCTGGAAAAAGTTCATTTGTGTAGTTTAAATATTCGCATAAGTTTTTGAGCTTATACTTTACTGCCTTTAATCTCTCTCCTGCACCTTCAAAGTGGTAAATCAACCCTTCATAATAATAGGCATCCTTCTTATCTCCCTTTAATTTAGCTTCAATAAGGTTGGCTATTTTAAGATGAAGTATCCTCTTTTTAGCCTCCGACAGATTTTCATAGACAAAGTCCCTTAGCTTTTGGTGGGTAAATTTATAAAATATATCTTCTTTTTTTGTTTCGGTCAAAATGAATTTATAAATAAGCTCATCTAAAATATCTAGTAGCTCATCGTCCTCCATATTGGATAAAAGTTTAATATATTCATAGGGTGCCTTATCGTAAAACATGGATATTATATCTAATACCCTTTGAGCTCCCTTGGATATCCCTAAAAATCTCGTATTGAGTATTTCCTTTAATTTTACATTAAAGCTTTCTAACTTTTTTCCGTTCTTCAAAAGGTTTACATATTCTACAATAAAAAATGTGTTACCTTCCGTTTCAATGTAGATGTTCTGTAAAATTTCATCAGGAACTTCCTTTGAAAGGGCCTTTAGGACAAAATTTTTGGTATCTTCTTTGTTAAACCTTAAAAGCTCAATTTTTTCTATCCTGTCGTATTTTACGATTTCAGAATAGAAGTTATTTATCTTTTTATCATATCTTGCAGTTAGAATAAAGGAAAGGTTTTTTCTTTCTATGGCTAACAGCTTTTTTAGTATTGAAAGGCTGATATTATCCATCCAATGCAGATCCTCAAATATAAAAAGGAGTTTATGTTTGTTTGATAGGTTTAAGATAATACTCATAACAATTTCTTCAATGAGTTTATACTTGTTGGTATCGTAATTTATTGCTTCGTCGATTTTAAAAACTTTTTCTAAGGAAGGGAAAAAAGATGATAGGGCTATTTTCCAGGATCTTGGAATGTCCTCCATCTTAAGTTCTTCACCAAGGGAATTTAAAATATCACCCCAGGGTTTTAAAATATAGCTCTCCTCCGCTGCATAGCAGTTTACCTTTATTATTTTACATCCTTTAAAGGAGTCCACAAATTCTTCAACAAGCCTTGTTTTACCTATTCCTGCTTCGCCTAAAATTAATATATTTTTAAAGTTTGAGCCATCAGTAAAACTAGAAAAGTTTTGCAATATTTTTGAATATTCTAAATCTCTTCCGTAAAAAAATTTTTTCTTCTCATCTTTTCTTTCTAAAATTATTTTTTCATAAAGATTTTTAGTTTTTGCCTCAGGATTTATTCCAAGCTCCCTTGACAGCTTTTCTTGAAAATTTTTATAAAGCTCAACAGCTTTATTTATCTCACCGTTTTTTGCATAAACTTGCATTAAAATCCTTATAGCCCTTTCATCAAATTCATCTACAAGGAGTATCTTTTTAGCATAATCCTTTGCTTCGTTAATTTTATGTTCCTTAATAAATAGGTTTATTTTGTCATATAGCCTTTTTTTGTATATTTCCTTTAACTCTTCTCTTTTTTGCATTACAAATCCCTCAAAGGGTTCACAATCTTTAATGCAAAACCCCTCTAAAAAATCACCTTTATATTCTTCTATGGAACCGCTGTTTAAAAACTTTACAACATCGCAGTTTATTTCAAGTTCAGGATTTAAAGTAAGGTTGGATTTGCCGTGAGATATGAAAACTTCTATGTTAAAGGCCTTTTTTACAGAGTATATCGCGTTTCTTAAATTTTTTCTACCCGTCTCCTCGTCCTGGTCAGCCCAAAAAAGGCTAATTAGCTCTTCCCTTGTTGCATCCCTTCTAAGAAGCATATAGTAAAAAAGAGCCTCAGCCTTTTTAAATGGAAATGTTATTGTTTTATCATTAAAGGTAACTAAAGGACTTCCAAACAGTTTAACCCTCACCATCATAACCCCTCTTAAAAGTTAATTGACATTTAGTTAACTTATTTATTATTATACACTTTTTTGAGAAAAAAGGATATAATATGATTAAATCTTAAAATTTTAAAATATATTTATGATTATTATATTGAAAATTTTCTTGAACTTATGTATTTTTATATTAAGAAAACATATAATAAACTAATCAAAAATATATTTCAATGGAGAGTGATTTTATGTCAGGAGTTGCAAAGATCGAATTGAAAGATTTTCTTAGCAAGCTTATATCTGTATCTGATTTAAGCAGAGGAATGGCATCTAAAATTATTCAAAAAGTTAATAAAGATAAAGAACAGTATATTGTTGTTAAAAATAATAAACCAGAGGCAGTTATTATATCCGTAGATGAATATATAGAATTATTAGAGGCAAAAGAAGATTTGCAGCTCCTTCAGATGGCAGAAGAAAGGATAAAAAATAGCAATCTTAACCAAGCTATTTCTCATGAGAATGTGTTGGAAAGATATAACATAAAAGAAGAATCATTGGACGAATTAATGGAGGCTGTTGAAATTGAATGAAATGTGGCAGGATAAATACCTTAAAGAAGCATTAGATGATTTAGATAAATTGGATAACGAATTAAGAAAAATTGTTTTAGCAGGTATTAAGAAAGTTAGACAAAATCCTCTGCCTCAATCTGAAGGTGGTTTTGGTAAACCTCTTGGTAATAAAAATGGTAATAACTTAACCGGATTTTTTAAAATAAAATACAAAGGAATAGGAATAAGAGTAGTATATACCTTAATAAGAGATAAGAAAGTAATGTTAATTGTTGTTATATCAAAAAGAGATGATAACAATTGTTATGATTTAGCAGCAAAACGGAAATCAAAATATGGTAAGAAGTTATTTGAAGGCATAATAGATGAAAAATAGTGTTTTCAAATATAAAAAATGCTCCTCTTATGGTTGATATTAAAATAATAGTCATAAGAGGAGCTTAACTGTTATTTACAATTAAAATTTTTCAAATAAACCGATGCGGATCTATTCATTTCCTTTGCAAAATTTGAGGCATATTTTACAGTTCAACCTTTGTTAGGATTTCCTTTTCTAATTTATGTGCCCTTTCTTCAAGCTCTGCAACTTCCTTTGAAACTTTGTTTACAAACTCTTCATCCTTGATTGATGCAAGATTTATTTTTACGTTTAATAGGGCTGAAAGGATTGCTGTTCTTGCCATCATGCAGGATACAGCGCCGTCAGTTACAGCATTTTTGTTTCCCTTTACTATAACTTTCTCAGAGATCTCAAATATCTTTTCAGCATCCTTTGCAACTTCAAGGGGAACAAGGGCAGCTTCTTTAAGGGCACTTTGAATCGCTTCTTTTCTTCTTTCCTTTTCTTCATCTGTCTCCTTTGGCATCTTAAAGGCATCCATAACCTTGTCAAAGGCCTTTGAGTCTTTGTCTATATCTTCTAATAATTTATCCTTAAGTTCCTTTGCCCTTTCTAATATTTTCTTCATTTCCTCTTGAACTTCTTCATATCCTTTTTTACCAATAGTTAGGTTTGCAACCATACCTGAAAGGGCAGCAGCAAGTGATCCTGCAAGGGCTGCAACGCTTCCGCCGCCTGGAACTGGTGATGCGCTAAAGGTCTCTTCTACAAATCCTCTAACTGTTTTTTCTATAAGCATATCTATCATCCCTCTCCTTATCGTATATTAATTTTCCATTCTTAAATACCTTTTCAACTATGCTAACCCCAATATGATAGGGGATAAATTTATATGATGGATGTTCTAATATGATTATATCTGCCTTTTTGCCTACATCAATGCTTCCTATTTCCTTTTCCATTCCTACTGCTGCTGCTGCATTTATCGTAACGGCAGTTATTGCCTCCTCTAGAGACATATTCATATAAAGTGTTGCAAGGGCAATTACAAGGGATAAATTTTCAGTAAAACAGCTTCCTGGGTTAAAATCGCTGGCAAGGGCAACAGCTAGTCCATTATCTATCATATATCTTGCTCTTGCAAAATTTTCCTTTAAGCTAAAGGCTGTTGCAGGAAGAAGCGTTGCTATAACTCCCCTTTTGGCCATCATGTCTATTCCTTTATCGCTTGCCTGCAATAGGTGATCCGCCGAAACCGCTTCAACCTCTGCAGCAAGTTCAGCACCGCCAAGGGATACTATTTCATCGGCATGGAGCTTTAACTTAAACCCCATCATCTTTGCAGCAAGAAGAAGCTTTCTTGATTCATCCACAGAAAATACATTCTTTTCGCAAAAGACATCCACAAATTGTGCAAGATTCTTTTCTTTTATGTAGGGTAATACTTTTTCTATTATAAAATCTATATATTCTATGTTTCTGCATCTGTATTCCCTTGGAATTGAATGGGCACCAAGAAAGGTTGGAATTATGTCAATTGGATGAATATCATTTAATTCTTTATAAACCTCTAGCTGCTTTATTTCCGTATCAAAGTCAAGGCCGTATCCTGATTTTCCTTCAACAGTTGTAACCCCAAAGCTTAGCATAGAGTCAAGCCTCTTTTTGCCAAGCTCAATTAGCTCATCTTTGCTTGCCCTTCTTGTGGCTTCAACTGAATTTATTATTCCACCACCCTTTTCCATTATCTCCATATATGTGGCACCCTTGAGCCTTAGGTAATATTCATCGGCTCTGTAGCCGCCAAATACAAAATGGGTGTGGGAGTCTATAAATCCAGGCAATACTGCCTTTCCCTTTGCATCATAAACTTCATATTCACTTTCATTTATTTCCTTTAATATTTCTTCAGTTTTTCCAACTTTTTTAATTATTCCTTCTTCTACTAATACTGCACCATTTTCGATTATATTTAGCTTCTTCATATCTTCCCCTTTTTTGGGAGAAGTGCCGCTGCAGGTTACAAGTTCACTGGCATTTTTTATTAAGATTTTCATATTATCACTCCATAATTCTGTTTTCAAGAATCTGGTCCATTGAGAAATCTTCTACCCCAAGATAATAAACTGCAGTATCGATTAAAGCTTCCATAGGAACAAGGCCTATTATTTCGCTGCCTATAACAGGAACTCCATATCTTCTTGCCTCAACCTTAATAAGTTCAAAGGCTCTGTAAAGGGCTGTCTTTGTATAGTCGGTCATGTTCATCGAAACTTGAACAATACCTCTATCCTTAAGCTCTACTCCTATCGCTTTACAGTATCTTAATCCTCCATTTAGGAAACGAACATTTCTTGCAATTTTGTTAGCAATTTCTATGTTGTTTGTTCCAAGATTTACGTTAAAGGCAACAAGTGGCATTCTTGCACCAACTGCTGTAACTCCAGCCGTTGGATGCACCTCTTGAGGTCCAAAATCAGGTTTCCATTCAGGCTGCTTTATCTTTTCAAACATTCCTTCAAATTCGCCCTTTCTAATGTTTGCAAGGTTTTCCCTATCAGGACTTGTTGCTGACTTTTCATAAAGGAAGATTGGAAGGTTATATTTTTCTGATGCTTCCCTTGCAAATTCCTTTGAAAGTTCAACGGCTTCAGTCATAGTCATATTTTTTACAGGGATAAATGGAACAACGTCAACTGCTCCCATTCTTGGATGTTCTCCCTTATGGTTTCTCATATCTATAACTTCAATTGCAACTCCCATTGCCTCAAGCATAGCCTCTTTAACCGCCTGTGGTTCTCCAACTACAGTTACAACAACTCTATTGTGGTCAACGTCTCTGCTGTAATCAAGAAGTTTTACTCCTTCTTTTCCTCTAAAAGGATTAACTATTTTTTCAATTTTATCAAGGTCCCTTCCTTCGCTAAAATTTGGAACACATTCAACTATTTTTGTCATTGCCATAATGATTGCTCCTTTCCTTTAAATATTGGATGGGCCAATGGCCCATCCTATTATCTATCTATTCCATGCTTTTTAAATGCAAAGTCAACAACTTCCTTTACAAGGCCATCGTCTGCAAGATAAGGGAGTGTAATATGATCTGTTGTGCTCTTTTTGTTGTGTTCCACTGAAACTTCAATTGCATGTTCGTTTCTCGCCCAAGCTCTTCTTGCAACTCCTCCCATAACATCCCACATCATAGCACTCTTTATTATCTCATCTACTCTTAAGCTTCCATCAAGCACAAGGCCAAATCCACCGTTTATTGACTTTCCAATTCCAACACCGCCACCGTTGTGGAGGGCAACAAGGCTCATTCCTCTTGCTGCATTTCCTGCAAAGCAGTGGGTTGCCATATCAGCCATTATGTTGCTACCATCCTTAATGTTAGCTGTTTCTCTAAATGGTGAGTCAGTTCCTGATACATCGTGGTGGTCACGCCCGAGCATTATAGGACCTACTTCTCCCTTTCTTACCATTTCGTTAAACTTAAGGGCTATTCTTGTTCTTCCTTCTGCGTCTTGGTATAGAATTCTTGCCTTTGTTCCAACAACAAGCCTATTCTTTTCTGCATCCCTGATCCATATCCAGTTGTCTCTATCCTGTGGCCTTCTGTTTGGATCTATGCATTCCATAGCAGCTCTGTCGGTCTTTCTTAGGTCTTCTTCACTGCCGCTTAGACATACCCATCTGAATGGTCCATAGCCATAGTCAAAGAGCATTGGTCCCATTATGTCTTCAACATAGGATGGGAATATAAATCCATTCTTTGGATCGCCACCCCTTGCAATTTCCTTAACTCCAGCGTCATAAACTGCCTTCATGAAGGAGTTACCATAGTCAAAGAAGTAAGTTCCTCTTTCAACAAGTATTTTTATAAGTTCATAATGTCTTCTAAGGCTTCTATCTACTAATTCTTTAAACTTTTCTCTATCGGTTTCAAGAAGCTTTGTTCTTTCTTCAAATGTAAGTCCCTGTGGGCAATATCCTCCCTCATATACCGCATGGCAGGAGGTTTGGTCTGATAATAAATCAACGTGGATGTTGTTCTTTACTATATATTCAAGAAGGTCAACTACATTTCCATAGTAAGCAATTGATATAGGTTCTTTTTTATCAAGATGTTCCTTTGCAACCCTAAATACTTCATCAAGATCTGATGAGATATATTTTACCCAGCCTTGGTTGTATCTTGTCATTATTCTTGAGTAGTCAACTTCAGCTATGATTCCAACTCCGTTTGCAATTTCAACTGCCTTTGGCTGTGCACCTGACATTCCTCCAAGACCTGAGGACACGAAAAGTCTTCCTCTAAGGTCTGCATCATGGCCAAGGCCAAGCTTTAATCTTCCTGCATTAAGTATTGTATTGTATGTTCCGTGAACGATACCTTGAGGTCCTATATACATCCATCCGCCGGCAGTCATCTGTCCGTAGTTAGCAACGCCCATCTCTTCAGCAATTTCCCAATCATTTGGATTGTCAAACATACCAACCATAAGGGCGTTTGTTATAATTACCCTTGGGGCATCTGGCTTTGATCTAAAAAGACCAACAGGATGTCCTGATGCAACAACAAGTGTTTGGTCTTGAGTCATAACCTCAAGATATTTTTTAATTAACCTATACTGCATCCAGTTGTGGCATACAGAACCTGTTTCACCGTATGTTACAAGCTCATATGGATAAAGCGCCACATCAAAGTCAAGGTTGTTATCTATCATAACTTGGAAGGCCTTACCTTCTATACAGTTTCCTTTATATTCATGGATTGGCTTTGCCTTGATGTTGCCTTCCGGTCTAAATCTATAACCGTAAATCCTTCCTCTTGTTAATAATTCTTCCATAAACTCTGGTGCAAGCATTTCATGATATTCTTCTGGAATGTATCTTAGGGCATTTTTAAGGGCGATTTCAGTCTGTTCCCTTGTTAGCCTAAATCCTCTGCTTGGTGCTCTTCTTATACCTTCAACAAATTTAGGATATTCAGGTATTTCGTCAAGCTTTATTTTCATTGCGCTTTTTATGTCCAAGTTCGTTATCATTGTATCACCTCTCAAAATCTTAATTTTAGATGCCTGGCACCTTAGTTTAAGTTTCTAAATGTAAAAATCTTAAATCTTAAGTGCCTGTCACTTTAAAATAACCCTACTATATTGCCGTTTTCATCTATATCTATCTTTTCAGCTGCAGGCACCTTTGGAAGTCCTGGCATTGTCATAATATCCCCTGTTAGAACTACTATAAATCCTGCACCGGCAGAAAGTCTAACTTCTTTAACTGTTATATCAAAATCCTTTGGTGCACCAAGTAATGAAGGATTATCTGAGAAGGAATATTGAGTTTTTGCCATACAAATTGGTAGCTTATCAAGTCCAAGTTCCTCTATCTTTTGAACCTGTTTCATTGCTTGTGCTGTAAATGTTGCACCATTTGCTCTATAAATTTCCTTTGCAATCTTATTTACCTTTTCAACTATTGAGAGATTAATATCATATAAATAGTTAAAGTTAGGCTTGTTGTTTTCTACAAGGTTTACTAATTTATTTGCCATGTCAATTCCGCCTTCGCCGCCCTTTGCCCAAACTTCGTTTAATGAAACTTCTACATTGATCTTTTGGCACAATTTATGGAGAAGTTCAATTTCAGCCTCTGTATCGCTTACAAATCTGTTTATCGCAACTAAGACAGGAAGACCAAATTTTCTTACGTTTTCAACGTGTCTTTCAAGGTTTTCAAATCCCTTTTCAAGAGCTTCTAAGTTTTCTTTTGAAAGATCTTGCTTTGCAACTCCACCATGCATCTTAAGAGCCCTTATTGTTGCAACTATTACAACTGCATCTGGTCTAAAGCCAGCATAACGGCAAACTATGTCAAAGAACTTTTCTGCACCAAGGTCAGCACCAAAACCTGCCTCCGTTACAAGATAATCTGCAAGTTTCAATCCAAGCTTTGTTGCTATTATACTGTTTGCACCATGGGCTATATTTGCAAAAGGTCCTCCATGGATTAGGGCTGGTGTATTTTCAAGAGTCTGCACGAGGTTAGGCTTTATTGCATCCTTCATCAAAACTGCCATTGCTCCTTGAACATTTAAGTCTCTTATTGTAACTGGCTTTCCATCGTATGTATAGGCAACAACCATTCTTGCAAATCTTTCCTTTAAGTCCATAAGGTCGCTTGCAAGGCAGAGAGCTGCCATAACTTCTGATGCAACTGTAATCATAAATCCGTCTTCCCTTGGGAATCCATTTGCCTTTCCGCCAAGTCCAACAACGATTTGCCTTAGTGCTCTATCATTCATATCAAGAACTCTTTTCCAAACTATTTGTCTTGGATCTATTCCAAGGGTATTTCCTTGATGGATGTGGTTATCTATAGCAGCTGAAACCAAGTTATGAGCTGCAGTTATAGCGTGCATATCGCCTGTAAAATGTAAGTTTATATCCTCCATTGGAACAACCTGTGCGTATCCTCCACCTGCTGCACCTCCCTTTACACCAAAAACTGGGCCTAAGGAAGGTTCTCTTAAAGCTATTATTGCCTTTTTGCCTATCTTATTAAGAGCTTGACCAAGTCCTACAGTAGTTGTTGACTTTCCTTCTCCAGCTGGAGTTGGATTTATCGCTGTGACTAGAATTAATTTTCCGTTTGGTTTATCCTTTAATCTCTTAAAAATATCAAGGGAAATTTTTGCCTTATATTTTCCGTATAATTCTACTTCATCCTCTTCGATCCCCCAATCTTTTGCTATATCCATTATGGGTTTTAACTTTGCACTTTGTGCAATCTCAATATCACTTGGAACTCTAACTTCCATAACCCTACCCCTTTCTTTTTATTTCTTTGTTTATATTTTACATTTTAAGTGTCTAAAAATCGTCTAAAGATTATTTTAAGATTATGAATTAATTATGAAGTAAAATGTATTTTTAATGTTTATTAAAATATCATTTAAAGATTTAAGTCAATAATATTTTAATTTTGTTTTTTCAAAAAATAGACATCATATTGTTTTTATAATGCATTTTTTTGTTCTAAACCTTGTTATTATTCATTTTTTAAGATTTTTTTGATAACACCTTCTTATTTTTTCCCATTAGTCTAAATTTATTAAATTTACAGAATTTTACTACTTTTTGTAGAATTATTGATTTTATTGTCGATTTAGGTATAATGTATATTTGTGAACAAAATGTAAAAAAGGGGAGGTTTTATAATGTCACA
Source organism: Caloramator australicus RC3 (assembly GCF_000297115.1). GTDB lineage: Bacteria > Bacillota > Clostridia > Clostridiales > Caloramatoraceae > Caloramator > Caloramator australicus. Next base: position 3,591 of record NZ_CAKP01000096.1, on the reverse strand, counting down.
CGGTCCAAATAAAGGCCAAAAGTTAACATTGGTATCATTAATTCTTATGATCTTTACTTCCGTGTATGGCTTTAACAACATTCCAAGATCCTTCTACAAGATGGGATACGCTGCTATTCCATGGTATATTCTTTCAGCTATAACATTCTTCGTTCCATTCGCTCTTATGATGGCAGAATTCGGTGCTGCCTTCAAGGATGAAAAGGGTGGAATTTATTCATGGATGGAAAAGTCAGTAGGACCTAAGTTTGCATTCGTTGGAACCTTCATGTGGTATGCTTCATACATCATTTGGATGGTTAACGTATCATCTGGTATTTGGGTTCCACTTTCAAACGCTATTTTTGGTAAGGACACTACTAAGAGCTGGGCATTCCTTGGTTTACAAGGACCAAAACTTCTTGGTGTTTTAGGTATTCTATGGATACTTTTCGTAACTTACCTTTCATCAAAGGGACTTGAAAAGATTAAGAAGGTAACTTCACTTGGTGGATCAGCAGTTGCTGCATTAAACATCTTACTTTGGGTAGGTGCACTACTTGTTTTAATATTAAATAAAGGACACCTTGCTGAACCAATAGTTGGACTTTCAACATTTACTCAATCACCAAATCCAAAGTATGCTGGAAATGTCTTAGCTGGTCTTGCATTCGTAGTTTATGCTATATTTGCTTATGGTGGAATTGAAGTTGCAAGTGGTCTTGTTGACCAAACTGAAAATCCTGAAAAGACTCTACCAATGGGAATTGCAATTTCAGCTGCTATAATTTCAGTTGGTTATTCATTAGGTATTTTCCTTGTTGGTATATTCACAAACTGGGCAAAGGTTATAAATGTTGATGGCGTTCATCTTGGAAATGCAAGCTACGTTATAATGGGTAACCTTGGTTACCAAATTGGTATGGCATTAGGCACAAGCGAAGCTACAGCAATTGCAATGGGACAATGGATTGCTAGATTCATAGGACTTTCAGTATTCCTTTCAATAACAGGTGCATTCTTCACATTAACTTACGCACCACTTAAGCAAATGATCGAAGGAACTCCTGCAGAACTTTGGCCAGGAAGATTTGGCGAAGTTAAGGATGGAATGCCAAAGTTTGCTATGTGGGTTCAAGGTATCACAGTTGCTATAATGATAGCACTTGTTTCCTTCGGTGGAGACTCTATGGCAAAATTCTTTGATATTCTTGTTATGATGACTAACGTAGGTATGACATTACCATATATGTTTATCTCTTATGCATTTGCTCCATTTAAGAAGAATACTAACATTCATAAGCCATTTGAAGTATTCAAAAGCTACAACAGCGCATTAATCTGGACAGTAATCGTTACTTTAACAGTTGGTTTTGCTAACTTCTTTACTGTTCTTGAACCAGCGCTTCAAGGAGATAAGCTAACAACATTCTGGTCAGTAGCAGGACCAATCTTCTTCTCAATCATTGCACTTGCAATATATGGAAGATATGAAAAGAAGGTAGCTAATAAGGCTAACAAAGCTGCATAATAAAAAGTCCGGCAAATGCCGGGCTTTTTTTATTCTAATAATTTTTTTAATAGGGGTAACCCCTGCATAATAGTTATCAAACAATTGTATATTGACAGGAGGTCTTTATATGCGAAAAATATTATCAAAATCATTTGTTTTCATTCTAATTTTAACATTATCTCTTGTTTTTAACCAACAATTCATATTTGCAGCAACAACATTAGGTTCCAACGATCACTTAAAATGTGCTTTCTTTTCTCATCTTGTTTACTCTAATCTTGATAAATATACTAACAAAAAATTGATAGATATTAATTTTTTTGGGGATAAAAACATAGCAGAATTCTCAAATGGATTTATAGATGCAATCATGGATAAAGAAACATACGAAGGAAAAAAACTATCAATTTATTTGAAACAAAATAATTTGATTAGTTTAAGCAATAGATCAAAAAATGTAAATTCACTGAATAAGATTATGAAAAATATATTGATTAACCAAGGGATTGACCAGTGGGTTATAAGTTCTGTTTATAATTTGGATACATATTATGATAATAATAAAAAAATTCAGACTGTTGACAAAGTATAATTTTTTAAAGAGAATCCATCGCAAAAAAAGGATTCTCTTTTTTTATGTCGAAATATAATAATATACGAAGTAATAAAGGAGGATAAGTATGCTAACAATCAACAAAGATAAAACTCGTAGAGAACAAGTAGAATTTATCTCTGTTGATCAATTGGTTCCAGAAGATCATTTAGTTAGAAAAATAGAAAAAGTTATCAATTTTGATTTTATATATGATCTTGTAAAGGACATGTATTGCTTAGATAATGGAAGACCAAGCATAGATCCTGTTGTATTAATTAAAATAGTTTTAATTCAATATATGTTTGGTATAAAATCTATGCGTCAAACAATAAAAGAAATAGAAACAAATGTTGCATACAGATGGTTTCTAGGATTTGGTCTTACTGACAACATTCCCCACTTTAGCACATTTAGCAAAAATTATGAGCGTAGGTTCAAAGGAACAGATTTGTTTGAAAAAATATTTAAGAAAATATTACAACAGGCAATTGAATATGGATTAGTAAATATAGATGCTGTATTTATAGATTCAACCCACATCAAAGCAAATGCTAACAAGAAAAAATATGAGAAAGTATTTGTAGAAGAACAAACAAAAACATACAAGGAAGCATTAGAAAAAGAAATAAACGAAGATAGAGAAAATCATGGGTTAAAGCCATTGGATTTTGAAAATGAAAATGTAAAAATGAAAGAAGTAAAGAGGAGCACAACAGATCCAGATAGCGGAATGATAAATAAAAATGAAAAGGAGCATCAATTTGGTTTTTCCCTACATACAGCCTGCGACAAAAATGGAATGATATTAGGGACTATATTAACAGCTGCAAATGTTCATGATAGTGTAATGTTTGTGGACATATTAAACGAAGTAGAAAAGAATGTAGGGAGACCAAGAGCAGTAGCAGTAGATGCAGGCTACAAGACTCCTCATATATGCAAAGAATTATTAGATAGGAATATATTACCATCCATGCCATACAAGAGGCCACAACATAAGGAGGGATATTTTCCAAAGAAAGAATTTGTTTATGATGAATACTATGATTGCTATATATGTCCCAACAATCAAATATTAGAATACGCAACAACAAACAGAGATGGATATAGGGTATACAAATCAAATCCGGAAGTATGCAAGAACTGCCCATATTTAAGCATGTGCACAAGCAGTAAAAATCACACAAAAATAGTCAATCGACATATATGGGAAGGATATCTAGAAGAAGTAGAACATTTGAGACATACATACGAATGCAAAGAACTATATAAAGATAGAAGCAAAACCATAGAGAGGGTATTTGCCGACTTGAAGGAGAAGCATGGTTTGCGATGGACAACACTAAGAGGGATAGAAAAAGTGTCCATGCAAGCGATGCTTGTTTGTGCTTGCTTTAATTTAAAGAAGATGGCAAATTGGATGTGGAAGAAGGGACAAAACGGCCCTGGAAAGGGCAAAAATTTCTTTGTATTTATAAAATATTTATCAAAAATGCTTGTAAAA
>NZ_CAKP01000097.1 GCF_000297115.1 Caloramator australicus RC3 | reverse complement strand
GAWTTTTGTTGCATATTCTTTACCTGTAAATCTTCTAAAACTATCACTTGGTTTTCGTGTATAATTTTAGAAGATAATTTGTGAAGAAAATCTTTTCTTTGATTTGATATTTTTTCGTATAATTTTTGCAAGTTTTTGTCTTGTCCTTTCATAGTTTTTACTTTGCTTTTGCTTTCTTGATAATGATTTTTGTATAATTTTAATTCTTTTTTCTGTTTTTCTTAACCATTTTGGATTTTCTACCTTTGTTCCATCAGATAAAATAGCAAATTCTTTAATTCCTAAATCTATACCTACTTTTTTATCTATTTTAGGTAATTCTTTAATTTCTTCTTCTACAAGTATAGAAGCATAATATTTGCCTGTTGGCGTTTTTGATATAGTTACGGATTTAATTCTTCCTTCAAATTGTCTGTGTTGTTTTATTTTTATTTTTGTCTTTAACTTTGGAAAGGCTGTTTTTTTATCTCTAAAGAATTTTTTATATGCTTTTTCTAAATTAAGTTGTGCGTTGGAAAGTGCAAGACTATCTACTTCTTTTAGAAAAGAATATTCTTTTTTATATTGTGCAGGTGTATTGTTTAGCATTTCTCCTGTTTTTTTATAGTATTCTATTTTGTCATGTAGCATTTTGTTGTATATAAATCTTACACAACCAAATACTTTAGCAAAATATTCTTCTTGTTCTTTTGTTGGATATATCCTGTATTTATAAGCCTTTAGCAAAATTACACCTCCTTCCTGTAATACTGATTATATCATAAAAAAGAATTTATCAATCAACATTCATCACCCACTTATAGAAGTGGGCGACTTCTGTTACTCTTTAGTTAAATACTTTATAGTCTCAAGATCTTTTTCATATTGTTCTTCGGTATATTCACCCCATGGAATCTCATGCTCTTTTAAAATTTCTATAAATTCTTCTAAATTTCTACCCGCTAATTCTGCCGCCTTTGCTAATGTAACTTTATTTCTTATAAATAGTAAAATCGATAAAGCTAAGTTAACTTCATCTTCTAAAAACTTTTTATCTTTAGGTAAAAACAACAAAAATTCAGGCTTCATATTTATGCTTATGTTATTCATAGTATCACCACAAATATTAAATATTTTTATATTTACATTATAACAAATCTTCTACTTTATTTTGTATTAGTAAGAAATGCTATTATAAAATTAAATATAATCTAGTAATATCATTACTTCTTTTTTAAGGCAATTTAATAAAAAAAGGAGCTAAACGCAGCTCCTTACAGTATAAATCTTAATTTATATTCTTATCAATAACTCCTTCCATTTGCGTCTTTAATCCATTCATCAAGCAAATCTTTGGGTATATAATATTTATCATTTATCTTTAAATAAGGAAATCTTGGTCTTGTAATAATATGGGATGTGATTAATTGCTTTTCTTCTTCATAAATAATCTTTAATATTTCTTCTTCTGAAAGATTTATATGTTTTGATGCTTCGTTTATTGTTAATAATTTTTTATTATTATTCACAGTATTAGCCTGAATTTGATTAGTGATCTTTATGGCCGTATAGGAAAGAATTATACTTGAAGTTAAAATTGCTATAGCTATAATTATAGTTCCTCCATACAATTTTTCATTTAATTTTTCCACTGAATTTTACATCCTAATTACAAATTAAAAGCTTTCATTTATTATCCACAAACAATTTTTTTGCTTCTTCTGGAACTATTATTATATCCTCTATTCTGTATTCTCCTTCGATTTTGTTAGGGCTCAATCTTATGAGCACCATTTCACCGTTTGTAAAAGTCAAAAGTTGATAATGCTTAAAACTTGCGCCAGGCGTTGAAATTTCCTTTAATTTTTTAAAGGTATCTATTGAAACAGCATTCTTTCTCTCATCCATAAAAAGCTGATTCAAATTATCGTATTTACCATCGTCAACAGCTCTTTTAAAAAGCCAAACTGTATTTTCAGGGGTATCAGGTTTTAGAACGTTTTTGCTCTGGCAGGAGGAAAATATAAAAATGCAAAGTAAAAGGGAAATATAGACTGATTTTCGTTTAAAATATATTTCTTTATCACTCCAATCAAAATCAAGTTAATAAAACACTTAAAACAATCAACCATATTCCTATCCAAGCCATAAGTAGTAAAAAATCAAGACTTGTATCCCTTGATAAATAGTCTAAATGTGAATTCTTAGATGGGCCTGCATTGGTGATTGTCTTTGTTAATACGTAAGCTTGAATAGTTTCCATCCTAAGTCTACCCAACCATGAGAAACAGCCTATAAGAATAAATATTACTCCAATGTAAAATAACAAAGTTGAGAAATTATAACCATATTTCCACGAAGCAAAATAAGTCAATGCTACGACAATTAAAATAATTAATATGGATTTTGCCAGAAATATAAAAACTTTTTTAATAAAATTTTTCATATTTACCATCCTTTATAATATTCTAATTATATTTTAAAACTTATTTGTAATTTTTTCAATAACTTCAATATATACCCATAAATATAGGCTGCCTAATAGGCAGCCATTTATTGTTTTCTAAACTTGGATTTAATTATGCTAAATAATCCACCTCTATCTTCTATTATTGGAACATTAAAACTATATTTAGGAATAGTCAATATTCCAAGTTCATCAATGCCATTTTGATAATCCCTATATTCATATACCTTTCTTTTTCCAAAAATATCAATAGTTTCTACCCAAATATAATTATTGTAGTTTTGGAAAAAATTAATAATATCTTCTAATCCCCTTATAGGTTGATTGTTAATTGATATTATAATGTCACCAGCAGTAATGCCCATCTTTTCTGCCGGCGAATTAGGCATAGAATCCAAAACAACTACCCCTTCTTCCCTTCTTCTCCATAAAGGACGTCCATTTTTTTCTATATATCTTTCATATAATATTAAAGTTTCATGGGCAAGTGGTGAAAAAATAGCTGCTATATAATTAAATATATAAACTTTATTAGCAACAAGTGATAAACCAATCAAAATGCCGCTAAATAAAGCCAGTAGAGAAGATGTTCTTTTAACCTTTGTTTTAACATCAGTAGAAATCGCAAAATCTCCGTATCCAAGCATAGCAAATACAGGAACAGCCATAAATATAGCATTTCTTACGTCAATATTTGTTAATGTAGGCTTTATTAAAGGCCACCAATCAGGCGTTGTAATTAAATCCCCTTGAGGAATAGGACCAGCAGTTAAAAAGAAAAAAATAAGCGGAATGGGCCAAAACCTTTGAAGGACATATATTCCTATAATTTCCCCATCCTTTTTTATAAATGCAGGAATAGCTGCCCTATGTCCATCAAACCACATTAAAATAGCTTCTATAAAATGCATTATCCCCACGATAGCTAATAACGATGGAATATCTATTTTTATTAAGTTTATTATTTCTATAAATATATTAGATTTTATTATGCCCTTTTGAATTAAGCCTAGACTTATTAACAAAAATAAACTATATAATCCTCCTGAATATGACAAACATACATACCTTGGATTTATAGCCAAAAGAAGCAGTGAAATTAAAACAACTATCTGCAGTCCTACACTATTTGAAAATGTAATTCCAACTAACGTCATCAATATATTTGCAACTAATCCAGCTAAAAGCCCAGCTAATATTGCAGTCGTCATCATATCCTTAACGCTATATTTAAAGTCTCCATAATAAACTTCCCTTTGTAGTGCATACATTCTTTTATACTGAATATACAAAATAAATAAAAATATCCATGCAATCGGTTGAAATAAGAAACCAACAACCCCCTGTGCATAGGCCTTAATGGCAAAGTTAATCAATGTTAATAAACCCATATATAACCTCCCATGAATATTAATAAGCGGGTGCCTTAATGACACCCATCATATTTTTGTCATCAACACTTCAATTGCCTTTTTTATTTGTGGATCCTCATCAATTGGCAACTGTTTATCCTTCAATTCCTTAGGTAAATCATAAACTATATCAGGCATAATGCCCTTTCCTTGAATACACTCTCCTGATGGAGTATAATATCTTGCAATTGTAACCTTAAGCCCTGTTCCATCCTTAAGGTCGATAATATTTTGAACAAGCCCCTTACCAAAGGTTTTAGTTCCAATTAATGTTCCTGCTTTAAAATCTCTAATTGCTCCTGATAAAATTTCAGATGCACTTGCACTTCCCTCATTTACTAATACCACTAAAGGCATATTTATATTTTGAGGATCTGATTTCCAAACATCTTTTTTGCCATTGGTATCTATCGTATAAACTATTGTTCCTTGTGGCAATATCATATCTGCAATAGCAACTGATGTATCTAAAAGTCCACCGGGATTATCCCTTAAATCAAGCACAAGTCCCTTTATGTTTTGCTTTTGTAATTTTTCAAAGGCCTTTTCAAACTCATCAGCAGTATTTTCATCAAAGGAAGTTATCCTAATATATCCTATATCTCCCTTTAAAACTTGGCTTTTTACTGTTTTTAAAACAATTATAGATCTTGTAAGCTCGTAGTCCTTTACTCCTTTTCCTTCTCTAAAGATAGTTAGAATAACTTTTGTTCCTTCCTTGCCCCTCATCATTGAAACGGCCTTTTCAAGTTCCTTTGCTGAAATTTCTTTTCCATCAACCTTTAATATTATATCTCCTGCCTTAATACCTGCCTTTTCAGCTGGACTATCTTCAATAGGAGCTATAACTGTCAATTTCCCCTCTTTTTCCCCTACAACTATTCCAACGCCACCATAGCTCCCTCTGGTTTGTGTTAAAAGATCCTCAAATTGCTGTTTATCTAAATAAACTGTATACGGATCTCCAACTGAATCAACCATCCCATTTATAGCACCTTCAATCAACTTATTCTCATCTATCGTCTTTTTATCCACATAATTGTTTTTTATAAGATTCTCAACTTTTAAAAGTTTATCATACCTTTTTGTAAAATCATATAGATCCTTTGAAATAAGTCTTTTTCCACCAAAAAATGGTATAGGCAAAAGCACTACAAGGGATACAGTTATTAAATTAGTTAATATGATGGCAATTATAGCATTTTTTAACTTTATATTTTTATTCATAATTAACACCTCGAAAGTCAAGTCTTCTTTTGTTATTATATTATCTATTATATGTTTTTATAACGGCAAATTATTGTCCAACGATATAATAAGGTTCAGGATTTACAGGATCACCATTTATTCTCACTTCAAAATGAAGATGTGGTCCTGTTGAATAACCTGTGCTTCCGGATTTTGCAATCATTTGTCCTTTTTCTACTTCCTGACCTTCCTTTACAAGAATTTTTGATAGATGGGCATAGAGGGATGTAACTCCTCCACCATGGTCAATAACAACAGTATATCCATATCCATTAAGATATTGGGCAATAATTACTTCCCCATCAGACATAGCATAAATGGGAGTCCCACTTGGAATACCAATGTCTATACCTGTATGCATTTTCCATTTTTTTAAGATTGGATGAAATCTATTGCCAAAATATGATGTAACCTTAGGCATATAACCTATGTCGCTTACCTTTATTATTCCTGTTTTAGATCCGGAATATGATTTGGATCCCCCATTTCTTTTAGCAAGTTTTGCCTGAAGCTCTCTAATTTGTGCTTCAAGTCTTTTAGACTCTCTAAGTTCTTCATCAAGCAATCTTTCAAGTTCATTTTGATTTGTTTCTAGTTTTTTATAGTAGCTCTTTTGCTCTTCTGTTGCCTGGGCAAGTTCATATTTTTTATTCATCTGGTTCTGCTGAAGAATTAAAAGCTGTTTTTTTTGGCCTTCGAGTCTTTCCTTTTTAGCCTTTATATCCTCCTGCTTTTCCTTCATTTCCTTTAAAAGATTTTTATCGTATTCAATAATCCTGTTAAAAATCTCATACTGCGAAATAAAATCGGAAAAACTTTCAGATGCTAAAAGAACATCAATATAGCCTACATTACCTTCTATATACAAAGCCCTAAGCCTTTTTGCATAAAGGTCCTTTTCTGTTTCAAAATCCTCAATTGCCTTTTCAAGTTCTTTATTGGTTGTTTCTATTTCATCCTTCTTTGATTTAATTTTATCATTCAAATCCTCTATTTCATTTTGAATTCTTGTTACTTTATTTTCATACTCTTTAATTTTTTGCATTACATCTTCTTTTTCATCCTTAATTTCTTCAATTTTACTCTTCAATTCCTTAATATTTGATTTTACTTCATTCAATTGTTTCTTTTTGTTTGTAAGCTCATCTGCTCTAACAGTCAATGTGCCTAAAAGTATTGTTAACAATAAAAAGCTGGCTATTCTTTTGTGCACTTTCGAACCCCCCATCGGAATTTTATAAAACAAGGTATCTTTTAACTGCTAAATAACTTCCAAAACCTCCAATCAATGCTCCCATTAGGATAAATTTTTGTAATATAAAAGATAAAAGGCTTTGAGCTGAAACAAAATTAAATAAAAGTAAATTCAAAGATACATTGTTTGTTAAGTATTGGTATGAGAAAAACAAAACTAAAATTGACAATACAGACCCTAAAAGTCCTAATAAAATTCCTTCGATTACAAAAGGCCACTTTATAAACCAATCGGTTGCCCCTAAATATTTCATTATACTTATTTCACGTCTTCTTGCATAAACAGCAAGTTTTATTGTGTTTGATATTAAAAAGGTTGAAATTATTGCAAGGATTCCCATAAGAAAATAGCTTGCTACTCTTACTATATTGGTAAATTTAATTAATTTTTCAACTATGCCTTTCCCATCATATATCTTTTCAATACCATCTAATTTTGATATTTCATATGATGCCTTTGATATAAGTTCGGGTTTCTCAACTTTGATTACAAAAGATTGTGGCAGAGGATTATCCATTTCAAATCCCTCTGCAATAGCTTTGTTTTCACCAAGCTTTTTCTTTAAATCCTCTAATGCCTGTTCCTTTGAGATATAAACCACTTCAGTTACACCTTTTATATTTTTAATATCTCTTTCAAGTTCCATCCTTTTTAGGGTAGTTACTTCATCCTTTAAATACACCTTTATTTCTAAAGTCTTTCCTATGCTTTCAGCTGCATTATTGACATTTAAAGCCAATATAAGAAATATACCTAATATAAATAGTGATGCTGCAACAGTTCCTATTGATGCAACAACCATAACCCTGTTTCTTGCTAAATTTTTAATGCTTTCTATAAAATAATACTTAATCCTTTTAATCTTCATATCCATAAACGCCCCTTTGTTCGTCTCTGATTATAACTCCCTTTTCAAGTGCAATTACCCTTTTTTTCATTCTATCAACTATATCCTTGGCATGGGTTACCATAACAATGGTTGTCCCACTTTTGTTTATCTCATTCAAAAGCTCCATTATCGCCCATGAATTATCCGGATCAAGATTTCCCGTTGGCTCATCACAAATAATTAAACTTGGGTTATTCGCAAGGGCCCTTGCAATAGCAACCCTTTGCTGCTCACCGCCGGATAATTGATGAGGATAGAGTTTTTCTTTATTAATTAAACCTACCAGAGCTAAAAGCTGCGGAACCCTTCTTTTTATATCCTTTGAGCTTACATCAGCAATCTCCATAGCAAAGGCTATATTTTCATAAACAGTCTTGTCCGATAAAAGTCTAAAATCTTGGAAAACCACCCCAATGTTTCTTCTATAATAAGGTATCTTTTTTCTTTTAAGCTGTGTAATATTGGTTCCATTTACAATAATTTCACCGTTTGTCGGTTCAATTTCTTTTAATAAAAGCTTAATAAATGTTGTTTTGCCTGCTCCACTTGGCCCAACTAAAAATACGAATTCTCCCTTTTTAATATTTAAGTTTATATTTGAAAGTGCTATATGATTATTTCCATATACCTTTGAAATATTCTTAAACTCTATCATACACACATCTCCTTGCTTCGACTTTTGTCCTACATGTATTATAACACAAAATATTTTGTTATTTAACAATTTGCAACAAAAAAATTCCGACACCAAAATTTTGTGTCGGAGCATTAATCAAAACTTTTAAATCCCTCTCCAAAGGCCTCATGGACATTGCTTACAGTTATAAAAGCCCTTTCATCGATATCTTTTATAAACTCCCTAAGTTTAATAAATTCTCTTCTACTTAATAAAACTACCAGCATATCCTTTTCTTCATTAGTAAAACCACCACGGGCATAATATATTGTAACTCCTCTTCCTAATTCATCTAATATGAATTTTTTGATTTCTTCATTTTTACTGCTTATTATTTTTACTTCCTTCACTGTATTTATACCTTGTATAACCTCATCAATTACCGCTCCATTTAATATTACGCCTAAAAGAGCATACATACCCTTTTCAGCACCAAAGGTTATTAAAGCACCTAAAGTTACAACTAAATCTGAAATTAAAAGTGCTTTTCCAATGTTAATATGGAAAAACTTATTTAAAATTTTAGCTATGATATCAGTTCCACCCGTTGAAGCATTCTGATTAAAAACAATTCCCATACCAACTCCGGAAATTAAAATGCCATATATAAGTTCTAAAAGGAGATTATTTGTAAGAGGCTTTGCTATAGGGAAAAATTTTTCCATTACCCATATAATTCCAGATAATCCTAAACTTGCATAAATCGTTTTTGCCCCAAAACTTGGGCCAATTAATATAAATGCTACAAAAAATAATATTATATTTGCAGCAAGCATAAAGGTTCCAACAGATATAGAGGGAAAATAATAATTTATAACAATAGCAAGACCGCTAACTCCACCTGCAGCCAAATCATTAGGCACCAAAAAATATTCAATACCTGCTGCTACAAAAACTAATCCTATTGTTATTAAAATATATTCCTTAATTTTCTTCAAATCTGTCCCTCCTTCACTTTTCTATTATATTTTGAATTACCATTCCAGCAACGTTAATAGCAATTCCAATAAACAATATAACAAATCCAAGATTTAAAACTTTAAAATGCTTTTTCCATTCATCTTCATAGTTTAAAGGTCTTGTAGCGTCCCTCTGAATAAAAAATGCCGCACTTAAAAATAGAATTAAAATACCAATATAATAAATAGAATTTTTGACACCATTAAACACTAAAAATGTATTACCTTTATACACAATAAAACATATTGCCCAGGAAATAGACAAAATTATTAATGATATAGCAAACCCTATTCCCATAGCTTTTAAAGCGTCGTTAATGAATAATCTTATTTTTTTCATTTATTTATCCCCCCGTTATTATAGATATACCATATTTTTATAAGTTAAACAACTAGCTTATCGACAAAAAATCCGGGGAAAACCCCGGAATACTACTTTTTGCTCATCGCCTTTAAAGCGGCCTCTACTATATTTTCTGCAGTAAGACCATAATGTTTCATAAGTTCTGCTGGCTTTCCTGATTGGCCAAATGTATCCTTAACTCCAACCCTAACAACTGGTGCAGGTTTGTTTTCAGCAAGAACTTCACAAACAGCACTTCCAAGACCACCTATAATATTGTGTTCTTCGCATGTTACAGCGCAGCCTGTTTTAGCTACCGATTCAACTATTGCCTTAGCATCGATTGGTTTTATCGTATGGATATTTATAACTTCAGCTTCAAAACCTTTTTCCTTTAGCATTTCATAAGCCTTCAGAGCCTCACTCACCATAATTCCTGTTGCAAAAATCGTTACATCTTTACCTTCTCTTAATTTAACTGCCTTTCCTATTTCGAATTTATATGTATATTCATCATTGATTGTCGGAACTGATGAACGTCCAAGCCTAATGTAAACAGGTCCAACGTATTCTGCTGCAGCCTTTATTGCTGCCATTGTTTCAACATCATCGCATGGAACAATAACAGTCATATTTGGAATTGTTCTCATAAGAGATATATCCTCTATAGATTGGTGGGATGCTCCATCTTCTCCTACTGTTATACCGGCATGTGTTGCTGCAATCTTAACGTTTAAATTAGGATAACATATTGAATTTCTTATCTGTTCAAAGGCTCTTCCTGTTGCAAATACTGCAAAGGTGCTGGCAAATGGAATTTTACCGCATGTTGCAAGTCCTGCCGCAGTTCCCATAAGGTCTGCCTCTGCTATACCTATATTAAAAAATCTTTCTGGAAAAACCTTTGCAAAATCAGCAGTTTTTGTAGATTTAGAAAGGTCTGCATCAAGAACAACTACATTTCTATTTTCCTTTCCAAGTTCTACAAGAGCTTTACCGTAAGCCTCTCTAGTTGCTAAATTAGGCATTGTTTTCACCTCCAAGTTCAGCTAAAGCCTCTTCGCATTGTTCTTTGCTTGGTGCTGTTCCATGCCAACCTACAGCGTTTTCCATAAATGATACGCCTTTTCCCTTTACAGTGTTTGCTATAATCATTGTAGGTTTCCCTTTTACTGACTTTGCTTCATCAATAGCCTTAAATATCTCTTCAAAATTATGTCCATCAATTACAATAACATGCCATCCAAAGGCTTTAAACTTTTCATCTACCGGCTCTACGTTCATTACTTCAGTAACTTGACCATCTATTTGTAAGCCATTGTGATCTAAAAAGGCTGTTAAATTATCAAGTTTATAGTGAGCAGCTGTCATTGCGGCTTCCCAAACCTGTCCCTCTTCTATTTCTCCATCGCCCAATAGTGCATAAACTCTATAATCCTTATTATCGAGCTTTGCTGCAAGGGCCATACCATTAGCAACCGATAGCCCCTGACCTAATGACCCTGTTGACATATCTACACCTGGTGTATCATTCATATTAGGATGTCCTTGTAGTATTGATCCTAATTTCCTTAATGTCATTAGATGGGACTTATCAAAAAATCCCTTTTCTGCGAGGGCAGCATAAAGAACAGGTGCCGCATGTCCTTTGCATAATACAAATCTATCCCTATCCTCCCATCTAGGGTTATTAGGATCCACCCTCATTTCACTAAAATAAAGAGCAGTCAATATTTCTACTGCTGATAATGAACCTCCTGGATGACCGGATGCTGATTCTGTAAGCATTTTAATGATGTCTTTTCTTAAGGTTACTGCTATTTCCTTAAGCTTTTGGATATCTCTCATCATCTTCCCTCCCTGGTATGATTTTACATATTGATAGGCACTTAAGAATAATCTTAAGTGCCCTATATATCAACAAGCCCTAAACTTATCTTAAGGGCATAGTCCACCTGTTTCATCATTTCATCACTAATATGACCAAGTTTGTCCCTTAAGCGCCTTTTATCTATTGTTCTTATCTGTTCAAGTAAAATAACAGAATCCTTATTTAAACCATACTCATCGCTACTAATCTCTACATGTGTCGGCAATTTAGCCTTATTAATTTGAGATGTTATAGCAGCAACGATGACCGTCGGACTATATTTATTTCCAATATCGTTTTGTATAACAAGAACAGGCCTTACCCCGCCTTGTTCCGAGCCAACAACTGGGCTCAAATCAGCATAAAATATATCTCCTCTTTTCACAGGTTGAGCCATTTGAATTATCACTCTCCGCCAAACTTGCTTCATATTCGGCTAATTCTTCACATTCTAAAGTAATACCACATTCTGCAAGCTCTATATTTATTTTTCCCATTTCAACATAACCATTTTTCATAGCTTCAATCATTTCTATTCTCTTGCGCTCCTTTATATATGATATGATTGCTTCTCTTATTAATTGGCTTCTATTTTTAAAGGTATTTATATTTACAAATTCATCTAATTCATCTAGTAAATATTCAGGGAGGCTAATTAGGATCTTTTTATTGTTTGCCATCGTATTACCTCCTAAAAACAATTAACCTATGTATCTTATAAATACTCACTTTATTATAACACTACTTTATAATTGCCACAAGTAGAAATATTTATACCTCTTTAACATTGTTTCCATGTTATTATAAAATTATGTCACACATAATTTTTTATTTTTACTATTTTCCCCTTCTCTACATAAACCCTTGGAACACGCTTTGAAACCATACATAAAATTTCATAACTTATTGTTCCAAGCCTTTGAGCTAATACATCTGCATCGTTTTTAATTTCATTAAAATTTCCCATAATGATTACCTCATCACCTACATTAACATTTCCACAATCAGTTACATCTATCATGCATTGATCCATACATATTCTACCTACCACAGGCGCAAGAACACCGTTTACTATAACTTGTGCCTTTTGAAAAAATAGCCTTGTAAACCCATCAGCATATCCAAAGGGTAGTGTAGCAATCTTACTTCTTCTTTCTGTAATAAACCTTCTACCATAGCTTATTGGAGTTCCTTTATCAACTTCTTTGACATGAACAATTTTAGCCTTTAACATCATTACAGGCTTTAGATCAACCCTATTAACATCAACTTCATTTGAAGGATAATAACCATAGAGCATAATTCCCGGCCTTACAGCATCAAAATAAGCCTCCTCTACATCTATAATCCCGGCACTATTAGCTAGATGCTTTAATTCAAATGTAATACCTCTTTCCTCTAAAGCTTTTATGGTCTTTATGAAACGATCTAGTTGCAAATTAGTAAAGGACTTATCCTTTTCATCTGCGGATGAAAAATGACTAAAAATTCCTTCTAATTTTAAGTTGGGCAGATTATTAATTTTTTCTATCTCATCTAAAGCCTTTTCGTTAGGAATAAACCCTACTCTTCCCATTCCTGTGTCAATCTTAATATGAATCTTTGCCACTTTATTTTGCTTTACAGCCTCATCTGATAATGCCTTTGCTACCTCAAAACTGAATACTGCCTGTGTAATATCATACTCTACAATTTCTTTTGCAAAGGTTGGAGGTGTAAATCCCATAACTAAAATAGGCCTTTTAAAGCCATTTTTTCTAAGTTCAATGGCCTCTGTTATTACTGCAACTGCAAAAAAGTCAGCACCTTCCTCTTCTAAAACCCTTGCAAGTTCCACAGCACCATGTCCATATCCATCTGCTTTAATAACTCCAAATATTTTTCTGTCCTTAACTAACCTTTTAACCTCCCTGAAGTTATGCCTAAAATTATCAAGGTTTATTTCTGCATAATATGGTCTTACGTTGTCAAACATACCCTTCCCCCCTGCTTTGTCTATTGTATTTTAAATAACCCCTCTTGAATTGTAGGATTGCATTTAAACTCTTTGTAAACGATATTTACCCTTATGTTTTCCTTTTCATCATAAAAGGTCATTATCTCAGGTATTAAATTTACAGAATTAAAATATATCTCTACATATTTACGATAAGCACTCGATTCATCAAGCTCACTTTTTATCGTAATATATTCTTTTCCATCAACCCTTTTACTGCTAAAGATCGAATTTTCCTTTAAAAAAATCCTTTTGTCGATAACCCCTAAAAATATAAAAACATCATCATCTTTTAAATTTTCAAGAAAATACCTTTGTTCAATCATCGGGTGGTAGATTGTATATCTTTTTCCATCATATATCAATATTTTCCCCTTTAAAAAGGATGGAACAATTGTTTCAATTCTAATAAAATTAGGCTCTTTAAAATACTGAACAACTTTATAATGTGAAACTCCTTTGTTTCCATATATATCTATGTCTGCTTGTGTTGCATAGCTTTTCATCTCTTGTAATCTCTTTTTTACGTCTTCATAAGCAATTTTTCTCGAACAGGATGTAAAAAAAAACAAAAATAATTATAACCAAAAAGATAACTTTTTTATAGAACACAAAATCACCATAAATCTTATTTCAATAAAATATTATTCTAATTTTATACTGCCTATGTCTTTTTTAAATAAAAATCCCAAATTATCAACCAAATCCATAGCCGTTAATCCATAGCCATGCTTCTGATATGCCCTGTCTCCAGATATTCCATGAATAAAACTACCTAATATTGCAGCTTCAAAGGGACTATATCCCTGCCCTAAAAGTGAAACTAAAACTCCAGTTAACACATCTCCGCTTCCTGCCGTTGCCATACCAGGATTACCAGTTCTATTTATATATATAAACTCTCCATCAGTAACAACAGTACTAGAGCCTTTTAAAAGAACAATTGAATTATACTCCTTTGCAAAACTTTTTGCTACATTTATCCTGTTTTTGTTTATATAATCGATATCATAACCAGTTAATCTTGACATTTCACCTGGATGCGGAGTTAATATAACTTTAGATTTTGCCGATTTTAATATAGTTTTATTTCTTGATAGGACGTTAAGTCCATCCGCATCAATCACTAAAGGGCCTTCATAATGTTCTAGAATATATTGCAACGGGTGTAAAAGTTCATCAAAGTTCCCTATGCCAACTCCAAATGCAATAGCATTTGACTTTTGAAATAAAATATTTAAACAATAATCATCTAAAAATATATGTTCATGTTTCTCTTCACATGGAAAATATACTGCCTCTGGAACTAATGCCCCTACTCTATCCAAAATAGTTTTTGGAAAAACCCCACAAACAAGTCCTGCACCACTTCTTAATGCTGACTTTAAAGCAAGTATTATAGCTCCTGACATTTTATAATTACCACCAATAATTGCAACCTTTCCATAATCACCTTTATTAGTATCCAACCTTCTTTTTTTAATTAGAGATATTGGGTATTCCTTATCGCTCGTAAATATTTTAACACTTTGCTCTTCAATACAACTAACAGGAATACCAATTTTTTTAACTATAACCTTTCCAGAGGCTTCTTTACCTTCTGATAGGATATGTCCTAATTTTAAGCATTCAAAAGTTACTGTAATATCTGCAAATACACAAGTTCCCATAATACTTCCTGTATCGCTATTTATTCCTGATGGAATATCCACTGAAAGTTTCAATCTGCCTTTATTAATGGCATCAATAACATTTTTTAACTCCTCTTTAACCTCTCCTGATAATCCTGTTCCTAAAAGAGCATCTACAACAACGTCAGAATATCGTATGCTATTTTCCAGTTTGTTTAAATCATTATAAACTTTTATCCCCATATTTAATAAAATATCTAAATTTATCCTAGCATCCCCTTTTACCTTTTCAGGATCTGAAAAACAAAAAACTTCTACATCATAACCTCTTATAAGTAAAAGTCTTGCAAGGGCAAAACCATCTCCACCATTATTACCCGTTCCACAAACAATTGTTATTCTTTTTCCATTTAATCTTTCTATTTCCTCCAAAAGTGCATAAGCTGCATTTTCCATTAATATAATCCCAGGTATTTTATATTTTTCTATTGCCCTTTTATCTATTTCCCTCATCTCATTTGCATTAACAACCTTCATCTTATCCCTCCGCAACTGCAAAAGCAGTAGCATATTCTCTAGAATGTGATATCGATATATGGATCCTTTTTATCCCTTTTTGTTCTGCAATCTTTTTTGCATTATTATTCAAAACAACCTTTGGAGCTGAATTTTCTTTTACTATTTCTATGTCAGTCCACTTAAAATTTAAAATACCTGTTCCCAAAGCCTTTGATACAGCTTCCTTTGCTGAAAAGTAACCTGCATAGCTTTCTATATTTTTTTTCTTTAACTCTTCTAATTCTTTTTCAGAATATATCTTTAGTAAAAATCTTTTATTCCTTTCTATAGCCCTTTTGATTCTTTTTATTTCAATTATATCTACTCCAACCCCAATTATCATACTCACCTTCTCCTTACTTAAATTATAAAATAAATTGTTGCAAAAAGCAAAAATATGGAGAAAATTCTCCATATTTAAGCTATTGCATATTTTATATATTTTTGTTTCAAGTCTTCATCAAAATCAGAGGACCAATCATCGCATATTTCTCCAATTACATCAATCAAATGAACTGGCGATACTTGATTTCTTGCAAGTTCATCAATAAGCTTTACCATTTTCTCCTTGTATGGAGTAACAAATTCTACTGTTTCCTCATATAAAATTTCTCCAGTCTCCTCTACTACTTCTTCTGATGTTATACTTACACCATATCCAACAACATTAACATAATATTCCTTGAAATTTATTAGCTTGCTGGTTTCAACTAAGTAATATCTAAACAATATGTTTCTAAAATTATCATCAACCACATAACAGTGATAAAGCTCTGTTTTAATTTGCATTCTCCCCACCCCACATAATTTTCTTTTGAATAAATTTTATCATTTATCACCTCAAAAATTTGTTGTAATTTAGGATGAAAATGCTAAAAAAATATTATAAAATACGACACTATGCAACATAATTTTCCTCATTCTTATTATTTAATATTCAAATATACCTCCAAGTGATTTCTCATTTCTTCTGAGATTTTTCTATTAATAGTATTTATAAATATTTTACTACCTTCTATCTGGAATTGAAAATCTTTATATCCTTCTTTTGTTAAATATGCAGGTATATCTTCAGGTTTTTCGTTTTGGGCAAATAAAATTTTCTCTCCTATATACTCACCATCTACATAAACCTCATAGGAATCATGCTGAATCTTGCTGTTATTTATGTCGTTTACATGAAAGGCTATTGGCGGATAGGTGTTGCTTATAAAAGCTTCATTAATTCTATATTTATCCATTTTGTCACCTCCCTGTTTTTATAGTCTGCCCAAAACTCTACAAAAAATGTAAGCAGAGGGAATTTACCCTCTGCTCAAAAATCTTTTTTATAATCTACATTGCCTTTTGAACATTTTCAACCTTTACTAATGACTTTTTATATAAATAATAATATGATAAACCAACTATTACTCCTCCACCAACAATATTCCCTAATGTTACTGGAATGATATTTGAAATTGCATGAACTATATCTACCTTAGCAAGCTTGTCCGAATGAAGTTGTAATGCTTCTGCATAAGCAGGGTTTAATTTTGCCAAAATACCTGCAGTAAAATAGAACATGTTGGCAACGCTGTGTTCGAATCCAGCAACTACAAAGGCCATAATAGGGAACCATATTGCAAATACCTTGGATATTATATCCTTTGCAGCATATTGAGCCCAAACAGCAAGACAAACTACTATATTACACAAAATACCGCTGAAGAAGGCAGTGGAAAATTTAAGTCCTCCTTTATATGCAGCAATCTTAATAAAATAGCCTCCAAGCTTCCCTCCGTTAGCATCAAATACCCCACCTGCATAGGCTAAATATGCAATTAAGATAGAGCCTATGATATTACCTAAATAAACGATTCCCCAGTTTCTTAAAACTTTAGTAAAGGGTATCTTCCCATCCTTATGTCCAACAAGCAATAACGTGTTTCCAGTAAACAATTCTGCACCATTAAAAATAATCATCATAAGGCCAACAGGGAATATCGCTCCTGCAACAAATTTTGCAAGTCCATAATTTTCTATACTATGGGATGCTGCTGCAGCCGAAACTGCTCCAAGGGCTACATATGCCCCTGCCAAAATTGCACCTAAAAGAGTAGTATAAAAGCTTCCTTTAGATTTTTTCACACCTACATTAATTGCCTCATCCACTATTTCAGGCGGCGTTAACATTCGTTTTTCCATATTATTCTCCTTTCAATATAGATTAAAAAAACAAACCTATTCAAAATTATACTTTATTTTTTATTCATATTCAATTTTTATTTTAGACCACAAAAAACATTATATTTGCAATTTCCAATGCATCCTAAAGATTTAAAATCATTAAAATTTGATTTTTCTATGTTTGAAAATATATTCTTAATGTCATTTAAAATAAACTCTAAATCTTCTTGACTATAATCAATCTTAACTATTTTACCTATATCAAGTAAGTATAAATAATTATTTATTTTCTTTAATCCTATCGATAAGTTATTTAAAAAAGCATTATAAGCATAGGAATAAATCATAAATTGTGGCCTGTAATGTTCAATTATTTTATTTATGTCCTCATCCCTCTTTATCTTGTTAGTCTTATAATCAATTATATTAATATTTAAGCTACCGTCCTCCTCAAAAATATCTACCCTATCTATTATCCCAAAAACGGATAAGCTACTGTTTGGTAGGGGAACTTTAAAGCTCAACTCTGCATCGCTTTTCACTTTATTACCACGACATAAAGACTTGTATTCTTCCTCTATTATTAGAAAATTATCAATATATCTTTCAACTTCTTCTTTTACTTCTTGGCTTTCAGCCCCTAATACCTCTTTAATTTTTTTTCGAATGCTATATTCTGCATTTTTAGTTAAATCTTCTAAAATACTGTGAATTAAAGTCCCCTTTTTCATGGAATTAATCAGTTTTATCCCCTCTTTTTCACTTAGATCCTCATAATAATCTAATAAATCATCTTGGTCTATCTTGGCTATATATTTAAAGTAATACTTTCTTGGGCACTCTTTATATGTCATATATCTCGAAATACTAATCGTAGCCTTAGATGAAAAATCTATTTTAAAACTTAACTTTTTACATAAATCTATCTTTTCTTCTGTTTCTTCGACTGGCATTTTTTCTTTTACTTTTTTAAAATTTTCAAATTGGCTTGTTAGATTTTTAAATTCATATAAATTTTTTTCTGTTAATTTACTTATGTAAGTTACTGCCTTTTCATCCTTTTTATATCCTGAAAGAGCTAAAACCCTTACTGCCCTTGTTGCTGCAACATAAAGAATTCTTAACTCTTCATACATTTCATCTTCATCAATCCTTTGCTTTATTTTTTTAAATAAATTATCTTCTACATCCTTTAATTCATGATAAACTATTATTCCATACTCATCATCATAAACAAAGTTTCCTTTATACTCATTTTTTAACTTTCTATCAAGTCCAGGAACAAAAACTACTTCAAACTCCAGACCCTTTGATGCATGGATAGTCATAATCTTTACCGCATCGCTTTCTTCAGTATCTAAAAAGGCTTCCCCCTCCTTTGTAGATATGGTTTTTAGATTGTTTATATAGTCTATAAAATCAAAGGGAGTAAAAATGCCCTTGCTGTCAAAATCTCTTACTATCTCAACGAACTTTTCAATATTTCTGTATTTTTGAATTCCTCCCTCTTGTGCTAAAAGTATCTCTTTAATTTTAAACTCTTCTATGACAGTTTTTACTAATCTGGTTGTAGTATAAAAAGGAACCAACTTTTTAATGTAATCTATTTGTTTTAAAATCGTTTTCGTTACATCATCAAAGATTTCCCTTGTTGATATCTTAGCTAAATCATTACCTTTTCTAATTTCATCTATTACCTCAACAACAAGATCATCTGATATTCCTACATATGGGCTCCTTAGAAAACCTAAAAGGGCAACTTCATCATTAGGATTATAAAAGTATTTTATGATATTTATAATATCCATTATTTCTTGCCTTTCAAAATATCCAATCCCACCAACTAAAGTATATGGGATATTGTTCTTTTTAAGTTCCCTTTCAAACTCATCTATATTGCTCCTATCCCTTAAAAGGATAGCAATTTCCTTATATTCAAACCCTTTCTCAATAAGTTCCCTTATCTTTTGGA
This sequence comes from Caloramator australicus RC3, assembly GCF_000297115.1. Taxonomy (GTDB): domain Bacteria; phylum Bacillota; class Clostridia; order Clostridiales; family Caloramatoraceae; genus Caloramator; species Caloramator australicus. The sequence goes on along the minus strand of NZ_CAKP01000097.1, from coordinate 9,727 downwards.
TAATATAACTTAGTTCTTCATTTCTACCTCTTGCACATATATTGTCGTTTTCACAAAAAACCTTAAGTTCATCTAATGTAACCTTTTCTGATTTTAATTTTTTCTTTATAATATCAGCCTCATTGCTCTTTTGATTAGAAGTCGTTTCCTCCTTTTCAAAAAAGCAAAAATCAAACAAGGCCTCCCCATCAATATTTCCAGAAGCAATCAATGAATCATAATTAGGTAGCAAATCATTAAAAAGTTCATTGATTATTTTAACTAAACTATCATGGGATCTATAATTAGTCGATAAAAGGAGCTTATCCCCATTCTCCTGAATTTTCTTAGTTATTTTATCAAATACTTTATAGTTAGTTCCTCTAAAAGCATATATGGACTGTTTTATATCCCCAACGACAAATAGCTTTCCATTTTCAATTTTTCCTTCATCATCAGCCACAAGATTATAAAGAATATTTAACTGAATATCATTTGTATCTTGAAATTCATCTACTAAGAAATATTTATATCTTTTTCTTAAAGCTTCCCTAACTTCTTTATAATCCGTCAAAAGTTTTAAAGAAAATATTTCCAAATCATTAAAATCCACAAGTCCCTCCTGAAGCTTAAAAGCCGTATATCTTTTATCAAGCTCATTAATTAGTTCCAAAAATAGGCCTTGAATCTTTTGATATTTATTTAAAGTTTCATTATTAATTCCATAAAACCTAATTAAATTATCACAGGTTATTTTCCTTACCTTTGTTTCAATATCATCTGCCTTTTCTCTAATTTTTTTATATATTTTTCTAACTTCAAAACCTAAAGCCCCACTCGAAACATAATCTACTCCAAATTCATCAAATAAAAAATCAAAGTTTTCAAAATATCTTTTATCCCTTAAAAACTCCTCTAGAATTTCACCCGTTAATTTCGATAAAATTGTTTCTGAATCAACCTCTTCGATTATCTGATACATCGGTTCAAGACCAATTTTATAATAATATTCCCTTATAATCTTGTCACAAAAGCTGTGAAAGGTTGAAATATTTGCTCCATCCAAATTTTCTTTGATTCCTTTTAATTTATTTTTTAAACTATCCTCACCCTTCATTAGAAACTGATTAACTAAATCTAATATCCTCTCCTTCATCTCAAGGGCTGCCTTTTTCGTAAAGGTAATAGCAACTATATCGTCTACTCCACAGTTTTCTTCTAATAAAATCCTTAAAAATCTCCTTGTTAAAACTCTTGTTTTTCCAGATCCTGCCCCGGCATGGAGGGCTATGTTTTTGTTTATATCAAGGGCCCTTGCCTGTTCATCATTTACCTCATAAACTTCTTTTATAAAATTAATATCCATAACATCACCTAACCTTTTGTGCTATTCTATCAAAATCAAATCTACACACACCTTCAAAGGGGCAGTTGAATTTACTATATTCTCTATTGTTAGGGCAATCAAGTGGAAGAATAAAGTCCCCATCTCTTATTTTTTCAATTCTTGCTTCAATAAAATTTTTCATTATATGTTCAAGGACTACATCGAGATTTTCATGTATTAAAGTGGCAGTAGAACCAGCAACATTTATTTTCTTCTTAGTCTCTTCAATAATGATCCCGCTGAATCTTGGTTTACCGTCCTTAGCCGTTTTGCTTATGCTGTAATATAAAAGAGCTATAAATTTTGGATTAAATCCTTTTTCTCTTAATATTTTTTCAACGACATAGGAATAAATTGCAATTTGAACATCAGTTCCCTTTAAGAGCCCAGGTAAATTCTTCTTTGAAACATCCCCTGTTTTATAATCATATATAACGAAATATCCTGTAGGTTCACCGTTAATTATTTCCATATCAATTCTGTCTATTCTCCCCTTTATCTTTACTCCATTTATAATATCGTTTGAAATAAAGGAATGTTCTAATAAAATAGGCCTTAAATTAGCAGAATTTATAAATTCTATATCAGTTTTTAAAAAGTTTTTGATTACATCTAATATTTCTTGCTTTTTTCTTTTATATAAAATGTTTTCTTCAAAAAATCCCTTTTTGTTCATCAATATTTCAATTATATCCTCAATGAAATCTTCATCATATTCAATCTCATAGTTTCTATCAATAAAATATTTATAATATTCCTTTAAAGCCTCATGAAAAATATTACCTTCCGATATGCTTGAAAATAAATCATCCTCCTCTTCGTTCTCTATTTGAAGTAAATTTTCAACATAAAATTTGAACGGACAGTTAGAATAATAATTTATTTTTGATGCATTAAAGGGGTATTCTTCATTAAAAATATTAGCCTTTTCCCTTCCAATCAAACCATCAAAATTAGAAAAACTTTTTTCTATCCATCTTAATCTTTCAATATATCTTCCTTTATCAATATGAGCTTTAATATGATGTAAATCTAAAAACCCTGTCAAAGCATCTTCAATTTCTTTTATATTTAAACCAATAGAATAGCTGCTGATAAATTCTTTTTTTGTATAAATATCAGTTGCTTTAAATCTAAATCTGTCCCTCATGCATCTTGGGCTTATTCCATTTATTTTCTTGTTTAAGTCCAAGACAAATATTATTTCATCCAAATATTGAGATTTTATAGTATAGGATCCATCCTCCTTTGATGTTCTATAACTCAAAACAAGTCCCTTTTTAGCTGAAGCAATTGATAGAATAAATCTTATTTTCTCCTTTTCATCTTCAAAGGACTTTGTCCCCAAATTAATTCCAATGCTGCTTAGCATTTCCTTTTCCTTTGTTGTATAAATACCTATAGGATTAATAGCCTTTGGGAAAATTCCTTCATTAAGCCCTAATATAAATACATAATCATAATTTGTTCCTCTAATAAGGTCTGGAGATAATACCTTTACACCATAGCTTGGTTTCGTTTTGATCGTTACTGTTGAATTTATTATATTCTCTTTAATTATTTCTAAAAAATCCTCAAAATTTATTTTATTTTCTACGAATTTATAAACATTTTGAAGGTCCTCTAATAATTCTAAAAAGCCTAGCAGGGCTTTTAGATCCCTTGTCATAATATCAAGATCGATTAATCCGCTATTATATGCATTTATTATTCTGTGTTTTATTTTAAGCTTGTCAATTAAATCAACTATATTATCTTTAAATTCCTTAAAATATCCCTCATCATTAAAATTAATTAAATTTGCAATGTCATCTAATAGAGCCCTTAATTGTATAAGCTTTTCTTTATTTTCGGCATCATTTTCAATAAGCTTATCAATGTATTCAGCTATGTTTTCTCCCTTAAAAACCTCCTTTAGGATTTGCCTTAAAACTTGTTTATCATCTATATCAAAGATATAAGGAGATAAAAGAATATCCTCTAACTTATTTGCATCATAAAATTCAATTTTTAAACTTATTAAATTTAAAATATTTCTAATAAGAGGAACATTAGATAGCTTTTCATGAACTGATAACATTACAGGAATTTCATATTCATCAAATATTTCTATAATATAATCTTCATAGTCTTCCATATCATTAGTTATTAAAGCTATTTTATCCAAATCCACCTTTTCATTTAATAAAATATCTTTTATCATTTTTGCAACCTGTCTTATCTCATCTTCTATACAGGGTGCATTTATTAATTTATATGCATCTATTTCTATGTTCGTTTTTTCAAAGGTAAATAAAGATTTTGCTAAATTAGTAAATTTATTTTGGACATCGTTATAATAAACATTTGCTCCTATTTCTTTATAAACCCTCAAGATTTCATCCTTAATAAATGACTCTATAGTATTGGTTTTTAGAGGAATTTTCCCATAGAACTCAATGGATGGATAATTCTTCTTTATTTCTTTTAATAGCTTTTCTTCATTTTTAAAAATATCTAAATATCCGTCTAAAAATATAACGTCAATATCCCTTAAATAATTTGAATAGGGTATATTGTCTATAGCCTCCTTTATTACATCATCCATGTCATAAAGATTCAGCTCTTTTAGTTTTGAATTATAAGTTTTATAAACCTCATATACATCCTTTGATTTTAGCTTTATTATCTCATCATCGATTTTATTAACCTTTTCTAGAAATTCTTCCGGTGTTAGATTTGCCTTCTTTATTTGCCTTATAGTATTATAAATGCTTACAACAAACCCTTTTTTGTCTGATACCTTTTTATAATACTGAACAATATCTGAATTGCTTTTTAATATCTCCTCTAAAATAACAATAGATGAATCTGTTGAAATCAGCTCCTTGGATGTCAATTTATCCTTTGCTATATTTCTTGCAAGGTCATCAAAGGTTATAACATCTATGTAAAATAAACCACCTAATATTTCAATTATACTTTCTCTAACAGAGGAAATAACTTCCCTTGATGGTGCAAGATAAATTGCCCTTTTACCATTTTTCACCGCTTGAATAACTCTTTCCAACATAAAACCACCCTCCAATCATATTTTAATATAACTGGAAGGTGGTTGGCAAAAGAATAATTTACCTTGTTATCTATAAAATTTAATTAAATAAGTCTGTTCTGGTTTTAAATTTACAACTATTAAACCATTTTCATAAGCAATTTCACTTTCTTCTCCATTATTAAAAATAACCTCAAAATTATTAAAATCTCCAATTGTTAATAATGGAATATAAATAGTTCTTTCCTCTTTGTCTTGGGAATTTATAAAAATTATAGCTTCATCTTCGTTAAATCTTGCATAGGATATTGAAGAGTCATCGGCTGTTAAAATTTTAAAGGATCCATTAATTAAAACTTTTTCTTTTCTTCTTAATGCGATTAGCCTTTTATATGTTTCATAAATTTCCTTATCCCATTTTTTCTCATCCCAATTAAATGGATATCTGCAATTGCTAAGATCCCCTAAATCCCCTTCAAGTCCAATTTCATCACCATAATATATACAAGGTATTCCTATAAAGGTAAGAAGCATAACTATACCCGTTAATATATTTTTTCTACTTATAGAAGGAGAATTGTGGAATCTGTGAACATCATGGCTGGATAAAAGATTAAATTGCATGCTTTGTATTATATAAGGAAGCCTTGCAAAGTGCTGCATAACCTCCTTTGAAAAATTGATTCCATTTTTAGTCTTCATAGGATTTTTTATTTTCCAGCCTGTAAAAAGATCATTTTCCCCTAAATATTTTCTAACCGGTCTAAAGAATCCAAAATAATTCATGATAGAGTCCCACATATCCCCCTGTAAATACTCCTCTGCATCCGTCCAATGTTCAGCAATCAAATATGCATCTTTGTTTAAGGTTTTTAATTCCCTTCTTATTTCCCTCCAGATTTCCCTATAAATCGTGCTTCCTTTGACTTTTGCAGTATAGTGTCCAACATCAAATCTCCATCCATCGATACAATAGGGTTCTTTTAGCCAATACTTCAAAACGCTTTTTTCATCTTTATATATCGCATTCCTGACTTCAGGATTTTCATATTTTAAAACGGGTAAGCTTTTTACTCCACACCATGATTCATAGTTTTCATCATCATAAAAATAATAAAAATCCCTTTTTTCTTTAAACCAATGATGGGTATCACCGGTATGATTTATAGATATATCTAATATTATCTTCATGTCTTCCTCATGAAGTTTTTTATTTAATTGCTCTATAGCCCTATTACCCCCAAAGTGCTTATCTACGCTAAAATAATCGGCACAATCGTATTTATGATTTGATGGTGCTTCAAATATGGGGTTTAAATAAAGGGCATTTACGCCAAGCTCCTTCAAATAATCTATTTTTTGTGCAATACCTTCAAGATCCCCACCAAAAAAGTCTAAGTTACCATATATTTTATATTTACCTGGCTTGTCTTGCCAATTCATCTTTTTTGAACTAAAACCTCTATATGTATATTCCCCATCCTTTACATCGTTTTCAGTATTTCCATTATAAAATCTATCAACAAATATTTGATAAAATATAGCATCATCAACCCAGCTTGGCTTTTCAAAATCAGCAATTAATTTAAAATCATAATCTTCAGTTATAAAATGTTCAAATAACCCCATTTGATTATAATAGTAAACATTATCCCTCGTGCATAAGATAAAATGGTATTTTAAAACCGGCTCCTCTATTTTTATTCTTGTCCAATAATAAATAAAATTACCCTTTATATCTTTTTCTTCTAATTCAACAACTCTTTCCTCTCCATTTAAAGTATACCTTATGTAAGCCTTCTCTACAGGTGAATCCTTGAGCATCCTAATTGCAATACTTATCTTTTCATTCAACTGAGGTAAAGGATTGCTAACAAACCTTATTGAACCATCTGAAAAAACGCTATCCATCCAATTTATTTGCATAATAATCCTCCTTTGCAATCGTTTGCATTTATATTATAACATACAACAAAAATAATAAAAACTTTTTTATTATTCAGACTGTTGAAAAAGTTGTTTTTTGATAAGCCCCGTGAAGGATTTCCCTGGCATTCGCTCATTTCGCTAAGCAATTCTAAGCTTTTCTTTGTTTTCAAAAGTCGAAAAGCAAGAATTGCTAGAGCTCATGAGAGATGCCTTTTTAAAATCCATTCACGGGGCTCTTGCAAAATTTCAACACCAAAGATGGTTTGTCGACAATCTGAATAATAAAAACTTTTTTATTATTGACCATATTTGTCCAATATTTTACAATGATATTGTAATAATTTTCTAAAAAAGAGAGGGGATAAACATGAGGTGGTCTTTGGATAATCTTTATACTTCCTTTGAATCCCACGAATTTTTACGGGATAATGAAATTGTCGTTTCAATGATCGAAGATTTAAAGGAATGGGCAAAAAATAACTTGAACTCTTCAGAAAATGCTAAAGAAAAAATTGAGCACTACTTAAAACATTCCAATACGCTGGGAGATCTTGTATACAAAATAATGGCCTATGCTGAACTTTCTCTAAGCGTTGATGCAAAAAATCAATCCGCATTAAATTCCCTTGAAAAAATTGAAAGGATCATTACTGAAGTTACAGAACCTGAAGTAATATTTAAGCGATGGCTAAAAACGATAGATAATTTAGATGATGTCATTAATTCATCAGAATTTATAAAGGAACATGAATTTCATCTAAAAGAGTTACTCAATCAATCAAAACATATGTTATCAGAACAGGAAGAAATAATCATCGCTAAAATGAAAAATACTGGTTCAAATGCCTGGGCAAAACTTCAAGAATTTTTAACATCAACCCATCTTGTGGAAATCAGCTTAAACGGTGAAGACAAAAAACTTCCACTTCCTGTCGTTAGAAATATGGCCTTCAGTGAGGATCCTTACATAAGAAAAACTGCATATTATGCTGAATTAAAATCATATCAGAAAATAGAAAATTCCTCTGCAGCAGCCCTTAACGGCATAAAGGGAGAAGTTATAACCTTAGCAAAACTTAGAGGATATGCTTCACCTCTTGAAATGACCTTAGATAGCAGCAGGATGGATCTTGAAACATTAAATGCAATGCTTGAAGCTATAAAAGAATACCTTCCTTACTTTAGAAAATATCTAAAAAAGAAGGCTGAATTATTAGGCCATAAAAACGGATTACCCTTCTATGATATTTTTGCACCTATTGGAAAAGTAAATATGAAATTTAGTTATAATGAGGCAAGAAAATTCATCGTAGATAACTTTAGAAACTTTAGCGAAGAACTATCTGAATTTGCAGATAACGCCTTTGAAAACAAATGGATAGATGCAGAGCCAAGGGAAGGAAAACGCGGTGGGGCATTCTGTTATAATCTTCATCCTATAAAGGAAAGTAGAATACTTGCTAATTTCGATGGCAGCTTTTCAAATGTGACTACCCTTGCCCATGAGCTTGGTCATGCTTATCATGGCAACTGCCTAATGAATGAAACCTTTGCAAATTCACACTATCCAATGCCAATTGCAGAAACTGCTTCTATCTTTTGCGAGAATCTAATTATAGAAGCTGCCCTTAAAGTTGCAACAAAGGAGGAGAAAATAGTTATACTTGAAAATTCTATTCAAAGCTCCACCCAAACAATAGTTGATATATACTCAAGATTTTTATTCGAAGATGAACTTTTCAGAAGAAGAGAAGATCATTCCTTGTCCGTTGATGAATTAAAAGAAATAATGTTAGACTCCCAGAAAAAAGCCTATGGAGACGGTCTTGATCATAATTATCTACATCCATATATGTGGGTAAACAAACCCCATTACTACTATGCTGATGCTAACTACTACAATTTCCCTTATGCCTTTGGTGAACTTTTCGTAAGGGGACTGATTGCAGAATACAGAAGTCGTGGTAATAGCTTTGTTGATGATTATAATAAGCTTTTGTCCTTAACAGGTAAAAATAATCTATATGACCTTGGCAAAATAATGGGCTTTGATCTTCATTCTAAAGATTTCTGGAGAAAATCTTTAGAAATGATTAAAGAAGAAATCCAAGAATTTATTTCCCTTGTAGAATAAAAGGCTGCTCATGCAGCCTTTTATTCTAACTCCATGCTTTAAACTTTTTTCAATATTTCAAGGTCACTAATAAAATTCAAATTACTGAATATCTCAAGATATTTTGAAAAACTTCGTGCTATTTTTTCTTCTACTATGAAATAGTTTGATTTGCTTATTATATCAATAAGTTTATATCTACCTTCCTCTAAACTCCTTTTAAACAAAGGAATCATATCATCAGAATAAAAGGCATATAACGGTTCTACCCAATTCCCCTTTTGTGTTAAAATACAATCATATTTATTTTCCTTTATCAATCCCTTCATGTAACTTATGTATTCTAAATTAACAAATGGCATGTCACAGCCTATAACAAACAAATATTTTGATTTTGAGTATAATAGAGCTGTATAAATTCCTCCCGCCGGACCACAATCTTTATATTCATCCACATAAACATTTTTATAATTAGGAAACCTACTCTTATCATTAGTTACTAATATAACTTCTTCAAAGGCTTGTGAAAGCTTTTCAATTATTATATCTAATAATAGCCTGTCTTTTACTTTAATGCTACATTTATCAAATCCCATTCTTGTGCTTTTCCCACCACATAAAATGGCTGCTGTTCCTAGTAATTTCATCGGATCCTCCTTTAATAAGTCCGAATTTAGCTTTGCTGCACCAAAGAACATACTAATTGCCAAACCAGCCTTTCATTTAGAATGGCTATATATATTTCTTTATCTTCTTAAAGTAGCAACTATTCTTTCAGGCTTTAGCAAAAGTTCAATGGCATCTAATATATCATTAACTGCTATATCTGCTTCGAATAGTGCTTTTACGCAGCATCCTTCCTTTCCTATAACAGCTATTGATAGTGCACTTACTTTAAACATCTCAACATCATTCATTCCATTCCCAATAGCAACAGGTGAACTACCCCCACTTATAGAAGTGGTGGCTTCGTGGTCAAGGTAACTTCTGTTACCAGATTACCCACGCTCAAAGGGCTGTTCCTTCCCCATATATACCAATCACATGGCTAATTTTAGCAAATTCTTGCTTGCATTTATATCTCTATCATGAACTGCACCACACTTTAGACATTTCCATTCTCTCAATGCTAAATTCTTTACATCAGGATTTTTATATCCACATTCACTACATGTTTGACTTGATGCATAATTTTGTGGTGCTATTATTATTTCTCTGCCATACCATCTTGCTTTATATTCTAACATCCTTCTAAATTCTGCCCATGATACTTCTGTTATTGCTTTGG
>NZ_CAKP01000098.1 GCF_000297115.1 Caloramator australicus RC3 | reverse complement strand
GAAATCCTTGCTACCACAAATGAGTGGTTTTCTCTTGAAGGCAGTTACATTATTGCTGATAAAGGCTATGATTCAAAACAAAATCATGATTTCATTCGTAATACCCTTAAAGGTCATGCCTTCATCCCCTTAAATAAGCGTGGCACTAAGAAAAAGAACTTAACATCAACTGGTAATGTCATTTGTGATGCTGGTTTAGTAATGCATAAAGATGGTAAACAATATTTTGATTCATATATCAAGCAAAAGTTTTGCTGTCCTTTTAGAACTTCTAAAGATGACTCTCTATGCCCATGTAACCATGAAAAATACTTTAATGGTAAGAAAAACAGAGGTTGTGTAAAATATATAACTATTGGCACTGATTATAGGTCCTCTATAAATCGTGATTCTATATTTTTTAAAAAAATATATAGTCTAAGAACTGAATCCGAAAGATACAATTCTAGATGGAAAAATCTCAATACAGAACAAGCTTATGTTAGAAATATTAACTCCGTTACTAATTTGAATACAATCGGTCACATTTGCCTTTTAACTGTTGCAATTGCTGCCATAAAATCTGGCTGCGTTGATAAATACAAATCCCTATCGGGATTTAGAAGAACAGCCTAAATAAATTATATTAAAATTAAATTAAATTTTTTGAACATCAATTTTACCAAGGGAGTAGTCTACCCTTTTTTTGCTTTTTTGGTGTTAATTTAAGTTTAATTTAAAATAATTGAGCTTCACTTCATAAAAGTTAGAACAATTTAACATAAATAATTTTGTTTTTTAATCAATTATGCTCATCTCTAATATTTGTATTAATTAAAAAAATATAACATTTAATAAGAAGGAAATATTTATCATATATAGAAATAAATATTAGTAAATATTAAAAGAGGAGAATAAATATGCAGGAAGAAAAATTTATAAGCTTTTTATATGAGAAGTTAAAAAGGAACTTTGATATTGACAGTGGGTTTAGGTATAATGGAGAAATATTTGATTTATTTGCCAAAAGCCATGTTAAAAATATAAGAACCTTTTTAACAAAAAAGGATATTATAGATTGTTATGAAAATAATGAATTTATATTTGTAAAAATAGTGCATAATGCTGATATAAATAAGGTCAAACGATTTGTTAATAACCTTGTCGAATTGCAAAAGGAATTTGTAAAACCCAATCCTAATCACATGTCAACCGTCATAACAGGTATATTGCTCATCAAAGCTTCAACAGAGGATATTAAAAAATATATAAAGAAATTTAAGTATAAAAAAGTATATAAATTTTATCTACATGGTTGGAGTGAGGTAAGAGTAGTTTTGGTTGACTTGTCCAGCGATGAATTAATTTTTAGCAAAGCTGCCAAGTCGTTAAAAAAGGTGCTTGAAGAAGCACCTTAAAAATAAGGAGGTGTTTTTATGAATTCTGTATGGCTAGTTATTATAGGCGCAATTTTATTCTTAACAGCCTACACATTATACGGTGGATATCTTGCTAGACAATGGGGAATTGACTCAAAAAGGCCAACACCATCCCATACAAAATACGATGGAGTAGATTATGTTCCAGCTAACTCTAAGGTTCTTTTAGGTCACCATTTTGCTTCCATTGCTGGTGCAGGACCTATCGCAGGACCTATTCAGGCAGCGATTTTTGGATGGATTCCTGTTTATCTTTGGATCGTTATTGGAAGTATATTTGTAGGTGGCGTGCATGACTTTGGTTCATTAGTAGCTTCTATAAGACATGATGGTAAATCGATAGGTGAGATAATTGAAGCTAATGTTGGTAAAAAAGGAAAGATACTTTTTAACCTTTTTGCTTGGCTTACGTTAGTTTTAATTGTTGCAGCATTTACTGATATCGTAGCATCATCCTTTGCTTACAATCCAGAGGTGCAAGGTTTCCAGGCAGGGCCAGCAGCTGCAACCTCATCTATGCTTTTCATGGTCCTTGCAGTTTTATTTGGTTTTATGGTATATAGAAAAGGCTATGGCGTTGCAGTTTCAACAGTAGTTGGAGTAATACTACTTTTCCTTGCAATATGGATAGGATATAAGTTCCCCTTCTTAGCTCTTTCTAAGTCAACGTGGTATGTAATACTTCTTATTTATATCTTCTTAGCCTCTGTATTACCAGTTTGGCTATTATTACAACCAAGAGACTATTTGAACTCATTTATGCTTTATGCAATGCTTCTTGGAGGATTATTAGGAATATTTATTTTACATCCTAATCTTGAACTTGCTGCTTTTAAAGGATTTACAGTTACAACAAAGACTGGTGCACAATATCTATTCCCTATACTATTTGTAACAGTTGCCTGTGGTGCAATTTCAGGTTTCCACTCCCTTGTAAGTTCAGGGACATCGGCAAAGCAGATTGATAAAGAAGAAGATGCAAAACTTGTAGGTTACGGTGCAATGCTTATTGAAGGTATGTTAGCAATTGTTGCTTTGATTTCAATTGCTTATGTTTCAAAGGCAGAAGGAACACCCGCATTGATATTTGCAAATGGCGTTGCAACCTTTATGAATAGCTTTGGAATTCCATTAGAATTTGGAAAGGTATTTGTAATTTTAGCATTTACAGCCTTTGCGTTAACAAGTCTTGATACTGCAACAAGACTTGGAAGGTATGTATTCCAGGAATTCTTTGAAACTGTAGGAGGAAAGAATTCAGCTTTAACTAATAAATATGTTGCAACAATAATTACAATTGTTTGTGCATCTTTAATTTTAGCATATGGATATCAAAAGATATGGCCGATTTTCGGATCAGCAAATCAGCTTCTTGCAGCACTTGCATTATTAGCTGTTACCGCATGGTTAACAAGAATAGGTAAGAATAGGATAGTTACTCTTATTCCAATGATTTTTATGTTCTGCGTTACGCTTTCTGCGTTGATTATACTGACCAGAAATTACTTTATAGCTAAAAATTATATATTGGTTGTAATTGCAATAGTTCTGTTTATACTTGCGATTGTTCTATTATTAGAAGCTATTAATGTTATAAAAAATAAGAAAATATCACAGGATATAAAGGCGTAAAATATAAGGCTACCTTGTTATGGGTAGCCTTATATTTTTAATAAAACTTTTGCAGTTGTAAAATATATGATAAGGGCAAGGGCATCCACTATTGTTGTTATTAATGGACTTGCCATTATTGCAGGGTCAACCTTAGCTTTTTTTGCAGCTATTGGAAGAATACCTCCTACAACCTTTGCAAGAACAACAGTGAAGAACAAGCTTATACAAACAGTAATGGAAATTAAAAGGCTAGTCTTTTCTAAAAAGTGTAATCTAATAAAATTTACAAATGCTAATACAATTCCTGTTAATAAACTTACACCCAATTCCTTTTTTATAACCTTTAGCACATCTTTAGACTTTATCTCACCAAGAGCCAGTCCTCTGATTATTAAAGTTGATGATTGGGAACCAGCATTTCCACCTGTATCCATAAGCATAGGAATAAAGGCGGCAAGAATTACTACTGATTGTAAAACATCCTCAAACTTTCTTATGATGTTGCCTGTAAAAGTTGCAGAAATCATAAGTATTAAAAGCCAAGTAATTCTATTTTTGGCAAGCTGTAGGGTGCTTGTTTTTAAATATTCTTCCTCACTTGGAGCCATGGCAGCCATTTTTTGAAGGTCCTCTGTGTTCTCTTGGTCTATGATATCTATAATATCGTCAATTGTAATAATCCCTACAAGCCTTTTTTCATTATCAGTAACTGGTATAGAAATAAGGTCATACTTTTTAAAGAGCTTTGCTACAGTTTCTTGATCATCTAAAGTGTTTACATAAATGAAGTCTTTTTTCATAATATCTTTAATTATACTATTTTTATCGCATAATATAAGCTTTCTAATTGATATTATTCCTTCTAAGATTCTATTTTCATCTATAACATAACAGGTGTTTATAGTTTCTTTGTCTACACCGGTTTTTCTAATATGTTCAAGGGCCTCTTCAACTGTCATTTCTTTTTTTAGATCTACATATTCTATAGTCATGATGCTTCCAGCTGAATGTTCGGGATAATTTAGAAATTGATTAATAATTGCACGGGTAGTTTCATCAGTATTCTTTAATATTTTTTTGACCATGTTTGCTGGAAGTTCCTCTAGGAAGTCTACTGTATCATCTATATAAAGATCATTTATTATATTTGCTACCTCAGCATCGGTTATTGAATTTATAATAAAAAGTTTTTGTTCATGTTCCATGTAGGAAAAAACATCTGCGGCAATATCCTTAGGAAGAATTCTAAATATCTTAACGACCAATTCTTTGTCTTTTATTTCGCTAAGTAACGCAGCAATATCTACAACATTCTTTTTTGCCAATTCCTCTCTAGCTTCCAGGAATTTTTTTTGATTTATTAATTCTATTATGTTTTTCATTTTCATCACTCCTAATGTAATATGATAGGGTTAATTTTAAGAATGGAAAATTAGTTTGGGATATTTTCTTGTTTGTTTTTAAGATTATTTTACTACTGCCTCCTTCTTCCATTCTCTTCACCCCCATCCTACTACACTATTTGTGAACAAATTTATTATAAAGTATTTACATAATATAGACAAGGAAATATTTTTCTTTATAAGCTCAAAAGAATTTATGTTATAATTAAAGTTGAAATTAAAAATCTGGAGGTAAAAGGATGCTTTTTATAACTCTCTTTGAAAGAATGGCCCTTGTTGCCTTAGCAGCATATATTTTTACCCATTCGCCATTGTTCGAAAAATTCTTTAAAAAGAATTTAACTGTAGGGGATAAGGTAGCATTAATAATTTCCTTTAGCCTATTTTCAATATTAGGCACTTATCTTGGAGTTAGGGTGACAGGCGGTGCTATAGCTAATATAAGGCCTATTGGGGCAATAGTAGCAGGATATATAGGAGGCCCGATAGTAGGTGCAATTGTTGGTGCTATTGCGGGGGGACATAGGCTTTTGCTTGGCGGATTTACCGGTTTTGCCTGTGCGATTGCAACAATAATTGAAGGTCTTGTGGGAGCCTATTTTAGAGGAAAAAGCCATGAACTATCTCCATTCCTTGGCCTTTTGGCAGGTGTGGTTGCAGAAACTATTCAAATATTCCTTGTATTGTTGTTGGCAAAACCCTTTTATCTTGCGTTAGAACTTGAAAAGGAAATTGGCATTCCAATGATTATAATTAATGCCTTAGGTGTTGCAATATTTATTGATATAATTAAAACAGTCAGGAGACATTACAATGAAATAGCTGCCATAAATGCTTTAAAATCTTTAAATATAGCAAAACAAGCTTCGGTTTATTTAAGGAGGGGTCTAAATAAACATACATCCTTAAAGATTGCTGAAATTATTAAATTTGATGGAAATTTTAGGGGAGTTTTAATTGGAGATAAGGAAAAGGTTTTATGCTATATTGGAGATGAATTAGATGTTGATACTATAAATATGCAGGTTAAGGATTATTTTAAAAAACCTGTGGAAAAGATAATTATGCTTTACAACAAGGATCATGTAGAGATTTATTTTTACTTTATTCCTCTTATAATTAATGATGAAATAGAGGGGGTTTTAGGGATAGAAGTAGACTCCTTAGATGACCATGATAAGAGATTTAAGGAATTTTTAAGGGAACTTGCAGAGCTTTTAGCAATTCAGATTGAAATATATAAGCTAAACAAAAAGGTTGAGACTGCTGCACTTTCGGAATTGAAGGCTCTAAGGGCTCAAGTCCATCCTCATTTTTTGTTTAACGCTCTTAATACAATTGCTTCCTTCTGTAGATTAGATCCTATAAAGGCAAGGGATCTTATTTTAGATTTATCAAATTATTTTAGGGGGACATTAAAATCCGAAGAGTTTGTTACATTAAACAAGGAGCTTGAACTTATTGAATCTTATCTTAATATAGAGAAGGCAAGATTTGGGGAGAGAATACAAATTCAATATGAAATAGATGAGAAGTTAAGGGATATATTAATACCACAGTTTATTTTGCAGCCTTTAGTAGAAAATGCTATAAAGCATGGCTTAACTAAAAAGCATGATGGTGGATTAGTAAAGATTAAAGTTCAGGATATAAAAGATAAAGTCTTTTTTGAAGTTAGTGACACAGGAATTGGAATAGAGAAGGATAGATTAAAGAAGGTTTTGAAGGATAGTTCAGGTATAGGTCTTAAAAATATAAACGATAGACTAAAGATTTATTATGGTGAAGGAGCAACGTTAAATATTTTTTCAGAGAATGGAGCTGGAACTAAAGTAAGCTTTGAAGTCCCAAAGGAGGGAGTATATGCAGAGGATAAATTGCATAATAGTTGAAGATGAAATGCCTGCAATTGAGGAACTTAAATTTATTTTAAATAAATATGATTTTATAGAAATCAAAGGAATTTTTAATGACGGTAAGGCAGCTTTAAACTGGTTGAAGGAGAATAAAATAGATGTTGTTTTTTTGGACATCAATATGCCGGAAATGAGTGGGTTGGATTTGGCAAAGGAAATAACTCTTTTAAATAAAGAAATTTACTTTATTTTTATAACAGCCTATGAGGAATATGCATTAAAGGCCTTTGAAGTTGGAGCTGTTGATTATATATTAAAGCCCTTTAATGATAAAAGAATTGAAAAAACATTAATTAGACTTAGGGATTATGTTGAAAAATATGCCGGCAAAAATTTACTTGAAAAAAGTATAAAAAATTTAGTTGAAAAATTTGAAGGGCAAAACAAGATTAAAAAATTAGCATGCGAAAAAAATGAAAAGATTATTCTGCTAGATTTAGATTCTATTTATTTTTGTTATATAGAAAATGATAAAACTCTTGTTAAAACAAAGGACAAGACATATCTTACAAATTATACATTAAATGAGATTGAGGAAAAGACAGGATTTTTCAGGATTCATAAAAGTTATTTAGTAAATCTTAATAAAATAAAGGAGATATATCCTTGGTTTAATGGAACTTATAAAATTATTATGAACGATGATGAAAAAACAGAGCTTCAAGTAAGTCGCCTAAGGGTTAAAGATTTAAAGGAGGTATTAGGGATTTAATGCATTTTAGGACGAAAATTTTGCATTTTAAGTTTAATTTTTGACAATTTACCCCTCGATAATTGTCGGAAAAATTTGATATGTGATAGCATAAAGGTGATAAAAAATATAGGAGGGGTATTATGTTATCCTTTATTGCAGGTATTGTAGTTTTAGTTTTAGGTTATTTTATTTATGGTAAATTTATTGAAAATCTATTTGGAGCTAATGAAAACAGGAAAACTCCAGCATTTACAATGCAGGATGGAGTAGACTATGTTCCAATGCCTACATGGAAGGTTTTTTTAATTCAGCTCTTAAATATTGCCGGCTTAGGACCTATATTTGGTGCAATTCAGGGGGCACTCTTTGGACCGGTTGCGTTTTTATGGATAGCATTAGGAAGTATATTTGCAGGAGCTGTTCATGATTATTTATCCGGTATGATTTCAGTAAGACATAACGGCGCAAGCTTATCAGAAATTCAAGGGGTTTATTTAGGTAAGAAAATACAGAATATAATGAGGGTATTTACAATAGTTTTACTTGTTCTTGTTGGTGTTGTATTCGTTACAGGACCTGCAAAGCTACTTGCAGCAATAACTCCTGATTATATGACATTAACCTTTTGGGTGGTTGTTGTATTTGCTTACTATTTCCTTGCAACTATTTTACCTATTGATGTTATTATAGGTAGGCTTTATCCACTATTTGGTATTGCCCTTGTTATAATGGCAGTTGGAGTAGGTGGAGGAATTCTATTAAAGGGTTATCATATTCCTGAAATACAATTTGTTAATATGCATCCTAAGAACTTACCAATTTTCCCAATGATGTTCATAACAATTGCTTGTGGTGCTATTTCAGGTTTCCATGCAACACAATCACCACTTATGGCAAGATGTATGGTTAATGAAAAGGAAGGAAGAAGAGTATTCTACGGTGCTATGATAGCTGAAGGAATAATAGCTATGGTTTGGGCAGCTGCGGGTATGGCCTTCTATGGAGGTGTTCAGGGACTTGCTGGAACTTTAGGAAAAGTTGGCCCAAGCGGTGCGGTTCTTGAAATTACAAAGACTCTTTTAGGACCATTAGGCGGTGTTCTTGCAATGCTCGGTGTTATTGCTTGCCCTATAACATCAGGTGATACTGCTTTTAGAGGCGCAAGACTTATGATTGCTGATATGATAAATTATAAGCAAGATAAAATATCAAAAAGATTACTTTTAGCAGCACCTTTATTTGCAGTAGGTATAGCGTTAACATTTATTAACTTTGATATAATCTGGAGATATTTTGCTTGGGCAAACCAAACTCTTGCAATGGTTACCCTCTGGGCAGCTGAAGTTTACCTTGTGAAGAAGAATAAGAACCACTGGGTTGCAACTATTCCAGCAACATTTATGTCCTATGTAAGCTCAAGCTATATATTACAGGCAAAGGAAGGGTTTAAACTTCCAGCAACAATGTCAAACATAGCAGGGATTTTAATAGCAATAGCTTTACTTGGAATATTTATGACAGCAGGAAAAAGATTTGCACAAACTATTGAACTTGAAGAAACAGCATAGTTAAAGGGACGGTTCATAAATATTTAAGTAAAAGAATCAAATACAAGATTCTTAGAATATTATAAAGTTTATGAACCGTCCCTTTCTTTTTTGGGGAAGAAGTGATAAAATAAAGTAAAAAACAAAGGAGTGGTCTTATGGTATCAGAAAGATTGTTTAACGCTCTAAACGATCAATATAACTTCGAGTTATATTCTGCTCATATTTATGTGGCTATGGCAGCATATTTTGAAGACCAAGATTTAGAAGGTTTTGCTAACTTTTTTAAGGTTCAAGAGCAGGAAGAAAGATTCCATGCATCAAAGTTTTATACATACATAGCTGAGAAAAATGGAAGGATTAGGGTGGATGGCATTCCAACACCAGAAAATGATTTTGAGTCGATTATAGATGTATTTAAAAAAGCTATTGAACATGAAAGAAAGGTTACAGAAAGAATATACAATCTTATGAATATAGCAATGGAAGAAAAGGAACATGCAACAGTTAGCTTTTTGAAGTGGTTTGTAGATGAGCAGACAGAAGAGGAGGCTATGTTTAATAAGATTATTAAAAAGCTTGAGAGGATAAAGGATGACCCAAATGGAATTTATATGCTTGATGCAGAACTTGCACAAAGAGTTTTTACACCACCAGCTAATGCGTGAAAATTAGATTTTTGTCTATATTTAGGGTGGGCAATTTACCTAAATGCCCACCTTTCTTATTAGGGACGGTTCATAAAAATTATAAATTTATTTCCTTAATGAATTAATAACTTAAAGTAAACGTTATTAGTATTTTGATAAAATTATGAACCGTTTCCTGAAATTTTATTCGTTACTAATATCTCCATTTTGTATTTTTTGATATACATAGAATGGTATTCCAAGAAGCATCAATATGAAGCCATACATAACAACTTCTGCACCCGTTCCATAGATTGCATAAATAGAGTATGCAAAAGCTAAAAGCGCTATAAATGAACTTTTAATAAAGTTCCAGAGATTAAAGTTTTCGGACTTATTTCTCAAAAGAAGTATTTCAGCTGCAGCAGTAAATGAATATGCAGGTAAAAATGCTAAAGTCGCAAGTAAAAGCATAAAGTTAAATGCAGCTGTAAGGCTCGATACATAGTTCATTATAAGAAGAATATTTGCTGCAATACCGCTTATAATTAGTGATGCAGAGGGAGTATTATATTTAGGATGAACCTTTGCAAAAATCTTTGGGAACATTTTATCCTCTGCAGCAGCAAAGGAGCTTCTTGCAGTTACAAGAATCCATCCTGAAGTTGCACCAAGGGTTGATATAAGGGCACCTAAAGCTATAAAGGTTCCTCCCCAAGTTCCACCTGTTGCAAAGTTTATTATATCCGCTAAAGGAGCGTTAGACTTTGCAAGTTCAACCTGAGGCATCGCGCCTATTGCAAAGATGCTTATTAGGATGTATATTAAAGCTGTAATTAATGTTCCGTAAATTGTGCTAAGCCTTATATTTCTTTCAGGGTTTTTAATTTCTCCAGCTGGAATTGTTGCACATTCAAGTCCGACAAAGGACCAAAGTGTAATTGCAATCGCTGCAGGGATTGTTGACATTCCAGCAACCTCAGGTGCTGAAACTGTTGAGAAATATGAAGGATTAAAATGCATAGCAGCAATTATTGCAAAAACAATTAATGGAACGATTTTTAGAACTGTTGTTATGATACTTACTATTCCAGCTTCTTTGACACCTTTATAATTGATGTAGGTTAATATCCATAGAATTGCTGAGGAAGCTATAAATGCAGCAGCTCTGTTATTACTGAAAATCGGGAAAAAGTATGAAAGATAATTCATAAGTGCAGTGATAATAGCTGCATTTCCTACCCAAGAACCAACCCAATATGTCCATGCAATTAAAAAGGCAGCAAATTTTCCAAAGGCCGCTCTTGTGTAAACTATAGGACCTCCAGTTTGAGGCATTTTAGCTCCTAGCTTTGCAAAGCTTAGAGCAATAAGCATTGAACCTAAAGCTGTAATTAACCAAGCTATTATAGTTGCCTTTGGATTTGAGGCAGCCGCAAGACCTTGTGGAGCCATAAATATTCCAGAACCGATCATATTTCCAACCACTATCGCTGTCGCAGCTACAAGACCTAATTCTCTTTTAAGATTAGTATTATTGTTTTCCATTTTCTTCACCTCGATATATTTTTTTCTGCCCGGGCGTTTTTTAAAAATTATATTAATAAATATACAACAATTTTCGACAAAGTCAATATATAAATTTATAAATATGCAAAGTTTTTATATTCAAAATTGGATGAATTGTGCAAAAATATTTGAAATAATGAATAAATATTATAAAATATTCTATTTGAAGTTTGAATATAATCATTTATAATTATTTTTATAAGACTTTTTCCTTTGGAGGTGTTGACATGTCAAAATCAAAAGTGTATTTTACGGATCTTAGAACTAAACCTGGTTATAATATGCTCGACAAACTTGAAAGACTTGTAAAATCTGCTGGAATAGAAAAAATAGATTTTAAAAATAAATATGTAGCCATAAAAATTCATTTTGGTGAACCGGGCAATTTAGCATATATAAGACCTAACTATGCCGCAAGAATAGTAAAATTAATAAAGCAGCTGGGGGGTAAACCCTTTTTAACGGATGCTAATACCTTGTATACAGGAAGAAGACATAACGCATTGGACCATCTTGATGCTGCTTATGAGAATGGATTTAACCCATTAACTGTGGGTTGCCAAATAATTATAGCTGACGGTTTAAAAGGAACAGAGTATAGAGAAATTGAGGTTAATTTAAAGCATACCAAGTCAGCCAAAATAGGCTCGGCAATTGCAGATGCCGATATTATAATTTCCATGAATCATTTTAAAGGACATGAAATGACGGGATTTGGAGGAGCTTTAAAAAACATTGGAATGGGTTCTGGTTCAAGAGGCGGAAAGCTATTTATGCATTCCTCATCTAAGCCTGTAATAAAGCTTAAAAACTGCGTTGGTTGTGGAATGTGTGTAAGAAGCTGTGCCCATGATGCAATTACTTTAAATGAAAATAAAAAAGCTGTAATTGATTACGAAAAATGTGTAGGATGTGGGCAATGCGTTGCTGTATGTCAATTTAATGCTGCGCAGGTTAAATGGGATGAAGCAGCAGTTGTTGCAAGTGAAAAGATAGCTGAATATACATATGCAGTATTAAAGGATAAACCCCATTTCCATATTAATTTTATTATGGACGTTTCACCAAATTGCGATTGTTGGTCAAACAATGATATGCCGATTATTCCTAATTTAGGAATAGCTGCATCCTTTGACCCAGTTGCACTTGATAAGGCGTGTGCTGATATGGTAAATAATGCACCAATGCTTCATGGATGTGCCCTCGAATCAGTTGAGCATGTTCATGTAGATGGGGAATTTGATAAATTTACAAGCCTTTACCACAAAACAGATTGGAGAGCTACGTTAAAGCACGGAGAAGAAATTGGACTTGGAAGTCTTGAATATGAGCTTATTAAAGTATGAAAAGCTGCCAAATGGCAGCTTATTTTAATTCAATTGCATTGTTATAATCCACCTTAAAATATTCATCCTTGCTGATTGCAATATGACCTGATTCATAAGGTCTTCCGTCTAAAGAAATATATACTTTATCAACGTTATAATAATCACCAAGGGTATTCACAAGACTTTGAATTATCATAGCCTCAAGGGAGGAACCTGCATTCATATCGCTTACAAATTCCTTTGATAAATCGATATAAACTTTATTTTCATTTGGTATTAAATATAAGCTATTTATTTTTGAATTAGGACCGAGTATCTTAGTTAACCCTTCCTTTGGAGGAGTTTTAAGAAAAGATTCAAACTTTTGAATTACAGTATCATTTGTTTTGAATTCTAATTTTTGTTTTACAAAAGCTATTCTATCATTTTCAAAATCAGGGTAGTAAAATTTTACGGTTTGAACAACGGGAATATCTTGTTCTATTTTTTCAATGGTAGTTTCTATTTTATTTCCGTTAAAGTCAAAAACACTTTTTACATGGCCGACATTTATAACATAATAGTCATAGGTTTTATAATCCTTACCTTCTGTCGTAACCTCCAAAGCCTTAAAGGAACCATAAGGGGTTACTATTTCCTTTTCTAAATCAGAAATATACCTTTTATTTCCTTCCCTTGTTGTCCAGGTTGTTCCAACTTCAATTGGTTCTTTTAAAAGAATTTCATAATTTGAGTTTTGAGAATCTATTATATTGTCCCTATAATAGAATTCCTCTTGAGATCTTATAAACCTAAGTTCTCCATCTTTGATTTCATAAACTTGAGCTAGAGTTGTTCCAGGGTTTATAACTCTAAGCTGAATACGATTGTCCTTTATAAAATCCACATAAACATCTTTTTCGGCATATTCATTGCCTATACCTTGGTATTTCATTCTTCTATCAGCAACAAAGGGGAAATAATCTTTAACAGTGTATTTTTTAGATGGTTCATTATTTTGATTTGTATTTGGCAACTTTTGAGCACAGGATATAAAAAAGATTGATATTAAGAATATGACAAATATTTTTTTCATACGAACTACTCCCTTCTAAAATGGAACCTTAATTATATTATTACACTAATTAGCTTAAAAGTCTACAAAAAAAGAATCAGTTAAAAGCTTATTCTTCCAGACTGTTGAAAAAGTTGTTTTTTGATAAGCCCCGTAAAGGATTTCCCTGGCATTCGCTCATTTCGCTAAGCAATTCTAAGCTTTTCTTTGTTTTCAAAAGTCCTACCCTCGTGAGCCGACATCCGTGTCGGCCACTCGGCTCTGCACGTCCGTGTGCAGAATTACGGACTTTTGAAAAGTCGAAAAGCAAGAATTGCTAGAGCTCATGAGAGATGCCTTTTTGAAATCCATTCACGGGGCTCTTGCAAAGTTTAAACACCAATGAGAGTTTGTCTACAATCTGAAAGAATGAGTTAAAGGCTCATTCTTCCTCTATACATATTTGCTTTTTTGATATTGCGTAAATTGTTTTGTAGGATATTATTACTACTAAGAGAATTATCAGAAGGAAAATAGCTGTAAACAATGTTTTGAAAAATATAAGCTTTGTATTATTTAGCATTACAAAGGTTGCAACTGAAAAGGCTGAAAGTGGAAAAATGTATGCCCACCATGATAGATAGAATTTTATTTTTGTAAACATTTTATATTGAGAGAAAACTAATAACAAAGTAAATAATGCAAAATAATACAAGATCCTAGCAAAGTTATCTATACCTTCAGTTAGTTTAAAATATGCTATCAATCCAACTGAAGGTGGAGCAATAAGGATAAATAGCGTTGGCATTAGTTTTTCCGGTAGATTGTTATGGAAAATTATTCTATACAAAAGCATCGTTAAAAAGGGAAGATAAAAAGCAATCCCTATACTAAAAAAGAACCATAAAATTTCCTTTGAAATAAATTTTGTCCCTGCTATTGGAACTAATAAATTACCTAATATTGGGATAAACCAAGCAGGATTAAAATGTTGAATTTGAAAATTTGTGTGCTGGACCCATTTAGTTATTGTGTTTAAAGAGAAAAATAGATGCAGTGGAGCACCAATAAAAAATAAAGTTTTTGAAATAGATGCATCGATTTCTAAAAAGGCAATAGAAAGCAAAAGCATACTTATAGATATAGTTGGAACAAATGCCATTCTTATTGGATGGTTGAAGTCTCCTTTAACTTCATCATTATATTTAATAAATTTTAATACATATGTTAATAATATTATAAGAAATAAAGTTAAATCAATATAACCTAATGGGTGGCTCAGTTTAAAAGTTTTATAAATTATTTCAAATTTTTGCATTGCTATTATAAATCCTGAAAGACCCATAATAATTGAAAAAAATGATATTGGAAAATGTTTTAAACGTGAAGTTGTCATATATTTACCCTCCTTGAATTATTATTATAGGCATATGTTCAAAATAAATTATATTAAAATTATGGGTATATGTCAAATATTTTGTTTAAGATTATTGAAATAATAAAAGTATTAAAATATAATTAAATTAAACATATACCCAAAATAAAAGAGGTGATCGTATGAAAATTGCTATTGCTGTAATTGGCAACGAAGTTTCACAACATTTTGGCCAAAGCGAAAGTTTTTATATTTACGAAGTTGAAGGAAGGGAAATAAAAGCGAGGGAGATAAAAAAATCACCAGGACATGGACACGCTTTAATTGGAGGATTTTTAAAGGAAAATGAAGTAGAGCTTGTAATTTCAGGCTGCATGGGTGAGGGTGCCTTTAATGGTTTGAAGGCCCAAGGAATAAAAGTATTGACAGGTGCAGAGGGAACTCCAGATGAGATAATTAAAGATTACATTGAAGGTAAACTAAACTTAAAAGAAGATGGATGTATCCATGCCGGTGGACATCATCACGGACATCATTAATTAAAGGGGCTAAAATAAAGGGGCTAATGTTAGCCCCTTATACATCCATATTTTAATATTTCTAAATATTCATCTATATCCTTTAATATTCTTTCTGTATCTATTACTATATTTCCTTCATTATCCATATTCTCCTTCATATATTTATTGCCGTAATTTTCTAAGGTCCAAACTATTGTTTCTACTGCTTTGTTTTTATCTATACCATCTCTAAATTTTGAATAATCGATATTAGAAAATAAAAGTTTAAATCCTTCTTGAGCATAATTTTGATATCTTTTTAAGACTTCTTCTTTTACTTCCTCGGGAATATCTGAAAAGGCTCTTATTAAAAATTTGCTCTCTAAGGATAGCTTTTCAAATATATTAAGCTTAGCAACCTGCCAATTTTTTAATCTCTCAAAGAAATCACCTATATTCATATCTGCAGTTTTAAAAAATTCATCGAAAATTACTGGGATTACATAATCAATGAGATATAAATATAATCTCTTTTTATTTTTAAAATAGTGAAACAGAAGGCCCTTTGAAATTTCAGCCTTTTCAACTATTCTATTTGTAGATGCCTTTTCATATCCATTGTTTGCAAACTCCTCAAGGGCTGCTTTAATTATTTTGCTTCTTTTTTCTTCTGAAAGTTTTTCAAACGCCTTTAACAAGTTGATCTACTCCCTTTGTGTTTTAAGTGCTTCCGACATAGGAATTTTGAATATATTTTTCTTTGAGAAATATTTTGAGACTTCAAAGGTAATATAAAGAATTAAAAATCCTAAAATTATTGAAACAGTGTTTAGCTTTAATGGAAAAGTAAAGTCAATGTTTTGAGCCAAGCTGTTTAACAATGTATCCATTGACTTTATTAACAATGGGATGGAAAGAACGAAACCTATTATAATAGGAATAGTGAAGGTATTTAAAATTAAATCGTTTATTTCTCTGTGAGTATAACCTAATATTTTAAACATCGATATATTGGTTTTATTTTCTTCAATCGAAAGTCCTGTTACTACATATATTACAATAAGAGCTATAAAAAATGCAATAAAAGATACAAGTCCTAATGAAACTTTAAGAGGATTTATTATAGCTTTAAAAGCCTCTTTAATATCATTTTTGGTTTCAAATTTTAATATTTTTTCCTCAGGAATGTTTAATTTTTCCTTTGAAAAAATTCCAATAAAGCTGTTTGAATCAAATCCTAATAGATTGTTTAGTTTATAAAGCGGCATATAAATATTGTTTCCTGTATAGATTTCAGCAATTTTATCTATTTTTATAGTATAATTATCGTTATTATATTTATTTGTGATTACTATAGTATCCCCCTCTTTTACCTTTAATGTTTTGGCAAGAGGCTTAGTTATTATTACATTATCCTCTGAAATAGGCTTACTATTTTTATCGATGAGATTTATAAATTGTGAATTTGGTTTTATTCCAAATACAACAAAACTTTCTACCTTTCCATTAACCTTAAAAACAGAAAAATTGTATTCTTCACCACCATAGATATTACTAGTCTCATAGGACTTTAAAACATAATTATACTCGTATTTAAAGACATCATTTAAACTTTGATTTAAAAGATAGTCTATAGAATTTCTATATAAGAAACCTAAAAGAAGGAACATTGAGGAAAGTGTAATTCCAAAGATTAGGACAAAGAGCCTTGGAATGCTCTTTGTGATTTCTCTAATTTTAAATTTTGCAGGAAATCTCAGCTTTTTTAAGTTTAGACTTTTTTCAATAAAACCAACTTTAGAATTCTCAGTTTTTCCTCTCATCAATTTTACAGGCGAATATCTTAATGCTTTAAATAAGACTATCAGCATAGTTGGAATTATAAAAATATAGGGGATTAATAAACTGCCTAGGATATACTTATAATCAAAGGAATTATCAATAAGAGGAATATTGAAATAAAAAGTAAAATATTCAGCTAAAGGCTTAACCAAGAATAGTCCAAATATTGTTCCAATTATTCCTCCAGTTAAAGCGATTATATTAACAAAGGACAAATAGTGCAATCCTATTTCCTTTTTAGAATATCCTAAAGCATATAAAGTTCCAATCTGAGTAAATTCGGTTTTTATCATTCGCCAAAGGACAACGGCAACCAGCAGGGAGGTTAAAAGGAGAATCATAGATGGAAGAGCAATTGCCATCTTTGCTGAGCCCATAAGCTTTGCATTTACAAAGGAGAATCTTGGGTTGTCGTTAATTTCCTGCCAGAATATTATGAA
The DNA here is from genome assembly GCF_000297115.1 of Caloramator australicus RC3. Taxonomy (GTDB): domain Bacteria; phylum Bacillota; class Clostridia; order Clostridiales; family Caloramatoraceae; genus Caloramator; species Caloramator australicus. The sequence continues at coordinate 7,983 of NZ_CAKP01000098.1, read as the reverse complement.
ATGATTCTCTCCAAGGTATTCTTTGATTTCTTCTAAACTACCAGAGTGAGATTTTAAAAGATAGTAGACAGTTCCTTTAATAGGCATTTCATTCATCGCCTTATCTGATATTATAGCAGTTCCAAATATCTTATAATTGATCATAATATCTCCTTCGGATTTTAAAGGATATATATAATCTGGCATTGAAAAGAATCCAACTATTGTAAACTCTTTATCCAAAATATTAATCTTATCACCTAAATTATATCCGTTGGTTTTTGCAAAGTTAGGCTCAAGGAGTATTTCGTTCATGCTTTTAATATCATTGCCTTCTACTATATATGGAATATTTACTTTGCTTGTTTTTTCAAATACTCTTATGGTAGTATTTTCACTTATATTAGCATCAAACTGACGTCTTGCCTCTATGGAAATATTAAATTTGTCCTCAAGCTTCTTTATATTATCGATAGGCCTTTGCAGTATTGCCTTTGCATCTTCAACCTTAGTTTTTTCTAAAAATAAATCCTTGTTTTTCTCAACGTTTTTCATAGCAATATTTAAATTAGAATAAAGCAAAGAACTTAACATAACAAGCACTATAGAGCCTATATAAATAGCCTTTTGCTTTAACAGAACCCTAAAAATTCTTTTATTTAAAACCATTACCACTCAACTCCTTCAGCAGAAATTTTTGCTGAATTAATCTTGTCTTCTACAATTTCTCCACTTCTTAATCTAATAATTCTATCTGCCATTCCAATTATTGCAGTATTGTGGGTTACGATGAATATAGTAGTATTATATTCCTTGTTTATTTTTTCAAGGAGCATTAATATTTCTTTTGCTGTTTTAAAGTCAAGGGCACCGGTGGGCTCATCGCATAGAAGTATTTCGGGATTTTTAGCAAGGGCTCTTGCAATTGAAACCCTTTGTTGCTCTCCACCGCTTAATTCCTGAGGAAATTTATCTTTTTTATCTAGCATACCGACCGAATCTAATACTTTTTCAAGGCTAAGGGGGTTTTTGCTTATATTTGCAGCTACCTCTACGTTTTCGTAAACATTAAGGTTGGGAATGAGATTATAAAATTGAAAAACAAAACCTATCTTGTTTCTTCTATAAAGAGTTAGGTCCTTATCACTTAGCTTAGAAATATTCATATCCCCAATTAAAATATCTCCGCTATCAACCCTATCAATTCCTCCGATTAGATTTAAGAGTGTTGATTTTCCTGAACCTGATGGACCAAGAATTGTAATTATTTGTCCTTTGTTTACATTAAAAGAAATGTTTCTGAGGGAAAAGACTACATTTTTGCCACTTGTAAATTCTTTGTTTACATTGTGAAGTTGAATAAACATTAAATCACCCCTTTAATATAATTGACCATATGGTCAATTATATTATATACCTTTTTTTGTAAATAATCAATACCTTAACTTGACATTTTAAAAGGTGGCTGTTATTCTTTAGAAAAATAGTTTAGGAGGCATAAGGATGGGATATAAAATACCAGGAGAAAAGATAGAGGGAAGATTTATAAAAAGGCTAAATAGGTTTGAAGCCATAGTTGAAATAGAAGAAAAAGAAATACTTTGCCATGTGCCAAACACAGGCAGATTAAGGGAACTTTTACTTCCAAATGCCAAAGTGTTTTTGGTAAGAAGCAACAATAAAAACAGGAAAACCGAGTGGACATTGATGTTTGTTGAAAAGAATAAAGGGTTAGTTTGTATAAATTCTGCTATGGCAAACAGGGTGCTAGAAAGTGCCATTAAGGAGAATGTAGTTAAATTAGAAAAGGGAGTTTTAAAAAGGGAGGTTAGTTTTTATAATAGTAAATTTGATTTTTTTATAGATGGAAATGAAAAGACATTTATTGAAGTTAAATGTGCTACCTTTGAGGAAAATGGCATTGCAAAATTTCCAGATGCTCCAACCGATAGAGGAAGAAGGCATATTGAGGAGCTTATAAAGGCGGTTGAATTAGGCTATAAGGCTAAAATTATTTTTGTTGCCTTTATGGATTGTGTAAATCTTTTTACGCCATATAAGGAGATGGATGAAAAGTTTGCATTAACTTTAAAAAAAGCAAAGGAAAAGGGTGTTGAAGTTATAGCATATAGATGTAGTATAGAATTAGATGAAATAAATGTAATAGATAAGATAACGGTTGAGCTCTAAAACAATGTTGAGATATGGAATTTATTGGTTTATAATAATTTTAAATGGAAGGGGGGGTTTTATGTTTAAAGTGGGAGATAAAGTTAAGATCCTTTCTGTCGGGGAGGGGATAGATAAAATATTCATAAATAGAATAGGATACATCGATAAGATAGATCCTAAAAGTTATTATCCATATCATGTTAGATTCGAGGACATAATTTTAAACGAAGAAGCAAGGTATTTATGGTGGAATGAAGAAAATTTAACTTTGACGGATGAAAAGGATCCAGCAAAAGTTGACTATGAAAATTTAAAATGTTTAAGATGTGGTGGGAAGATGAAATTTTTAAAGGAATACAGATTTGATACACAAAAGGAATATAGAGATTTTATATCAACGATTATTGATTATGAAGAAGCTATAGTTTTTAACGTTTATGTTTGCGAAGACTGCAGGCATACAGAATTTTTCTTTGTAGGAATAAGAACAGGAATAGATGTTTAACTAAGGGGGATAAAATGGTTTACTTTATATTTTTGCTGCTTTTTATATTTATCTTTATTTCGATGCTTCTAAATATATCAATAATTTATCCTTTAATCATAGGTCTTTTACTTTTTTCTTTTTATTCTTATAAGCTCGGATTTTCTTTTAATGAAATTTTAAAAATGATATTTAAAGGTGGAAAAAAATCAACGGTAGTTATAAAAATTTTTATTTTAATAGGAGCAGTAATGGGGGTATGGCTATCCTCGGGAGTTGTTCCTTATATTGTTTATCTTGGGATTAAATTCATGAATCCTAAATTTTTCTTAGTTTACACATTTATAATTTGCAGCATCACATCATATTTAATAGGAAGTGCCTTTGGAACGGTAGGAACAATTGGGATAGCACTTATAATCCTTGCAAAGGGGGCAGGGATAAACATCAATTTAGCAGCAGGAGCAATTCTTTCGGGCTCTTTTTTTGGCGACAGATGTTCGCCTATGTCCTCAAGTGCAAACTTAGTTGCAAATTTAACTGAAACAGAGCTTTATGTTAATGTGAAAAATATGATTAAAAACTCATTAATTCCTACATTTATTACAATTTTAATATATTTACTTTTATCAATAAATTTAAACATATCTATGGTGAATAAAAATATTGTAAAGGATATTAGTAAAGAGTTTATATTAACGCCATATTTATTACTTCCTGCCATAATTATTATAATTTTATCCTTATTTAAGGTGGATGTGAAAAAATCGATATCTGTAAGCATTATTGCAGCTATATTTTTAGATATTTTTGTTCAAAATAGGAGTATAGTAGAAACATTAAAATATATGATATTTGGTTTTAAAATAGACAATAATAATTTAGTAGCACAGATAATTAAAGGCGGAGGGATTTTATCAATGCTTAAGGTGTCCATAATTGTATTTTTATCCTCTGCCTATAGCGGAATATTTGAGGAAACAAAAATCCTAAAAAAATTGGAGGAGGGAATTGCAAGTTTAAGTAAAAGAATTGGTAATACTCCTTCTACAATAATGGTTAGCATTATTACTTCTATGATAGGCTTTACTCAAGCCCTTGCGGTTATACTTGCTGTCCAATTTGTTAAGGGGATTTATAAGGACAAATATAAATTGGCTCTTGATATAGAAAATTCAGCCATAGTAATTGCACCTTTAATTCCTTGGAACATAGCCGGAGCAGTTCCGGCAAGTATAATGGGTGTTAATAATGGACTTATAATATATGCCGTATATTTATATGTCCTGCCAATATACAATATAATTTTAAGCAAGAGGAGGTAAAATATGGAGGTTAATAAAGTTTATCATGGATTTAGACTTTTAGAAATAAGGGATATCAAAGAAATTAATTCAAAGGCCTACATATTTGAACATGAAAAAAGTGGTGCAAGACTTTTAAAAATTCATAACGATGATGATAATAAAGTGTTTTCGATTTCTTTTAGAACTCCACCTAGCGATAGCACAGGAGTTCCTCATATTATTGAACATTCTGTTTTGTGCGGTTCAAGAAAATTTCCGGTAAAGGAACCCTTTGTTGAGCTTATTAAAGGTTCCCTGCAGACCTTTTTAAACGCTATGACATATCCTGATAAAACAATGTATCCTGTTGCAAGCAAAAATGAGAAGGATTTCTTTAATCTTATGGATGTTTATCTTGATGCTGTTTTCTATCCTAACATATATAAAATTCCTGAGATACTTATGCAGGAAGGATGGCACTATGAGCTTTTTGATAAAAAAGATGAGCTAACCTTAAGGGGAGTAGTTTATAACGAAATGAAGGGAGCTTTTTCTTCCCCAGAATCAATCCTCTTTAGAAAGATAAGTGAAACTCTTTTTCCAGATACAACATATGGCTACGAATCTGGAGGAGACCCAGACCATATACCAGAGTTAACATATGAAGAATTTATTGAATTTCATAAAAAATTTTATCATCCTTCAAACAGTTATATCTATTTATATGGAAACGGCAATATTGAAAAGGAACTTCAATTTATAGACGAGTATTTAAAGGATTTTGAAAAGACAGAAATATATTCAGAAATAGATTTTCAACCGCCCTTTGAAGATATTAAAGAAATCGAAATGGAGTATCCTATCGCTGATGATGAAGACACAAAAGAGAAAACATTTTTAAGTTTAAACTTTGTGACCGGCGATGCAAGAAACGTTGAGGAGACATTGGCTTTAGAGATACTAGAGCACATTCTTCTTGGAACATTTGCATCACCACTAAAAAAGGCACTCGTAGATGCAGGGTTAGGTAAGGATGTATTTGGTAGCTTTGAAGGAAGCATTCTACAGCCGATGTTTAGCATTATTGTTAAGGGTTCAGAGATAGATAAAAAGGAAAATTTAAAGAGGTAGTTTTTGAAACCCTTAACAAGCTTGTTAAAGATGGACTTGACAAAAAACTCATAGAAGCTTCCATAAATAAAATAGAATTTCAAATGAGGGAAGCGGAACACGAATATGCACCTAAAGGACTTTTATATGGAATTAAACTTATGAATAGTTGGCTATATGATGCCCATCCAACAGCATATTTAGAATATGATGCTCCTCTTCAAAACATTAAAGATGGAGCAAAGGGAAGGTATTTTGAGGAATTAATAGAAAAGTATTTATTAAATAATAAGCATGCTTCGGTTTTAATATTAAAACCAAAGAAGGGCATGCTAAAGGAAAAGGAAAATGCCCTTAAAGAAAGGCTACAAAAAATAAAGGAGTCTATGACAGATGAAGAGCTTGAAAGGATAATAGAAAACACCAAAAATCTTCTTAAAAGGCAGGAAACTCCGGATCCAAGGGAAGCCCTTGAGACAATTCCATTACTTTCTATTAGCGATATAAAACGTGAGGCTGATGTATTGCCCCTTGTTGAAAAAGAGGTTCAAGGCTGTAAATTGCTTTTCCATCCGGTATTTACAAATAAAATTGCCTATACTAATTTTTACTTTGATATGGATAAAGTTGAGATTGAGCTTATGCCTTATGCTTCCCTTCTTTCAACACTACTTGGCAAGCTTTCAACAGAAAACTATTCATATGAAGAACTTGCAAAGGAAATAGATATTAATATTGGTGGAATTAAGTATTATCCACAAATAATAGAAAAAATAAATAATATTGACGAATTTAAGCCAATATTCGTAATTGAGTCAAAGGCACTGATGGATAAATTACCACGAATGTTGGAGCTTATTGGAGAAGTAATTAATAGAACTAAATTCGATGACAAGAAAAAGATTAAAGAAATAATTCAACAGACAAAATCAAGACTTGAAATGGTTATTATAGAGAAGGGCCATAGCGTTGCATCTAAAAGGCTTACTTCCTATTTTTCAAAGGCAGCAAAAATCAATGAAACTATGAATGGATTAGAGTTTTATAAGTTTATCGCAAATTTAGAAAAGAATTTTGACAACTTATATGATGATTTAGTTGATAAGCTCTATAAGGTTAAGGACAGGATATTTAACATAAATAATTTATTACTCAGCTTAACCTGTGAAGAGAGGGATGCTAAGCTTTACGAAGACAACATAGTATATATTTTAAAGGATCTTAAGAAGGATAAATTAGAAAAGACAAACCTTGATGTAGAATTAAGCAAAGATAATGAAGGCTTATTGACACAGGCAAATGTCCAATTCGTAGCAAAGGGATATAATTATAGAAAGCTTGGATATGAATATAATGGAACAATGCAGGTATTAAGGACAATTATAAGCCTTGACTATTTGTGGAATAAAGTAAGAGTTCAAGGTGGAGCCTATGGATGTTTTATGAATATCGAAAGAAATGGAACATTGACCTTTGCTTCCTATAGGGATCCTAATTTAAAAGAAACGATTAAAGCTTATGATGATACCGTAAAATTTATAGAAGGCTTAGAAATAGACGATAGGGAAATGACGAAATATATCATAGGAACAATGAGCAAGCTAGATTTCCCATTAAATCCTTTCCTTAAAGGCAGAATATCTGATGAAAATTATATGAGGGGAATAACCCAAGAGGACATTCAAAAAGAAAGAGAAGAAGTATTAGATGCTAAATTAGAAGGCATAAAATCCTTAAAAAATGTTATCGAAGATGTAATAAAACAAGAATATATATGCGTTTTAGGGAATGAAAATAGGATTAAAGATAATCAAGATATATTTAATAAGCTTGTTAAGGTATTTGAATAAGGTCTGCAAAAGCAGACCTTATTATTTTTTGAAGGAATTTGATAATTTTTGTAGAAATATATAAGTATAAAAGTTAAATGGGGGATGGGGATGAAGAATATTTTTTTGACAGGGGAGAAGGGAATAGGTAAAAGCACGCTTCTATTTAAAATTTTAAACCTTCTTGATTGTTCTATAGGAGGATATTATGAAAAAAAGATTCCATGTGAAGATGGAATTAAGTTTGATATGATAATGCAGCAATAAACAAGAAAAAAATAGTAGATGAAATAGGAGGTAATTTAACTAAAGAGTAACAGAAGTCGCCCACTTCTATAAGTGGGTGATGAATGTTGATTGATAAATTCTTTTTTATGATATAATCAGTATTACAGGAAGGAGGTGTAACTTTGCTAAAGGCTTATAAATACAGGATATATCCAACAAAAGAACAAGAAGAATATTTTGCTAAAGTATTTGGTTGTGTAAGATTTATATACAACAAAATGCTACATGACAAAATAGAATACTATAAAAAAACAGGAGAAATGCTAAACAATACACCTGCACAATATAAAAAAGAATATTCTTTTCTAAAAGAAGTAGATAGTCTTGCACTTTCCAACGCACAACTTAATTTAGAAAAAGCATATAAAAATTTCTTTAGAGATAAAAAAACAGCCTTTCCAAAGTTCAAGAAAAAGAAAGGTTACCAGTCTTATACTACAAATAATCAAAATGGGACAGTAACACTTGAAGGTAGTTATCTAAAAGTTCCAAAGTTAAAGACAAAAATAAAAATAAAACAACACAGACAATTTGAAGGAAGAATTAAATCCGTAACTATATCAAAAACGCCAACAGGCAAATATTATGCTTCTATACTTGTAGAAGAAGAAATTAAAGAATTACCGAAAATAGATAAAAAAGTAGGTATAGATTTAGGAATTAAAGAATTTGCTATTTTATCTGATGGAACAAAGGTAGAAAATCCAAAATGGTTAAGAAAAACAGAAAAAAGAATTAAAATTATACAAAAATCATTATCAAGAAAGCAAAAGCAAAGTAAAAACTATGAAAGGACAAGACAAAAACTTGCAAAACTACACGAAAAGATATCAAA
>NZ_CAKP01000099.1 GCF_000297115.1 Caloramator australicus RC3 | reverse complement strand
GAGCAACAGAAGTCGCCCACTTCTATAAGTGGGTGATGAATGTTGATTGATAAATTCTTTTTTATGATATAATCAGTATTACAGGAAGGAGGTGTAATTTTGCTAAAGGCTTATAAATACAGGATATATCCAACAAAAGAACAAGAAGAATATTTTGCTAAAGTATTTGGTTGTGTAAGATTTATATACAACAAAATGCTACATGACAAAATAGAATACTATAAAAAAACAGGAGAAATGCTAAACAATACACCTGCACAATATAAAAAAGAATATCCGTTTCTAAAGGAAGTAGATAGCCTTGCCCTTGCTAATGCACAGCTTAATTTAGAGAAGGCATATAAAAAATTCTTTAGAGATAAAAAAACAGCCTTTCCAAAGTTCAAGAAAAAGAAAGGTTACCAGTCTTATACTACAAATAATCAAAATGGGACAGTAACACTTGAAGGTAGTTATCTAAAAGTTCCAAAGTTAAAGACAAAAATAAAAATAAAACAACACAGACAATTTGAAGGAAGAATTAAATCCGTAACTATATCAAAAACGCCAACAGGCAAATATTATGCTTCTATACTTGTAGAAGAAGAAATTAAAGAATTACCGAAAATAGATAAAAAAGTAGGTATAGATTTAGGAATTAAAGAATTTGCTATTTTATCTGATGGAACAAAGGTAGAAAATCCAAAATGGTTAAGAAAAACAGAAAAAAGAATTAAAATTATACAAAAATCATTATCAAGAAAGCAAAAGCAAAGTAAAAACTATGAAAGGACAAGACAAAAACTTGCAAAACTACACGAAAAGATATCAAATCAAAGAAAAGATTTTCTTCACAAATTATCTTCTAAAATTATACACGAAAACCAAGTGATAGTTTTAGAAGATTTACAGGTAAAAAATATGCAACAAAATCATAAATTAGCCAAAGCAATAACAGAAGTATCATGGGCAGAATTTAGAAGGATGTTAGAATATAAAGCAAGATGGTATGGCAGAGAAATAATAATAGCACCACAAAATTATGCATCAAGTCAAACATGTAGTGAATGTGGATATAAAAATCCTGATGTAAAGAATTTAGCATTGAGAGAATGGAAATGTCYAAAGTGTGGTGCAGTTCATGATAGAGATATAAATGCAAGC
>NZ_CAKP01000100.1 GCF_000297115.1 Caloramator australicus RC3 | reverse complement strand
TGAATATTCTATTCCTCCTAGGAGCGTAAWTAATACTTTTCTTGTCTTTTCTTTCAACTATCCATTCCTTTTTTCTCTTATCATCTTCTTTAATCGCTTTATCTAATTCTTCTAAAAAGTCTTTTATTATATTCCTTCCAAGTTCATCAGTCGATTCTTTAACTACCTCAACAAGTTTTGTAAAATCCCATTCTTTTGACAGCATTTCTTCTACATTTTTTTATTAATTTAGTAGTGAAATTTATTAAAATGTTGTTGTATAATATCATGTTGTATAATATTATTCAAAAAGAGACACCCCCTTATTGATTTGTGTTTTTTCCACTTTTTATTTTACCACAGGGGTTGTCTCTTTTAAATTTTTTGTCCTTTTTCGTCCTACAATAATTTTACACTATGTAAAATTATTGACTCACCTGAAAAGATCGAAAAACTACAAAACAAAAAAATATTATTTGCCTTAGATTTAGATGAAGCAGGTTTTTGTCATGAAGTTAATACTATTATGTCTAAATTATTTGAATTAGGAAAAGATGCCCTTTTAAACTCAACTGCTGCGATCTTGATCCATAGCCCTAATTATCTTTTTACCAAATCTCAGGCACAGTCTATAATATTTCTTGCAAATAGTTTAGGTTGCCGTTTTATAGGTCATCCCCTTGTGGAGGCAATAAAGGACTTTAAAAACTTCCAAACTTGGCAGAAAACAATTAATCTTTCCCTTGAAGAAATTTGTTATGACCAATGCAGAATATTGGGCAATAGACTTTGGGATTTTGATAATAAAAAGCCCTCTAAGCCTAAACTACTGGCCCTTCATGCCAGCAACAAAAGCACCTCCAACACCCTTATGCTATGGCATATGGTAATGAAAAATTTATGTGAATTTGAAATAAAAGAACTGCATGTTGAGAATGGAACTGTTCTTGATTGCATTGGCTGTTCCTTTAAAACCTGCATTCACTTTAGTAAACAAAGAAGCTGCTTTTACGGTGGAATTATGGTGGAGGAAGTTTACCCAGAGGTTGAAAAATCCGACATAATAATGTGGATTTGTCCTAACTATAATGATGCAATTTCTGCTAATTTAACGGCTGTTATAAATAGATTAACTGCGCTTTATAGAAAGATGAAATTTTATGATAAGAGAATATATTCAATTGTCGTATCCGGCAATTCGGGAAGCGACAATGTTGCAAAGCAGCTCTTGGGTGCTTTAAATATAAATAAGGGGTTTATATTACCCCCCTATTTTCTTCTTTCTGAAATTGCAAATGATCCTGGAACAATCCTTAAGGTCCAAAATATTGAAAATAAAGCCCTTGATTTTGCATTAAAAATAAAAAGAGAAATATTTGCCGATTGAAAGAAAAGTAAAATTAAAGTATAATATGCTTGGACGCTCACCTCAATTTTACTCCTACGATTGTAGGGGTTATTTTTTTATTTGCACCAATTGATAAACTCTTCAAAGAGCCTCAACATTATTGGGTGTTTCTTAGTCATCATCTCGGGATGCCACTGAACCGCCATTATAGGCTTTGTTTTATGCTCTATTGCCTCCACTACTCCATCTGAGGATGTGGCAGAAACTATGAAATTACTTGGCACTTCCTTTGCTGCTTGATGATGGAAACTATTTACAAGAACTCTATCCGTATCAAAAATCTTATAAAGCCTTGTTCCCGGGATTATATTTATATAATGTCCTATATCGTTTATATTAGCCCTCTGCATATGATTTATGTATGCTCCTGCGTTTTGGCTAATATCCTGATAAAGTTTTCCACCAAAAGCAACCACCATTATTTGCTGCCCTCTGCTTATTCCTAAAATAGGCATATCCTTCTCTATAGCTGCTTTAACTATGAAAAGCTCATATAAATCCCTTGGAGTGTATGTAAATCCTACATGTTTTGATGGTTCCTCTCCGTAATAAATTGGGTTCACATCATGTCCGCCAGATAAAATAATGCCATCAAGCTGATCGATTATCTGCAAAAGATCCGATTCCTTGTTAATTATAGGAACAATAACAGGAATACCACCTGATTCTAAAACTGCATCGATATAGTCCTTTGCAATATAAAACCTTTCCTGGCCTGTATAAAGACCCTCCTGAGAAATCATATAATCGGCTGTTATACCAATTAAAGGTTTTTTCATAACATTCACCTCCTGTTATTTATATGATATATCTTTTTTTGGAAATTTAAAAGTAATTTAAAAAAATTATTGTATAATAAAATTAATGAAGGAGGGATAATAAATGAAAAGAATATATATGGACAATGCAGCAACATCCTTCCCAAAGGCTAAGGGAGTTGCTGAGGCTATGACAAATTACATAGAAAATATAGGCGGAAATGTTGGAAGGGGTTCCTATTACAACTCCTATGCTGCAGGATCAATAGTATATGAAACAAGGGAACTTTTATGTAAATTATTCCACTTTGATGACCCCTTAAAGGTAGTATTTACGATGAATATAACTCAAAGTTTAAATATGATACTTAAAGGTTTTCTTAAAGAAGGTGACCACGTTTTAATTTCTTCAATGGAGCATAATGCTGTCCTAAGGCCCTTAACTAGTCTAAAGCAAAAAGGAATCGAGCTGGATATAATTCCCTGCGACAACGAAGGCTTTCTAGATCCTAATTCAATTAAACAATATATAAAATCTAATACCAAATTACTTGTTATAACTCATGCTTCTAATGTATGTGGCTCTATACAGGAAATTAAAGAAATAGGTAAAATTTGTAAAGAACATGATATTGATTTTGTTCTTGATTCTGCTCAAACTGCAGGAATATTAGATATAGATTTTTACGATACATACTTAAGTGCCCTTACCTTTACAGGGCATAAAGGTCTTTTAGGCCCCCAAGGAATTGGAGGATTTTTGATTACCAATGAATTTTCAAATAAAATATCCCCTCTTATAGAAGGTGGAACTGGAAGCCTTTCAGAATCCTATTCGCAACCTGAAATTTTACCTGATAAATTTGAATCAGGCACCTTAAATATCCCTGGTATTTTTGGACTTAATGCATCTTTAAAATATATATTAAGTTTAGGCCTTGAAAATATAAGAAAAAAAGAAAAAGATCTTGCAAAGCTATTCCTTGATGGACTTCATAACATAGAAAATATTAAAGTTGTTGGAAGTTATGATATAAGTAAAAGAACTGCAGTAGTTTCAATTGATTTTCAAAACATAGATAACTCTGAAGCAGCCTTTATCCTCGATAACGAATATGGGATTATGACAAGAGTTGGACTTCATTGTGCTCCTTTAGCCCATAAAACTTTGGGAACCTTCCCAAAGGGAACAGTAAGATTTAGCTTTGGCTACTTTACGTTAGAAGAAGATATATTCTATGCATTGGAGAGCATAGAAAAAATAGCTAAACTTTAGGTTAAATATTGATGCTCATAATTTTTTATTATATAATTAATAACAAACCGAATATTTAAAGTCAATGATGGGGAGGAGTATCATGAGGATCCCTTAAGCGAGCAGGGGACGGTGGGAGCCCTGTAGGGTTACTTATGAGAAAAGAGCCCCTAAGACGCTGCCGGAAAGCTTTATGCAAGTATGGTAAGCCCCTTCATAGGGTTAAAATTTCGAGTGGGCACATGCCAATAAGAGTGGTACCGCGGGATAGCCGTCTCTTGCAGAGACGGCTTTAATTTTTTTATACGGGAGGGATGTTTATGGAATATAAAAAGATAATCTCTGAAAGACTAAGTGCATTAACAGGTCTTTCAAATGATGCAATTGAAAAACTTATTGAAATTCCACCAAAACCGGAAATGGGTGACTTTGCCTTCCCCTGCTTCCAGCTTGCAAGAACCTTAAGAAAAGCTCCTAATTTAATCGCCGAAGAATTAAAAAATAGCATAGATAAATCTGGTTTTGAAAGAATTGAAACTGTTGGTGGGTATTTAAACTTTTTTGTAGATAAAGCAAACCTTGCAAAATCAACCCTTGAAAAAATATTATCTGAAAAGGATTCATATGGACATTCAAAGATAGGGGCAGGTAAAACAGTTACAATAGACTTTTCTTCACCAAATATAGCAAAGCCATTCCACGTAGGACATTTATACTCAACTGCAGTTGGTAACGCTCTTTATAGGATATTTTCATCCCAAGGCTATAAGTGTGTTGGCATAAATCATCTTGGCGATTGGGGAACTCAATTTGGCAAACTAATAGAAGCATACAAAAGATGGGTTGATGAGGAGGCTCTTGAAAAGGAACCTATTAAAGAACTATTAAGAATTTATGTTAAATTCCATGAAGAGGCAGAAAAGGATCCAAGCTTAGAAGACATTGCAAGAATGCATTTTAAAAACCTTGAAGATGGCAAAGAAGAAGAAGTTAAGCTTTGGCAAAAAATTAAAGACGTTAGCTTGATGGAATTTAATAAAGTATACGATATGTTAAAAATTAAATTCGACTCCTATGCTGGGGAAAGCTTTTACAACGACAAAATGGATGAAGTTGTAAAAATGCTGGAAGAAAAGGGACTTCTTACAGAAAGCCATGGTGCACAGGTTGTTAATTTAGATGAATTTAATATGCCACCCTGCATAATTAAAAAGTCCGATGGTGCCACGATTTATGCAACAAGGGACCTTGCTGCAGCAATTTATAGAAAAAGAACCTATGATTTTTATAAAAATATATATGTTGTTGGTCTTGAACAAACTTTACACTTTAAACAGGTATTTACAACCCTAAAACTTATGGGGTTTGATTGGGCAGATGACTGCGTTCATGTAGGTTTTGGTATGGTAAAGTTTGCTGATAAAAAACTTTCAACAAGAAAAGGTGATGTAATATTCCTTGAGGATTTATTAAATGAAGCTATTCAAAGAGCTAGAGAACTTATTGAAGAAAAAAATGCATCATTAGAAAATAAAGACGAAGTTGCAAAAATTGTTGGAATTGGTGCAGTTGTATTCACCTACTTAAAAAACAACAGAGAAAGAGATATTGTTTTCTCATGGAATGATATTCTCAATTTTGATGGTGAAACAGGACCATATGTTCAATATTCATATGCAAGAGGTAAAAGCATTCTAAGAAAGGCAGAAGGTTATGGTGCTAATTTTGATTTTGAAAAGTTAAATTCTCCTGAAGAAGTAGAACTTGTAAAGCTTTTAGCCTCCTTTAATGATGCAATCCTTTCCGCAATAGATAAGTATGAACCTTCCATTTTAACAAGATATATTATTGATGTAGCTAAAGCCTTCAATAAATTCTACAACATGCACCCAATCCTATCAATTGAAGATGAAGCATTAAGAAATGCACGCCTTGCCCTTGTTGAAGCTACAACTATAGTTATTAAAAATGGATTATCATTGATTGGTATCGATGTGGTTGAAAGAATGTAAAATGAGCCCCTAGGTTAGGGGCTCATTAATTAATTGTTTTAATATTTTAGTTAATTCATCATAACCTATTATTGTAGATGCATCTTTTGGTTTTAACTGCAAAAATAAGTAGTTTCCAAATTCCTTTTCAACAAGAACGTCCATATCTAACTGTCCAGGATAAATAATTATAACCTTTTCAATAGGGAAAATAGGCCTTTCTAAATCTTTTGAAATATATTGAACTGTTGTTTTGTAATTTTTAATTTGAATCATCGTCTCATTATTTTCTATATCACTCCACAAGTAACCGAATCTTCGATATTTAACTTCTATTATATAAGATTTTATATATTTGTTATCTTTATAAAAATCAATCCTTATGTCCGGTAATTTATTTGAAGCATGAGTATAAAAACCCGAACCGTTTTTTAAAGCCTCTTGATATAATGAGTATAGTTCCTTTTCATACCACACTTCTAATCTTAAGTTTCCTTTAGTAAAAATTGCTCCCATCCCGCTTGGGATCTCATCATTTAACTTGTTTGAAAGCAATTTTTTATAGTCGCTTTCCTCAAGGTTAAATCCTAATTTTTGAATTATATCTAGGACAACTAATAAAACAAAATACTCATAAAGTAGATCCGTTGTTTTAAAATTTGGTTGATAATAATTTTTATAGTCTATAAGTTTTCTATATAATCTATAAACTTTCCCATACTTTGAATTCATTAATATGCTCTTTAATGGGATAACTTTACTTGTAGAATCTACATCTATAAAAAAGTTTATATACTTTGACAATAAGTTTTTCATCCAGCGAAGATCCTTAATGAGAAAATCATAATCATTAAAATCTCCTTTTGTTTCCTTTAATTCATTCAAAAATACCTCTAAATCCCTAAGTTCCATATAAAGATTTAAAAGCATCGCCTTTAAAATTTTGTTTTCTCTTGAATTTAGGGTTGGGATCTTTTTTATTTCTAATCTTTCTCCCCCATTTCTCCTGCCTGAAAACCTAATAGTTTTGATATCTTGTTTTTTAACATTTTGTCCTTTCATATAAGCTTTTTCAAGTTCAGTTAAAGGTGATTTAATTATTTCGTCTAATAGTTTAACTAATATTATGAAGTTTTCCTTATATGTCTTTATAACATTTAAATAATTTGATTTTATTATATTTTTCTTTATTCTATTTATTTGAGCAAAGGTGTTTAAATTATATGATATTCCGTCTATTCTACTATTTATATAATCCCTTATGAATTGTAGCTGCAATTCATTAACATGCCTTGGATTAACAGAATAAATATTGTAATAATAATTGCCCTTATAAAAAATTCTTACCAAATGGTCCCCTGGAAGAAGAATAGAATATTTATTTAAACCTTCAAATAATTTTTGGCTCTCATTTGGATTTATCTTTATAAACTCACCTTGGCCGTTAAAAATATTTTTTATTTCTAAGTAGCTGTTTTCATCAGAACTTTCGAATTTAACGTTTACTTTTGATGATTCTTTTAGTTCAACTATTTTTTCCTTTATCTCATATATATTGTCATAAAATTTGTCTAACCTAAAAATAGTTTCTTTATCGAAGTTATCAACAGTAAATACTACTGCTGCACCAAAATTATGATGCATACCCATTATAATACATCTCCTCAGCCTTTCTCTTTATTTCTGCTAAACAAAGTTTAAAATCTGAAACATTCTTTGCTAAATCGTCAGTAAATAGCTGATATAATAAACTATCTTTAATTCCTTCTCCATCGCTAATTCCTATAAGCCTTCCGAACTGTTCCTGATGCCCTTTGATTTTAGTTAAAATTCTTTGTTTGATAGCAATATCTATTGCCCTACTTCTATCAATAAGTTTTTGTCCTTTATCGTCTTCGGGAATATTTAAAATATATAATGCTATATGCTGTAGTGTTCTATAGGAAACTCCTTTTTGTTTGTCAAAGCTGTTAATCAGGTTATGTAGTTTATCAAAAAATTTCAATTCAATGTCTTTAAATACATCAATAGGGAAATCAACTGTCCTTCTCCAACTCCTTATAAATTTGCTTTCTACAAAGCTTTCTGTGTAATTAGTATTTTTTTTGTTTTTAAACAAATCCTTCATTTCCACAAATGGAACGCTTTCTAATGTTATTACATTAGCCCTATCTAATAATCTATCCGAAAAATCTTTAGTTGTTTCATCTATATTAACAGTTCCAACAAATAAAACATTATCGCCAACAGTTATCTGAGCAGGATATTTATCGCTATTTTTACAGTTTGAATTTTTATTGTATAATATCAATTTTCTTTCATCTTCCTTCATCTCTAAGAGCGAAATAAAAGGGCTAAACCAATACTCTACTTGACTTAAATTCATTTCGTCAAAAATAATCATAAAAAGTTCATCTTTTCTATCATGGGCCCTTTTTAAAATATCGGCAATTCCAGTTTCAGAGGGAATAAATTCCTCCTTAGAAGTATTAAGATATCCAATAATATCCGCAGGTTCAGTATATGCAGGACTGATTGGGATCACCGTATAATGTTCCTCATCAAGCCCCAATGCCTTTGCATAGGCAACGGCTAATCTTGTCTTACCGGTTCCTGCCATTCCACTTATTATTGTTAAAGGATTTGTTTTTAAGCATACATGAAAATTATAAAGATCTATATCTCTATAGCATAATCCCTCATTAAAAAGGTATTGCTTAAATTTTTCTAAAAATTTGATTTCGCTTTTAACAGAATCTCGATAGATCTGAAAATCCTCTTTATTAAATATGTAGGATCCATTTTGTTCAATTATTTCCTTTAATCGATTTTTATAATCTTCAGATATAAATAAAAGCTCATCGCTTACCTTATAAATCACATTATCGTAAAAATCATTGGGAAACTTTATCTTTTTTATATCTCCTATACTTGCTAATATCCTTTTCCCTTTTTGATTTGTCCAATTAAGGTTTCCATATATATAATCGTCACATATAATAATTTCGGGATCTTCAAACTCACTATTGTATAAAGGTAGTTCAATTGGAAGCTGTTGCATTATAGCTTTTTCTAATTCATATTTTGACATACTTGGGGAAGGAATAGGTATATACCTTTTAGTAAAATCGATATTTGCAGTTTCAATATCAAAAATTACTAAATTTCTATAAAACAATTCATTTTTTGATTTTTCTTCTTTTTTCATGAATGGTTTAAATAATATTAATTTGTTTGCTAACCTCTCGTATATTCTTTCTTTTTTTATTTTTATATCTTTTTCACTCCAAAAATCCGGTGACATAGGAACATTTTCTAATGCCTTTTCAAAACCAATAAACAAGTTATTTTCAAAGGGTCCTGGTAATTCGTATATCCTTTTAGGGATTGTTGATATTGGTTTAATATAAAATAATACATATTCAGGATTTTTTTTAAGGTAAGTAATAGGCTTTTGTTCTTCACCTATAGATGGAAAAAATTTTTCATCTAATGCAAGATGACCTAATATATAACAGTCTTGAATTGCTTTAATATCCTCTTGCTTTATATTTTTCATGATAAACCCTCCACACTTTTCTTTTTTAAAATAATATTTCTAATAAGCTCCTCTAAGGACAATCCGAAAATAACGTAATACTTAATTCCTTTGCTTTTTAAAGATTTCTCCAAATTTAATAAATCTTTAGTTGAATCAATAGAATTCCTATGAATAAAAATCTGCCCTTCATAGTTTTCTATATTATCAAGAATATTTATATTTTCACTATTGATTATATTGCATCTTCCGATAACATCAAAAACTCTATCATACTGATAATTTGTAATAATCGTATTTTCATTCTCCTTTTCAAACTTATTTATTTTGTCATCATTTACTTTTTGATCGTCACTAATACTTTTCTTTAGATCCTCCAATTCCTTTGCTTTTGCATTTTTATAATCTTCAAAATCTCTTTCTAAGGATTCAATTTGCTTTTCAAGGGACTTAATTTTTTCCTCCTTGTTTTTAATCTCACCTTCTAAACTTTTATTTTTTTCAGTTAATTCTTTTAGCTTATCTTCAACAGTTTTATAAACCTCTACATTAAAGCAAACACTAGCATCCGATAATAATTTATTGAAAAAATTCCTTTTATCTTGGGGGACCTGTAACAAATCTTTAATGTTTTCTGATATATATGCTAAAACAGCAATATAATCCGTAATTTGACTTCTATTTTCCGTAAAGAATTTAGCAAATTCATCAAATTTCATTTTTGTAAACTTTTTCTTTAATTTATAAAAGTTATCCTCTTGTCCTATCAAGTTTAGCATCGAAATCGCTTCAGGTTCAAACAAAGAAAAATACTCAATAGGGTCCTTAAGTTGTAAAAGCTTTTCAATAACTTCATAGCAATTTTCTTCATTAATTTCAATCTCACCTACTAGACCTTCAAATATATGCTTATTATTTATAAAATTATTAAACATCACACCTGCATTTTTTTGTGCAAATTCAGGATTCATAAGTATTAAAATTCCTAAAGGAAAATGTGGATCTACTTTTTCCTTTAACGGATATGATAAAAATGTGTATAAAAGATCATCTAAATCATTAAGATTGAGCTCCTTTAACTTTAACCCATATATATCCTCTAAAAGTTTATAGAACAACTCATCTTTACTGTTAAATTTTGTAAACAAATGCTTTCTTAGTATTTTTTCTGGAACTTTTGCAACATTGGAAAATCCATTGATATTTATCTTCCATTTATTAGCTATTTTAATCAATATCTCTTGGTCTGCAACAGTAAAATATAATTCTACTATATTCATCAAAACACCTCCATTTTGTCCCCTTATATATATTCTATAAAAAATCTCATTTTCCTTTATTTTAAAATTGATAGTTTTAAAAAGCTATAGTTTTTGTTAAAATAGACTAGGAAAGGAGCGTGGGGGATATGCTTGTTAAAGATTGGAAGGAATTTTTAATCCCTTACGAACAAGCAGTTGAAGAGTTAAAAATAAAATTTAAAAGTATAAGAAAACAGTATAGAAGTAAAAATGAATATTCACCAATTGAATTTGTAACCGGCCGTGTAAAAGAAATATCAAGTATCCTTGAAAAAGCAAAAAAGCTTGATATCCCTCTGAATAAAATTGCAGAGGAAATGGAAGATATAGCAGGAATAAGAATAATGTGTCAATTTGTTGAGGACATATACAAAGTAGTTCAAATTATTCGTCAAAGGGATGGCAAAGACTTAAAAATAGTTTATGAAAAGGATTATGTAAAAAATAAAAAAGATAGTGGCTATAGAAGTTACCATGTAATAATAAAATATCCTGTTCAAACTACCGAAGGAGAAGTTGAAATATTAGCAGAAATTCAAATTAGAACCCTTGCTATGAACTTTTGGGCTACGGTTGAACATTCACTAAATTATAAATACAAGCAAAGTATACCTGAAGAAATTAAGGATAGATTGAAAAGAGCTGCAGAGTTAGCATTTTTGTTAGATCAGGAAATGTCTGAGATAAAAGAGGAAATTATAGAAGCTCAAAAGATGTTTGAGATTAAATCAAGTGTAATTTCGGATATACTTGATAATATTATAACCCTCTATTCATTAGGTAAAATTTCTGAGTCTACAGATTATCAAGATAAATTTAATAAACTATTAGAAAAAGGTGATATAATAGAATTAAAGGATCTTTTAGATGAACTTAATGAAAAAGTTCAGCAGACACGCCTTCAACTTTTTCAATTAGAGGAATAGTGGTGATAATTTTATGGAACAATTTGAAGGCAAATTATTAAACATCGTTTTTATAGCTTTATTAACTATTTTTTTGTTGGTTTCTAATATAGGTCATAATTTCAAAGTGGATATTTTTTCAACCTTCAACACTATCAAACATTATAATAACTTAAACAGATATTGGGAACGCTCAAAAAACCATCCTGAACTTATGGAATTTGCAACAAATTATATAGTTTCTTTCCTTAAGAGCAATAAGTTAAAACCATTTAATAATTCTTATATTCATACCTTTGAAAGAGTTTTTCCTGTTGGGGAAGCTAATTCACATTTTGAAGTTCTTTCCCTTGGGGGTAAACGAATTAGAAGCTATAAATATGGCAAGGATTTTTTTGAAGACTTTAAGGGCTTATACAAGGAAGGTCAAATCTATGGAAGTCTTCAATATGTAAGTAGAATCGACCAAAATATTTATAATGAAATTATTCTAACAGATTTGTATAATTATAATAACATAGAAGAACTTGATAATTATTTTTTATCAAAGAATGTTAAATGCGTTATTTCTCCTTCCTTTTCAGAAGACCTTGCTTTTAGTAGTGGAATATATGATGATAATCTAAAAATAAATGATAAAGGATTAATTAAAATTATAATAAACCCAAAAATTTTCTCTGAAATCATAAGATACTCCCAAAATGGATATAAAATCAGAATAGGTGCTAATAAAAAATTGGAGGAAATTAAATTTAAAAATGTATATGGGATAATGCCTGGAAAAAATAAACTCATAAAACCTCTTTTGATAGTCTCCTACTATGATTTTTTTATTAGACTTTCAGAAGTCCCCATAACAACTTATGAGCAAAACATTACTCCATCAATCATATTAGAATTAATAAACTCTATTAAAAATCAACGTGCAAAAACGCCGGACAGGACAATTATTTTTGTTTTTTTGTCTGGTCATTTGCTAAACTACAACCTCGATAATGTATTTTCAAATTTACCTAGTGGAGACATACTAATTATAGACGGCATAGGATTATCTGACTCCTTTTCGATAACCCAAACTCAAAAACAAAATGGATTTACCAATAACGTCATTGATATTTTAAAAGAGCATTCATTTTATATAACAAGTAGAAACATTAAGCAGGACTCAGAATTTCCCTACACCATTATTTCATGCGAAAATACCACTTTAAGCCCTCAAATAATATCAAGATCTGGAAAATTCTTATTATCGCTAATAAAGGATGAATGCTATAATTTAGGTTATATTGCAGCAAATTTTAGGTTGATCCGTAACATAAAAAAATTTTTTAATGCTTACTCAATACCTATTTCTATTATTTTATTGATATATACCGTATTTGTACTATTTAAACCTAAAAAAATTATTGACAAATAATTATTTTCTGTTATATTTATCTTAGAATAAATAAAAGGATGGTGTTTATGAATAAATTAAGCAATCTATTTAAAGAAAATAATCTAAAGCTCACACCACAAAGATATGCTATATATAATTATCTGCTTGGGACTAAAAGTCACCCTTCAGCTGAAATGATCTACGAAGCTTTAAGACCGCACTATCCTACCATGAGCTTAGCAACGGTTTATAAAACTTTAAATACTTTAATAGAGTTAGGATTAGTTCAGCAGCTGAATGTTGGAGAAGATAACTTTAGATTTGACGCTAAATCTGAATCCCACCCTCATATTGTTTGTCTAGGATGCGGAAGAGTTGATGACATCGATGAGCTTGAACTTGACCATATAAATCAAATAGCACAAAAATATACAAATTACAAAATAAGCAGTAGTAAGGTTTATTTTTATGGGCTATGTGCTGAATGTCAAGCACAAGAAAAAGGGGATCGTTAAGATCCCCTTCATTGTTGGAAGGATATTTTTAATACTCTATCCCATGCTTCACTCAGTTTTACCCTTCCTTCGATCATATCCGATAATACAATCCCTATAGCATCTGCCATCTTTAAATCTAGATTATCTATAAGAAATCCTGAATTATCATTTGTCATCTCAATATGAGATATGATGATTCTTTTATTTACTGTATCAAGCTGATTAGCTGTTTTTAAAGCAGATATAAAACCTTTTTCTACAAAGAGTTTTTGAGCTTCCTGTTCAAATAAAAATTTCAAAAATTTTTCTGCTTCATCCTTGTTTGAGCTTTTTGAAGAAACAGTTAAAATTTGTCCTCCACTTGCGCTTACCTTAGCCATAGGATTATCCACAAACTGAATTGGTGTTTCAAAAATTCCATATTCAAAACCAGAAGGCTTTTTAGTTTCTATCAGCTCTTTAGTTATTGAAATTGTTGGCAATATTGCTGCTTTTCCCTTTAAAAAATCATCAACTGATTGCATATAATTAATGTCAACACTATTCTTCTTAATAGAATTTTTAACTAATTTATCAAAAGTATTAAAGGCAATATTTATTCCCTGAATGTTCTCAAAGGCTTTTTTGTCCGATCCTAAATTATCAGTAAAACTTTGTATTCCTGTTGTTTGACATGTTATATTGCCAAATAAAAGGGCTAAAGTCCATCTATCCATTGCACCAATGCTAATTGGAATAATGCCTTTTGAATTTAGCTTCTTAGATATATCAATTAATTCCTTTAAGTTAGCAGGTTCTTTAATTCCATATTTGTTAAATATGCTTTTATTATAAAACCATTCGTATGTTATAGGTAAATCACCTATACCATAGTTTTTACCATTAAATGTTCCATAGGATAGATTGATAGGATATAGCTTATTTCTTAAATCATTTTTATCTATAAAATCTGTCAGGTCCGTAATAAGCCCAGTTTTAGCGTATTCTATAAGCTGATTTCTTTTTATCCCAACTATATCATAACCCTCTTCCTTTGTAAGGCTTTCTTTAATCTTAGATTCATCAGAAAGGTCAAAGGTTAATTCTATTTTTAAATCAGGATTTTGTTTTTCATATTCCTTAACAATTTCTTTATATATTCCTCCAATATTCTCCTCAGGATACATTATAGCAACTTTTAAAGTCTTTTTATTCTCTTCTCCTTCTTTTCCCTTTTTATTGCAGGAAGTAACTCCCAAAATCAAAGTAAAAATGAGAAAAATACTAATTAGCCTTTTCATCTTATCACCACTTTCTTAAATTTATCTCTCCAATATGTGGAAAGCTCAATTACAAAATGATTATATAAAAAATAGTATTATAAATCAATATTTGTTCCCTTAATTATATTTTTCCACAAATATTTTATAATTATCATTCATATAATTTAGTGGAGGTGAGTTTAATGAAATTAAAAATATATGTAGTTAAAAAGCAACAGCTTATCTGGGGAGCCATAATAATCGCCGCAATCATCATAGCTGCAATTATAATGATACTTATGAAAACAAAACAAACTATTAGCACTTTCAACCAACCAAATACCTACTATACAGATTTAAACAGCGACGGCAAAACAGATTGTATCCTTGTTGAAACAAACGAAAAAACTGGTGAATATCACTTATCAATTAAATGGGATGAAAAAAAAACTTCTAACCTAGAACCAGATCCCACCATTAAAACTTTAGGATATTTCAATAAAAACTGGCCAATGAACATAAGCTTTAATGATATCGATAAAGATGGTAAGCAGGAACTAATCCTTCAATCATCCGACAACAAAGGTCCAATATTACACGTTTTTAAGGTTTATGACGACAAAGTTATTAAATTAATTTCAGGCCGATACTCTATTTTTGGGGTTGTAAAAACTAAGGACTTTGAGCCTGTAATTGTTATTGGCAATAAATCAAAAAAAGGTATAACATATAATTATTTAACCTTTAATTCAAAGGGACCAGTTCCTTATGTTATGCCTACCTCTATGAACCTTGGAAAAAGCTCTTTAGAAAATTTAATTGGCTATCTTGAATCCCAAGAAGTTGAAGCAGCAAATTTAAATATTAGTAAAAAACATTTAGAAGTAGTTTCAAAAGGAAAATTCTTAGATGGAAATATTTATGAAGTTAAATACGATAAATACGATGTTCCAACTGAGTGCACATATATTTTAAGAACCTCAGAAGATACTCCTATTGGATATGAAAATACGATATACAAGGTTACATTAAGACTTTCAAAATATGATAGCAGGAATCCTCAATATAGCATCACTTCTATTGAAAAAATAAAATAATCAGAAGGGACTGTCCTTATATTTGTTCTAGGACAGTCCCTTTATTTTTCTATATTAAATTCAAATATTCAAGTATTGCCGCAATTGCTCCCATCATACCTGCTTCATCTAAAAGGTGGGCTGTAATAATCTTACAGCTTTCTTTTTGGATCTTCATCGCCCTTTTATTGACTTCTTCTCTTATATATTTTAATAATCTCTCCTGGGCCCTTGAAACTCCACCACCTATTATAAATAATTCTGGATTAATAATATTAATATATCCAGCTATAGCAATACCTAGCCATTCTCCAGTTTCCTTCATAATTTCTATTGCAAGTTCGTCCCCCTTATCATAAGCTTCCGATAAAGTTTTAGCAGTGATATTATCAACGCCTCCCGCAATTTCCACCATTAAAGACTTTCTTCCCGAGTTTATTTTTTCCTTTATTCTTCTTGCTATTGCAGGAGCTGATGCTATTGCTTCTATGCAACCTACATTGCCACAGGAACACTTTGGACCGTTTTTATCAACTGTTAAGTGTCCAAATTCACCTGCACAAAATCTGTGACCCCTTATCATTCTACCATCAGAAATTATAGCAGATCCTATTCCTGTTCCTATTGTTATGTAAATAAAGTCCTTACAATCTTTAGCAGCTCCAAAATACTTTTCTCCAAGGGCTGCAACATTTACATCATTATCTAAGAAGATTGGAACATTAAAAAACTTATTAAGGTCCTCCCTTATGTTAACATCCTGCCATTCGTTGCCTAAATTACCAGAGAAATAACATATTCCTTTTTCAACATCAATAAGTCCTGGGACGCCTATCCCTATACCAGCTATATTATCCACTGATAAGCCAGCTTCCTTTATAACATATTCTATCTGTTCTTTTATTCTTCTAATTGTATCTTTATAACCTTTATAAGCTTCAGTTGGAATTTTAGTCTTTATTATTACATTACCCTTCAAATCTGAAAGAGCCGTTACAATGTTCGTTCCTCCAACATCAATTCCAATTACATAATTTTTCATGATATAACCTCCTTCTGAATACTATCGAATAAGTTGTCAAGGACTAAAAGTGCAGCTCCCTTAGTTATAGCGTCCTTGCCTGTTTGGGTCCTCTTGATATTAACATTTTGAAATAACTCCTGTAAAGAATAGTTCTTTGCCGAAAGGAGTAATTCATCAAAAAATAAGTCATTAATATCTATTAAGTCCCCTCCTATGACAATTAATCTTGGGTTAAATATGTTGATCAAATTTGAAATGCCTAAGCCTAGATAAAATCCCGCTTTTTTAACAGCATCAATTATTTTTTGATTGCCTTTATTAACTTCTTCATGTATTTTTTCAATATCTAATTCATCCCTATATCCATTTTCCATTGCATATCTTACTATTGCCCTCTCCGAAGCATAGTTTTCTAAGCATCCATAATTGCCACAGATACATTTTGTTCCATTTATTTCCACTTTCATATGTCCAAATTCCCCTAACCCATCAGAAGCTCCCCTTAACTGCTGCTTGTCTTTAATGAAAGCTGCGCCAATTCCATATCCTACCTTTATACAGATAAAATCTTCTACTTCCCTTCCTTCACCATACCAGCTCTCAGCCATTGCCATAGCCCTTACATCTCTGTCAACAAAGGCAGGAACATCAAATTCCCTTTCTAAAATTTCCCTTAGATTAATGTTTTTCCAACCAAAATTAGGTGCAAATGTTATTGTCCCATTATTAAAATCAACTAATCCATGGGCAGCAACACCTATACCAAGTATTTTATTTTTTTCTGGCAAATATTCTTTTATTAACTGATTTATAAAATCTATCATTATATCTTTAACCTTTTCAAATTCCATATTGGGATAAAGCTTTTCAGTTAAAGAGCAAATTATTTCCGATTCCATATTCATAACTGATACTCTAAGTTTTGTAGAGCCAATATGAACTGCTATAACATAATACGAATCCGGGTTGATTTTTAATAAAACTGGCTTTCTTCCGCCCGTGGATTTTCCAAAATCGCTTTCAATTATTATATTTCTTTTTAAGAGTTCTGCTGTAATATTCGTTACCGTTGCAGGGGTAAGATTTAGCATCTTTGAAATTTCCACTCTAGATATTGGAGCATATAAGCGAATGGTATCTAAAACCAGCCCCGTGTTAATCTTTTTCATCAATTGAAAACTTCCTGGAATCATATTCTTTTTCAAACTATCACCCCCAAATAAAATTATACCAAAATATCATTATTAATCAATCTTTATTTTTTAATTAAATTAAGTTATAAAGCCATAAAAAAGAAGGGCCTTAAGGCCCTAAGGGGGATGGGGGGTTCTGTTAGTGGAAACTGCTGTTTCCTGCTCAAGTTATTTTCTTGAGCTTTCATTAATTAATTTTTCCAGTTCTAAATTTTTTATTCAATCTTTTTAAAAATTTTTATCGACATTTTTTGCAAAAAAAAATTATCATCAAAACTAAATAAAAAAAATATTTATAGTAATAAAGATTTTATAAGGACAGAAAAACATGGCAAATTACAAGATTATCATTAATACCAAAACAAACAGATTAATATTATACAAAAACGGAATCATAATTAGACAATACCCTGTAGCCCTTGGTAAGCCCTCAACCCCTACTCCAAAAGGAAATTTTAAAATAATCAATAAAGCGATTAATCCTAGTGGCCCCTTTGGGGCAAGGTGGCTAGGATTAAATATAAAGGGAATTGGAATTCATGGAACTAACAATCCTTCTTCAATAGGTAAAAACGTTTCTAATGGATGCATTAGAATGTTTAATAGTCATGTAATTGAACTTAGCAGCCTTGTTCCCATTGGAACGCCTGTTACAATTATTTAAGCCCAAAATAATGTGATATTTTGGGCTTAATATTTCACATAAAAAGGTTTATATCTGAATTTCTGTTTCAGATAAATTCATCGCTTTTCCCCCAACCTTAACCTCAAGTATATCTTTGCCTTGGGTTTTTAAGGAGACAATTATTTCAGAAGGTTTTTTCATTGAATATCCCTGCTCCATAATTATACATCCAGCTTGTTTTGGATTACTTTTACCATACTTAAATAACACTAAAGTGCATCTTTATTAAATAAAATTGAGCAATTTCCCTTATAATTCATAAAATAATAATGGATGAATTTATAAAAATAAGGAGATACTATGCAAATTCATGTTGTAAGGGCAGGAGAATCTTTATACAGTATTGCACGGTTATATAATTCAACAATTGGCGCAATTGCAGGAGCAAATGAACTTCCTAATCCAAATCAGCTTGTAGTGGGGCAGGCGCTTGTAATACCTATAGTAGGAAGGTTCTATTGGGTTCAACCTGGAGATAGCTTATATAACATTGCAAGAAGATTTGGAATAAGCTATCTTGCACTTGCTAGGATTAATGGTATTTCACCTAATAAACCGCTCCCGATTGGTTTTAGACTTTATATTCCCCCACTTCCAAGAAGAAGAGTAGAAATAAATGCATACGTAGAACCAATAGGCGGCAGAGTAACGCCTGCATTAGAACAATCTGTTCGAAGCGTAGCACCACATTTGACCTATCTCTCACCCTTTAGTTTTCAGATTCAAAGGGACGGAACATTAAAAGAACCACCCTTAAACAATTTTAGAAATATTGCAAATAACAGCGGTGCAGTTTTATTGATGGCTGTAACTAATCTTGAGGAAGGACAATTCAGCACGGAACTTGGAAGACTTATTCTTACAAATCAGAAATTGCAAGATACTCTACTTGACAATATCATTTCCACAGCAAAGCGACTAAACTTTAAAGATATACATTTTGATTTGGAACATTTACCTCGTGAATTAAGAGAAAACTATAACGCCTTCCTGCGTAAGGCTAAAGCAAGGTTAAGTGCTCAAGGTCTATTAATGTCTACAGCTTTAGCACCAAAAACAAGTGCCACACAAGCAGGTGAATGGTATGAAGCCCATGATTATAGAGCCCATGGTGAAATTGCCGACTTTGTTGTCATAATGACCTATGAATGGGGCTACAGCGGCGGTCCTGCAATGCCAGTATCTCCATTACCTGAAGTTAGGAAGGTTATTGAATATGCTTTGACGGAAATGCCTGCATCTAAAATTATGATGGGACAAAACTTATATGGATATGATTGGACTCTTCCATTCGTCCCTGGAAGCGTTGCAAGGGCAATTAGCCCACAGGAGGCAATTTTATTAGCAGCAGAAAATAATGTGTCTATAAGCTATGATACAAAAGCTCAGGCTCCTCATTTTAATTATATAGATGCAGACGGAAAACGCCACACAGTATGGTTTGAAGATGCTCGTTCCATTCAAGCTAAATTTAATCTAGTAAAGGAACTTGGTCTTAGAGGTGTAAGTTACTGGAAGTTAGGAATTTCTTTCCCACAAAATTGGCTGCTAATAGAGGATAACTTTGAAGTAGTGAAAAGATAATTAAAAATTAAACTAAAAAAGCTGCCAAGAGATAATCTTGGTAGCTTTTTGAATCTGTTGAAAACTCAGAAGCATCTTTATAATAATTTTTTCATTCTAGTAATAGATGTTTATTTTAATTGACATTGATAACAATCATGTTACTTTTTAAATTTAACCTCTGTTTTAACTCATCTGTTATTTTTATCTGTACTTTAGTCCCTTTCTTTAAATTCTTAAATTGATATTGAATAGAGTCAACAATCGTTCCTGAAGCAGCATTAATATCATATTTTATAGACTTTGGAGCCATTATTTTAATATGTTCCTGGTAATTTTTCAGTGCCCCTTTATTGTATATTTCAATAGGTAACATCGGATAAGCACTTTGAGTTTCACTTAAAACTATTTCTAAATTAGATGTATTAACTTCAACTACTTCATTTTTAGGAACATCTTTGCCATTTATAGTTAATCTGTATTTCCATTCATTTTTTGCAATTTCTAGTAATTCCTTGCTTGAATATGATTTTTGCATTAACATTTTTATATACTTTTTTTGTTCATCTACTTTTCCCCTTAAAAAATTCAATTCAATCTCCAATGATGATATTTTCTCTTCTAATTCCTTTATTTTAATTTCATTAGAACCAGTAGAAATTTTATCTATTTGTTCAGGATATATTTGAATCTTTTTTTGATCGTTAAGGCATAAATAAACTGTGCCTCTGTCAAAAACAAAATTATTATATTTTCCCTTACTGTTAATATAGTATTCAAATGCCGTCAAGTCACCTTTTATTCCACTATCCAATCCATCTTTTATGAATTTTAATTTTTTATAATCATCTGTGTCTGCTTTAAAAATTCCATTCTTAACAGTGTATTTATTTGATTTTTTATCTAATGATATTACACAGTAATCATACAAATTTGGTCGTATATAAAGAAAAGTATATTTAATATTGCCATTTATTGTTATTTGCTTAGGAACAGTTTTGCCACTTATTATCTGTTTAACTTGAAATACAATTTTATTATCACTTTGCTCAGATACTTGAGCAATCACCAATGCATATTGATCATTATGCATAAGTCTCCATAATATATCAGCAGAAAAAGCTTTTAAACTGGTATAAAAAAAACATATCAAAATAGCGCCAACTGTAAAAAATCTTTTTAGCATATAAATACCTCCAAAATAATACTATTTTTAGTCAATGAGACTTAATCCACAGCAATAAATCCTTCATTACTTCATCACGATTAATTTCATTTAACATCTCATGTCTTCCATCCTTATAAAATTTATATTGAACATCCTTTATTCCTAATCTTTTATATGTTTCAATTAGCCATTTAATAGTCTTGCATTTATTACCAACTGGATCTTGATCACCAGAAAAAATATAAATTGGTAAATCTTTTGGAATTTGAGCCATATTCTTTTTTTGATGTATACTTCTAAATCCCCTTAAAAAATCATAGTAAAAACTAGACGTAAAAATTGTCCCACAGAAGGGATCGTTTATATATTTCTCTACTTCCTTTTCATCCCTGCTCAACCAATCAAACTCAGTTTTTGTTGGTTTAAAGGATTTATTATAGTTTCCAAAGGATAATTTATTAAGCAATTTGCTCTGCCATCTTTCACCTTTTATTTTCATTTCAATATAAGCAATAAATCTTCCAATGTCTAATAATAGACCTTGCTTTCCTGCCGTTCCAGACAATATTACTCCTCCTAAGCTGTCACCATACTTTGTGATATATCCTTGTGCGAGTAATGAACCCATACTATGTCCTAAAAGGTAAACAGGAAGATTTGGATTTTCTTTTTTAATAATATCATTAAGCTGTTTCATATCTTCAATCATCCAATAAAATCCATTTTGTCCTATATAGCCTACATTCTCAAGGCACTTTGCAGTCTTGCCGTGTCCCCTATGATCATTTGCATAAACTATAAATCCTTCATTTGTAAAAAATTCCGCAAATCTCTCATATCGTGCGGCAGTTTCAGCCATTCCATGTGCTATCTGAATAATGCCTTTAATTTCTTTTCCTTCATCTGGCATCCATTTGTAGGTAAAAATCTCTATATTTTCTCCATCACAAAAGGTAAAAGTCTTAGTTCTCATGTTACCGCCCCCTTTATATATTTATATTATACCATATTTGTTTATATTTTCCGTTGTATAATATTGTGCTCAAAAAATTTTAACTTTTCTTTATGCGTTTTATATTATATCCTTAAATCCATATAATCAGAAAGGGCAGACAGTTGAATATACTGCCCGCCCTGCTATTAAAATATTTTAAATAAACAGCTCGCCAATTTTATAACCATGAGGTAATTCTTCTTCAATTAAAAATTTAAAATTATCATCTTTTAAGATCGGTAAAAATACTTCATATGGAATCCTTGAAAATTCACTTGCGTAATTGCTAGCTCCAAACCATTTACCTTCTTTGCTCCCTAAATTTAACCCCCTAGCAAATTTCGTATAGTTTGAACAGTCATGAACTACTAAATCCCAGTTTTCCTCATCAGCTATTTTCATAAGTTTCAAAGTCAATTCCCTGCTCCAAATTGGCGAAATATATCCACCCCTATAAATATACATGTTTTCACCATAATAATTGTATATATTATTTTCGTTTAAATGCAACTCTGCACAGTTGATAAAATCAAGTTTTGTATCTAATATCGCCTTCTTTTTCTTTAAAAAGGTTTCATAAAATTCCGGGGTCATTGGTGTTTCGATTCCCACGCTTTCAATATATTCTTTAGCTATTCCAATATTTTCAATGACTTTATCTGAACAATTAGAAGCACCTAAATTAAAACGTATCTCGTTAAGACCAGCTTCACCTAATGCTCTTAAAGTCTCTTCTGTCGCTAATGTTCCATTTGTGTAAAGATGTTGATGAATATTAGCCTTTCTAAATTTTTTTATAATCGGATAATATTTTTCAATTTCTATGAATGGTTCTAAATAAACATAAGCAACACCAGTAGGTTTACTTTGGATTGACAAAAGTAAATCAATATCTCTTTCATAAAATTTAGTTCCTCCAATTTCCCACAATCCTTCTCCGATTGGAGGCATATATTCTATTTGTCCATAATTATAACAGAATTTACAATTTAAGTTGCATTTATTTGTTTTTCTAATTGCACCTAAACCAGTGCCAAGTAAACAAGAACGACACCCTTTAGGAAACTTATTTTCATTTCCTACAAAGTAGGTTCTATTATCTAATGTTTTTAAATTTTTGATTTCCGACATTAAAAGGGCATTTCTATATTCAACTGCTGCTTCAATTTGCGCTAAAGTAGCGTAAACGATCTCCTCCTGTTTAGGACTGAGCTCTTCATCTTCAGGAAGTTGTGAAAAAAATTCAAACCACATTAGCGCATCTTTTTTTGAAATTTTCATGAGCGGTCCTCCTCTATAAATTATCGAGATCTTAATTAATCCTTCCTTCTAGCAACCAATATATTATTTTAACATATTATTTTATCCTTGTCCTCTTCATTTATATCTAAAATAAGAGGCAAATAAAAAGATGGGGGGGACCCCATCTTAATCTAATATACCATTATTTTTAACAACATTACTATACCAATAAGCACTATCTTTGATTATCCTCTTTTGAGTTTTATAATCTATAAATACAATACCAAATCTTTTTGAGTATCCTTCAGCCCATTCAAAGTTATCTAAAAACGACCATAAAAAGTAGCCCTTTAAATTAACTCCATCTAATATTGCTCTATGGGCTTGTGTTAAGTGTCTATACAAATAATCGATCCTATAATCATCTACAACTTTCCCTTTA
This sequence comes from Caloramator australicus RC3, assembly GCF_000297115.1. GTDB lineage: Bacteria > Bacillota > Clostridia > Clostridiales > Caloramatoraceae > Caloramator > Caloramator australicus. The sequence goes on along the minus strand of NZ_CAKP01000100.1, from coordinate 12,019 downwards.
TAATTTACTATATCGTTAAAGGCTGCTCCATTTTCTGTGATTAAAATATCAACCCCTCCATAATTCTTGTGGATATTAATAAGCAAGTCAAATAAACCCTCAGGATAAATTTCCCAACCCATGTCAGTTTTAGGGTTATCAAGATCCACCATTGTCACTTTAAGAGGATAAGCATTCTCATCATATCTTAAAACACTTCTTGTATAATAATTTATTCCTAAAAAGTCTATTTTTTCACTTATGATCTTCATGTCATCTTCTAAAAACTCTGGAAGAATCCTTTGTTCACTGTATAATTTTAGCATATCTTCAGGGTAACTTCCCTTTAATACAGCATCTAAGAACCATCTATTCATAAATCCATCATATACTTTTGCCGCTAATATATCTTTTTGGTCATCGGTTTCTGGATATGTGCTTGATAGATTTAATGTTATACCAATTCTTCCCTTTAGACTCATATTTCTATATAGCCTTACTGCTTTCCCATGGGATAAAAGTATATTATGGGCAACCTGCAATGCAGTTTTATAATCCTTAATTCCAGGAGCGTGAACGCCCCAAGCATGGCCTAATATTGATACAACCCATGGTTCATTATGGGTAATCCATATTGGAACAATATTGCCAAATTCCTTAAACATCAGTTCTGCATATTCAACAAAATAGTCCACTACCTTTTTGTTTGCCCATCCACCTATATCTTGAAGATGTTGAGGTAAATCCCAATGATATAAAGTTACCGCTGGCTGAATACCTTTTTCTATTAATTTGTTAATTAACTTTTTATAAAAATCAAGCCCTTGTTGATTTACTTCTCCATATCCTTTAGGAAATATTCTTGCCCATGATATGGATAGCCTGTAATTTTTTATACCAAGTTCTTCTAATATCTCAATGTCCCTTTCATAAAGATTATAATGATCACATGCTACGTTACCATTTTGATTTTTAAATATTTTACCAGGGATAGAAGTAAATCTATCCCATATATTTTCTCCCTTACCATCTGCGTTATAAGCACCTTCGATCTGATAAGCTGAAGTTGCAACTCCCCATATAAAGTCTTTAGGAAAATTGTATTTTTGCATATCCAATACCACCTTTTTTAATTTACTAATAGTGTCATTATAGAGTGCCTTAGACTTTTCAGTTCAGTTATTCCCTTCCCTACCTTAAATCTAAAATCAATATCTTCATCTGATTTATTCATTACAACTGTTACAATTGTTCCATCTGGATTTTTAAATGTTGTAACTTCTAAGGAATCATATGGGTTTATAAAACCTATTCTTTTAGCTCCTCTTTTTATAAATCTACTAAAATGGCCTATATAATAATAAGAGCTTTGAAAATATATTTCATCTTTTTCTACATCAACAATTATTGGAGCATCACAGTAATTGCCAACATGGTTAGGCCCTCCTTGAGTATCTAGGAGTAAATTCCAATCAACCCAACCAACAGTATAATTGTTTAAATCGCCGATTATATTGTGTCCATATCTTTCTCCTACGTTCCAATCACCAAGTTTTACTCCACCCTCTTGGCATCCCTCAGTGAAGAGCAACTTCTTGTCCGGAAACTCTTCATGGGTCTTTTTAAGGTTTTCAAATTGGTCCCCTGAATACCAGTGAAATCCTACACCCCAAACATATTTTGAAGCCTCTTTATCAGATAAAATAACCTTTGCTCTTTCATACAATAAATCTCTATTATGATCCCAAACAATAATATTTATATGTTTTAAACCCTCTTTATACAACGTAGGTCCTAAATGATATTTTACAAAATCCCTTTCTTCCTCTGCGGTATATCTACACGAATCCCATACCTGTGTAGCCTCTGGCTCATTTTGAACTGTAATGCCCCATATATCTATTCCTTCTTCCTTCATTGCTTTAATGTATTTTGCATAATATAATGCCCATACGTTCTTAAATTCTTCCTTTAGTTTACCGCCATTATTCATTTCCCCATTTGTTTTCATCCATGCAGGGGGACTCCATGGAGAAGCAAAAAGTTTAATATCATTAGAAAAAGCCATTGCCTTTTTAATAAATGGAATAACATACTTTTTTTCTCTGGCAATATTAAAACTTTTAAGTTCAACATCGTATTCTTCTACATAGTCATAATTTCCCAATGAAAAATCGCAGCTATTTATGTGGGTTCTACAGAGATTATATCCATTTCCTTCATGCTTATCAAAATAAGCCTTTAAAATCTTATTTTTGTTTTCTTCTCCTAGTTTATAAAAATTATATGCAGCCGCTTCAGTAAAGGCACCACCAAATCCTTCGATTGTCTGATAAGTTTCATCCTCAAATACTTCAATTGCTTTATCAACTTTTTCACCGAAGTTTAAAGCTTTATTTTCTTTCAATGCTAATCTATCTTCAGTATCTTTTGCTGTTAAATAAACTTTAAGTTTACTTCTCATTTAAATCCCACCTATGAGTGTTATTTTAAGTAAATATCTATTCTGTTTATTTTTCCTTCTCTAATCAATGTTGCATATTCTTCTTCTATAAAATTATCTAAAAATTCAATAGTATTTCCACTAGGTAAATAGATTATTATTTTTTGCTTAGTAATGTCCATTTCATAAGTATTTTTTCTAGATGGATTATAATATGTTACCCTGCATCTGCCTAAAAAATTAAAGCTAACTTTATTCTCTTCATCGAATAACCATTCTGGTAACACAGGATTAAAGCTCAAAGTGAGTTTGCCGTTTATAATTTTAAATGGTTTTTTACCTACAAACATTAACCTCCACATACTCAAAAATTCTGCAGTTGCACCACTTAATCTTGCAACAAATCCCGTTCCATGAATTGACTCGTCGACATTAGCACTACTTGCGATAAAGGATGAATTTTCAAGTGGGCTTCTGCCATATACACTTGCATCCATGAAGGGTATCAATACGTTTTTAAAGTCATCATAGTATTCCTTATAAAGACCACTTTTTAATAGCTCAAGCATATATTTATATTCCATATGAAGCCAAATTGATTCATTTTCTAGCCATCCAGGAGTAAATGCTCTTGCCCTGCCTATTTCTATAGTTTCCTTATTTAAAGAGGCATTAACTTTATACATCTTTAATTTTTTATCAAATAAGTCACTGTTTTTTACTCTTTTATATACATCTCTTAAGAAGTCTTTATCATTGTAAATTTTAAACCCTCTAACTATCCCTTCCAAAAATAATGGCATTTTATTTTGTTTAAATTTTAATGCTCTAATATACTTTTCTTGATTTTCATCGTCTACATCTTTGTCAATGCCTTTAATGATCTCGTATTCTTCTACATCATAATAAAAATACGTAGGCATTAAACCATCGTTATTTATAATAGCTTTATCTAAGCCCAACTGTAATTTATCTTTAAGTTCTTTGATCTTATCTATCAATTCCGCTGATCTTACAGATACTTCTTTGCCTTGAAACCCAAATTTTACATCTTCCCTATATTTCTCACGTAAATCAGACATAATTGACCAAAAATCATAATCTTTATTATCCATATTTGATTCGTTATATCTTTGAACATACTTAACTTCGTTTTCAATTAGCTGCATAACTTCAATCGGAATTTTAATTTCTTCATCTGGATATTCCTTTAAAACATCTAATATAAAATTGAAAAGTCTAACCAATTCAAAGGCCTCTGCAACTGAAGAACCAAAGAGTCCAGGAAGACCATTTAATGCATCATACCATCCTGGTTTTCCTGCCTCCATCTCAATTCCCATTCCAGCAGGATCAATAGTAGCAAATTTTACTGCTGCAAGATTTAATAGCTTCACAATTAAATTAGTTGTATATATCTCTCCTACGCCTTTGTTAGCTCTCATTATATTTTTATAAGTTTTTCTTGATTCTATAAGTTTCTTTTTGTCCTTATCTTCTACTATTGAATTATATTGTCTTACTTTACCGTTAGACAATACATATCTTTTCTCCCTTGGTAAGACAACTTTACTATTATCAAAATAAGTATAATCATATTCATTAAATAGCAAATCCCTCTTTTTATCTGGATAAACCTCTAAATAATTCTCAATCAAGTCTAAGTTATATGTCCAATGATCCGTCCAAAATCCTTCACCATGAACTGCATCAATTTCTTCTTCCGCATTTTCCATAATCTTTGTTAAGAATTCCTCTTGTGAAACCTTAAGTTTTATATTTCTTTGTTCTATAAATGTAATCAGCCTACCTGGTGTAAATGGATTTGATAAAATCTCCTTTAACTTGTCTGTATCTTCAGCTAGTTCGTCGATAAAGTCTAAACTGTTAGCTTTAATTCTATATTTAACCCCATTAATAACTAGTGGATTATAACCATCTGATTGAATTAAATTCATGAAAATTTTTATGTTATAACTTTTTACTTCTGGATTAAAGAAAACATCATTTCTTCTATTTTGATTTATATCTCTGTAATTTCCATTTCCGCTTGAATAATATTCTGGTTCAAGTGAAAAGTAATTATAATCTCTTTCTAAGTCGCCATGTTTTCTTGAATACATATAATAAACAAGTGGCTTGTCACCATTTTTTAATATTAAAGGATATCCACCCCTTAGAATGTTGTCTAGGTAACTTTGTCTACAATATTCATCAAATAGCTTCGATGATGTTTTTGTATATATATCATCTGTTAATCTCTCTACAATTTTTTTACCTTCTAAATATTTATTATTAATATAATTTTCATCCATAAATATTTCTTTATAGCTTTCTAAAACAGAAATCTCCGGTGCATGGCCGATAATAGTATATATATCCAAAGCTTCCCCTGCATTAACATCCAAACTTACTGCTGAAAAACTACATGGTATTTTGTTTGAAGTAATTTGCTTTCTATCTAAAATTTCACTTAAAGGGAAATTATAAAATACATCTGGATAGCTAAGGGATGTATTCATTCCAAAAACAAGGTCAATATCAACAATTGGATTTATTAAATCCTTTTTACCTTTTACATTTTTAAATGACAAGTAAAAATTACCTTCTTTAAACTCTGTAACATTAACACTATCTTCTGATGACGATCTCATTCTAAAAATTGGGATTCCGCCTTCATGATTATATACTTCCATCCATGCTTTAAGGGTATTGCCAACTTGTTTTAATCCACCATCGCTTATCCCATATGGAAGCACTACTGGCATCCCGTCCAAGATTTCAAGACTTTTTTTGTTGTTTGAAATATTTTTAATTGTTACTTTCCTAACTAGAGCAGCTATCTTTTCTTGTGGAAGCATAAAATAAAGAACATTTATTTGCAATCCATTTTCTGTGTTTACTTCTTCTATTTCAAGCTCATTCATTCCTATATACATTTTTTGATTAACTTTATTATTTCTTGGATATAAGAAAGGTTCATATATATTTTGTTCATCTGTAAACTTTATAAATGTCCTAAATCCTACGCTTTGAACATTTTGATAACATTTATATGCTGGGAAAAACTCCATTATTGGATTATCTTTGTTTTTTATTCCAAAGGATGATATACATTGACCTCTATTGACGTAAAATATCCACATTGGAATTCCCTTCTTACCTGCTATTCCAGGTAAGAAACTTGCAAAAGGCTTTGATGCATTAAAATTTTCTATAACAAATCTATTTTTTTCATCAAAGTAAAACTTACTCATATTTATCCTCCCTTAACGCTCCCAGTCATAATCTTTATTCTTTTACTGATCCTGCCGAAATGCTGCTAATAATATATTTAGATAAGAACATAAATGCTATAATAATAGGCGCAACTGACATAGAAATTGCCAAATACATTGAACCTAAATTTTCAGCAACTTTTCCTCCCTTAAGATATCCCATCAAAACAGGCAACGGATATTTTTCAGGTGAAAATATTACAACTAATGGGACTATATAACTATTCCACGCTCCAATAAAAGTAAATATTGACATTGTTGCAATCGCTGGCAGCATCATTGGTAAAATAATTTTATGGAAAATTGATAATTCACCTGCACCATCTATTCTGGCCGCTTCGATTACCGCAGGATGCATTGATGAGATTAAATATTGACGCATAAAAAACACAGTAAAGGGCGTCGCTATTGAGGGAACTATTAGTGGTATATAGCTATCTAATGTTTTTAAAGCTTTATTTAGCTCGAAAAAGCCTAGTAAGCTTAATTGACTTGGTATCATCATCATTATTAAAATAATTATAAATAATAGTTTTTTCCCTTTAAATTCATATGCGTAAAATCCATAGGCTGTTAAAGCTGAAAAATATGCACTTAATATCGTTACAGATGAAGCAATAATAAAGCTATTCTTATAACCAAGCCAAATTCCTTTAAATATTCCGTCGCTAACATCCATATGATACATCATATTTTTATAGTTTTCTATCAAGCTCTTTCCTGGAATTAGCGTAAAGCCTCTTACTATTTCAGTATTAGAACGTGTAGAATTTATTATCATCATAGCAAAGGGTAACAAGCAAGCGGCTGCCAGCAAAGTTAACGCAGCATATATAAGCCATTTAATAATGTTTCTTTTATCCAAAAATCACACCCCCTTAAACCTCTTCCTTAAACATGCCTTTGAAAACGATCATAGAAAATATCAATATTATTAAAAACAAACCATAAGCTACTGCTGATGCATAGCCAAAATTATGATACTTAAATGCTTGATTATACAAGTATAATACCATCGTAACTAAGGAACCCTCTGGTCCTCCAAGACCATTTTGTGATATTAAAAATGGTATTTCAAATAATTGTAATCCACCGATTAAAGATGTAATAACTACATAAATCATAATTGGTTTTAGCAATGGCAGTGTTACTTTAAAAAATGTTTGCCATCTATTGGCCCCATCTATCATAGCTGCTTCAAAATAATCTTTTGAAATACCCTGGATTCCTGCAAAAATAATAATAAATGTATGTCCAAACCATAACCATGTCTGTATTAGCGAAACAGATAATTGTGCTGTAATTGGTTCTCCAAGCCAATTAACAGGTTTTGAGATAAATCCATATTTAAGTAAAAGGCCATTAAGAGCTCCATGTTGCCAATCTAAAATATATAAGAACAATAATGCAACAGAAGAAACTGTCATCAAATTAGGTAAATAAAAAATCGCACGGAATAGACTTAAACCCTTAAGCTTTAGTCTTATATCTGAAAATAGAATAGCTAATATCAACGCTAAGGATAATTGCAATATAATATTTACTCCCCATATTTTCCATGTATTTACGAATGCTTGCAAAAAGTATTTATCACTTGCTAATCTTAGATATTGTTGTAATCCTACCCAGTTTGCTTTAAAGGGCGAGCCAATTCCTTTATAATCTGTAAAGCTCATATATAAAGAAAGAAATATAGGATAAATACCAAATATACTAAATACTATAAAAAATGGAGATATAAATAAATAGCCGTATTTATTTCTAGAATTCATAGTGCACCCTCTTTCCTTTTAAAATATAAGTATAATAGGTGAACTTTTGTCCACCTATTATACTTGTGTTTTTTTATTATTATTGCTTATCAAGTGGAGTTATAATCTCTGGGTATGCGTTTTTAACCTGCTTATAAAATTCATTAATCGCTTGTTCTTTAGTCTTCTTACCATTTACATATTCTGATACTACATTACCCCAAATATTGTCTATACCTTGGTCGTATTTAGTAACTATATTAGGATTGATTTTTTCAGCTTCTTTTAAGAAGAATTGATAATGGTTTTGACCTTTCAAGAATTTATCTGATGCTGTATCCTTTACTTTGTCTGTAACAGGTTTATATGAAAGTAAATCTCCTGTTTCTTGATACCACCAATTTAAAAACTCTTCATCATGAGTCATCATTTTAACGAATTCCCATGCTGCACCTTTATTATCTGATCCTGAATATACTCCTATCCATGTTCCTCCCCAAAAATATGGTGATGGTCCCGAAGTTAAACCCCAATCGCCTGCTGTATCCTTCGCATTTGGTTTAATAACATAATGTAATCCCCAAGTAGGCATAACATATCCAAACACTTCAACTTTTTTGTCTGATTTTACTTTATCTAATTTATCCCAACCAGCATTAAAAGGAACAGGTCCTTGCATTGATGCAAACCATGCTGGTGACCATTCTGGAGCCATTGCAGTATATTCATTTTCACGTAACTTCTTTTGATAATCCATGAAATCTATCTGTGCTTGTGTTAATTGCAACTCATTTTTTTCATTTACCCATGGTTTTGGATCTGAACCCTTAGCAAACCAACGAATTGCACCTTCATCTGGCACTATCTTATAACCTGCCTTCTTTAGTTCTTCAGCTGCTTTAAAGAAATTTTCCATTGATGATAACTTTTCTCCAACAAATGCAGGATCATCGTTTCCCCATACTTTTCTTGCAATCCATCTTTTATAAATGAATCCTCCTGGTGTTGCCTGCCATGATAATGCCTTTACATTACCATTGCTGTCCTTTCCAAGATTAAATACATATGGAACATAATCCTTTTCCCACTCATCTGCATTATATGGATCTTCTGATAGATTCTCCCAATATGGCAAGTCAATCCATTGCTTTACCCATGCTATTTCGGCTGTAAATACATCAGGAGCTCCTACTCCGCTTTCTAAAACTGGCTGTATTTTAGATGCATAATTTTCAGTCGGAATAATTGTAAGTTCTGTTTTTATTCCGTATTTCTTTTCAAAATACTCTAAGGGTTTCTTTAATTCATCTGTAAATGACCATACCCTTAAAACTTTGTCCTTATTAATTTCCAATTCCTTTGCATTCTTGTTAGTTTTTGATCCACATCCAACAAATAATGTTGTTATTAGGATCATTGATAAAACAGCACTTAGTAATTTTTTCACTTAATATACCCCCTCTTCTTAGGTTTATTAAAAATTATGGACATCATTATTTAAATATAATCGAAACCGGTTTCGAATTTGAGTAAAATTAACTAAATTAAGGATTTGCAAGAATCTCTAATTATCAGTTCTACAGGAACAATAACAGAAGTTCGTGCGATTTTTTTATCAATTGCATCTATTAATATATTCGCTGCTTGTTCACCTATTAATTCGGTATTTTGTCTTATGGTAGTAAGTCTTGGTGTAAAATACCTACACATTTCTAAATCATCATATCCAATAATAGATATATCTTCAGGAATTCTTAAACCTTCTTCTTTAGCAGCATTAATTGCTCCAAAGGCCATAAGATCACCTGATACAAAAACTGCTGTAGGTCTATCATCTATTTCTAAAATTTTTTTCATAGCTCTATAACCACCGTCAAATGAAAAATATCCACCATCCACCAAATATTCATCAATTTTCTCTAGATTCAACTTTTCCAAGGCATTTATAAATCCTTCATATCTTATCTTACCTGCAAAAGTTTCTTGACTACCATATATATGTGCTATTTTTCTATGTCCTAAAGAATAAAGGTATTCAACAGCTAAATAACATCCTCGAAGGTTATCTGAGTAAACGCTGCTAGCAACATCGCTTTCATTATCAACTAATACACAAGGGAAATCGCTATTTATGATCTCCTGAATTTGTTCATTTTTAGGATCTGAAGTTATAATTATAACTCCGTCTACTCCTCTTATTTTACAATGATCTAAATAGGTAATTGGATTTTTACCTATATCCTTTGATATAAATAAAAGATCATAACCTTTCATCTCAACATTTTTCTTAAAACTTTCAATAATTGCATTGAAAAATGGATGCTTTATACCTATATTAAGTTTTTCATCAAATAATATTCCTATTGTCCATGATTTTTTCGTAGTTAAAATCCTTGCATGAGAATTAGGAATATACCCCATTTCACTGGCCTTTTTTAAAATTATTTGTTTAGTTTTCTCGCTTACGTCTGGGTAATTATTTAATGCTTTTGATACAGTTGTAGGTGAAAATCCTGTTGCTTTAGATATATCGTATATAGTTGTCAAATCTATGCACCTCTTTTAATATTTTACGAAACCCATTTCGTAATACATTTTTATTATAGCAAACTTATTTATTCTTGGTCAATACTTAAATAAAAAAAATTCAGTAAATTAATATTATTTATCACAGGTTACTTTCTGGTCCTGAACATAAAGTTTGTGAAACATATGATGCTTGGGGTGGAGAAGAAAATGTGTGGAAAAGCCCTTTTATTCTAAAATAACACTCTATCCTAGTGCCACATCTAATAACATCATAACAGCAAATCCTATCATAGTCCCTAATGTAGCTATATGCGTATGTTCCCCTGCCTGTGATTCTGGAATAAGTTCCTCAACAACTACAAAGATCATAGCACCTGCTGCAAATGATAGAGCATAGGGTAATATGCCCTTCATGTAAACAACTAAAGATGCACCAATCACAGCTGCAATTGGCTCTACTGCTCCTGATATCTGACCATACATAAAACTTTTAAATCTTGATAGTCCTTCTCTTCTAAGTGGAATCGAAACTGCTGCCCCCTCTGGAAAGTTTTGAAGCCCAATTCCTATTGCAAGGGCAATCGCCCCTGCCAAATTAGCTGATGTATCTCCACTATTTAAAGCACCAAATGCAACTCCAACCGCAAGCCCTTCTGGTATATTGTGTAACGTTATAGCAAGAACAAGAAGTATGCTTCTTTTTAAACTTGTCTTTATACCCTCTGCTTCATCCGAGAACATATGTAGATGTGGCATAAACATATCCACTGCTCTTAAAAAGAAACCACCCAATAAAAATCCTACAACTGCAGGAACCCAAGAAATAATTCCCATATTCTCAGCCATTTCTATTGACGGATTTAAAAGAGACCAAAAGCTTGCTGCAATCATAACACCAGCTGCAAATCCAAGCATCCCATCTAATACTTTTCTATTAAGTTCTTTAAATATAAAAACCATCCCAGACCCCAACGCTGTTAAAAACCAAGTAAAAAGTGTTCCAAATAATGCTAATATTACTGGATTAAATCTATCAAAATTCATCATATCACCCCACTATGTTATAATAAAGCATTGAATATATAAATACAAATTTATCTTAATATATCCATATATACCCTTCCATCCTTAATTTCAACTATTCTATCAGCCTTTTCTGCTATTCTTCTGGGGTATACAATCTATTATTGTTCTTACAATTGAACTTCTAACGTGATCCATTCATATGTATACTTTCTTTTCATCTACACCGCAAAACATATTGTTTAAACTTGGAGATAATATATCTTTATAAAGCTTAAGAATATCAATTTTGCCTTAACCCAATAGCTTTAATGCAAATTAACTGCAGATTTTTTATCCCCTTTTTCTAAATACACTATCAACTCATTATAAGACTCCATATAAAACACCTCTTTAGAAAATTATTATTTATAAATAATTATAATATATAAAAGAAATCACTTCAAGAAAAACAAAATTTTAATTCCATATCCCAGCATTATTAATATTATGCTCTTTTAATATAAAGGTTGTATAAAAAATGCTAGAGCATATTCCAAAAGCCGGACTATTGTAATCGGCAAGTACTTTTGGAGAAATTTCGGAAATTTTTTATCCCGAAATTTTTCCATCTAATCATTAAATAGCGACTTCCTGTTTTCCAACCTGTAGCTTTTGCCTGTCATATTAAAAATCTCACATCGGTAGGTTAGCCTGTCCAATATAGCTGTGGTTAATGCTACATCCTGCAAAAGCTCACTCCACTCTTCAAACCCTTTATTAGATGTGATAATTATTGACGTTTGTTCATGTAGATTTGATATTAATTGAAAAAACATATTTGCTTCTTCATGTGAAATCGGTAAATATCCAATTTCATCAATTATGACAAGGTCTGAAGAGTATATCCTATTTATTTTACTTTTGCTTTTCCTTGATATATCCTGTGTTTTTAAATGATACATTAGCCTGTCCATCGTTGTGAAACTTACCTTGTATCCCATTTCAACAGCTTTGTATCCAAGTGCTATTGCAAG
>NZ_CAKP01000101.1 GCF_000297115.1 Caloramator australicus RC3 | reverse complement strand
ATTTATTTTACTTTTGCTTTTCCTTGATATATCCTGTGTTTTTAAATGATACATTAGCCTGTCCATCGTTGTGAAACTTACCTTGTATCCCATTTCAACAGCTTTGTATCCAAGTGCTATTGCAAGATGCGTTTTACCTACTCCAGGTGGCCCTAAAAATATTAGGTTATATATATTATCTATCCAGTCCATCTCTAAAAGCCTGTTTATCTGCTTTTTAGTTATTGATCTTTGAAACTCTGTGTCAAAGCTTTCTATTGTTTTTATCACAGGAAATCCAGCCTGTTTTAGCCTTCTTTCCTGTGCCTTTCTATTTCTTTGCTCTATCTCACCCTTTAATAGCTCTATTATCAAATCATGGTATGATAAATCTTTATTATCTGCATCATCAATAATCTTCTGGACGTTATCCCGTATATACCCAAGCTTAAGATTCCTCGCATAATCTTTGATTATCTTTATCTTATCCATTGCCCTATCCCTCCAATTATCTTACAATATTCTTCAATGCTTCTTATGTCAGGTTTTACATTCTTGTATTTTTCAGGGATAGGATTTGTTTTCTGTTTTTCTGTGCCTATTTTTTCTTTTTCTTTAAGATTGAAATATTCAACCGCTTCTTTAAAAAGCGTAGCTGAATACATCCTTCTTTCCAAGCAATACATTAAAGCTTTATTAATTACATCAGCATCAATGCCTTCTACTGCTTTTTTTAAAAGACTTAATTGATCCCTAAAATATCTTGCTTTTTCTTTTCTGATTTCATCTAACAGGATTTTAGCTTCTTCTGAAAAGCCAAGCAATCTAAAAACATCATCATAAAGCTTATCAAGTTCAGTATTTCTATCTCTTTCAGGATGCGAAAGTTTTATCAACTTCCCCCTTTCATTGGATATCCTATGCTTAACTATTAAATTATTTTTTTCAATATCCAAAACTTTGATAAATTCACCTTCGATAACAACATTAACCTTTTTACCAGGTTCATAAGTTCCTTTGGGTAATTGATACCTATTTTGCTTATACAATAGGGTATTGTCTTTTCTAACGACATAGGTTAAAATGTTCTTAGGTGAATTTTGTTTTGGGGATACCGGAATTAAGTGTTGTTTTTCGAGTGCAAACACTTCTTTCGGTATTCTTTTTATTGTCCCATGAACGTTTGCATTGCCTGTTCTATCGAGCCATTCTAAGCAGGATTTATTAAATGAATCTATATCTTCAAAAATTCTATGTTTTGCAAAATTATTCTTAACATATTTCACTACCGCTTCTATTTTCCCCTTACTTTCTGGGTCATATGGTCTACATAATCTAATTTTAAATTTCATAAAGTCCACATATTTTTGAAATTCTTCAGTATATATTACATCACCAAAGTTTTCATCAACTGCAAGAAGCCTATCTTGATCATAAACAATCTCTTTAGTGCTTCCACCAAAGAATTCAAATGCTTTATCGTGTGCTTCGATAAAATCAACAGTAGTAAAAAGGCTTGGCCTGCCA
>NZ_CAKP01000102.1 GCF_000297115.1 Caloramator australicus RC3 | reverse complement strand
AAAAACAACACAGACAATTTGAAGGAAAAATTAAAATCCGTAACTATATCAAAAAACGCCAACAGGCAAATATTATGCTTCTATACTTGTAGAAGAAGAAATTAAAGAATTACCTAAAAATAGATAAAAAAAGTAGGTATAGATTTAGGAATTAAAGAATTTGCTATTTTATCAGATGGAACAAAGGTAGAAAAATCCAAAAATGGTTAAGAAAAACAGAAAAAAGAATTAAAATTATACAAAAATCATTATCAAGAAAGCAAAAGCAAAGTAAAAACTATGAAAGGACAAGACAAAAACTTGCAAAACTACACGAAAAAATATCAAATCAAAGGAAAGATTTTCTTCACAAATTATCTTCTAAAATTATACACGAAAACCAAGTGATAGTTTTAGAAGATTTACAGGTAAAAAATATGCAACAAAATCATAAATTAGCCAAAGCAATAACAGAAGTATCATGGGCAGAATTTAGAAGGATGTTAGAATATAAAGCAAGATGGTATGGCAGAGAAATAATAATAGCACCACAAAGTTATGCATCAAGTCAAACATGTAGTGAATGTGGATATAAAAATCCTGATGTAAAGAATTTAGCATTGAGAGAATGGAAATGTCCGAAGTGTGGTGCAGTTCATGATA
>NZ_CAKP01000103.1 GCF_000297115.1 Caloramator australicus RC3 | reverse complement strand
AATTTTAACTAAAGAGTAACAGAAGTCGCCCACTTCTATAAGTGGGTGATGAATGTTGATTGATAAATTCTTTTTTATGATATAATCAGTATTACAGGAAGGAGGTGTAATTTTGCTAAAGGCTTATAAATACAGGATATATCCAACAAAAGAACAAGAAGAATATTTTGCTAAAGTATTTGGTTGTGTAAGATTTATATACAACAAAATGCTACATGACAAAATAGAATACTATAAAAAAACAGGAGAAATGCTAAACAATACACCTGCACAATATAAAAAAGAATATTCTTTTCTAAAAGAAGTAGATAGTCTTGCACTTTCCAACGCACAACTTAATTTAGAAAAAGCATATAAAAAATTCTTTAGAGATAAAAAAACAGCTTTTCCAAAGTTCAAGAAAAAGAAAGGTTACCAGTCTTATACTACAAATAATCAAAATGGAACAGTAACACTTGAAGGTAGTTATCTAAAAGTTCCAAAGTTAAAGACAAAAATAAAAATAAAACAACACAGACAATTTGAAGGAAGAATTAAATCTGAGTCGGAGAC
>NZ_CAKP01000104.1 GCF_000297115.1 Caloramator australicus RC3 | reverse complement strand
GTCTTTTATTATATTCCTTCCAAGTTCATCAGTCGATTCTTTAACTACCTCAACAAGTTTTGTAAAATCCCATTCTTTTGACAGCATTTCTTCTACATTTTTTATTAATTTAGTAGTGTAAATTTATTAAATGTTGTTGTATAATATCATGTTGTATAATATTATTCAAAAGAGACACCCCCTTATTGATTTGTGTTTTTTCCACTTTTTATTTTACCACAGGGGTTGTCTCTTTTAAATTTTTTGTCCTTTTTCGTCCTACAATAATTTTACACTATGTTAAAAAAATAATCCAGGAATTATCCTGGATTCAGATTGTAGACAAACCTTCTTTTGGTGTTGAAATTTTGCAAGAGCCCCGTGAATGGATTTCAAGAAGGCATCTCTCATAAGCTTTAGCAATTCTTGCTTTTCGACTTTTCAAAAGTCCGTAATTCTGCACACGGACGTGCAGAGCCGAGTGGCCGACACGGATGTCGGCTCACGAGGGTAGGACTTTTGAAAACAAAGAAAAGCTTAGAATTGCTTAGCGAAATGAGCGAATGCCAGGGAAATCCTTCACGGGGCTTATCAAAAAACAACTTTTTCAACACTCTGAATCCAGGAATTATCCTGGATTATTCTTCCTCATCATTGCTATTTATCTTTCCTATGGAGACAATCCTTTCATCCTCTTGAGTCTTCATCAGAGTTACTCCCATGGCATCTCTACCCGTTTGTTTTATTGTTGAAACTTCTAATCTTATAATTATTCCATTATTGTTTATTAGCATTACCTCATCATTTTCCCTTACAGTCTTTACTCCAACTATTTTTCCTGTTTTATCATTGACCTTATAGGTCTTCATTCCCTTTCCTCCACGGGAATGAACTGTATATTCTGTGCATTTAGTTCTCTTTCCATAACCATTTTCACTTACAACTAAAAGATCTGAATTTTCATTATAAACTTCCATTCCAACTGCAATGTCACCTTCTCTTAGGGTAATGCCCTTAACCCCTGCTGCAGTTCTTCCCATTACTCTAACATCTTCCTCTTCAAATGTTATGCAGTATCCATTTTGAGTTACAATCATTATTTTTTGTTTTCCATCCGTAAGCTTAACCCCAATAAGTTCGTCTCCCACCTTCAGGTTTATCGCATTTAATCCATTCTTTCTTATGTTTGCAAATTCGCTTAAGAATGTCTTTTTAACAATACCTAATTTTGTTGCAAAGAATAAGAATTTATCCTCATCAAATTCCTTTATCTCTAAAACAGCTTGGATTTTCTCCCTTGGATTCATAGCAAGAATATTGACTATATTCATTCCCCTTGCAGTTCTTGATGCTTCTGGTATTTCATAGGCCTTTAACATATAAGCCCTTCCTAAATTTGTAAAGAACATAATATAGCTGTGGGTGGAGGTTATGAATATATGCTCTACAAAGTCGTCCTCCCTCATGGACATTCCCTGAACACCCTTTCCACCCCTCTTTTGACTTCTGTAGGTGTCAATTGGAATCCTCTTTATATATCCTGCATGGGTTATCGTAATTGCAACTTCTTCCTCCTGTATAAGGTCCTCGATATTTATCTCGTCTGATTTTGCTGTAATCTTTGTTCTTCTTTCATCAGCATACTTTTCTTTTATTTCTAGAAGCTCGTCCTTTATTATTTGAAGAACTAATCTTTCATTTTCAAGAACTTCCCTTAAGTAGTTTATCGTCTTTATAAGCTCACTATATTCTTCATCGATCTTTGCCCTTTCAAGGCCTGTTAATCTTTGAAGTCTCATATCTAGGATTGCCTGTGCCTGCTTTTCTGAAAGGCCAAAGCGTGTCATTAGGCCATTTCTCGCGTCTTCAACAGTTTTTGAACTTCTAATTAAATTAATAACCTCATCGATATGATCAAGGGCAATTCTAAGACCTTCTAATATGTGAGCTCTTGCTTCAGCCTTGTCAAGTTCAAACTTAGTTCTCCTTCTTATTACTTCCTTTTGGAAATCTAAATAATGTGTCAATACTTCCCTTAAGTTTAATACCTTAGGTTCGCCGTTAACAAGGGCAAGCATTATTATGCTAAAGGAATCCTGAAGCTTCGTATGCTTATATAAAAGATTTAGAACTATATTAGGATTTGCATCCTTTTTAAGTTCTATAACTATTCTCATTCCTTGTCTATCAGACTCATCTCTAAGGTCAGAGATTCCCTCTATCTTTTTATCCTTAACAAGTTCTGCAATGTCCTCTACAAGCTTAGCTTTATTAACTTGATATGGAATTTCTGTAACTATAATTTTATGTCTTCCCTTTTCTTCTTCTATTGTAGCCTTTGCCCTTACGACTACCTTTCCTCTTCCTGTTTCGTAGGCTTCTCTAATACCATCTTTCCCAACTATTATTCCTGCTGTTGGAAAATCTGGTCCCTTTATTTTAGTCATAAGATCCTTAATAGTGGCTTCAGGATTGTCGATTAGCATTATAACTCCATCTATAACTTCCCCAAGATTATGGGGTGGTATATTTGTTGCCATACCAACCGCAATACCTGAAGAACCATTGACTAAAAGGTTTGGAAATCTTGACGGCAGAACAGTTGGTTCTTTTTCAGTTCCATCGAAGTTGTCCGCAAAATCTATGGTATTTTTATTTATATCCCTTAACATTTCCATGGAAATTTTAGAAAGCCTTGCTTCGGTATAACGCATTGCTGCAGCTCCGTCACCATCTATAGATCCAAAATTTCCATGGCCATCAACTAAAGGATATCTTGTTGAGAAATCCTGTGCAAGTCTGACCATTGCCTCATAAACTGCACTATCACCGTGTGGATGGTATTTACCTAAAACATCCCCAACGATTCTTGCACATTTTCTATATTGTTTGTCAGGGAAAAGTCCAAGTTCATGCATAGAATAAAGAATTCTTCTATGAACAGGCTTTAACCCATCCCTAACATCAGGAAGTGCACGACCTACTATAACGCTCATTGCATAATCTATATAACATTTTTTCATCTCATCGCTTATATCGACTAATTGAATTTCATCCCTTTTGTCCATAACTTCAACTCCCTCTAAATATCAAGATTTTGAACCCTCTTAGCATTCTTTTGAATAAATTCCCTTCTAGGTTCAACCTTATCTCCCATCAAGATAGTAAATACTTCATCTGCTTCAACTGCATCTTCAATAGTAACTTTAAGAAGAGTTCTTGTTTCAGGATTCATTGTAGTTTCCCATAGCTGTTCTGCGTTCATTTCTCCAAGTCCTTTATATCTTTGTATTTCAACGTTATCTCTGCCTATCTCATTTAACTTCGCCTCAAGCTCTCTATCGCTGTAGGCATAATAAATATTTTTACCCTTTGATATCTTATAAAGTGGAGGCTGTGCTATATATACATGTCCCTCTTCTATAAGAGGTCTCATGTATCTATAGAAGAATGTAAGAAGTAGTGTTCTAATATGTGCACCGTCAACGTCAGCATCCGTCATTATTATGATTTTATCGTATCTTATTTTTTCTATATCAAAATCATCACCAATTCCTGCACCAAATGCAGTTATCATATTTCTTATTTCTTGATAAGCCAGTATTTTGTCAAGCCTTTGCTTTTCAACGTTCATTATCTTACCTCTAAGAGGAAGAATAGCCTGGAATCTTCTATCTCTGCCTCCCTTTGCAGAACCTCCAGCTGAGTCTCCCTCAACAAGGAATATTTCACAAAGCTTAGGATCCTTTTCGGAACAGTCAGCAAGTTTTCCAGGAAGGGATGTATTTTCTAACACGTTTTTTCTTCTTGTAAGTTCCCTTGCCTTTCTTGCTGCTTCCCTTGCCCTTGATGCTAATAAACACTTTTCTACTATAACTTTAGCTACGCTTGGATTTTCCTCTAAAAAGGCAGAAACCTTATCTGTAACGATAGCATCTACTATACCTCTAACTTCAGTGTTTCCAAGCTTTGTTTTTGTTTGTCCTTCAAATTCAGGATTTGTTATCTTTACAGAAATAACGGCTGTTATCCCTTCCCTTGTATCTTC
Source organism: Caloramator australicus RC3 (assembly GCF_000297115.1). Classification (GTDB taxonomy): domain Bacteria; phylum Bacillota; class Clostridia; order Clostridiales; family Caloramatoraceae; genus Caloramator; species Caloramator australicus. The sequence goes on along the minus strand of NZ_CAKP01000104.1, from coordinate 28,548 downwards.
CCCCTGAAGGTTCTTTTCGTTTTCCTTTAAAAATCCATACTTTCTTGCATAATCATTGATAACCTTAGTTAAAGCCGTTTTAAACCCACTTACATGGGTTCCACCTTCAGTAGTTGAAATATTGTTGGCAAAGGAAAATATGTTTTCGTTATACCCATCATTATATTGAAGAGCTATTTCAACAACTGTATCATCCTTACTTGCTTCAAAATAAATAGGCTCATCGTGTAAAACTTCTTTGTTTCTATTTAAATATTTAACAAATTCTTTAATTCCACCTTCATAATGATAAGTTTCCTTCTTATCTACCCTTTCATCTATAAGATTTATAGCAATTCCTTTATTTAAGAATGCAAGCTCCCTTAGTCTTTGGGATAATACATCATATTCATACTCTGTTGTTTCAAAAATCTCATCATCAGCAAGGAAGGTAACCTTTGTTCCTGTTTCTTCAGCTTCACCTATTACCTCTAATTCTGATACAGGCTTTCCCCTTTCATATTTTTGCCTAAATATTTTTCCATCCCTTTTTACTTCAACTATTAACCATTTAGACAGGGCATTAACAACAGAGGCACCTACACCATGTAGTCCACCTGAAACCTTATATCCTCCACCGCCAAATTTTGAACCAGCATGAAGCACAGTAAATACAACTTCAACTGCACTTTTTTTAAGCTTTGGATGAATATCAACTGGAATGCCTCTACCATCATCTATTACGGTAATTGAATTGTCTTTATGAATAAAAACATCTATATTCTTACAAAAACCTGCAAGGGCTTCATCTATTGCATTATCAACTATTTCATATACAAGATGATGAAGTCCCCTTGGACCGGTGCTTCCTATATACATACCTGGCCTTTTTCTTACAGCCTCTAATCCTTCTAAAACTTGAATTTCACTTGCGCTATATTTCTTACTCATTTAGATCCCCCTTTGAAAATTCATCAATAAAGCAGCTTCTCTTTGCTAAAGTTAGTGAAGAAATTGGAGACAAATAAATTATACTTTTTTTATCTCTTTCTGTTAATATAAAGGATTTAGGTTCATCTTTTGTAATCCTTCTTACAAATCCCTCTTCTTCTGCCGTTTTTAAAAACTCCTTTGTATCTATGCTGGAAGTTGATGTTATGTCAAAGATAGCTATAACTTCCTTTAAAGGTATAACAACATTTTCTCCAAGATGAAGAAACATAATAATTCCTCCTCAAAATTCCTTAATTTGAATATTTCCATTAGATACTTCAAATATTCTTTTTCTATTTATGCTAAACTTTTCTAAATCATTTAAACTTGTAATAGTCAGTATAATTTGGACATCCATTAAGGAATCCAACAAATACTTTTGTCTTTGCAAATCCAATTCTGACATAACATCATCAAGAAGTAGTATTGGATATTCACCTGTTTCTCCCTTTATTATTTCAATTTCAGAAAGTTTTAATGATAAAGCTGCAGTTCTTTGCTGTCCTTGAGACGCATAATGCTTTGCATCTACACCATTTATAAAAACTTCGATGTCATCCCTTTGTGGTCCCTTTGAAGTATAACCTTTTTTTATGTCCTCTTCAATGCTATTTTTATATAAAGAATATAGCCTTTCTTTTATACTTTTTAATTCACCATCTATAATGTCACCCTTATATTTTATAACAAGTTCTTCATTTCCGTTAGTGATTTTTCTATGGAGTAATTTGCATATAATGCTTAGCTTTTTAATAAATTCAATTCTATTAAAAATTAAAAAACTTCCATACTCAGCGAGCTGCTGATCATAAACGTCTAATAATGATTTGTCTATTCCCTTCTTAATAAGATTATTTCTTTCAAGCAAAACTTTATTGTATAAAGATAAATAGTAATTATACCTAGGTTTTATTTGATTAAGTTCATTGTCAATAAATCTTCTTCTTATATCAGGGCCGTCCTTTAAAAGTCTTAAATCCTCTGGAGAAAATATAACCGTATTAGCATTCCCTATAACTTCAGAAGCTCTACTTAGTTTTATTCCATTTAATTTTGCTTCTTTCTTAGACATTTCCGATATTAGAACCTCAACGGTAAAGTCGCCTAAACTTTTGTTTAAGTTGGCCTTTATATATGCTTTGCTTTTTCCCCATTTTATTAATTCCCTATCTTTACTTGTTCTATGGGATTTTAAAGTGCTAATAAAATTTATCGCTTCTAAAACATTTGTCTTTCCTTGAGCATTTTGGCCGTAAAGAACATTTAATCCCTTTAAAAATTCTATCTTTAAGTTTAAATAGTTTCTAAAATTTATAAGTTCCAATTCTTTAATAAACATAATCTTCACCTAAACTATTTGAAATATTCCTATGTTTTTTATTTCTACTATGTCTCCTTTTTTTATTTTCTTACCTCTTTCTAAAGTTTGATTTCCATTAACATACACATCTCCATTTTTAATTATAACCTTAGCCATAGCCCCTGTGTCTGCAACACCTATCCATTTTAGAAATTGGTCAAGTTTAATATACTCGGTATGTATTTCAATTTTTTGCATAAAAATCCTCCTTATCTATTGAAAAACCACCTAAAAAGGTGGCATTAGTTTTCTATAAGTCTTACAGGAAGAACAAGATAGATATAATCATCAGAATCTACTTTTCTTACAACGCATGGGCTTACGTTTGTAGTAAATTCTAAATAAATTTCCTCACTATCTATTATTCTTAAAACATCCAAGAAATATTTAGAATTAAATGCAATTTTTAAGCTATCACCCTCAAGCATAGCTGTAACTTCCTCTTGAACCTTGCCATATTGAGAATCAGAGGTAATTATCATCTTATCATTTCCAATGTTAAACTTGATTAAATTAGTCTTTCCTTCTCTAGCAAGGAGGGATGCCCTTTCTATGCTATCAAGAAGAAGATTTCTATTTACTTTAACTTTAAGTTTATGTTCTTGAGGAATTATTTGTCTATAATTTACAAACTCTCCATCTAAAAGTCTTGAGATTACTTTAGTGTTTCCAAGATTAAAAAGTATGTGGTTAGGAGTAAATGTTATTCTTACCTTATCTTCAGACGGTTCTATTATCTTAGAAATTTCATTTAAGGTCTTTCCTGGAATTACTGCATTAATATTACTTGCATTTTCAAGTTCAACCTTCTTTAAAGATAATCTATAACCATCCAATGCAACAAAGCTCAATACATTATCTTTAACTTCAAATAGGACACCTGTTAATATTGGCCTTGTTTCATCCTGTGCGATTGCAAATATAGTTTGCTTTATCATAAGCCTTAGAATATCCTGTGAAATCTCATAGAGGGAATTCTCATTAATTGCAGGAAGTTTAGGAAACTCCTCCGGGTTATTACCTAGTATCATGAATTCTGATTTTTGGCATGTTATCTTAACAAAATTATTATCTAAAAGTTCTAAAGAAACTATGTCGTTAGGAAGCATTCTAATAAATTCTCCAAATAATTTAGAATTTAAAACTATTGATCCTGGTTTAATAACATTTGCATCGATAAAGGTTTCAATTCCTATATCTAAGTCTGTTGCTGTAAAATAAACTTTATTATCTATAGCCTTAATTAAAATTCCTTCAAGTATAGGGTAGGTAGTTTTAGAAGAAGCTGCTTTTTGAACGATATTTATGGCTTCTTGCAGAATATTTTTTTCACATGTGAAAAACATTTTACTAACCTCCTTTTTATCCACAGTGGATAAATTTTTAAAGTATTTTTTATAGAGGATATTATATAGGACAAAAAGTAGTAGTAATAGTAATAAGGGCTGTGAAAATGTTGATAAGTCTATCTAAATATTAAAAATCAAGAGATTTATTTAATAAAAAATTGTGGATAATGCGGTTTAGTCTCGCATTAATTATCCACATAATTCAGTTTAAAAATTGCTTATTTAGTTTATCAACAGATTATTAAATTTTAAATCAACATATTGTTGATTATTTTTGATTTATTTTTCTTATAAGTTCGTCTATAGTTTCCTTAAGATTTTGATCCTTTTCATACCCTTCATTGATTTTTTCGTAGGCATGTATAACGGTAGTGTGGTCTCTTCCTCCGAACTCCTCACCTATTTTGGGCAAAGAAAGATCAGTCAATTTTCTTGCAAGGAACATAGCTATCTGCCTTGGAAAGGCTACATTTTTAGTTCTTTTTTGAGATTTGAAATCCTCAGGTCTTAAATTATAGTAGCTTGCAACCACATCCATTATAAGTTCTATTGTAATTTGCTTTGCATTTTTGTTGGAAATAAAATCTCTTAGTGCTTCTGATGCAAGTTCAACGCTTATCTCCTTATTAGTTAATGAAGAATAAGCAACTATTCTTATAAGAGCCCCTTCGAGTTCTCTAATGTTGGATTGTATTTTATTAGCAACGTAGACCATAACTTCGTTTGGTATGCTTAGGTTTTCCATGTCGGCCTTTTTCTTTAATATTGCTATTCTTGTTTCAAAATCAGGCGGTTGAATATCTGCAATAAGTCCCCACTCAAACCTGGAACGTAGCCTGTCTTCAAGAGTTGGTATTTCCTTTGGAGGCCTATCGCTGGAGATTATGATCTGCTTATTTGCTTCATATAAAGAATTAAATGTATGGAAAAACTCTTCTTGGGTTCTTTCCTTCCCGGCTATGAACTGAATGTCGTCGATTAGAAGAACATCTACGTTTCTATATTTATTTCTGAACTCCTCGTTTTTATCATCCTTTATAGCATTTATAAGCTCATTAGTAAACTTTTCGGATGAAACGTAAACTACCTTTGCAGAGGGATTATTCATTAATATATAATGGCCTATAGCATGCATAAGGTGAGTTTTACCAAGACCAACTCCACCATATATAAATAAAGGATTATATGCCTTTGCAGGAGCTTCAGCAACAGCCAAGGATGCTGCATGAGCAAATCTATTGCTATTACCAACCACAAAGGTTTCAAAGGTATACTTTGGATTGAGCATAGATGTGGATATTTCTTCTTGTCTTTCCCTTTTCTTTTGATTTTGATTGTTTTCATTAGAATTTATTTCATCCGTTGAAAGGACAAACCTTATTTCATATTTTTTAGAAGTAACTAGTTTTATGGCATTTGCTATAAGATCTTTATATCTTACATCTAAAACGCCCTTTGTAAATTCGTTTGGAGCAAGAAGAAATATTGTTTCATTAGTGATTTTAAGGGGATCAATGCATTTTATCCATGTGTTAAAACCAAGTGGTGATAACTCTGCTTTAACAATTTCTTGAGTTTTTTCCCAAATTTCAAGAAGATTGTCCATAAAATTTCCTCCCTAGTATATGTTAACATAATTATCCACATTATAAAATCTACAATAAAAAATGTTGACATGATGGAACAAAGTTATTCACAAATCTGTTAATTTGTTAATATTTTAAGTCAAAAATTAACTTTCAACAATATCAACAAATTGATTATTAACATTACTAACAACAAAAAATCTAGATTTTAATTATAATTACGTGAAATTTTAAATAAGTTATACACAACTTTGTCCACAGATTGTGAATAACTTTTTAGCACAGAATAAAATATAAGTTATTCACAGATTTTGTGGATATGCATTAATATATTATCAAATATAATATATTATTACAATAGTTATCCACAAAAAACACAATGAATTTTTAAGATTATTAACAACTGTAAATTTCTTGACAGCTTTTAATGATACATATATAATCTTAATAGTAAAGTATAATGTAGTAATATGCCCATTAACTATAGATAAATATAAGAAGGGGGTGCAAGCGATGTTAAGAACATTCCAACCAAAGAAAAGACAAAGAAAAAAGGAACATGGCTTCAGAAAGAGAATGAAAACAAGAAATGGAAGAAAAGTTCTTAAAAGAAGAAGAATGAAGGGAAGAAAGAGATTGACTGCATAAGGCCGCGTTATGTGGCCTTTTTGTGCAATTTTAGGCTGAAATGGGGAAACATGATGAAAAAAGAAGAAAGAATTCGAAAAAACAGGCATTTTCGACTCATATATAATAGAGGAAAGTCCTACAGCGATGACACACTGGTGGTATATGTCTTTAAAAACAGGAGCAACATGAATCGAGTTGGAATATCAGTAAGTAAAAAAATAGGAAAAAGTGTAGTTAGAAACAGGGTAAAAAGGTTAATTAAAGAAGCCTTTAGGATTAATAAAGATAAGTTTAAAGTTGGACATGATATTGTTTTTGTTGCAAGGGGAAAGGCAGCAAAGTCAAATTTTTATGATATTGAAGGATCTATATTTAATCTTCTTAAAAAGGCTGGTATATTAAAAGAAGGTGTGTAGATGAAAAAAATTTTAATTTTTTTGATAAAATTTTATAGAAGATATATATCCCCAATGAAGCCGCCAAGCTGCAGATTTTGTCCAACATGTTCCCAGTATTCCCTTGAGGCTATCGAAAAATACGGTGCCATTAAAGGCTCTGTTTTATCTATAAAAAGGATATTAAAATGTCACCCACTGCATCCTGGTGGGTATGACCCTGTTCCTTAAATTCTAAATTTTCAAAAAGGGAGGTCAAACCTTTGAATTTTTTAGTTAAACCGATGACTTTATTTTTTAATGGTATACATGGTTTTGTAACAACTTATGTATCTAATTTAAGTCTTGCTTATTTTTTGGATCTTGTTATATTTACTGCTATAATAAAGACTATTTTATTACCCTTAACAATAAGCCAAACTAAATCAAGCATAATGATTCAAAAAATGCAGCCTAAATTAAAGGAAATTCAAGAAAAATATAAGAATGACCCTCAAAAGATGCAAGAGGAGCAGATGAAGCTTTATAAGGAAAGCGGGACAAATCCTTTATCTGGATGTCTTTTATTTTTAATTCAATGGCCAATTATTATTGCTATGTATTATGTTGTAGCAAATATTCAAGGATTTAAGGACGTTGGCTTTTTGTGGGTAGAGAGTTTAGGATCATATGATAGAACATTTATATTACCTATTTTATCTGGTTTATCAAGCTATTTGATGGGGGTTATGACTGCTCCTAAGGGAGATGATCCTTCAGCACAGCAGCAAAGAAAAATGAATCTTTATATGTCAATTTTATTCGTAGTTATGTTCTTTAAATTCCAGGCAGGGGTTGTTTTATACTGGATAATAAGTAACGTCATTCAAATACTCCAGCAGTATTTTATAATCAATAGAATAAGGCATAAGGAAGAGGCAAAGCTGCAATAGGGTGGTGAATATATGAAAAAATGGATTGAGGCGATAGGAAAGAATGTAGAAAGCGCCATTGAAAATGGGTTAAAGGAATTAGGGGTAACAAGGGATAAGGTGGATATTGAAATTTTAGATGAAGGTAGCAAAGGTGTATTTGGAATTATAGGTGCAAAGCCTGCAAAGGTAAGACTTACTATAAAAAAGGATTATGAAGCTATTGCAAAGTCTTTTTTAAGGGATGTTCTTGATAAAATGGGAATCAAATGTGAAATTCAGATTAAGGATGAAGATGACATTTTAAAGGTTAATCTTGTGGGGCCTAAAATGGGAGCTTTGATAGGCCATAGGGGAGAGACTTTAGATGCCCTTCAGTATCTACTTAGTCTTGTTATAAACAAAGATAGTGGAGAAAATGAATTTAAGAAGGTTTTATTAGATACACAAAATTACAGAAAAAAGAGGGAAGAAACCTTAATAAGGCTTGCAAATAGATTAGCTTATAAGGTAAAAAGATATAATAAGAGCATTACCCTTGAGCCAATGAATCCATACGAAAGAAGAATTATACATGCAGCACTACAAAATCATCCTGATGTAACTACTTATAGCATAGGTGAAGAACCCTTTAGAAAAGTTGTCATCGATTTAAAAAAATAAAGAGGCTTTAAGCCTCTTTTTTGATTGAAAAACTTTTTAATTTGGTATAATATAAATCAAATAAACAAAATAAAGAAGGTGAAAGGATGCTTAACGATACTATAGCTGCAATATCTACGGCAATAGGAGAAGGTGGAATAGGGATTGTAAGATTATCTGGTGATAAAAGCCTTGAAATAGCATCAAAAGTTTTTAAAAGTGCCAAGGGTAAAGATATTAAAGAAATGAGAAGCTATTCTATGGCTTATGGATATATAGTTGATCCTGAAACAAATGAGATAATAGACGAAGTTATATTAAGTTATATGAAAGCACCGAATACATATACAAGGGAGGATATTGTAGAAATAAATTGTCACGGAGGAGTTTTAGCTGTAAAAAAGGTTTTATCGGTGGTTCTAAAGAGCGGTGCAAGGCTTGCTGAACCTGGGGAATTTACGAAAAGGGCATTTTTAAATGGAAGAATTGATTTATCCCAGGCAGAGGCAGTAATAGACCTTATAAGGGCAAAGACGGACGATAGCTTAAACCTTGCAGTAAATCAGCTTAAGGGAAAACTTTCACAAAAGATAAATTCTCTTATGGATAAGCTTTTAGGATGTCTTGCCCATATTGAGGCCACTGTTGATTTTCCAGAGGATGATGTAGATGAGCTTGTTGTAAACAAGTTAGTTTCTGATCTACAATTTATAGTTTCAGAAATAGATTATTTAATTAAAAATGCAGAAAGCGGAAAAATATTTAGGGAAGGTCTTAGAACGACGATAGTTGGTAAACCTAATGTAGGAAAGTCCTCCCTTCTTAATGCACTTTTAGAGGAAAAAAGAGCAATAGTTACGGATATTCCTGGAACTACAAGGGATGTTATAGAAGAGTATATAAATATCGATGGTGTTCCAATAGTTCTTGTTGATACTGCAGGTATCAGAAAAACCGATGATATAGTAGAAAATATTGGGGTGGAAAAATCTAAGGAGTATCTTCAAAATGCCGACCTTATACTCTTTATGTTAGATGCATCAAGGCCTTTAGAAAAAGAAGATGAGGAGATAATCGATTTAATTAAGGGGAAAAATGTTATTGCCATTTTAAATAAAATGGATCTTCCGACTGCAATAGATGTTGATTATGTAAAAGGTAGGTTTAAACATGTTGTAAATGCATCTGTTAAGAAGGAACATGGTATAGACGAGATTAAAAAAGCGATAGTTGATCTTGTTTTTGAAGGAAGGGTTTCTTCTAAGAATGAAATATTAGTTACAAATGTAAGGCATAAGGATGCACTTGTAAAGGCAAAGGAAAGCATAGTTAAAGGGATAGAAACTATAAAAAGTGGACTTCCACTTGACCTTGCATCGGTAGAGTTAAAGGATAGTTATTTAAAGCTTGGGGAAATTACAGGAAATATAGTTGCTGAGGATATTATAGATAGGATCTTTTGTGATTTTTGCATTGGAAAATAGGAGGGATATGATGTATCACGCTGGAGAATATGATGTTATAGTTGTCGGGGCAGGTCATGCAGGATGTGAAGCTGCCCTTGCATCTGCAAGGCTTGGATGTAAAACCCTCGTTATAACTTTAAATTTAGATAGTATTGCTCTAATGCCATGTAACCCATCAATTGGAGGAACAGCAAAGGGACATCTTGTTAGAGAAATTGATGCCCTTGGAGGACAGATGGGAATAAATATAGACAAGACATACCTTCAATCGAGAATGTTGAATACTTCAAAGGGACCAGCTGTTCATTCACTTAGGGCCCAGGCTGATAAGAAAAAATATCAGACCCTAATGAAAAAAACATTGGAGGAACAGGAAAATCTTTATATAAAGCAAGATGAAGTAGTTGATATAGATGTTGAGGACGGAAGAGTAAAAGGGATAAAGACAAAAAACGGCGCCTATTTTTCATGTAAGGCCCTTGTTATAACAACAGGAACATATTTAAGGGGAAGGATATTTATAGGAGAGGTAAACTATAGCGGAGGACCTAATGGACTTTTTCCTGCAAATGAACTTTCAAAAAGCCTTGAAAAATTAGGAATTACTTTAAGAAGGTTTAAAACAGGAACGCCTGCAAGAATCCACAGAAGATCAGTGGATTTTTCAAAGATGACTATTCAGCCTGGGGATGAGAGAGTAGTTCCATTTTCCTTTATGTCAGATGACATAACAAGGGATCAAGTTCCATGTTACCTTACATATACAACAGAAAAAACTCATGAAATAATTAGACAGAATATACATAGATCCCCTTTGTTTGCAGGACTTATAGAGGGTGTGGGACCAAGATATTGTCCATCTATTGAGGACAAAGTTATGAAATTTCCTGATAAGGAAAAGCATCAGGTATTCATAGAACCTGAAGGTGAGGACACAGAAGAACTTTATGTTCAAGGTATGTCAAGCTCCCTTCCGGAGGATGTTCAAATACAGGTTTATAGGTCTATTCCAGGCCTTGAAAATTGTGAAATTTTAAGGACTGCATATGCAATTGAATATGACTGCATAGATCCTACTCAGCTTAAACTAAGCCTTGAACTAAAAAACATTGAAGGTTTATTCTTTGCTGGTCAGGTAAATGGAAGTTCTGGGTATGAGGAGGCAGCAGCTCAGGGGATTATTGCAGGAATAAATGCAGCATTAAAAGTAAAGGGAAAGGAACCTTTTGTTCTTGATAGATCAGAGGCCTATATTGGAGTTTTAATTGATGATTTAGTAACAAAAGGAACAAATGAACCCTATAGAATGATGACAAGCAGAGCCGAGTATAGACTCTTATTAAGGCAGGATAATGCAGATTTAAGATTAACTCCAAAGGGTTATGAAATTGGACTTGTAACTGAAGAAAGATATCAAAGGTATTTAAGAAGGAAGGAAAACATAGAAAAAGAAATCGAAAGATTAAAAAAGACTGTAATTTCTCCTTCAGAGGAGAATAATGAGGTTTTAAGATCCATTGGAAGCTCTGAAATAAAAAGTGGAATAACCCTATATGAGCTTATAAAAAGACCAGAGATAACCTATGAAAATATTGAGAAAATCGACAAAGAAAGGCCTTACCTTCCAAAGGATGTAACGGAAGAGGTTGAAATTGAGATTAAATATGAAGGTTATATTAAAAAACAAATAGAACAAGTAGAACAATTTAAAAAGCTTGAATTAAAGAAGATACCTCCCTATATAAACTATGACGATATTCAGGGGTTAAGGCTGGAGGCAAGGCAAAAACTTTCAAAGATAAGACCTGAAAATATAGGGCAGGCATCCAGAATATCAGGTGTGTCGCCTGCTGATATATCTGTTTTACTTGTTTATATCGAACAAATTAGAAGAAAAAAGGGGAAGGAAGATGAATAGGGAGCTTTTATATAATGGTGCAAAAAGCTATGGCATAACATTAGATGACAAACAGATGGATATGTTTGAAATTTACATGAGGCTTTTGAAGGAATGGAATGAAAAAATCAATCTTACGGCTATTACCGATGATGAAGAAATAGTTAAAAAGCATTTTTTAGATTCTATATCTATTGTTAAAAGTGGACTAATTAATGACAATTTAAAAATTATAGATGTAGGAACAGGGGCAGGATTTCCTGGAATTCCTTTAAAGATTATTAACCCTTCTTTAAAGATAACCCTTTTAGATTCGTTAAAAAAAAGAATAAGTTTTTTAATTGATGTAATCCAAAATTTAGGTCTTAAAGATATTGAAGCTGTCCATGGGAGGGCTGAAGATTTTGCAAGGAAAGATGATTTCCGTGAATCCTTTGATATAGCAACAGCGAGGGCAGTTGCCCATATGAATGTCCTATCTGAATATTGTATGCCCTATGTTAAGGTTAAAGGATATTTTGTTGCTATGAAGGGCCCATCTATAGAAGAGGAAATAAATGAATCAAAAAATGCTATTGGAACGTTAGGAGGAAAACTTATCGACATTATAACTACCTCCATTCCTGAATATGATATGGATCATAAGTTAATAATTGTCGAAAAAATAAAGCCGACTGACAAAAAATATCCAAGAAAGCCAGCTCAAATAGAAAAAAAGCCTATCAGATGACGAATTAATAAAAATATTGGCTGACGAATTTGAATGGGAAATAGCAGGAAAAGGAAAATAATTATAGAATAACTTAATTATAGTTAAATTTATAAACGGTGGGATGGTGCAATGAGGGTAGAAAACGAAATAATCAACATACCTATAAACCTTATAAAACAAAATACATATCAACCCAGGAAGAACTTTGATGATCAAGCTTTACTAGAACTAAGTGAATCCATAAGGGAATATGGTGTTTTACAACCAATAAGTGTAAGAAGAGTAAATGGAAACTTTTATGAGCTAATAGCTGGAGAAAGAAGACTTAGAGCATCACAGCTTGCAGGTTTAACTGAGATTCCTGCTATTGTAGTTGAAGTTACCGATAAAGATTCTGCAGTCCTTGCCCTTATTGAAAACCTCCAGAGGGAGGATCTTAACTTTATTGAAGAGGCGGAAGGATATTTAAGACTTATAAAGGAGCATAACTTTACTCAGGAGGAGCTTGCCCATAAGATAGGAAAAAAGCAATCAACGATTGCCAATAAGCTCAGAATATTAAAGCTCTCTGATAAAGTCAAGGAGATAATTTTAAGGGAAAATCTAACTGAAAGGCATGCTAGGGCTCTTTTAAAACTTCCTTCTGAGGAACTACAATTAAAGGCTTTAAAGGAAATACTTGAGAAGGGATTAAACGTAAAGGATACTGAGGATTTGATTGAAAAAATATTAAATGAAAAAGAAGAAAAAAAGGAAAAGGAAGAAAAAAATAAAACTGAAAAGCCAAAGTTTAAATGGGTTATTAATCCTAAGATAATCACTAATACTATAAAGGACATAATGAATAAAAACGGGATAGATGCTGAATATAAACACAAGGAATACGATGACTATATGGAGATAATAGTAAGAATACCAAAAAAATAGATGCAAGGGCCTTTATTTTAGACTGTTGAAAATTTTTTTGATAAGCCCCGTGAAGGATTTCCCTGGCATTCGCTCATTTCGCTAAGCAATTCTAAACTTTTCTTTGTTTTCAAAAGTCCTACCCTCGTGAGCCAACATCCGTGTCGGCCACTCGGCTCTGCACGTCCATGAGCAGAATTACGGACTTTTGAAAAGTCGAAAAGCAAGAATTGCTAGAGCTCATGAGAGATGCCTTTTTGAAATCCTATCACGGGGCTCTTGCAAAAGTTCTAAGGTAAAAATGATTTGTCTACAGTCTTAAATAGAGGCAAAGGCCTCTATTTTTTTGTTTGAATAAGAATAAGGATTCCTATAAAGATGAATACGATTGCTGATATTATATTTAATAAATTTTTTGAAATATATTTTTCAATAAAACTTCCACAGAGGACTCCTATTATAGTTGTGCAAATGAGAGCTAATGAGGCACCTAAAAATACAGATAATTTTGAAGTTGATTTTGCAGACAATAACATGGTGGCAAGCTGAGTTTTATCTCCAAGTTCAGCTAAAAAAACTATTAAAAAAGTTGATAAAATTATTTTAATCATAAAATCACCCTTAACTATTTAATGAAAAAAAATAATGCTGTAAAATATATATTATAGATTTCTTTATAATATTCTAGGGGTGATAGTGTGGGTAAAATTATTTCTATTTTTAATCAAAAGGGGGGCGTTGGCAAGACAACCTCTGCAATAAATTTAGCTTCATATATTGCTCAGATGGGATATAAGGTTTTATTAATAGATATCGACCCGCAGGGGAATACAACAAGTGGTCTTGGAATTGAAAAGGATGACCTTGAATATTCTATGTATGATGTTATAATTGAGAATGCAAAGGAAGAAAATTTTGAAGTAGTTAAGGATGCCATTGTTAATACAGTAGTTGAAAACTTATATATTCTTCCTTCAAGGGTGGAACTTGCTGGTGCTGAAATTGAAATAACATATAATGAATATCGAGAAAAAATATTAAAAAGGGCAATAAAAAGTATAAAAAATGATTATGATTATATTTTTATAGATTGTCCTCCTTCTCTTGGACTATTAACTATAAATGCATTAACTGCAGCAGATAGCGTCCTTATACCTATACAATGTGAATTTTATGCCCTCGAGGGAGTAGGTCAGCTTATGAACACAATAAATCTTGTAAAGAAAAACTTAAATCCGGATTTAAAAATTCAAGGCGTTATAATGAGTATGTTTGATGGGAGAACAAACCTTTCTATTGAGGTTGTTGAGGAGGTTAAAAAATATTTTAAGGGTAAGGTTTATACAACGATTATTCCAAGGAATATTAAACTTGCCGAGGCACCTAGCCATGGTTTGCCCATAATGCTATACGATAAAAATTCAACAGGTGCAAAGGCATACAAAGAACTTGCAGAAGAATTTATTGAATTAGAAAGGGATGAGCAAAATGGCTAAAAAAAGTGCTTTAGGTAAGGGGTTAGGGGCTCTTATACCTGATGCAGATAAGGATTCAAATGTATTTGAGGTGGAGGTTTCAAAATTATTCCCTAATGAGGACCAGCCAAGAAAGAAGTTTGATGAGGAAAAGATAAATGCCCTTGCAGAGTCAATAAAGGTTCATGGAGTAATACAGCCTATAATAGTAAAAAGAGAAGGAGATTTTTATAAGATAATAGCAGGGGAAAGAAGATGGAGGGCAGCAAAAATTGCAGGACTAAAAAAAGTTCCTATCGTGGAAAAGGAACTTTCAGACAGAGAGGTAATGGAGATTTCATTAATTGAAAATATTCAAAGGGAGGACTTAAGCCCTATTGAAGAGGCTCTTGCCTATAAAAGGCTTATGGAGGAATTTCAATTAACACAGGAGGAAATAGCAGAAAGAGTAGGTAAATCAAGATCGGCCATAGCAAATACATTAAGACTTTTAAATTTAGATGATAGAGTTGTTGAATTTATTAATGATGGTAAACTTTCAGAAGGACATGGCAAGGTAATTGTTTCTATAGAAGATAAAGAAAAACAATATTTAATAGCTAAAAAAGTGGTTGAAGAAGGTTTAAATGTTAGGCAAACTGAAAAATTAATAAAAGAAATAAACAACAAAAAGGTTAAAAAAGAGAAAAAAATAGTTGCTCATTATAAGGATGTTGAGGAAAAACTTCAGATGTTTTTTGGAACAAAGGTGAAGATAAACAACAACAAAAACAAAGGCAAAATAGAAATAGAGTATTATTCAGAAGATGACTTACAAAGGATATTAGAGTTATTAAATATATAAATGTTTCACGTGAAACAATTAAGAAGGAGTGTTGAATATGGACATAATTTTCTCATTTATTCAAGATTTTCAAATCCCTATGCTAATTTTATTAATAATTTTAGTCATCGTCCTTTTATTTTTGGAAATATTAAATAAGGTAGAAATATCAAGGTTAGAAAAAAGATATAAAAAAATGATGAGAGGGAATATGGGAAAAAGTATTGAGGAGCTTTTAATAGAAAACAATAAAAAACTTGATGAAGCCCTTTTGACTACAAAGGAAATAGAAGCAATTTATAAAGATGTTGATGGTAGAGTTAAAAATTGTATTCAAAAATTTTCAATTATAAGATATAAGGCCTTTGATGATGTGGGTTCCGATTTAAGCTTTTCAATTGCCCTTTTAGACGATAATAATGATGGGGTAATAGTTACAGGAATATATGGAAGAAATGAAAGCACTGTTTTTGCAAAGCCAATTAAAAATGGAATTTCAAAGTATGATTTATCTGAGGAGGAAAAGACGGTTTTAAGGGATGCAATGAATAAAAAATAAAGCTACATAATGTAGCTTAAAAAAGAGGGGTATAGGTTTTGTGGTGGATGGAGTAGATTATATCTTTTAAGTCCATGTTATCGCAGTTGATCATTAAAGAGCCGCCTTCCTTTGCTTCAATCATAGAATTTAATTTGTAAAGAGGTGTAGTTTTTTCTGAGTATATATATGCATCAGAAGTAATGTTTTCTGAGATTTTATGGACATCATATCCAAGGTTTTTTAATTGATTGTATAAATCTACAAGGGAATCATCAATACTTATTATCATAATAAACCCTCCTGCCTATATTGTGAGCAGGAGGGTTTAAAGTTATGCGATGTATATTTTGGAATTATCTTAAGGTAAAAGAAGAATTTATTGAAAGCCTCTTAATTGAAAGGTATAAAGAATAGGAAATTACATCGGCCATTTTCATAACTAAAGATAATCTGGTATTTTGCAAAATAAGGTATTCCATAAATCCTGACATATTAACTATACCAGTTATAGAAAGATTACCTATGGGAGATAGTTTTTTGTTGACGCCAGCGCCAGGAAATATTGGGCCTTCATAAAGATTAATCTTTCCGATGTTTTCAACTTTCCCAAGGGAAGCATCTATGGCCAATATGTAGGGATCAAAATGTCTCTTATAGATGAGATCAATATAATCATCAAGATTTTTAGCATGAACAGGATTTTCAAGGGTTCCGTAGATATTTACACCCTTTAGGTTAAAATTTTTAGTCAACTTATCTCCAACCAAAGGGCCTAAACAATCTCCAGTTGAACGATCTGTTCCGATACATAGGATGACTAATTGGTTTATATCAGCATAATCCTTTAACATGTTTATTATTTCATTTGAAAGAAGGTATGCAGAGTTTGGTTTATCGCTTTCTATTGAAAAACAGAGTTTCTTTTCTTGAAGCATGTAAAAACCTCCCTTTTGAATCTAGTTAAAATTTTTTCCAAAAGGGAGGTTAAATATACTATATGAGTTTTATTTTTTTGAGGATATTATAGAATACCATTAAAAATAATAAATATAGCATTCCTAAAAAGCCGTAGGCCTTAACTCCTATATAAATAGATGCGAGAACAAAAATAGGATTTAAACCTAACGTTGAGGAAACAAGTTTTGGTTCTACTATCTGTCTTATTATAGTAATAATTATATAAATAATTACAAGAGCTATTGCAATATAATAGTTTTTAACTAAAAGAAAGTATGCTGCAAGGGAAAAATAAACAAGTCCAATCCCAAGTATAGGAAAAATATCAAGGAAGGCACATAATAAGCTCAATAAGAGTGCATAATTAAATTTTAGGGAGGTAAAGGCAATAAAACTTTCAATAAAGGTCAAACTAACAAGGATAGAATATGATTTTAAGTAATTTACAAGCATTTTATAGCTTTCAGAGGAAAACTCGCTAAACTTTTTTTTGCCCTCCTCATTAAAAATTTTGGTAAATTGTATTTTATATGAGTTAATATCCTTAGACATAAAATATGTTGCAATAAAGGTTATTACTATAACTAAGAATAAAGAAGGAAGTTTAATTGCAAAGGATAAAAGGGAGTTTAACAAAGTTTGAGTCATATTTAAAAGTGTTAAAAATACAGAATTTAAATTATTCTGTATGTTTTTAAATATTGTTGGATCCAGCGTCCTTAAATGTTTTTCAAGATTAACTAAAAGGTTTTGGATATATGGATATATAACGTCAACGCTTGGCACTTTAACAAGAAGGTTTTTAGCTTCAGTAATTAGTTTTAATGTTATAAGGGTAAGAAAATAGAAGATGACGCTAAAAGTTATTGTCGTTGTAATAATAGAGGAAAGGGAAACAGGAAGCTTAAATTTTCTAATTAAAAGGTTATTAAAGGGCTTATTTATTAATGCTATAATAATAGCAAGGACAAAGGGAAGGGTATAGGGCAATGTTTTAAAGAATATGAAAAACGAAATTGTATAAATTAGTAAAAACAATCCAAACCTTTTTAGTTTTAAAATAAATAATTGATCAAACATAATTTCACCTCACTTTTAAGGGGGGATAGGATGATAAAATTTAATGGCAATTTAATGGATATAATAATTATTTTATTATTATTATATGGATGCATAGATGGTTTACAAAAGGGGTTTATATCTACTTTGCTTAAATTTTTATCATTATTCTTTTCTCTTTACCTTGCTAAAATTGCAACACCATATCTTACTTATTATATTATAAACAATACGGAAGTATATTTAAACATGCAAAAAATATTTTTAGAAAAAATTGAAAAAAACAAGGCAGCATCTTCGGCACTATATCTTGTTTTAGATAAAAATAATTTATCTAAGAGCGTTACGGATCTTTTTTTGAATGCAGCATGTTTTTTTGTCATATTTTTTGTGGCAAATATAGTTTTTAATATTATAAGGGAGAATATAAGAGTTAAAGTAAGAAGGGGAAAGGTAGGATTTTTAGATAAATTGCTTGGAATGGTTTTAGGATTAACAAAATGGGTTTTAATTTTGTTTATCGTATTTGCACTCATGATTCCTGTAGTTTCACTTTCGCCAAAAGAAAGCTCTTTAAAAAGAGAAATAGAATCGTCGAGAATCGCTAAATACTTTTATCATTACAATATTGTTTTTTCGTTAGTTAAAAGGATATCAAATAAATAAAATCAATAAATATATAGTAAATTATCGATATTTTAAATAACTATTCAATAAAAATATCAGTTGTTTTAATATTAAATTGTAAATATTATGTAGGTGGTGGTAGCATGAAGGTTGTAGATTGTAAAGGACTTACTTGTCCAAAACCAGTTATATTAACAAAAAAAGCAGTGGAAGATCCTGATTTTGATGAAATTGAAGTTATAGTTGATAACCAAGCATCAAGGGAAAATGTAAAAAAATTTTTGCAAAGTGCTAACGTAGATTTTAATATGGAAGAAAAGGATGGACTTTATCATTTTTATGCTAAAAAGAAGGGTGAAATTAAAAAGGTTGATGAGCCTGTTGTTTGCAGTATATCCAATATAAGCGTAGATCAGGGCTTGACATATATTATATCTTCAGATAAACTAGGAACTGGTGATGATAAGCTTGGAGCTATGCTCATGAAAAGTTTTATTTATTCTTTAACTGAAATTACAGAAAAACCAGGGACAGTTATATTTTTAAATTCTGGGGTTAAACTAACAACAGAAGGCTCCGATGTTTTGGATAGTTTAAAAAAGTTAGAGGAGCTAGGAACAGAAATATTATCCTGTGGAACATGCCTTGACTTTTATGGTTTAAAGGAAAAGTTAGTGGTAGGTTCTGTAACTAATATGTATACAATCGTAGAGAAAATGAATGCAACAAAAACTATAAAAATATGAGGGGTGCTATGAAAAACATTCTTATTACCTTTGACAGCACAAACTATGCAATCCAATGTGAAGCAGTTCTTAAGGAAAAGGGAATAAAGGGTCAAATAATGCCAACCCCAAGGGAAATTACTAAAAGCTGCGGCATTTCCATAAGGGTTGATTATGAAGAAATAGAAAATATTAAAGGATTAATCAACGATGGAAAGATAAAAGTTAAAATGCTCTATAGTTTTGGAGAGGAAAGAATTTTTGAGCCGATTTTGTAAAGCCACAGTTAAAAAGACTGTGGTTTTTTTATGGGTATTTTTATTGAATTGTTCAAAAAAATAATGTAAACTACACATAATAGGGGGTGAATAGGATGAGTTTAATTAGTTATGGGATGCTGATTAATTACTTAAATAAAGGAATAAAAATAGTTATTATTTTAATCATAACTAAATTAGCAATTTATATTGGAAATAGGCTTATTACTAAATTTTTCGAAAGACAAAAGAAGTCAAAATTTGGATTAAATGAGAGAAAGGCGGATACTTTAAAGGAACTGTTTAAGAGTTTGTTAAGGTATTCAGTTTACATCATATCTTTTATTTGGATATTTGAAACTTTAGGGTTTGATGTCAAGGCTTTGATTGCGGTAACAGGGGTTGCGGGAGTTGCTATTGGATTTGGTGCCCAGAGTCTTGTAAAGGATGTCATATCGGGAATTTTTATCTTACTGGAGGATCAATTTGCTGTTGGAGATTACATAACCATCGATGGTTTTTCAGGGATAGTAGAAACGTTAGGAATAAGAGTGACAAAGATAAGGGATTTTTCTGGTGAAATTCACATTATACCTAATGGAACAATAGGAAGGGTGACAAATAAGTCAAGGGGAAATATGAGAGCCCTTGTTGAGGTTGATATATCCTATGAGGAGGATTTAGAAAGGGCGATAGATATATTAAATAAAATATCAGAAGATGTTAAAAAAGAATGTGATTATGTTGTAGAAGGGCCGACGGTTTTAGGAATAACTAATTTTGGAGAAACGGGAATAAAGTTAAGGGTAATAGCTAAAACTTTACCAATGAAGCAATGGGATGCAGAATATGAATTAAGAAAAAGAATTAAAAAAGCTTTCATGGAGGAAGATATAGAAATACCCTATCCTAAAAGGGTCATCATCGAAAAAAAGGAGGGGTGATGCGATGAAGGAGTTTTATTTAGGAGATATTGTTGAAACGAGAAAGGAGCATCCTTGTGGTAATAAGACGTGGGAAGTTATAAGGCTCGGTGCTGATATAAAAATAAAATGCTTAAAATGCGGCAGGATAGTCATGCTTCCAAGGTTTAAGTTTGAAAAGTCAGTAAAAAAAATAATCAAATCAAATGCACCGGATACTATTGCACAAGAATGACTTATATGCTAAAATATTATAGTCCCTGCCCACAGGAGTGGGCCGTAAGTCCAGAGGGAGGAGGTGAAGGATATGAAAAGATATGAAACTCTTTTCGTAATTGCACCTAATGTAGTAGAAGAAGAAATTAAGGCTACTATTGAAAAGATTAAGGGTGTAATCGAAAACGGCGGTGGAGTTATTGATAACGTTGATGAGTGGGGAAAGAGAAGACTTGCCTACGAAATCAATCACTTCAATGAAGGATATTATGTTCTAATTAACTTCACTGCAAGCCCTGAATTACCTAAGGAATTAGACAGGGTTTTAAGAATCTCCGACAACGTAATAAGACATATCGTTGTTAAACTTGATTAATAAGGTGGGATAAAATGAATAAGGTTTTACTTATAGGCAGGTTAACTCGTGACCCTGAGATTAGGTATACAGCAGGGACGGGTATTGCCGTGACCACCTTTACACTTGCAGTAGATAGGCCCTATGTAGGCCAAAGTGGTCAAAGAGAGACAGATTTCATCCCTGTTGTTTGTTGGAGAAAGCTTGCTGAATTAGTTGCTAACAACCTTACTAAAGGAAGGCTTGTTGCTGTATCAGGTTCTATTCAAACAAGAAAGTATCAGGCACAAGATGGTTCAAACAGATATGTAACCGAAGTTGTGGCTGATGAAGTTAAATTTTTAGATAGGCCTAAGGAGCAAGCAACATCCTTTACTCATGATGAAGTTGCAAGCGACGAAGGAGAATTCTTCCCTGTCGATGGAGAAGACGAAATACCATTTTAAATACTTAGGTAAGGAGGGGATAGTATGTCAAACGCAAAGAAGGCAACAAAGCAAAGAAAAGCAAAAAAGAGAGTTTGCGCTTTCTGTGTAGATAAGGTTGAATACATTGATTATAAAGATATAGCAAAGCTTAAAAAATTCATAACAGAAAGAGGAAAAATTCTTCCAAGAAGAATCTCAGGAAACTGCGCAAAACATCAAAGAGAGTTAACTGTTGCCATCAAAAGAGCAAGAAACGTTGCTCTACTTCCATTTACAACAGAATAAGAATAAAAGGTGCCCAATGGGCACTTTTTATTTTATAATTATGTGATATAATAAAATAAAGATTTAGCTTCCGGGGGTGAAATAATGGGGGATGAATTGGATATAATGGGTAATATAAGGCTTATAGAAACATATAAAACGTTCCTGTTGACTTCAGTTTCAGATTTGCATATATCTATGTTAAAGGGAAGTAGAGCAAATTTAGATGAGATTAAGGATGAATTGTCTCAAATTATAATCCTTGCCTATCTTCTTGCTAAAAAGCTTGGAATTGATTATTCAAGTATAGATGATAAGGTTATAAAAAAACTTAAGGCAAGCCTTTTGGATGATGAAAAAAGCGATACAGACTATCTTAGTCTTATTACATACTTAAAAGAAGGAAGGGAATAGATGGTGTCTACAAGGGCCTTAATAGAGTCTTCTTTACTTACTGCTATTGCGGTAGTATTGATTTTAATAAGTATATATGTTCCTATATTTTATTTTGTTGGACTTTTTATGTGGCCGTTGCCTTTAGCATTGGTGCAAATAAAACATGGTTATAAATATAGCCTTCTTTCACTTGTTGCTACAACAATAATAGTATTTATATTTACGGACCCCTATACAGCTCTTGGATTTGCAATAACAAACGGCGTTTTAGGTATAGTATTGGGGACTATGATTAAAAGGAAAGAGAGGGCTATAAATACCATTTTTATAATGATAATTGTCAATGTTATATCCGTTGCTATATCAATAAAATTATTTGGATTGATAGCTGGACAGGATTATATTAAACTTGCTTTAGATGAGTTTTATAAAAGCATTGACATGGCAAAGTCCTTTTATGAAAAAATGGGAGTTCAAAAGGAAGTTTATGAAAACATATTTAAAGCTATGCCTCCTAAGGAAATGCTTTTAATGTTAATCCCTTTTGCCCTATTTATGTATGGATTTTTGTCGGCTATTATAACTTATGTTTTGGCAAAGGGAATATACTCAAGGTTTGGGATAAAGCTTGAAGAAATTCCTAAGTTTTCAAACTGGTATGTTCCTGTAAAGCTTGCCTTTTCAGTAATAATTTTAGTTTTGATTGCCTATATATTAGCTTATCTAAAGGTTAAAAATGCTGATGCATATCTTTTAAATGCAATGTATCTAATGCTTTTAACTTTTTCAATAAACGGTCTTGCAGCCTTAAGCTTTTGGCTCAACAAACAGAATTTACCCAAGGCCTTTAGGGTATTAATACTTTTGTTTGTTTTCTTTTCCTTAGGCAATCTATTGTTTTTAGTAGGAATAGTTGATTATTCCTTAAATTTAAGGAAACTTGATAAATCAAGGATTAAAGATTCTCCAAAATGATGGAGGTTTGTTATGGATAATAAATTTAAAAATTTTATTCCAAATGTAAGGATATACCTGCTTATAATAGCTATATTGTTAGGAATATTGGCCTTTTATAATGTTTACGTATTTTTTGTAGGATTTTTTGTTTATTTGGTTCTCCTTTATTATAACTTCAAAAGTTCAGAAGTAAAAAAGAATCAGTTTTTTAAGTTTATAGAGGATATATCGAATAATATCGATACTGCCGGAAGGAATACTTTGTCTAAAATTCCAATACCCCTTACTATTGCAGATGATGAGGGAAAAATTATTTGGGCTAATTCTCCTTTTTTAGAGGGTGTTGTTAAAAATCCGTATGGAAAGAGTATAAAGACGATTATTCAAGATTTAGATCTTCAAAGGATAATAGAAAAAAATATAAGTGAAATAAATAAAGTAAAGATAGAAGAAGAATATTATGATGTTTTGATTAATGTAGTAAAATCAAAATCCTCAAATAGGAAAAATATATTTTTGTTTTATTTTATCAAAAAAACAAATTATTATAAGCTTATTGAAGAATATGAAAATAAGAAAATGGTAGTTGCCTTAATTGAGATAGATAATTACGATGAAGTTTTAAAGAGTATGGATGATATAAATAGGCCAATATTGATTGCAGAAATTGATAAAAAGATTAATTCCTTTACTTCAAGCCTAAATGCCTTTGTTAGGAAATATGATACAAGCAAATATGTGGCAGTATTTGAAGAACAGAATATAAAAAGGGTTATAGAAGAAAAATTTCCTATCCTTGATGAAGTTAGGGAGATGTATTTTGGCAATAAAATACCTGTTACCTTAAGCATAGGTATAGGTATGAATGGTGAAAATCCACATAAAACCCATCAATTTGCAGTTGCAGCAAAGGACCTTGCCCTAGGAAGAGGAGGGGACCAAGCTGTTGTAAAGGATGGGGAAAAATTACTATTCTTTGGTGGTAAAAGCAAAGAAGTAGAAAAAAGGACGAAGGTTAAGGCAAGGGTAATTGCCCATGCTCTATCGGAGCTTATAAATCAAGCCAGCGAAGTAATTATAATGGGACATGAGACTCCGGACCTTGATAGTATGGGTGCTGCCCTTGGAATGTATAGAGGATGCAAACAAAAAGGTAAAAGTGTATATATTGTCCTAAACAAGGTAAATAAATCCATTGAAAAAATAATGGAGAAGGTTAATAATAGAGGATATGAGGGTGTTTTTATAACTAATGAAACATCTAATGCCATAGCAAATAGCAAAACGCTCCTCATATTAGTGGATGTCCATAGAAGAAATTTTGTTGAAAATCCTGAGCTTTTAAACAGGGTTGGAAATATAGTTATTATAGACCACCACAGAAAGAGCATTGACTTTATTGATAATGCAACAATAACCTATATAGAGCCCTATGCGTCATCAACTTCGGAGCTTGTAACGGAGCTTTTACAGTATATGGTTGATAGAGTTGAACTAAATGAGGTTGAAGCTCAAGCCCTTATGGCAGGTATATACGTCGATACTAAAAACTTTACCTTTAAGACGGGTTCAAGGACCTTTGAAGCAGCAAGTTTTTTAAAGAAGATGGGGGCAGATCTTATTGAAGTTAAAAGGCTCTTTGCCGATGATTTTAAAACCTTTATTGAAAGGATGGAACTTATAAAAAGCGCAGAGATTAAAAATGGCATAGCAATAGCCCTTCATAGGGGACAGGTTGATAATTTTATAATAGTTCCCCAAGCTGCCGATGATCTATTAAAGATTGACGGAATTGAGGCCTCCTTTGTTCTTGCCAATGTTGGAAATGAAGTAATGATAAGCGGAAGATCCTTAGGTGATATAAATGTTCAGCTTATTTTAGAGAGCATTGGCGGTGGCGGACATATGACTATCGCTGGAGCAAAGCTTTCAGATATTAGCATAGATGAAGCTAAGAAACTTTTAGAAATTGCTATACAAAACTATCTAAAGGGGAGTGACAAGAAATGAAGGTAATATTAAATGCTGATGTTAAAGGTGTAGGAAAAAAAGGAGATGTTATAAATGTTTCAGATGGCTATGCAAGAAATTTTCTTTTTCCAAGAAAATTAGCAATAGAAGCAAATGAATCAAATTTAAAGGTTTTAGAAGCTCAAAAGGCTAAAGAAGAGCAAAAAAGACAAGAGGAGCTTCAAAGGGCAAGGGAGCTTGCAAAAAAACTTTCTGAAATTACAGTTGAAGTGTCAGTTAAGGCTGGGGAAAACGGAAAGCTATTTGGTTCAATAACTTCAAAGGATATATCAGATGCTCTTAAAAAACAACATGGAATAGAAATAGATAAGAAAAAGATAGAATTAGATGAGGCAATAAAGGTTGCAGGAGTTTACAATATTGAAGTAAAGGTTTACCCGGAGGTTACAGCAAAGCTTAAGGTAAGCATTAAAGCACAGTAGAAAGGAAGATTTAGGTGAAAAAAAACGCAGCAAGTAAATCTAATAAAGTTAGGGAAATAATTAAAGGACAATATGAAGAACTTGAAATAAAGGTTAATTCTTTGATTGAAAATGTATATGAGCTTTATGGGACTGAAAATGTAAATGCTGTTTTAAAGGAAGAAAATCTCTTAGATGCACTTTTATCGGATGAATTAAACGAAAAACTTTTTGTTCTTCAAAAGGTTCTTTTAAACAAAGATGATTTTATAGATGACCCCTTTGAACTTATTGAAAAGTTAGAAGAAAAATTAGCCTACGTTTTGGCAAGAAAAAAAGTTGAAATGGAACTTGAAAAAAAGGTTGATGAGATAATAGAAAAAAACAATGAAAAATTTATAGATGACATAAAGCTTAGCATCATTAAAAACAAAGGGGACCAGAAAACAGCAAAACCTTAAAAAACTTGCAGAACTTCAAAAGCTTGAAAGCATAGGCCTTTCAAAATCAATTATGGAATACCTAAGGCCATCTTCCGTCAAGGAGATTGTTGGACAGGAAAGGGCTATAAAGGCTATATTATCAAAACTTGCATCGCCCTATCCACAGCATATAATACTTTATGGCCCTCCGGGGGTTGGAAAAACAACCACTGCAAGGCTTGCCTTTGAAATTGCAAAGATGTTAAAATCCACTCCTTTTTATGAGGAGTCTCCCTTTGTGGAGGTAGATGGGACAACCCTAAGATGGGACCCAAGGGAGATTACAAACCCTCTTTTAGGTTCTGTCCATGATCCTATATATCAGGGAAGCAAAAGGGACTTTGCAGAAAGCGGCATTCCTGAGCCAAAGCTTGGACTTGTTACAAAGGCCCATGGAGGAATCCTGTTTATCGACGAAATAGGCGAGATGGATCCAATACTTCAGAATAAACTTTTGAAGGTTTTAGAGGATAAAAGGGTGGAATTTTCATCATCCTATTATGATCCTGATGATGAAAATGTTCCTGAATATATAAAAAAGCTATTTGATGAAGGGGCACCGGCGGATTTTGTTTTAATCGGTGCAACAACTAAAAGCCCTGAGGAGATCAATCCTGCCTTAAGATCAAGGTGCGCCGAAGTTTATTTTGAACCACTTTCTAAAAAAGATATCCAAAACATTGTTTTAAATGCTGCAAAAAAGTTAAAAATCAAAATGGATGCAGAAGTTCCCGAAATCATTAGTCAATATACTATAGAGGGAAGAAAGGCTGTTAATATATTAGCCGATGCCTATGGTTATGCCCTTTATAATAGAAGAGGAAAAAGGCCATATATTACAAAGGATGATGTTTTAGAGGTAATAAACCTTGCAAAGCTTGTTCCTTATTATAAAACCTATGCAAAGGAAGAGGGAGAAATAGGTAAGGTATTTGGCCTTGCAGTTTCAGGCTTTTTAGGAAGCATATTGGAGATTGAGGCGGTTGCCTTTGAAAAGGAAGATGGAAGCGTAAGGTTTAATGATACAGCCGGCACCATGGCAAAGGATTCGGTTTTTAATGCAGCATCGGTTATAAGAAGGCTTACGGGTCTAGACATTTCCAATTATGACATCCACGTAAATATAATTGGCGGAGGGAATGTGGATGGACCTTCTGCAGGTGCTGCCATAACCGTTGCAATATTAAGTGCCATAACAGGTAAAAAGGTAAGACAGGATACTGCTATTACCGGGGAAATATCCCTTCTTGGTGAAATTAAGCCTGTTGGTGGAGTAAATGAAAAGATTCATGGGGCAATTCAGGCAGGAATGAAAAAAGTTATAATTCCTAAAGAAAATATTGATGAGGTATATAAGGATTATGAGATTGAAATAATCCCTGTTTCCACGATAGATGAAGTGTTAGATGTAATTCTTTGGGAGGCGGTTTGATGGATAAATTAAGGGTTCCTCCGCATAATATTGAAGCTGAGCAGTCGGTATTAGGCTCTATGCTTCTTGACAGGAATGCAATAGCCGACGTTACTGAAATTTTAACTGGCGATGAGTTTTATAAAGAATCCCATAGGATATTATACAAAACAATAGAGGAAATTTATAATAAGGACGAACCTGTGGATATCATAACTGTAATAGACCTTTTAAAGAGCAGGAACCTTTTGGAGGTTGTAGGAGGAGTAAGCTATATATCAAACATTGTTGCTTCTGTTCCTACGACAGCTAATGCAAAGTCCTATGCAAAAATAGTTAAGGAAAAGGCGCTTTTGAGAAGGCTTATAATTGCATCTAATGAAATTATGGATAAGTGCTATCAGGAGCCTGATGATGTTGAAGAAGTTTTAGGCCTGGCAGAAAAGGCAATATTTGATATTTCACAAAATAAATCCCATAGTGATTTTGAACCTTTATCAGAAATAATAATGAAAAGTTTTGACAGCATAGAACATTTGTCAAAAACAAAGGGAGATGTTACAGGAATTCCATCGGGATTTACTGATCTTGATAGGAAAACATCGGGATTTCAAAAGGGAGATTTTATTCTTGTTGCAGCAAGACCTTCTATGGGTAAGACGGCCTTTGTTTTAAATATAGCCCTTCATGCTGCCTTAAGGGCTAAAAAAAGTGTTGCAATATTCTCCCTTGAAATGTCAAAGGAACAGCTTGCATTTAGAATGCTCTGTGCTGAGGCTAATATAGATATGCTAAAACTAAGGACAGGGGACCTTGATGAGGAGGATTGGTTTAGGCTGGCAAGGGCAGCAGGTCCGATGTCTGAGTCAAAGATATTTATAGATGATACTCCAGGAATTTCTGTAAACGAAATGAGGTCAAAATGCAGAAGACTAAAGATAGAAAAGGGCTTAGACTTAATTATAGTTGACTATCTTCAGCTCATGTCTGGAAGTAAAAGAAGTGAAAGTAGACAACAGGAGGTTTCAGAAATATCAAGATCATTAAAGGCCCTTGCAAAGGAAATGGATGCTCCGGTTATTGCCCTATCACAGCTCAGCCGTGCTCCTGAGGCAAGATCTGACCATAGACCAATGCTATCGGATCTTAGGGAATCAGGTTCCATCGAACAGGATGCTGACCTTGTTATGTTCCTTTATAGGGATGAGTATTATCATAAGGATACCGACAAGAAAAACATTGCCGAGGTTATAATTGCAAAGCAAAGAAACGGTCCTACAGGAACAGTTGAATTAGTATGGCTTGGACAGTATACCAAGTTTGGAAATCTCGACAGATACCATAGTGCATAAAAAATTCCAGCTTTATACCATGAGTATAAGGCTGGAATTTTT
>NZ_CAKP01000105.1 GCF_000297115.1 Caloramator australicus RC3 | reverse complement strand
TATTGCATTAAATACCGTCTGTCTACTTAGTTTCTCCGGACATGTTATTTTACTACTCTCCTCATAGGACATATTAATTGCGTTCTCCACCAGCTTTATCTTTACTTCTTTATCTACCTTCTCATGTTTGCTTATCCCTATAATTTCATCAAGTAAATATCTATATTCCCCATTCTTCTTAGATTTGTAATACGTTCTTGCATATTCTATTTCGCCTAGCATTGTTACAATCTTTTTCTTGTCTTTCCTTTCTACTACCCATCCCTTTTTCCTTTTTTCATCTTCTTTAATCGTTTTATCTAATTCTTCTAAAAAGTCCTTTATTATGTTTGCTCCTAATTCATCAGTCATTTTTTTAACTACATCAACAAGTTTTGTTAAATCCCATTCTTTTGATATAGTTTCTTCAACATTTTTTATTAATTTAGTAGTGAAATTTATTAAATGTTGTTGTATAATATTATTCAAAAGAGACACCCCCTTATTGGTTTGTGTGTTTTTTTTCACTTTTATTTTATCACAGGGGTTGTCTCTTTTAAATTTTTTGTCTTTTTTCGTCCTACAATAATTTTACACTATGAAAGATTGAAATTGATAAAGATAGCCATAATTTCCGAAGCGGATGCTTAATCTCCTGTTATACCCTTAAAATACTGAATTAAGAATACTATTTAAAAGTTAATTTGTATGACTAAGGTTGCAAAGGTTGTCCTTGCAGCGAAAACTAATTTGTGTTATGCTACTATTGCATTGGTTATGAGCTATGTAAAAAGTTGTTTGTCAATTAGTAAATAAAACTTTATTAAAAAATCATACAATTAACAATTTGCAACTCAAGAACTTATAAGTTTAAAACAAAGGGGAAATAGATATGAAACCGATAATTTGGTCTAACTTTAAACTTAATCTTTTAGATCAAAGGCTCCTTCCGATAGAAGTTAAATACATAGAATGTAACAGTTTCATAGATGTAGCAGAATGTATAAAAAGTATGGTGGTTAGAGGAGCACCTGCTATTGGAATAGCAGCAGCATATGGAGTTGTTCTTGGTGCAAAAGAAGTTTATTCAAATGATAAAATAAAATTTGAAAAGGATATGCAAAGGGTATTTGAAACATTAGCCTCAACAAGGCCAACAGCCGTTAATTTGTTTTGGGCTTTAAGTAGGATGAAGGATAAATTTTATTCTGCTTTGCACAATGACAATGATAATATAATTACATTATTAGAAAATGAAGCAAATGATATATTCAATGAAGACCTTGAGCTTAATAAAAAAATTGGAGAATATGGTGCTAAATTGCTTTCCAATAAATGCACTGTTTTAACCCACTGTAACGCTGGTGCTTTAGCTACAGCAGGCTGGGGAACTGCCCTGGGCGTTATCAGAAGCGCTAAAGAAATGGGTAAAGAAATTAAAGTTTTTGCAGATGAAACAAGGCCACTTCTTCAAGGTGCAAGATTAACTGCCTTTGAACTGATGAGCGACGGAATAGATGTTACATTGATATCCGATAATATGGCAGGTTATGTAATGAAGCTTGGTTTAATTGATGCTATAATAGTTGGTGCTGATAGAATAGCTGCTAATGGCGATACAGCAAATAAAATTGGGACCTATTCCCTATCTGTCCTTGCAAAGGCTCATAGCATTCCTTTTTATATAGCTGCCCCATATTCTACCTTTGACTTAAATATAAAAAGCGGTGCAGAAATACCAATCGAAGAGCGTAGCCATGAAGAAGTAAGACAAATATTTAATGTTAGAATTGCTCCAGAAAACGTTAAAGTTTTCAACCCTTCCTTTGATGTTACACCTAACGAAAATATTACTGCTATTATCACTGATAAAGGAGTTATCTATCCTCCCTTTGAGGAAAATATTAAAATCATGAGGTGATACAATGGACATTGAAAGTCTAAAAAAAGAAATAATTTTTTATGGTCAGGAGATAAAAAGATCCGGCCTTGTATTTGGAACCTGGGGGAATATAAGTGCAAGATTAGATGATAAGATTTTAATTACTCCAAGCGGTATTCCATATGAAAAGCTTAAACCAGAAGACTTAGTGATCTGTGACTTAAATTGCAATGTTATTGAAGGAAATCATCCTCCATCAACAGAATTAGTTGTTCATTCAGAAATATACAAGTTTAGAAGTGATGTAAAAGCTATTATTCACACTCATAGCATTTATGCATCTGCTATTGCTGTTACAAGGAAAAACATCCCTGCAATCATAGAAGATATGGCTATGATAATAGGAGGAGAGGTTCCTTGTGCAAAATACGCCTTTCCTGGAACATCTGAACTTGCAGAGAATGTTTTAGAAGTATTAGAAAGTAAAAATGCTGTATTGCTGGCAAACCATGGTGCAATATCCCTCGGAAGAAATTTAAAAGAAGCATTTAATGTTTGTCAAATACTTGAAAAATCAGCAAAGATATATATCCTTGCAACCCAAATTGGAATGCCAAAACCCTTAGCAATAGAAGAAGTTGAAAAGATGAGGGATATTTATCTTAACATATATAGCAAAAATGAAATGATAAAATAAGGCTGCATTTTAAGTTGCAGCCTTATTTTTTAAACACCTCAATAACCCTGTCTAAAATTCCATTTATTTCTGCTATAGCCACTCCATAATTTGTAATAGGCACATTTTGTTCAGAACATCGTATTATCCTTGTCATAAGTTGTTTTCTATTAAACATGCATGAACCACAATGAACTACAAGTTTATACTTTGTTAAATCTTCTGGGAAATCCACGCCTGCATTAACAGTAATGTTTAATTTGCCACCTGCTTTTTCCTCAAGCCACTTTGGTAGTTTTTGTCTACCAATATCCCCCTCTAAAGGATGATGAGTGCAGGCCTCTGCAATTAAAACATTATCTCCAGGTTTTAACTCATTGATTTTTTTTGCCCCTTGAACAAAATATTCAAGTTCACCCTTATATCTTGCAAACAGTATTGAAAAAGAAGTTAAGGGAACATCCTTTGGAATAAAAGAATTTACTTTAGAAAAACTTGGGAATCAGTAATCACAAGATCAGGTTTTTTATTTAAAACCTTTAATGAATCCTCAAGTTCACTATCTTTAACTATTATTGGCATTGCATCATGATCTAGTATATCCCTCAATACCTGAACTTGTGGAAGAATCAATCTTCCCTTAGGAGCTTGTATATCCTGTGGAGCAACAAGCAAAATCAAATCTTTAGGTTTTATTATATCTCCAACTATCGTCTCCCTTTCATAATCCTTTGGTGCATTAATTTGAATTAATTCTTTTAGTTTTCCAATATTTTGCTTATTTTTTGCACTCACCTTTACAAAGGGAATGTCAAAATCTTTTTGCAATTCTTCAACATCAATATCATCTAAATCAACCTTATTTATTACACCAATTACTGGAATATTTCTTTCTTTTAAATCATTAAACCATTCTTTTTCCAAGCTAAAATCTTTACTTCCAGCAGTAAAAACTAATATCGCAAGATCAGTTTTGTCCATAACTTCTTTTGTCTTTTTTATTCTTAGCTCTCCTAATTCTCCCTCATCGTCAAGTCCTGCTGTATCAATTATCACTACAGGTCCAATTGGTAACAGCTCCATGGCCTTATAAACCGGATCCGTAGTTGTCCCCGCAAAATCTGACACCAATGCTATCTGCTGCCCTGTAATAGCATTTATTAAGCTTGATTTCCCTGCATTTCGTTTCCCAAATATCGCTATATGAAGTCTATTTGCCTTTGGTGTATCCTGCATAGAATCCACTCCTTAGAATCTTAAATCTCTTTCTCCATCCTCAATTCTCTTTAATCTCTCAATAGTTGCCTCTCTTGCTCTTTCATTTGGTATTTCATCAAGGGCCTTTTTTATTGTTTCTTCACCAATTTCTCTTGCCTCTTTATCCCCATAATCCAATAGAAATTCTTTAAAGGTTAAAATTGCATTAGGTTGGCAGACATTATGAATTTGTCCTGTTTTTGCAAGTCTCATAAATCGTTCGCCTGTTCTTCCTTCCCTATAACAAGCCGTGCAATAGCTTGGGATGTATCCCCCCTTGCATAAACTCTTTATTATCTCAAGTGGTGATCTGTGGTCCCCAACTTCAAATTGAGGTTTTTCATCCTCTTTATGAATATGCAGTTTGTATTCTTCCACATATCCTCCTACTCCAGTGCAGGAACCTGCACTAATCTGGGATATTCCAAGTCCAATAACTTCGTCTCTAAAATTTGGTTCTTCTCTTGTCGACAAAATCATTCCAGTATAAGGAACAGCAAGTCTTAATACAGCAACAATCTTTTTAAAATCCTTATCGCTAACAAGATAAGGGAAAGTTTCTAACGATACACCCTCTGCCTCTCTAAGTCTTGGAACAGAAATCGTATGGGGACCTACACCATAGGTATTGTCAAGATGCTCAGCATGCATAAGCATAGCTATAGTATCGTATCTATAGTCATAAAGCCCGTATAACACCCCTATTCCAACATCATCAATTCCTGCCTGCATTGCTCTATCCATAGCAGTTGTATGATAGTCATAATCATGCTTTGGACCAGAAGGATGCATCTTTTCATAGGTTGGTCTGTGATATGTTTCCTGGAACAGAATATAAGTTCCTATGCCTGCTTCCTTTAATTTTTTATAGTTTTCAACTGAAGTTGCAGCAATATTTACGTTTATTCTTCTAATACTTCCATTTTCAAATTTAATGGAATAAATAGTTTTAATGCAATCTAAGATATAATCGATAGAACAGTTAACAGGATCTTCCCCTGCCTCAAGGGCAAGCCTTTTGTGCCCTAAGGATTCTAAAATCTTTACCTCTTCAACTAATTCATCCATTGTAAGCCTTCTTCTTTTAAAAGATTGATTGGTATGTTTATAGCCACAATAGTAGCAGTTATTTACACAATAATTGCTTACATATAGCGGTGCAAAGAGGACGATTCTCTTTCCGTAAATTTTCTCTTTAATTTCCCTTGCAGTTTTAAACATTTCATTTAGAATATCTTCATCTTCAACATGTAGTAGTACTGCAGCTTCCCTATGGGTTAGCCCTTTGCACTCCTTTGCTTTTTGTAAAATTTCCCTTACATATACCTTGTCCTTCGATTTTTCCTCTCCAAATTCCATCGACTCTATAATTTCTTCATGAATTATAAAGTCTTCAGCTTTTATATCCTTCATAATTTGCCTCCCATTCAAATTTTTGATAATGCGGTTTTTACATTAACACCTTCCACTTTACCAAGCTTTCCTGTCATTGCGCTTATCTCATCTGCTGTCCCGTCAACTATAAGTGAAATAATGAATATCCCCCTATCCCTATAAGGTATACCCATTCTTCCAACAATAATATTAGAATAGTCATGTAGTATAGCATTAACCTTATAGGTATTATCAAAGTTTTCAATTACAATGCCCACAACACCAATTCTCTTTTCCATAGCAACCTCCAAAAAAGCCCTTCAGCAAAAGCTGAAGGGCTAATTTACTTCCCTACCCTTTTGCTCGGACACCTCCTTGCAATCGGAAAATGCTTATCCATTATTTCGGAATCTCCAAAATAATGGATTTAAGTTAATTATATAACATAGTTTTTTGAAAATCAAATAAAATAATCCTCTTTAAAATGAATTAAGCTTTTTTCAAGCTTGTGCATTGCATCAACAAACCTTACAACTCCTGTTTTTTGTCTCATTACAACTGAATGTGTAAAAGCTGTATCCCCTTTGTAAATAACTCCCTTTAAAAGATCGCTGTCTGTCACTGCAGTAGCTGCAAAGTAAACATCATCGCCCTTTATAAGGTCATCGGTTGTTAAAGTTTTCTCTATATCTTCTATCCCAGCTCTTTTACACATTGCAAGCTGTCTATCGTTTTGTGGCATTAGTTTTGCTTGAATTTCCCCACCCAAACACTTTAGTGCTGCAGCGGCCAGAACGCCTTCAGGTGCTCCACCTATTCCATATAAAACGTCTACTCCTGTATCATCAAAAGCTGTCGCAAGGGCAGCTGCTATATCTCCTTCAGCAAATATCTTGACTCTTACACCAATTTCCCTTGCTTTTTTTATAATCTCCTCATGTCTTGGTCTATCCTGAACCATCACAGTTAATTCCTTCAGATCTTTATTTAAAGCTTCTGCAATATTTTTTAAATTAGTTTCAAAATTTGCATTTAAATTTACTGCACCTTTAGCCTTAGGACCAACAGCTATCTTTTTCATATATATTTGGGGTGCTCTGAAAATATTCCCCTTTTCTGAAAGTGCTATAGCACTTATTGCGTTAGGTCTTCCTTTAGCAACAAGTATATTCCCATCTATTGGATCTATTGCAATATCATATTCTGTTTGCCCATCCTTCCACTGCCCAACTTTTTCACCTATATAAAGAATTGGAGACTTATTTATCTCCCCTTCTCCTATCACTACTCTTCCCTTAATAGGTAATAATTCAAAGGCAAATCTAGCTCCATTTGCTGCAGCTAAATCCACCTCTTCAATATTACCTTTTCCTAATAATTTAGAACATGCAAGTGTAGCAGCCTCTGTTACCCTCACAATCCCCATTGCAATATCAAACTTTTCCATAGCGTCCCTCCAAGATAAAATTTCTGTTTTTATTATATCATATTGAATAGTAAAATGAAATATAAGATATATTATTTAAAATATAGTTTATCACATAAAAATATCCCATAAAGGAAACCTTTATGGGATATTTTTATGATACTTGTGAGAAAACATCCGTTGGAACTATTGCATCTATAATGCCTATTACCAGTGCAGCCAGGATAGCCCCCCATGCTGTAACTGACACACCTGCCACAATAAATTGAGTTAAGTAAATAATGATTGCAGCTATTAAGAAACCTACAATTCCTCTGCCAAAGGGTGAAGCATCCAGTTTAAATACTAATCCAATAAGATAATCAAGTGCTGAAATAACAATAGCAGCCAATATTGCTGTTCCAAAGCCAGCAACCCTAAAGCCAGGAACTAAAAAGCTTGCAATAACAAGAATTACAGCATTTACTAAAAACTTAATGATGATTGAAAAAATATTTACGTTTTTTCTTTCTCTATTTTCACCCATAGTAACACCTCCATTAGTATTTTGGTCAAAAAAGCAAAAAATATACAAAAAAAGTGCCTATAAGGCACTTTTGGCAGTCCCAAGGGGAATCGAACCCCTGCTACCGCCGTGAGAGGGCGGTGTCCTAACCTCTAGACCATGGGACCATATTCTTTTTTCAATAAGATTATATAATATTTTCTATTATTTGTAAAGACCAATAAAACATTATTTATAGACATCTATTAAAAGTCCCTTTATTTCTTCTATTCTATCTGCTAAGTTTATTATATCCCTCTGTGACTCAATTAATCCTCTTGTAAGCTCATCTATTTTGCTATTTATCACCTCAATCTTAATATGTATTCCATAGTTATATGGCCCTACTTCTCTCTTTAAGATATAAGCATTTTTAATAACAAAGGATAAGTATTCCTGAACCTTTAATTTATACCTTTTTGCATCCTCCAGGCTTCTTGTAGCAATTAAACGCTTTCCAAGGATATCGATTTCATTAAGTAGCTTTTGCAGTTGCCCTTCAGTCTGTTCCTTGTTTGCTAAGTCAAGTGCTGAAGAAAAATCGCTATCTACTTTTGTCTTGTTTGATGGACTTATGTTATTTGTCTTTGTTAAATTAATCTTCCTTATTTGCATGTCTTGCACCCCTAGAATTAATCTTAATTTTATTTTAATATCTTTCATAATATTCTTCAATAGGGATGCTGTTTGCCTAAAAAAAACACAGAATTATGATTAATTGAATTTCATAATTCTGTGTCTTTTTATCTACATTATAGCAAAATAATTATAGTGAAATACTAGGTGCAGCTTCAATTATATCATCAGTTAAATCCTCAAATTTCTTGATGTTTTCATAAAATCTTATTGCAAGTTCCTTTGCATACTTGTTATATTCTTCATTGGATTCCCAAGTGTTTATCGGATTTAATATTTCTGCTGGAACGTTTGGACAACTCTTAGGAACTAAAACTTTAAAAATCGGATGCTCAAAATATTCTACCTTTTCTAAGTCTCCATTTATAGCTGCCCTAACCATTGCCCTTGTATAGGATAAATCCATTCTTTTCCCTACACCATAGGGTCCTCCAGTCCAGCCTGTATTAACCAAGTAAACATTTACATTGTGGTTAGTTATTTTTTCCCCAAGCATTTTAGCATAGACCGAAGGATTCATAGGCATAAAGGGTTCTCCAAAACAACAGGAGAATGTTGCTTGAGGTTCTACGATTCCCCTTTCAGTTCCTGCTAATTTGCTCGTATAACCTGAAATGAAATGGAACATTGCTTGTTCTTTAGTTAGCTTTGATATCGGTGGCAATACTCCAAAGGCATCAGCTGTTAAGAACAGAATCGTCTTTGGATGTCCGCCTGTTCCTTCTAAAACTGCATTTGGAATATATTCTATTGGATAAGCTGCCCTTGTATTTTCAGTATATCTATCATCCGAATAATCTGGATTGCCCTTCTCATCAAGAACTACATTTTCCAATAACGCACCAAACTTGATAGCATCGTAAATTTGAGGTTCCTTTTCCCTTGAGAGATTTATACACTTTGCGTAGCATCCGCCCTCAAAATTGAAAATGCCATCCTCAGACCATCCATGCTCATCGTCTCCAATAAGTCTTCTTTCAGGATCCGCTGACAAGGTAGTTTTTCCTGTCCCTGAAAGTCCAAAAAATAAAGCTACATCCCCGTTTTCACCAACGTTTGCAGAACAATGCATTGGCAGAACATTAGCCATAGGCAACATAAAATTCATCGCTGTAAACATCGACTTTTTCAATTCTCCACAGTAATGGGTTCCGCCGATAATTATTATTTTCTTTACAAGGTCAAGAATTACGAATACTTCTGAATTAGTTTTGTCAAGCTCTGGAATTGAATTAAAATTTGGAGCACTTATTACTGTAAACTGTGGAATAAAATTTTCAAGTTCCTTATCTGATGGCCTTATAAAAAGCTGTCTTACAAACAAATTATGTGCTGGAAGTTCATTGATAAATCTAACTGAATGGGTGTATCTTCTATCAGCCCCAATTAACCCATCGAATACATAAACATCCTTCTTTTGAAGGTATGCAGCTAATCTTGCATATATCCTTTCAAAAACTTCCGGGCTAATTGGTTTATTAACCCTTCCCCAATTTATATTCTTATGTATTTCGGGGTAATCAACAATAAATCTATCCTGAGGTGATCTTCCTGTATATTTTCCAGTATTAATATTTAAAGCCCCTGTTAAAGTTAGGCTTCCTTCTCCTCTTCTAATCGTATGTTCTACAAGCTTTGAAGGTGATAAATTATAATATACATTACCTAAGTTTATTAAATTCAAACTTCTTAAATGTTCAGCTAAAGACATTTTAATTCCCCCTAGTATAATATTAGGATAATACCTTCCTAATATTATTTTACACAATTGCATTATAAATTGCAACATCAATGTTTAAATAAATAAAATATTGCAGTTATCTTTCATTTTCTATTTCATCCATTGCCTCATTTGCAAGTTTGTCACAAAGATTATTCATTTCATCGTCTGCATGTCCTTTTACCTTAATAAACTCGATCTCATGGACTTTAGTAAATTCAATTAATTTCTCCCAAAGCTCCTTATTTTTTACTGGCTCTTTACTTGCAGTTTTCCACCCGTTTTTCTTCCATTTTTCCACCCATCCCTGATTAAAGGCATTAACTAAATATGCAGAATCACTATGTAATTTTACTTTGCAGGGTTCCTTAAGCAGAGATAATGCATCAATCGCCGCAGTAAGTTCCATTATATTGTTGGTAGTTTTTTTAAAGCCTTTTTTTATAGTTTTAATTTTATCCTTATATATAAGAACTGCACCATAGCCTCCAACAGTCTCCTCATTGCCGTTTCCCCTACAGCCTCCATCTGTATAAATTATAACTTCTTTTTTCATTCTATCCACTCCCGTCTTTAACATAAATTTACATGGTAATTAATATTAAAATAATTTTACAGACCCAGGATAAAAAATGTAAAATATTATGTAAACTAAAATATTTGAGGTGGTCACATGAATAAAATAAAAAAATATAATTTAATTCTTCTTCCTTTGCTGATAATAATTATTTTAATCTTAAGTATCTATTTTTACAATCTAAAAGGTGAGAAAAAAAATATAATAGGTTACACAAATTTTCTAACGATGGTAGAACAAAATAAAATAGATACAGTTTTCTTAAGTGATTCCGAATTTATAAAGGTAGTTACTAAAGATAACATAATCTATTATACTGAAAATCCAAGAAGTCAAAACTTCAAAGAAATGCTTTTATTAAAAAACGTTCATGTGAAGGAAAATTCTTCTAACGTAGCAAATACCATTGGCGGAATACTTTTCTTTGTTATTGTTACTGTCTTTATAATAACTTTATTGTCTAAAAAAATAGCTCCCTCTTCAAAATCCATGTCAAGTATCGAATATGATACAAAAAGTGCTACTAAAGTAACCTTTAATAATATTGCTGGTAATGAAGAAGCAAAAGAAAGTATATTGGAGTTGGTAGATTTTATAAAGAACCCTGAAAAATATGCTAAGTTTGGCGCAAGACCTCCAAGGGGGATAATTTTATATGGTCCTCCTGGAACTGGTAAAACACTTCTTGCAAAAGCGTTAGCTAACGAAGCTGATGTTCCATTTTTCGCAGTAAATGGTTCCGATTTTGTTCAGATTTACGTCGGTGTAGGTGCTGCAAGGATTAGAGATTTATTCAAAAAGGCTCGTGAAAAGGAAAAGGCTGTTATATTTATTGATGAGATAGACGCTATAGGCAAAAAAAGAACCTCAAGGGCCGATGGAGGCTCCGATGAACGAGATCAAACCTTAAATGCCCTCCTATCAGAAATGTCAGGTTTTAAGGATAGTCAAGGAATAGTTGTAATAGCAGCAACAAATAGACTTGATGTTCTTGACGATGCTCTA
This sequence comes from Caloramator australicus RC3, assembly GCF_000297115.1. Classification (GTDB taxonomy): domain Bacteria; phylum Bacillota; class Clostridia; order Clostridiales; family Caloramatoraceae; genus Caloramator; species Caloramator australicus. The sequence goes on along the minus strand of NZ_CAKP01000105.1, from coordinate 14,931 downwards.
TTAAGACCTGGAAGATTTGATAGGCACATCGAAGTAAATCTTCCTGATATTAGAGCAAGATATGAGATTTTAAAGCTTTACACAAAAAACAGACCGATATCAGAGGATGTTGACCTTTTTAAACTTGCTGAAATGACGCCATATTTTTCTGGTGCTAAACTTGAAAACCTTGTAAATGAAGCAGCAATCCTAGCCGCAAAAGAATCAGCTGAGTTTATTACCAATTATCATTTTGATAAGGCCTTTAATATTATCATTGCAGGTTTTGAAAAGAAGGATAGAAGCTATATAAGCGCTATGGATAAAAAGATCACCGCTTATCATGAGGCTGGACATGCCCTTATATCAAAATTAGTCGCCCCAGAAATTTCAGTAAAGAAAGTAACAATAATTCCAAGCACTAAAGGTGCAGGAGGATACACTTTAAATGTCCCCCCCGATAAAATGTTTAAAACTAAAAGCGATTTGTTAAAACAGGTAAAAATAGCTCTTGGAGGAAGAGCAGCAGAAGAAATCATCTTTGGAAAAGAAAATATTACAACAGGAGCCTATTCAGATTTACAACATGTCACTAATATACTATTAAACATGGCTCAAGAATATGGAATGTTGGAAGAGACTGGCTTGATAAATTATGGCCTAATTGAAGGATTAAATTTAAATGAAAATGTAGAAACGATTAAGAAGAAAGTAAACGAAATCTATTCTGAAGTTGTAAACCTTTTAAGCCTAAATAAGGACAAGCTCGATATTTTGGCGGAATATTTAATAAAAAATGAAACCATTTTTGAGAATGAGATAAACTCAATATTAAATTTATAACAGGAAAATATCCCAAGGATTAGGCTATCCTAATCCTTCTTTTTTATTTTGCACACAAAAAATCCTTCATATACTTCATTTGGAATTACTCTTATACATTTTTTAACCTCGTCACTAAGTCCTATATCAATTCCATTTAAGAAATTATTATCAAGTCTGTCTATATTCATTATTTTTATGTCAAAATTGTTAAGGGCCCAATCAATGATTTCTTCATTTTCTTTCCTATTTAAAGTGCAGGTTGAGTAAACCATAATTCCCCCTTTTTTTAGGGCTTTATATGCACTTTCAAATAATTTTTTTTGTAGGCGGGATAATCTTTCAACTTCCTTAAGGCTCCATCCTCTGTATGTCTTGGGATCCTTTATGGATATTATTCCTTCCCCACTACAGGGAACGTCTAAAAGGACTTTATCGAAGAATTCAGGATATTCCTCCCCTATCTTTTCCCCTTTTCCTACTCTAACCTCGGCGATTTCTACTCCCTGTAACTTTAGATTATACTTTAACCTTTCGGCTCTAATTTTATCTGCTTCGTTTGCCAATATGAATCCCATGTTTTTCATCATTGCTGCCATTTGTGTTGTTTTGCTACCCGGCGCTGCTGCAACATCTAATACTTTCTCTCCTTCTTTGGGATCTAATATTATAGGCGGAATCATACTGGATAAATTTTGTAGATAAATTTGTCCCTCCTTAAATATATTTAATTTTTCTATATCCCTTTCATCTGCATTTTTCAATATAAGGGCATTTTCATTCCATTTAACCCTTTCAAATTTTATATTAACCTCTTTAAAAAAATCCATCAAACTTTTAATATCATATTTTAAAGTATTTACCCTTAATGTCGTTAATTTCTTATCTGAAATACCATATAATATTTTGTCTACAGTGTGAATATCAAATATATCGTAAAATGAATTCAGTAAATCTTGAGGAATTTTTTTCCTTATTTCCGTTATTGACGCCATTTTATTCTCCTTTCAGTAAATATAATTTGTGTTATAATATAAAATATATAATTTTTAATTATTTTTTTCAAGTAAGTCGAAAGGGGCATCAAAATGATCGATTGGAAGGATAATAGAAATTTAACTTTATTGGTTGATTTTTATGAGCTTACTATGGCCAATGGATATTTAAAAAACGGCATAGGCAATAAAATCGCTTATTTTGATATGTTTTTTAGAAATGTTCCAGATGGTGGAGGATTTAGTATTGTTGCCGGTTTAGAGCAGCTAATAGAATATCTTAAAAATCTAAAATTTACAGAAGAGGACATTAAATTCTTAGAAAAAAAGGGTCTTTTTGATCAGGAATTTTTGAATTATCTAAAAAACTTTAAATTTGAGTGCGATGTTTGGGCCATTCCAGAAGGAACTCCTGTTTTTCCTAACGAACCATTAGTAGTAGTAAAGGGTCCTATAATTCAGGCTCAATTTATTGAAACCATGATTTTGCTAACTATAAATCATCAATCCTTAATAGCAACTAAGGCAAACAGAATAGTTAGAGCTGCCCAAGGTCGTCCTGTTCTTGAATTTGGCTCAAGAAGAGCACAGGGTTACGATGGAGCAATTTTAGGTGCAAGGGCAGCATATATAGGCGGCTGTGCTGCAACCGCCAATACGATTGCTGAAAAAATGTTTGGAATACCTGCCGTAGGAACCATGGCCCATAGTTGGGTGCAAATGTTTGACAATGAATTAGACGCCTTTAGGGCATGGGCAAAAATTTATCCTGAGAATTGTCTTTTGCTTGTTGATACCTATAACGTTTTAAAATCTGGAGTGCCAAATGCTATTAAAGTATTTAAAGAGGAACTTCTTCCAAGAGGGTATAGACCAAAAGGAATTAGAATAGATAGCGGCGATATAAAATATCTTTCACAGAAGGCAAGGCAAATGCTAGATGAAGCAGGATTTCCAGATTGCCAAATTGTAGCCTCCAATTCTTTAGATGAATATATCATCAGAGATGTTTTATCACAGGGTGCAAAAATTGATAGCTTCGGCGTTGGTGAAAGATTGATCACAGCAAAATCTGAACCTGTATTTGGAGGTGTATATAAGCTTGTTGCTGTTGAAGAAAATGGTAAAATAATCCCTAAGATAAAAATAAGCGAAAACCCAGAAAAAATAACTAATCCCGGCTTTAAGCAAGTCTACAGGTTATATGACAATGTTACTAACAAAGCTATTGCAGATTTAATAACCTTTGCTAGTGAAGAAATAGATGAGTCAAAGCCACTTAAAATATTTGATCCTGTCTACACTTGGAAAACAAAAACACTTGAAAATTACAAAGCACGAAAGCTTTTAATTAAAATATTCGACAAAGGAAAGTGTATTTATCAAAGTCCTTCAGTTCATGAAATAAAAAAATATTGTCAAAGGGAAATTGAAACCCTTTGGGATGAAGTTTTAAGATTTGAAAATCCCCATAGATATTATGTAGATCTTTCCTTTAAGCTATGGAAGACAAAACAAAAATTATTGAGAAAATACTCAAAATAAGGCTGCCTTAAAAGAGCAGCCTTATTCATCTATTGCAAACTCCTTTCCATATGCCATAAGGGAAAATTGCTTTTCAGCATCAATAAGTTTAATCCCTTTAACATCGATATCCTCTATATTGCTAACGCCTATCTTATCATTACTTAATCTAAATAGATAATTTATAGCCTGGGGTTTAAAGCCTAAAAGTCTTGCACAAACAGTATCAACTGCAACGGCATCAAATCCAGCAACTAGAAAACCGCTATGAATTGCTTTTCCCTTAGAAGGACCTGTTCCTATCATTGCAGGGCTTAAGCTAACAATAGAAAAATCTATTGGCACCTTTTTAGCAAAAGCATAAATAAATCCATGGAGGTCTTCATGGATCCCAAGATTTTTTTTGGGATAACCGTGAACAGATGCTGGAGGCCAACTTAATGCTATATTTTTTATCGATGCAGAAATTGTAGCTTCCTCGTGAATTTTAAGTTGGGTAAAGGAAATTAATATATCTGTTTCAAATAACAGTTTATTAACTTTAGTTGATTTTACAATATCATGTTCTAATTCCAAATCTTCAAACTCTCCCACATTTAAATCACAAAATTCTACTCCTTCCTTCATTAAAACTTGATTATATCCATATGTATTTAGCACATCATAGGTTGTGGCACCACCAGAGCCAGCAGCAACTACTATTCGCTTGGGGTTTTGTTCCTTTATAATTTTTATAAGCTCTTCTAAAGTTTGTGGTCCTACCACGACACCCTGCTGTGGTGGGTTTAAATTTACCAAGTTGGCCGTAATTGTAACAGTATGATTGTTTTTTATAAAACCATTAAAAGGCAATAGCGCAATTGCTTCCCTAAGTGCCAAGCCTTCATTTGGGTTATTAACTATTGCAATAATATTGCTGTCTAATGCTTTTTTCCTTAACATTGCATCATCTCCTTACTTCAATTCTGCTAACTTCGATTCATATAGTTTTATTTCCTCATCCCTTTTTAATCTTTTGCAGCATATAACTAAATGATAAACAACACTTTTTACCAGTTTGCTCTTTTTATTTGCTGTTTCATAGGCATGTTTTAAAAATTCATAGGCATCTAAATAATTACCTTTTAAAATAGCAATTTGACCCCAAAAATCCCATACAATAGGATGTTCTCCATATATTAATAAAAAATTTTTAATTTCATTCTCAGCTTCATCAAGCTTTTTATATTTAATTAATGAAGCAATATATTCTATTTTGTTTTTTATTATAATATTCAAATCCTTTGCTACTATCTTAAATATATTTTTCCCTATTTCAGTAATAGAAATCTTCTTAATGTTATTTTCTGAAACATATTCAATTAGTCCTAAACCCACTAAAAATGTGTCAAAATATAACTTGCAAGTATCATCCCTAAGAATATAATCTAATCTAAATTCGTCCTTTGATAAAATAAATATATTATCTTCTTCCCATTTTGTATGTAAAAGGACCTCTTCTTTAAAACTAAAAACAGAATAAATTACATAAAATAAATTGCGAATATTAAAAAATTTTTCTTCCGTAACCCACTTTTCTAAATTAAATACATTGCTTAAAATAATAGCGTAACGCTCCTCTGGTTCTAAACGTGATACCATCCTTCCTATCTTAGTTACTGTTATGTTTGAATTTTTAACCTCCAAAAATTCCGTCTTTATAAGAAAATCTTTAACAAGATTAATCAAACAATTGTCAAAACTTAGGCTAATTGGAACATCATTTAAAAAATAATCGATTAACTTCATAGTTTTAAAGTCTAATAAATAAGCATTTTCTGTAAGCTTTACTACCTTTTTTACAAATTCTGAGTTTAGATAATTTTTTATAGTTTCCTTTGCTTCGCTTTTTCTGCCTTTTAACATGTCATATTTTTGAAGATAATACTCAACATCCGTGAACATTCGTTTATAATAAGCTATCTTCCCGCCCTTTATAAATTTATATTCCTTTAAAAATTCTGTAAGATCAAGCATAGCATTAAGTATTAAAGGGATCTTTTCCCTTCCTCCAAATTCATCATCGATTAAACTAACTTTATCTGTGAACTCATCAAAGGTAAAACTATCAAAATTATCTAGCGTCTCATCAAAGTAATCTAAAATGTTATTTTTAAAGGTTGTAACTACCTTTACATTAAAATTAATCCTCTTCTCATCAAATCCATTTTGCTTCATGTATTCCTTAAACAAGACGATCTTCTCTTGATCCTTCATAAAAACACCACCTAAATTTATAACAAATCCCTTTACTTAAAATTATTTCCATATTCATTTTTTTTAATCAAAGAATGCACAAAATAAAAGCACAGATTCATTTATTATAAGCCTACAGGAAAAATCTGTGCCAAATAATATATTATATTAAACTAATCTAGTTTAATTCAGATTGTAGACAAACCATCTTTGGTGTTGAAATTTTGCAAGAGCCCCGTGAATGGATTTCAAAAAGGCATCTCTCATGAGCTCTAGCAATTCTTACTTTTCGACTTTTCAAAAGTCCGTAATTCTGCACACGGACGTGCAGAGCCGAGTGGCCGACACGGATGTCGGCTCACGAGGGTAGGACTTTTGAAAACAAAGAAAAGCTTAGAATTGCTTAGCGAAATGAGCGAATGCCAGGGAAATCCTTCACGGGGCTTATCAAAAAACAACTTTTTCAACAGTCTGTATTAAACTAATCTAGTTTAATTACTTCTACATAATTGTCATGAAAGGCTGTTCCATTTCCTATATCAGTTTTCATGGATTCAACTATGTCGTTCACATTAGCCTTTTCTTCAGCTAAAAAACCAAATGGGATACTTATGACCCCTTCCTTTATATCACTTGTAACTTCTGCATAGGCATATATTGCACCCATATCGTTAAAAATCTTTATTTTATCTCCATGATTAATATTTCTTATCCTTGCATCTTCAGGATTTATTTTGGCCTTTGGAGCACCTAGAAGTTTTTTAATTTTATCTATCTCTGAATATTGGGAATTTATTTTTTCATAAGAGTGGTAGGATATAAGCATCAAAGGATAATCTGTCCTTTTATTTTCTATGTATTCCGGGATTAGGCTCATTTTCCACCTTTTCATGGTCTTTGACTTAAATTGAATTTTTCCTGTAACTGTATTAAATTTTCTGTCCCTAAAAGCTACTTCATCATAATCTTCAGGTAAATATGGGGCATTTTTCAATTCCTCTAAACTTTTTTCAATTCCCGATGCTTTTAAAATTTTTTCTATATTATCTATATTGTTTTCAGGAATATAATCTAAATTCAACTTTAATTTTTTAGCTAGCATTCTATAAATTTCACTTTCATGCTTGCACTCCTCCAAAGGATCGTGTGCTTTGTCCATAAATATTACATAGGGATGCCAATAGGATTTTAAAATATCGTAATACTCAAAAGTTGCAGCTGCTGGTAAAATATAATCAGCAAATTTTGCAGTATCGCTTAAGTATTGCTCAATAACAACTATAAAATCTAATTGAGATATTGCTTTTCTTATGTTTTTTGAGTCTGGATTTGATACAACAGGGTTGGCACTTTGAACAAATAACATTTTTATATTTTTCTCAATAATTTCCTTGCCTATTTCACTTACATGAACATAGTCTACTTCTTCCGGAGGATCTATCAAAAAAGGCCATTTTAATTTAGGTTCAGATAGATTAGCATACCTAAAGCCTCCACCTTCTATGCCTACGCTTCCAACTAAGGCAGGAATAAGTCCTATAGCTCGTATCGTTTGTCCTCCATTTATCCTTCTTTGAAGTCCTAATCCACAAACTAAACTTAAAGGTCTATTATCCCAAATCAATCTTGCTAATTTTGTAATCTCCTCTTCATTTATTTTGCATATCGTTGCTACAGTTTTTAAGTCAAACTTTTCAACATAGGTTTTAAACTCTTCAAACCCATATGTATATTTGTCAATAAACTCTTCATCAATCATTTTATTTTTAATCAAATAATTTGCTAGTCCCAAAGCAAAAAGCAGATCCTTACCAGGCATTATTTGAATAAAATAATCTGCCTCCTTTGCTGTTTTTGTTTTAACAGGATCTATAACTATAACCTTTGCTCCGTTATTTTTTGCTTTTTTTATAAAAAGCATCTCCTGGAAATTAGTCTCGGCAGAATTTTTCCCCCATAAAACTATGCATTTTGCATTTTCAAGATCCCATGGGGCATTGTGAATTGCTTTTCCATAGGTTTGAATTACTCCTTCTAATCCAGCCGAAAAGCATAGATCTCCATATGTAGTAGTATATCCCTTAAGTTGGTTCCAAAATCCAAATGCACATTTACTAAAAATTCCTATTTCCCCAGACCCTTTGTAAAACATGATGCTTTTTGGACTGATATTTTGATAATAATCTATCTTTTTTGAGATTTCCTCTATTGCTTCCTCCCATGAAACCCTTACAAATCTTCCTTCTCCTCTTTCTCCAACCCTTTTTAATGGAAATTTTAGTCTTTTATCCCCATAATTTTTTTCTAAATACGATTTTCCTTTCAAGCAAATATACCCTTGTGTTGCTTTATTTAAAGGATCCCCTTCAATATTTACTATCCTATCATTTTCAACAGTTAGAATTACCGAACAGCCTCCATAGCAATCCCTTGGACATCCGCTTCTTATCTTCATCTTTATCCCCCTTTGCTTTTTATAATATTTTAGCACATAAAAAAACAGGGGGGGAACCCCTGTTATTTTGTATACATTAAATCATAATATTCTTTTACCATTCTTGCAGCTGAGAACTTTTCTTGAGTAGTTTCTATGCTCTTTCTCATCATTTCTTCCCACTTTGATTTATTCTCATAATATGTTGGAAGAACTTCCTCTAAAAGAACTTTATATAAAGCTTTAGCATCATGCTTATCTAATTCCTCTAATGTATCAAAATCATCAACTCCAAGCCCATCTCCAAACTGCCATCCATTTACTCCGTGAATACATGCCTCAGGCCACCAACCATCTAAAATACTGCAGTTTAATACTCCGTTCATGGCAGCCTTCATTCCAGACGTTCCTGATGCTTCCTGTGGTCTTCTTGGATTATTAAGCCATATATCGCATCCTCTAGTTAGCATCGCACCTATTTCCATATCATAGTTTTCTAAGAATACAACGCTATTTGGATATTTTTTAGCCATCTTTACAATATCTGAAATAATGCCTTTCCCTGTATAATCATTTGGATGAGCTTTACCTGCAAATATTATCTGTATTTTACCGCTTTCTAAATATGGTCCTATTAGTTTTTCGTCGGTAAAAATCAAATTGCTTCTTTTGTATGGTGCAGCTCTTCTTGCAAAACCAATTAAAAGTTTTTCAGCATCTAATTTTACGCCGGTTCTTTTTTCAACAAAGGCTATTAACTCTTTTTTGATTTCATTGTGAACTTCAAGTAAACTTTTTCCTTCTTTATAAGCCTTAACTATTCTTTCATCCTGCCAAGTTCCATTATGCACGCCGTTAGTAATACCTATTATTTTAGAACTTCCTTCCACACCTTCCCACATTTTGTTTGCTGTTTCCTTGTGAAGCTGTGCAACACCGTTTGAAATTCTACTCATTCTAAGGGCTGCAACAGTCATACTGAAGGGGTCTCCACCTAATCGTTTCATATGCCAATAGTCAAGATTTAAGTATGCCCCCATGTATTCAAGTAATCTATGGGAATGAACTTCATTTCCAGCTGGAACTGGAGTATGAGTTGTAAATACGATTTCTTCCCTTGTTGCCGCTAGAGCTTCGTTAAATGTTAACCCATTTTCCATTTTTTCTCTAATAAGTTCTATGCCGGCAAACACAGGGTGATTGTCATTAAAATGGTAAACATCAACATCGATTCCCAGCTTTCTTAAGGCCCTAACTCCACCTACACCTAAAATTATTTCTTGAGCAACCCTTTCTTCAGAAAACCAACCATAAAGCTGGGAAGTTATTAGCCTATTTTCATTTCCATCAACATCAGCATCCAAAAGATATAACGGAACATTATTAAATTTATCTACCTTCCATACCTTTAAAGTATAAGTGCTTTCTTTGATTTCTACATCTACCGTTATTCCCGTATCTTCTAAAAAATCGTAATCATAAGCTCTATATGTATCTAACGTCCTTCCATCCTCAGTTATATATTGATCAACATAACCCTGCTTCCACTTAATTCCAATACCTACCATTGGAACATTCAAATCTTTAGCAGCTTTTAAAATGTCTCCTGCTAATATTCCAAGCCCACCAGAATAAATCTTAAATTTTGAATCTAAACCATATTCCATACAAAAATATGCAACTTTTGGTAGTTTGTCCATCTTTTTTCCTCCCCAATATCCTTTTTTATTTTTATTTTAATATATTTTCTTACTAAATGCAATCGTTTGCATTTTAAAATAAAAAAATTTGTATAAATTATATAAAATATTAATCAAAATAAGCAAAAAAATCGTCAATGGATCTTTTGTTTAAATTTATATAATTTTCTTTCTCCGATATTAAGCCTAAATGATGGGCATCTGAATTTTTTATAAATTTTACATCATCAGGAATAAAACCCTTTATTTTTAGTTTCTCTAACTTAATAAGATCAACATATTCCAACGCCTTAATGCTTAAATTATAAGGAATAAAACCCAAATTGGATATAATGCTGAAGCTTTCCTTATCAATATGGGATGGAATAAAAAGACCTTCAAGGGACTTAACTTTATTATAAGCCTTATCTATACTAACATTTGCAGAGGATAAGAGCATTATTTCCTCTTCTCCAACTATTTCATCTAATTCGTTGTAAATGAATTGTCTTCCAAAAAGCTCCTTCTTATTTTTAATCTTTGGTAAATTAGAATAAACCCAACCCTGGAATTCCATTGCTGCGTCTAACGTTTTAAAAAGGCATAAAACATGCACTTCTTCCATAGTCTGAAGCTCCATCCCTGGGACTACTAATATATCTAATTCTTTACCTATTTCCATACAGGGCTTTAAATTTTTACAGGAATTATGGTCCGTAATTGCTATAATATCGAGTCCCTTCAGTTTTGCCATATTAAGTATATTATTTGGAGTCATGTCATCATCGGCACAAGGTGATAAAGCTGAATGGATGTGTAGATCATAATAGAACTTCATTCGTCTATCCCCAATTGATTTAATTTTACACATAATTGGTAGGAATTTAAGTCTGACTGTAAAATAGGGATATTCTCATCATTGGCTTTTTCTAATGTATTTTCTTCAACTTCAATATTTTCAGGAATTATAATGCATGAAAGTTCTAGTAGACTTGCAATAGCTACTATGTTCGTGTGAATTTGAACGGTTATCCAAGCATTTTGACTTTTTGCATGGGACATTACCCAGCTCAAAAGATCACAGCAATAAACACCTTTTACATCCTTTTCTAATCCTTTTTCACCAGCTAAAATTTTAAGATTTAAGCTGTTTATTAAATCCCTAACCTTCATTCTATTCTCCTCCATTTTTTATAAATTTACAATCATTCAAATTTGCCAAACCCTTTACAACATCCTCGGCAAATGCCCTACAGGATGGTGAACCACAAAGTCCGCAATCTGTTCCAGGAAGCATATTAATTATTTTATTCATATTCTTTATCATCTTAACTGCACTTTCAAAGTCATCTGCAAATTTCAAATTAACTTTTAATATATCCTCCCTTGCAAATTTACTTTGAAACTCATCGTGCAGTTCAACATTGTAGCTAAATTCACCATTAGCTATTATCTTTTTTGCAATCCTTTCTGCATTAAAGGGGTTTTCTATCAAAAATAATCCTCCTAAGCATCCTCTTGTGCAGGCATAGGCTTCTATATAATCAACATCTTTTATTTTTCCCTTTTCTACGTCATTAAATAGCTTTATAACATTTTTTATTCCATCAACTGCTAAAAAATTGTCGATCCCGATTGCTTGACTTTGTCCTCCTGAGAAGGACCATAAAAGGCCAGTTTTAGATATTTTTCTATAGGTTTTATTCGACGTTTTATTTAAAACTTTTAATAGTTTAGGATAAACTTCACTTATTGCAATAGCACCATCAAAGCCTATTTTTTCATTATATTTTAGTTCTTTTATTTTAGTAATCCAGCTTGGACATGGCGTTAAAAAGAAAATTCCAATTTCATTCTCCTTATATCCCATTTTGCAATACTTTTCTCTGATTAAAGCCGCTGAAATTTCTATAGGTGTTAACATTTTAACAATATGATCATTTAGGGATGGAAAGTCCTTCTCAATCAATCGAATTATCGAAGGGCATAATGTTGAAATTGCTGGTTTTTCGACTTTTGTTATTTCCTTTTTTAATATCTCAGCCTTAACATCGCAGGCAAAGGTTATATCAAAAACCTCATCAAAACCTAAGCTTAAAAGGGCTTTGTTTATTTCTTCTGGATTTATTTCTTGTCCAAACTGTGGATATAACGTTACTGAAGGTATCAAGACTTTTATTTTGTAACCTTCGGTATCATTTAAGGAATTTCCCTTAGAAACATGGGCTCCATATGGGCATACTCTAATGCACTCTCCACAGTCTATACATTTTTCGTTATATATAACAGCCTTTCCATTTTTTATTCTTATTGCTTCTACAGGGCAATTCATAAGGCATTTTGTGCAGCCTATGCACCTTTCCTCAATCAGTGAAACTGAGTGAAAAATTTCTTTCATAAATATCACCTTTTTAAATTAAAAATATACTACCATCCTTACCTCAGTATACTCACCCATCTTAGAGTCTATATAAAATTCATCACAGCTTTTTTTCATGTTGGGAAGTCCCATACCTCCACCAAATCCCATTTCCCTTGCATACTCCGGGGCCGTTGAATAGCCCTCCTTCATTGCAAGGTCAATATTTTCGATTCCAGGTCCCCTATCCTTTGCTATTATTTCTACTTTGTTGTTAAATATTTTCGCCTCTATATATCCTCCATAGCTATGAATAACTATGTTCATTTCCGCTTCATAACATGCTACACAAATTCTTTTTATTATATCCGCTTTAATCCCCAACTGCTGTAATAATTTCTTAATACTGCTTGATGCTTCACCACCACGAATAAAATCTCCACTTTCAACATCATATTTAACACTTAACAATTCCTGCATTATAACATATCAGCTCCTTTTAAACCATTTGAATAAAGAATACCACAAGCAGTAAATAGCGTATATTTCGTAAAAAGAACACATATTCCCTTTTCCCTGGCAAGCTCAACTACGCTCTCATCAGGCCTTTTATTTCTAACAAAAATTATGCACCTTAAATCTAGCATTTCTGCTGTTCTAACCGCCTGGACATTTGTAAGACCTGTTAATAGAATAGTTTCTTTTTTTGCCAAACTCAAAACGTCACTCATAAGGTCACAAGCAAAGGCACTTACTGCTTCATAATCAAGCAATTCTTCATTGCATAAAACTTCTGCCTCCAAAAGCTCTTTAATTTTACCTAATTTCATCATCATTCCCCCGTTAAAAAAATCTAATATAATATTATTATTTTTCTGAAACTTTTTCAATGTAATTTTTTTAACAGCTAAAATACAAGTTTGACTAAATTTCCATATTTGTGTATATTTATTATAAATTCATACAGGGAGTGGTGGTATGTCAAAACATGTAATTGATGAGGCGAAGCGTTGCCTTCAATGTAAAAATCCAAGATGTAAAATGGGTTGCCCTGTAAGCACCCCAGTTAACGATATGGTTAAAATGCTTCTTGAGGGTGATATTATAAAGGCAGGGGAGATGCTATTTGAAAACAACCCCTTATCCTCAGTATGTTCACTTGTTTGTCCTGTTGAAAAATTTTGTGAAGGAAATTGTATTTTAAACCATAAGAACAACCCTATTCAGGTAAGCATTATTGAAAATTATATTTCGGAATATTATTTAGAATTTTAAATGAAAGTCCTAATATAAACAAGGATAGAAAAATTGCAGTCATTGGTTCTGGCCCAGCAGGAATAACAATATCCTTTATGCTTGCAAGAAAAGGCTATGATATAACTATTTTCGAAGCCCATAATAAAATAGGCGGTGTTTTAAGATATGGCATTCCCGACTACCGCTTACCTAAGAATATTTTAGATTTGATTAAAAATAAACTACTTAATATGGGAGTTAAAATACGACCAAATACTCTTATAGGTCCAGTTATAACTTTAGAGGATTTATTTAGTGATGGCTACAAGGCAATATTTATTGGCACTGGAGTTTGGAACCCTAAACCCCTTAGAATAAAAGGAGAAAGCCTCGGCCACGTTCATTATGCAATAGACTACTTGAAAAATCCTGATGTTTATGATTTAGGACAGAGGGTTGTAATTATCGGTGCTGGAAATACCGCAATCGATGCTGCAAGAACAGCACTAAGAAAGGGCGTAAGAGAAGTTATAATAATGTATAGGCGTGGCGAAGAGGATATGCCTGCAAATAGGGAGGAAATAGAATATGCTAAAATAGATGGAGTTAAATTTGAATTTTTTAAATCTCCCCTTGAAATATTAGACGAAGGAATAAAATATATTAAGACAGAAAAATCAAACAATGAAAAGGATAGGATTGTAGAAATACCTGGGACAGAAGCAATATTAGAAACTGATTCGATTATAATTGCAGCAAGCCAAGGGCCTAAAGCAAATATAGTATCTAATACTGAGGGATTAAAAATTAACAATAGCGGTCTTCTTCTTACAGATAATCTTGGAAGAACAACAAAAGAAGGCGTCTTTGCTTCAGGAGATGTTGTAACCGGTGCAAGAACTGTTGTTGAAGCTGTAAGCCTTTCTAAAAAGGTCGCAGAAGCAATAGACCAGTATGTTAGAGAAAAATATCCAGAGCTTTTTTAAAAGAGGGAAAATCCCCTCTTTTAAATTTCGTAATCAAATCAATCACCTCCAAGTAAATTTTTAACTAAAGAGCAACAGAAGTCGCCCACTTCTATAAGTGGGTGATGAATGTTGATTGATAAATTCTTTTTTATGATATAATCAGTATTACAGGAAGGAGGTGTAATTTTGCTAAAGGCTTATAAATACAGGATATATCCAACAAAAGAACAAGAAGAATATTTTGCTAAAGTATTTGGTTGTGTAAGATTTATATACAACAAAATGCTACATGACAAAATAGAATACTATAAAAAAACAGGAGAAATGCTAAACAATACACCTGCACAATATAAAAAAGAATATCCGTTTCTAAAGGAAGTAGATAGCCTTGCCCTTGCTAATGCACAGCTTAATTTAGAGAAGGCATATAAAAACTTTTTTAGAGATAAGAAAATAGGTTTTCCAAAGTTCAAGAAAAAGAAAGGTTACCAGTCTTATACTACAAATAATCAAAATGGAACAGTAACACTTGAAGGTAGTTATCTAAAAGTTCCAAAGTTAAAGACAAAAATAAAAATAAAACAACACAGACAATTTGAAGGAAGAATTAAATCCGTAACTATATCAAAAACGCCAACAGGCAAATATTATGCTTCTATACTTGTAGAAGAAGAAATTAAAGAATTACCTAAAATAGATA
>NZ_CAKP01000106.1 GCF_000297115.1 Caloramator australicus RC3 | reverse complement strand
CAGGTAAAGAATATGCAACAAAATCATAAATTAGCCAAAGCAATAACAGAAGTATCATGGGCAGAATTTAGAAGAATGTTAGAATATAAAGCAAGATGGTATGGCAGAGAAATAATAATAGCACCACAAAATTATGCATCAAGTCAAACATGTAGTGAATGTGGATATAAAAATCCTGATGTAAAGAATTTAGCATTGAGAGAATGGAAATGTCCAAAGTGTGGTGCAGTTCATGATAGAGATATAAATGCAAGCAAGAATTTGCTAAAATTAGCCATGTGATTGGTATATATGGGGAAGGAACAGCCCTTTGAGCGTGGGTAATCTGGTAACAGAAGTTACCTTGACCACGAAGCCACCACTTCTATAAGTGGGGGTAGTTCACTAAAAGGGATAGACTCCTTAAAAGGGTTAGTTTCCTTATTATCAAATATCCCAGGTGCAGAAGGTATAGCTGATAAGTTAAATGCTGGATTAGAGGAACAAAGAAATTATCTTCAAGCTATGTTAAAGTCGGGACAAGATTATGTTTTAGCCCTTGATGAACTTCAAAAGGGAGTTTATGAAATAAAAACAGGGACAGAAAACTTAAATAATTCCCTCAAAGCCTTAAATGAAGGACAAAAGAAGGCATTATATGGTGCGAAGGCCCTTTCATCAGCTGGATGTACATTAAAGGATTATGCAATTGAGATGCAAAAGGGAAGTTTAGGACTAAAGGATGGGGCTGAAAAATTACAAAAGGGTTCAGAAAATTTAGCTGGAGGCCTAAAGCAAATAGTTCCATCTGTAGCTGCCCTTTATAAAGGTTCTAACAACCTTAAAGGTGGTCTAGATGAATTAAGTAAAGGTTCTAATAAGTTGTATAGTGGTTATGATGAATTTTCAAAAGGTATAGATTCGGCTAAAGAAGGAAGTAAAAAATTAACGGAAGGAGCCAAGAGACTTTCTGATGGATTAGAAGAATTCGATAAAAACTTTACTAAATACAAAGAAGAAGGAATATACAAGATGGATTCAGAAGTTAGTAGCAAGTTTGGTGATATAAATGAAATATTAAAAAGGAAGGATGAAGTTGTAAGGCTTTCTAAAAATTATGGCACCTTCTCAGGCCTTTCAAGGGACATGGAGGGAAGCGTGAAGTTTATAATGAGAACCGAAGAAATAAAATATGATGAAGTTGAAGAAGTTTCACAAACAAAGGTTATAAAAGAAAACAAGAACATCTTTGAAAGATTAATCGATTATTTAAAGAAAATGTTTTAATATATATCACCCCCTTCGTGATTTAAGACAGTAATAAAAATTGTCGATATAATTTTAAAGACAAAATTAAGGCCTTTGTAGTATAATAAAATCACGAAAGGGGGATTTTTTATGAGTAAAAAGCTTTGGTCCTTTAAGTTTTCAACGGCATCATTGGTTTTAATTCCTGCAGCAGTTGGTATTAACTACATAGGAAAGCTTTTTGCAGGGCTTCTTAAGCTGCCTTTGTGGCTAGATTCAATTGGAACGATGCTTGCAAGTATGCTGGCAGGGCCAATAATCGGTGCCTTAAGCGGTGCAATCAACAACATAATCTATGGACTTACAATGGATCCTATTTCCTTTGTTTATGCAATAACAAGTATAGCAATAGGTATAACTGTAGGCATATTGATGTATAGGGGACTTATAAAAAATATTTATCTTGCAATTTTGTCGGGAATAATAGTTGCTCTTGTTGCAGCCATCGTTTCAACACCAATAAACATAGCCTTCTGGGGAGGACAAACAGGTAATATTTGGGGAGATGCCCTATTTGCATCCCTTATGGCTAAAAAATTTCCAATGTGGCTTGCCTCCTTCTTAGATGAGTTTGTTGTTGACCTTCCAGATAAGGTGGCATCTTTAGTAATAAGCTTTTTAATATATAAAGGGCTTCCAAAGAGCCTTATAAACCTTTACAGCAGCGATGATGAAATTGAAAGGCTTTAATTTTTAGAGAATATATTTGCCTTGGCAAATATATTCTCTAATTTATGTTAGGAAGGTGCTAAAATGAGGATGATGAGTTTATATAAAGATAAAGATACTATAATCCATAAAATCGATCCATTAAACAAAATACTATATATATTAGCATCAATTTTAATTACGATGCTAATTTCTGATTTTAAGATTTTAACCTTAACTTTAGTATTTTCCTTCTTGCTTCTTGCAATAGGGAAGGTTATAAAAAATGTATTTCCTATAATAAGCTTTAGTTTAATTGTTTTGGTAACAATAGTTGTAATCCAGGGACTTTTTAATCCTAATAATAAAATTCCTTTATTTAATATAGGTCAATTTGTTTTTTATAAAGAAGGAATCATTTATTCTTTTTTATTAATCCTTAGAGTCTTAAACATATTATGTGCCTTTTCCCTTCTTATTCTTACTACAAAACCATCCGATTTAATTGAAAACCTGGTAAGAAGAGGATTATCTCCTAAGCTTGGTTATGTTTTAGCTTCCGTCCTTCAGATAATTCCTCAAATGTTATCGACAATGGATACCATTTTAGACGCACAAAGGTCTAGGGGGCTTGAGACGGAAGGAAAATTAATAAAAAGACTAAAGGCCTTTATTCCACTCATTGGTCCTGCCGTTATGAATTCTTTAATTTCAACAAGGGAAAGGGCTATGGCCCTTGAAATGAGGGGATTTAATTCAAATATCAAGAAGACCTTTTTAAATGAACATAATGAAACTTCTATGGATAAATTGATAAGATATCTAATTATTGCTTTAATCATTTTTACTATAGTTTGGAGGTTAGTATGGCTAAAATAGTTGTTGAAGGTTTAAAGTATAGATATCCTTTATCCCAAAAGCTAGCTTTAAATGATATATCCTTTGAGATAAATGAGGGGGAATTTATAGGAATCATAGGGGCTAATGGAGCTGGGAAATCAACCCTTTGCCAGGCTCTCACAGGTATCGTCCCTTTATTTTTTAAAGGAGACTATGGCGGAAGGGTAATTATAGATGATGTCGAAGTTGCAAAATCTAACTTAAGTGAAATATCCTTAAAGATAGGTATGGTTTTTCAAAATCCATTTACTCAAATAACAGGCTCTAAACTTACTGTATATGAAGAAGTTGCCTTTGGGCTTGAAAATATGGGGTTTGAAAGGGAAGAGATGAAAAGAAGAATTGATGATGCTCTTATGCTTTTGGATCTTTATAGGCACAAGGATAAAAATCCCTTTGATTTATCAGGAGGGCAGATGCAAAGGCTAGCTATTGCAAGCATAATTGCAATGCAGCCTAAGATAATTGTTTTAGATGAGCCAACATCTCAGCTTGATCCTCAAGGTTCAAATGAAGTTTTTAAGGCAGTTTCCGACCTTAAAAAGAAGGGGATAACCGTAATCATGGTTGAACATAAGGTTGAAAAACTTTCTGAATATGCCGATAGAATAATGCTTCTTCACGATGGAAGACTAATAGATTTTGACACTCCATCAAAGATCTTTTCGAAGGATGATTTGAAGGATTATGGAGTTGTAGAGCCTGTTTTTACAAGGTATTGCAAAAAGATAGGCTTAAAGGATGAAAGGGGATTATATCCTGTTACTTTAGATGAAGCTGTTAATTTGGTGGTGAAGAAACGTGAACATAATAGTTAAAGATTTATATTTTTACTACAAAGAAGGAGAAGATGTTTTAAAGGGGATAAACCTAGAGTTTGATGACAGATGTACAGCAATTATAGGTCAAAACGGTGCAGGAAAGACGACCTTTGTAAAGCTTTTAAAGGGTCTTTTAAAGCCTAAAAAGGGTGATATATTTATAAAGGGATTAAACACAAAGGAAACCACAGTTGCTAAATTAGCATCTATAATAGGCCTTGTTTTTCAAAATCCAAACGATCAGATTTTTAAGAATAAGGTTTTAGATGAGGTTATGTTTGGTCCATTGAATATTGGACAAGATAAGAATTTAGCCTTTGAAAATGCCAAAAAGGCCCTTGAACTTGTTGCACTTTTACAAAAAGCTGATGAAAACCCATACGACCTTACCCTTTCTGAAAGAAAGTTAATTAGCATTGCATCAATTTTAGCGATGGATACGGATATTATAATTTTAGATGAGCCAACTATTGCACAGGATTTTATATCAAGGGAAAAGATTAAAAATATAATAAAAAAGTTAAAGGAAGAAGGAAAGCTTGTTATAACCATAACCCACGATATGGATTTTGTTGCAGAAAACTTTGAAAGGACGATAGTCTTCAACCAGGGACAAGTTCTCCTTGATGGCCCAACTAAAGAAGTTTTTTCAAAAGAAGACATTTTAAAAACAGCTCATCTAGAACCTCCGTATATAACGCAGCTTTTTAAAAGATTGGGCTTTAGCGAGACTGTTTTGAATTTAGAAGAAGCTTTGAACTATAAAATTTTATAAGACAATGGGGAGATAACTTCCGTCTAGAATGGACGGAAGTTTTTTATATGGAAATAATTAACTAAATAATATATAATTTGTATTAGGTAATATTTCCAAATACATAATCTTGGGGTGATGTTATGAATTTGAAAAAATTATTAATTTTTCTTATGGCAGCTATTTTAACTTTTACATCTTCCTATGGGGTATTGGCTGCGACTAAGACTACAAAAACTACCAAACAAACCCAAAAGAAAACAATAGTTAAGCCAACAAATATAAAAAGTTCTACTTCAAGTGCTCTTTTGAAAAAGCAAGAGACTGAGTTGAAGAATAAAATTAATACTTATAAAATTAAAACAAATGATATTAAATCTTTAATTGAAAAGGTAAATGAAACGGTCACTATATTAGAGGAGAAAGCAGAAGAATTTACTCCTTTACTTGATATTTATGCAGAGACTTTTGAAGTTGATGAGGAAAGCTTAAAAAAGCTTTCTGAAGATGAGATAATAGTTGTTATTGAAAGGGTATTAGATATGAACGATGATGGGATTATTACAAAAGATGATTTAAAGGAAGCATTAAAAAGGGAATTCATTATAGACGATAACATCGATTTTGATAAAGATGATATTATTTCAAGGGAAGAAATAGTTAAAGGATTTAAAGAAGGGATTCTTTTGGCAGAATGTGATATATTTGAAGCAAGTAGGAAGATAGCAGAGGAACACAATAAGATAAGAAATATTATCTATAGCGAGAATGAAAATTTAAAAAAAGATTTAGATGAGATTTTAAAGTATGTTGAGGAAATTGATTTAAAGTATATAACGAATTACACTTCAAATAAACAATTTACAGCAATGGCTTTAGATAAGAGAATAAAAGCTATTGATACAGAAATTTCAAAATTAAATTCTATAATATTAAAACTAAATAATTTAACAATGATTTTAGAAGAGCACATTGAGAAGATAAATACATTAATAGAAGAATATTCAATAAAATAATTTCCGCCGATTTAGGCGGAAATTACTTTTATTATGAGCAGGAATTGTTAAAGAAGTGTAGAAATTTATATAGAGGTATCTTATTTAAGAAACTTTAGTAGGAGGTAAACATATGAATGAGAAAACAGCACAAAAAATTAAAATTGAAGATGATATGTTAAATTTATTTAATATTAGGTTTTCTAATAAGGGAGAATTTTTTGCCAAGGTAGATGCTCTAATAGTAAAAAGTTCAGCTACAGGTAGTGCCCAAAGAATATGGGTTGAATTAAAAGAAAATTGGGATCTTTATTTAGGAAAATATTCTTATGTGGAAAATGATGCGTATTTAGAAAAGGTTTTAACTTATCTAAAAGAGGTTAAAACTTATTATTTAATATATAAAAACGAGGGTATTGAAAAAATACAAAGCAACTTTTTTATCCTTCGATTATTATCAGAATCAGGCTATATCCTTAATATTTTAAAATGTAATGATTTATTATCTGCTCAAGATAACTTTATAAGATTTTTGCAAGAAGACTTAAAATTAAATGAAAATGATTTAAAGATAGCAAATAAAGCACTGGATGATATGAATAAACATTACCAATTAAATAAATATGGGACAGAAAAGATATATTCCATATTTAAATCAGTTCAAAGTGAGTTAGAAAAAATATATGCTTCTGTTTGCAACGAATATAGAAGAAGAAATGCCGATGCTACAAAAATTGATGAAAAAGAAGAAGTTCATGCTCAAAATCAAGCGCCTAATATAGAATATGGATTGCTTATTCAAGAATTAGAAGAAAAGGTTAACTTGTTGCAGGAGGAGCTAATAAAAAAGGAAAAAGAGATTATTGATTTATCTACATATTCAATTAAAAGATACAATGATGGAGTCAAAGATACGTTAAAGGCACTAAACAATAGGAATATAGGTGCAGTTTTAAGCAGACTATATTTATTTGCCAATGATATTGAGAACTTTGAAAAAGAAGAAGTGAAGATATTTATCAAAAATTTATTTGTTGCTTTAGAGAATATAGGGGTTAAAGCCTTTGAAGTTGAAAAATTAAACCAACCAATTGAGATAACTGCAAAGGACATTGGAATTAAGTTTATTTTAGATAGGGATGTTGTTTTAAAAGATGTAATTTGTGGTAGAGTAAGGTTCCCTGGTTGGAGTTATAAAAATGAAGTATTTATATTACCAACAATAAACGTAGAAAATAAGGAGTGATATTATGTCCAATTTTTATTTAGCTATAGACCTTGGCACAACTAATACAGTTGTTGCTGTTGGTGGCAAAAATAATTCTGGGGAGTTTAAAACTGAGATAATAACTATATCTCAATTAAATGTAATGAGAATGATAGAGGACAAAAATTATCTGCCATCAGTATTATTTGTAGATCAAGATGGTTCACGGTTAGTCGGTCAAATTGCTAAGGATATGAAGTTATTTCAATCGGGAAGAACTATATCTAACAGCAAAAGATTTATGGGGACAAGTTATAAATGGGAAATTGATGGACAAATTATTCGACCAAAGGATGTGGCATATGAAATTTTAAAATTATGTAGAAACGCTGCACAAAAATATTTGCTGAGAGATGTTAAGGAGGTTGTTATTACAGTTCCTGCTTCTTTTAACAATGACCAAATTAGAGATACTATTGAAGCCGCTGTTATGGCTGGATTTGACAGAAATAAAATTGAAATTATTCCAGAGCCTACTGCTGCATTGATAGACTTTATTAACAGGGAGTCTACAAAGGATAATGATTTTAAAGTAATAGATTTTTCAACAAATAAAAGGATTTTAGTTTTTGACATTGGTGGCGGGACATGTGACATTTCCGTTGTAGATGTTATGCAAAATGGGCGCAACCTAAAATTTAAGGAAATTGCGGTTGGACGTTATGAGGAACTTGGTGGTATAGATTTTGATTTGTGGGCAGCTGACTATCTTTTAATGAAGTTTTTAAAGGAAAACGACATTTTGCCTGAAACATTAACAGAAGAAGAAGTTAGAGATTTGACAAATAAATTAGTAGTGTTTGCTGAGGAGGCTAAGGAGAGAATTTCTTCTGATGTTGCAAATAAAATCATGATGGGTATAGAAGGTAATTTTGATAATATATCCTATTCAAAAGGTATTATTGAATTTTATAAAAATAAATCCTATGAATTTAAAATAACTAAAAAGGAATACGATGAAGCAACACGAAGCTTATATTACAAAAGTATAAACAAACCAAGGACGAATAAGGAAGAAAGACAGTTTAAAAATATTGAAGATCCTATTATTGAAACATTAAGAGAATATAATATACCTATAAATTCAATTGATTATGTTTATATGACCGGAGGAATGTCAAGATATATAGAAGTTCAAAACAGAGTTAAGGAAATTTTAGGCAAACCAATTGTTATTTCACCATACCCGATGGAGTCAGTTGCAAGAGGAGCTGCAGTTTATCATTATTATAATGTAGAAAGCACAAAATTAAACAGCTTACCAAACAGTTATATAAGTGATGTTAAAATGGTAGAAACCCATACAAGCTATGATATTATCAACGTGCTTGCAGAGGCAGTTATGATCGATGTAAGTAATGGACTACCAGAGGTAATAATACCTGCTGAACATCCTGTTCCCTTTGAAGGAGCATTAAGGGGGAAATTAAAAACGACTTCTCCTTCGGGAATTAAAATTAATATTTATGGAGGCAAAAGTCCTTATGATTCAAGGATGAGAATACAAAAATCATACAAGACAAAATTTAGATATCCTGTTCAAACAGGAACACCTATTGATATAGAATACAAGATAGATAAGAATAAAATATTAAGCTTATCAATAATTATAAGAGATAGCTTGAATCAAAGAATTGATTTGAGCATAGAAAGTGACATTGAGTTTGAGGAAAGGGGGCTAGGAAATGGATACAATAAAACTATCTAATTTCCAGGCACTTGTAAATCACATGGATGACTTTGAAAAAAATTATGATATAGATACAAAGTTATCCTTTAATCCTACAGGGGCTAAAATTATTGGTGAGGAAAAAGGATTATTTATATGGAGATTTTATAAAGAGGACGTAGAGGATTTTATAAATATTTATTCTGAAGTTGCTAATGCTAATATAGATAAGTATTTAGCTAATTTTGTTCAAATGCGACTGGAAGAAAAGGCAAGGGATATGAAATTCAGAGGAATTTGCCCTGTAGAGTGCATGTTATATTCAACAAAGGTTATTAATAAACAGCTAGAAAACAGATTAATATTTGATGCAATAGTAAACGTAGCAACAAAATATATTTCGGTTTATGAAGATGAAGGTATTGAAGTAATGAGTCATATAATTAAAAAATGGCATTGGATTCCTCAATTGAAATTAGCAATTCAAATTTGTGGTCAAATTAGAAATGTAAATCTATTAAGGGATATATATTATAATTTTTCTAGGAATGATGAACTAAAGGTTTATACATTTAAGGCTCTAATGAATAGTGGTAAGATAGAACTTTTTGATTATATTTTGATGATGATAAAAGGATTAAACAAAGAAAATGAAAAGGATAAACAAATAGCTAATTATTTTAAGGACAAGATTGAGGATGTTTATTTGCCAGATGTTGAAGAACAGTTAATAGAATTTTATAAATTACCTGGAATATCATCTTTTGCATCAAAACTTGTTTCAAAATTTATTAAAGATATTAATAAAGATATAAATATGTCCGGTAAAAACAGAAAGTATTTTAAAATTTTGGCCGATAAATCAAGCCCAAATGCTAAATTGTCTAAAAAAGAAAGAGATGAGCATTTTGAAGAATTGGTAAATTATTTAAATAATCCTCAATATAGAAAGGATGTGCTTTGGGCTTTAAGGTATTCACACAGGTCAGAAGCTGGAGATTATATAATTATGACTTTAAAGCATAATAAGTGTTTAAATGGCGAAATTAAAGAAGCTATTATGAGTTTAGGATTTTTAAAACGTCCTGATGCTAAAGATATTATTTATGGATATATTAACAACGATGATTTTAAGATATATGTTTGGGCTTATTGCTGCTTAATTGGAGAGACTCAATATGCTAAACATCTAATAAAGGAGTTTTTAGAAAACAAGATTACTTCATCTCAGGAGGTAGCTTCTGTTATTAAACAATTTTATAAATCGGTTCCGGCAATAGAAACAGAACTAAATGAGCAACTTATCGAAATATTAAGGGGCCATGATGAGTCTAAAAAGATTAGAGCAATTGAAAATACTTTGTTGGTGTTAGATTCTTTAAATATAACTTCTGCAGTAAATATAGCTTTAGATATTATGGGATATAACGAACAAAAAACTAAAGCTGTTTATAGTGAGGAACTGCAAAAAGTAATAATGAATTTAATTCAGAGATTATGTTCTAAAAAGATACCAGGAAAAATAGAGAAGTTTTTATTCTATGTAATGGAGAGTCCAAGCTTTAGTCAAACTATAAGATCAAGGGCTATGATGATATTAAAGTCGGCAGAAGAGGGGGAAGTTAACCCGATAAAAGGTTAGTAGGTGGTTAGATGCTTAAAGATTTTATTGAGCAAAAACTAGAACTGATAAAAGGAAATAATGATATAAAAGAAATAATAAAATATAACGAAATAGCTGAATATGAATATTTCATAAATGGTGATAAGCAATACTTAGATTTGTTGATGGTTATAAGTTATAGATTAGAAGATTATCATTTATCTTACTTTTATTCAAATGAAGGAATAAAAGATTTAGGTTACCCTATTTTTTATGTTTATAATGTCCTATCACTTTTAAAATTAGGATATTATAGATATGCGGAAAAGATTTTTTGGGAGAAGATAGAAGATATATTGAATCTTGTAGAGACCGATTGTCTAAATATAGAAGAGATAATAGAGTTATTTATAATTTTTTATTATAATTTTTCTAAACTCCCTGTTAATATAAGGCGGTATTGTGAAGAAAATCTAGATAAGGATGTCATAAAGCTTTACTTAGCTCAAGATAAAGCATTAAAGGGAGAAAAAAACTTTTTAAACATTATAATGGATGAGATTATTTATAGATTTGATAAGAACTTTATATTAAAAAATCATATAAACTGTCTTTTAGGTAAACTTGTTAATAGAAAATATTACAATAATGCTATTTATGATGGTTATTTAGAAAAAAACTTTTTTGAGGGTTTTTCCTGTGATTTTTCTGTTTATGATAGGCAGCTACTTAAGATATCGCTTCCTGATTTTGATGATATGAAACAAAGTTTTAATTTTTATAAATATGATTACATTGATAGTCAATTAGAGGTTAAGACTTTGAAATTAGATAAAATGGTGAGCCTGCATGTAATAAAATGCGAGGATAAGTATATAATTCTTGATTGCGGTGCATATATTGAAGATGGACGAGCGAAAGAAATAGATGTTTATGGTTTTTTGAAGGAAAATAATATAAAAACGGAGGATATTGAGGGAATTTTTATTTCCCATGCACATCTTGACCATTATGGAAGCATTAATAGAGTGGAAACTTTAGACATTCCCATCTTTATGTCGAGGGACACCTTTAACTTAATAAACAAGATAAACTCCGATGGAATTAAATGCAACAATATAAATTTTATAGAAGAAGACAAAACAATAAAATTAAATAATTTTTTAGTAAGACCCTTTTTTAATGGACACATTCTAGGTTCTATGGGATTTGATATTAAAGTTAAAGGCAGAAGAATAATTTATACGGGTGATTTTTGCATAAACGATCAATATACTGTTAAAGGATTAGATATATCAAAGTTAAAAGGCGAAGATATAGATATATTGATGATGGAAACTACTTATGGAGAAAGAGACTATATTTTAGATTATGAGGATAATAGAACTATTTTAAAAAAAACAATAAACATCTTACAAAGATATAATATAAAAATTTTAATACCTGCCTTTGCCATAGGAAGGGCTCAAGAAATTGTTTGTATGCTAAATGAAATAAATTTAGAAAATCCTATATTGATTGATGGCCAAGCAGCTCAAATTAGCTATTACTACGAGAGAAATTCTATGGCTAAGAATATAATTGGCCCAAAAGTTCATGTAAGCCAAGGGAGTTTAGAGGATAAATTGTTTAATTATAATATATTTATAGCTAGTTCAGGAATGTTGCAAAAGGGAAGCACTTCTTATATGTATTTTGAGAATTTGATAAAAAATAATTTTATGCTTTTAAAAACAGGATTTATTGAAGAAGACAATCAAGCAATGGAAATCGTTAATTTGTTTAAGGGTTATAAAATAAATTTTATTGATATCCCTCTCTCTGCCCATGCTAATTATAATCAATTGCTTGAAGTGATTTTAAGATTGCAACCTAAAAATGTGGTTATGGTTCATGGGAAAGGAATATTAAATATTTCTTAAGAAAACTTCCGCCGATTTAGGCGGAATTTTTTGTATAAAAGAAGGATTTGTTACAAATATGTAGAATTTTTAATTGGAGGTGGTTTTGTGCAAACTTTAATGGTAGTTTTATTATCTTTAACTTTGCTAATTCAAATTATTGCTTTTTTTAAAAAGGGTAGCACAAATATAGATCTTAACCAGTTTAAAATAATGTTTGATAATCTTCAAAACAAATTAGAAGGAACGTTTAGGGATGAGATGAGCAAGAATAGGGAGGAAAATAATAAATTATCCTTCCAAAACAGGCAGGAGATGTCTCAAAACATAAAAAATATGTCGGATACAATAAATCAGCAGATAAATAGTATTTCAAACCTTCAAAAGGACCAATTGGATTTAGTTCTTAAGCAGCTTTTAGAGCTTTTAAAGACAAATTCAGAGGGTCTTGAAAGGATAAGACAATCGGTTGAGAATAAGCTTCAGCAAATACAAGAGGACAATAACAAAAAGCTAGAAGAAATGAGGGCAACGGTCGATGAAAAGCTTCACAATACATTGGAAAGAAGGCTTGGGGAATCCTTTAAAAACATAAGCGAAAGGTTGGAGGCCCTTTACAAGCAGCTTGGAGAGATGCAGAGCTTAAACAGCGGTATAAACGATTTAAAAAGAGCCCTTACAAACGTTAAAACAAGGGGTATATGGGGTGAAATACAGCTTGCCAATATAATTGAGGAGATTTTTACAAGAGATCAATATGATGTTAATGTTGCAACTAAAAAGGGAAGCAGGGATGTTGTTGAATTTGCCATTAAGCTTCCTTCAAAGGATGATACTAAAAAGTATATTTATCTTCCAATAGATGCAAAATTTCCGCAGGAGGATTATCAAAGGCTTTTAGATGCTCAGGATTTAGGCGATAAGGAAGTCGTCGATGCTGCAAGAAAACAGCTTGAGGCAAGGATAAAGGGTGAGGCAAAGTCTATATTTGAAAAATACATAGATCCACCTAACACAACGGATTTTGCTATCATGTTTCTTCCAACCGAAAGCTTGTTTGCGGAGGTTGTAAGAAATACAGGGCTTATAGAAACACTTCAAAGGGAATATAAGGTTATAATAACAGGACCAACTACTATAACAGCCCTTTTAAATAGCCTCCAAATGGGCTTTAGAACCCTTGCAATAGAAAAAAGGTCCAGCGAAGTTTGGCAAATATTAGGGGCGATAAAAACTGAGTTTGGTAAGTTTGCAGAAATACTTGAAAAGACCCAAAAGAAGCTTCAAGAGGCAAGTAATAGCATAGAAAACGCAACCAAAAAGACAAGGACAATAGAAAGAAAATTAAAAAAGGTTGAGGAGCTTCCAATAGAGGAGAGTAAAAACATAATAGATATTGAATTAGAAGATGAGGAGGAAACTGCATAGATTAAAAAAGCACTTTATAAGATGTTTATTAGCATCCTATAAAGTGCTTTTATATTTCTAGAAGAAAATAAACGCAATTGGAGTGACTATTATTAAGGTTAAAACAGTTCTTTCAAACCAGATTACAAGTATTTCAGGTATTGTAATTGGTATTTCGGTTGATAAAATACACGGTATTGAAGCTGAGAAGAACAAAATTGCTGATATTGAGATAACGCCAATTATGAATTTTGTTATTAGTGGTGCATTTGCAACTAATAAAGCTGGTAAGAACATTTCTGCAATTTCAACTCCACAAGCTTTTGCTGCAAGCATAGGCTCTGGAATTCTAAGTAGTAATGTAAATGGATAGAAAATATAACCTACTATATCAAAAACAGGTGTATATTTAGCAAGAACAAGACCAATAAGGCCTATTGACATTATAGTAGGTAAAATATTTAAAGTCATTCTAAAACCATCTCTTAAATTGACATAAATATTTTCAAAAATTCCAGGTGCATTTGATGCAGCTTTTATAGCTTCGTCAAAAGCATTTTTTAATAAATTATTCTTATAATCTGGCTCAGGATCTCCTTTTCCATTTATATAGCTATCATCCTTATTCTTAAGTGGATAAAGCCTTGCAGTTATTGCTGTAACTATGAAAGTAACAATAAACGTAATCCAGAAGAATTTATTCCAATGTTCCATAAGTCCTAATGTTTTTGCGACAATAATCATAAAAGTTGTTGATACTGTTGAAAATCCAGTAGCAATAATTGCTGCTTCTTTTATAGTGTATTTTCCTTCTTTAAATACTTTGTTTGTTATAAGAAGTGCTATAGAATAACTACCAACAAAAGAAGCAACAGCATCTACTGCTGACCTTCCTGGTGTTTTCCATATAGGGCGCATAATTGGTCTCATTATAACTCCTACAAATTCTAAAAGACCATATCCAACAAGGAAAGCCAAGAAAACGGATCCGATTGGAACAATAATACCAACTGGTATTACAAGTTTGTTGTATAAGAATGGTCCCATGTCAGCTTCAAATAACCATTTTGGTCCAACTTTAAAATAAATGAGCAGACCTACAATAAAACCTAAAACTTTTAAAATTGAAAAAGTTAACGTTAGTTTATCTTTGTTCCATGTCTTACGATAAAATGGCATTACTGCTCCTAAAAAAAGAACAATTAAAGCATAGAAAGAGGCAAGAGCTGGTAAATTGTTTCTGATGTAAGTTACGATGTGGTCAAGAGGTATGGTTGTGCTTTTGTTGATTGTAATACTGACAAAAAACATGAAGATACCAATAAAGCTGAAGATTAGAAATTTTAATAGGGACATGGTTCTGTTTTCTGTTTTTAGATTAATGTTGCTTTGCATAAAACCCCTCCCATTTATTAACTTTATTATTATAATATTACATCAAGAGCGTCTAAAATTCGTCTAATTTTATTGTGTAGATAATATTTAATTGTTAAG
Organism: Caloramator australicus RC3; assembly: GCF_000297115.1. Taxonomy (GTDB): domain Bacteria; phylum Bacillota; class Clostridia; order Clostridiales; family Caloramatoraceae; genus Caloramator; species Caloramator australicus. The sequence continues at coordinate 12,595 of NZ_CAKP01000106.1, read as the reverse complement.
TTATAATTTTATTAGAGTTTTTATGACGGGTGGGGGATGAATTGTGAAAAAAGCTATTTTAAGTGTTTTGTTTTCAGCTTTTGTTTTTAGCACCCTTGAGGTTGCGGGAAAATTAATCTCAGGAGAGCTTAATGCCTTTCAAGTAACATTTATAAGGTTTTTCATAGGTGCTTTAGTGCTTTTTCCTTTTGTAATAAAGGACTTAAAAAAGAGGGAAATAAATTTAAAAAGGGATGACTTTTTATTTCTTTTACTTGAAGGGGTACTTTGTATACCAGTGTCAATGGCTCTTTTACAGCTTTCGGTTTATTTTACTAAGGCATCAACTGCAGCTGTTGTTATGAGCACTAACCCTATTTTTATGGTTATTTTTTCATATTTCATATTGGGAGAAAGGATAAACAAAAGGACAATAGGTGCTATAATAATAAGCTTTATTGGGGTTTTATTTATATTTAATCCCCTTAAACTTAGCTATGATATTAAAGGAATGCTTATTGCACTTTTAGCAGCAGTAACCTTTTCTTTATACAGCGTGCTAAGTAAGAAGAGAATATCAAAATATGGAGGATATATATTCAACTTTTTTAGTTTTTTACTGGGGGATATAGTTTTATTTATTTTGCTTCTTTTATTTAAAGTTCCAATTCTTCAAAGCATCAGTTCTAAAAATATTCCGGTTTTACTTTACATGGGGATATTTATAACAGGATTAGGATATATATTCTACCTTTACGCTATCGAAAAAACCACTGCAGCTATATCTTCTTTTGTATTTTTCATAAAACCAGCTCTTGCCCCAATTCTTTCTGTTCTTATGCTTGGTGAAAAAATATCATTTAATGTAGTATTGGGGATAATGTTTATAATTTTAGGAACGGTTTTTGCCTTTGGGGATAAATTGAGAATTAAAAATTAATTTAAGGGGGATCCTTTATGAATGCTACCTTTTTAAAGATTTTAGCCATAATTTTTATGCTCATTGACCATATTGGTGCTTTTTTGTTTCCTAAGATTTTAGTTTTTAGACTTATAGGAAGACTTGCTTTTCCCATATTTGCCTTTTTTATTGCCGAAGGATATAGGAAAACCAGCGATTTGACATCATACTTTGGCAGGTTGTTTGCTTTTGCTTTAATATCGCAACTTCCCTTTTCAATGGCAACAGAGAGTAAAACATACCTTAATATTTTCTTTACCCTTGCATTAGGACTGTATGCAATTTATATTTATGATAAAAGGAATGATTTAAGGTTAGTATATTTAATAGCTGCCCTTGCTCAATATGCAAATACCGACTATGGCTTTTTTGGGGTTGTGCTTATTTTTATTTTCCATAAATATAGGGATAACTTTAAAGGTGTTGTTAAATGGTTTTTTATATTAACAATAGCTTTTCAAATTATGATAGATGTTAATTTAGCTTCATTGGGCTTTAAAGAAATGCTTACCCATGCAGGATTTTATCAATTCTTGTGGATGGGCTCATTAGTATTTTTAAAGCGATATAATGGTGAAAAGGGAAGAGGGCTTAAATATTTATTCTACCTATTCTATCCTCTTCATCTTGCTATAATTGCAATTATAAGAAACTACTTGAGGTGAAAATGTGAATGAATGGAGATATGAAAATTTCAAGTATGCTCTTAATATACTTATTGAGGCTTTAAATTTTGAAGAAGTAAATGATATTATAATCGATGGAATTATACAAAGATTTGAGTTTACATTCGAATTGAGCTGGAAATTGATGAAGGAGTTTTTAGAACATGAAGGAATAGAGGCTAATAGCCTAAGGAGTGTTATAAGAGAGGCCTTTAAAATAGGACTTATTTATAATGGAGATAAATGGATTAGTATGTTGACAGATAGAAATAAAACATCACATATATATGATGAGGAAGAATCGAGAGGGATATATGTTAATATAAAAGAAAGTTACGTTAAAGAGTTTATTGATCTTTTAAAAAAGTTTGATCAAATAATGTTAAGCTTATAAAGGGAGCTTAGCTCCCTTTAAATTATTAACCAAAATATAATTCCAAACATTATCAGTGCTGAAAAATTGTATAATGAGAATCTTATAAGGTATATTTTCTTTTGTGCTTTATAATTTTCAGCATAAAATTTATATGAAATTACGCTGGCAAGGGAGGCGATTAACGTCCCCATACCTCCTATATCAACTCCAAGAAGTAGTTCCTTATAATTGTTTGTAAATCCAGATAAGAAAATGGCACAGGGAACATTGCTTATAAACTGGCTAAGGACTATGGATGATACATAGGTAGATTTTGGCCTGTTTAAAACCCTTTCAATTATATTTTTTATAATTCCAAAATGTGAAAGATTGCCTATGAATATAAAGAAGAAAACAAAAGTTAAAAGAAGGGCATAATCTACCTCTTTAAAAAGTGTTTTATCTAATATTAAGGTAATAAATATAGTTATAACAAAGGCTATTTTGTAGTCTAAGTAGTTGAAAATTGAAAGAAGGACTAAAATAAAAAGTAGTATAAATATTAAGGTTCTTTTTCTATCCTTTATTTCAACTTCTTCAATGTGAAAATCAATTTTTTTATTTGGGATTATAAAGTTAATTAAAATTAAAGACACAAGCCCTAAAAGGACAAAGGGAAGCATAATTTTTATAAATTCATAAAGATTTATATTATACTTTGAATACAGAAAAAGATTTTGCGGATTTCCCATTGGTGTTAAGCTGCTTCCTATATTGGCGGCAAGGGTTTGGAATATTATTATTTCAAGCGGATTTATGCTGGATTTTCTTGCGATGATCAGCGTCAATGGCACAAAGGTTATAAGGGCAACATCGTTCGTTACCAACATAGAAAAGAAAAATGTTATTAGTATCAGCATTAAAGATACAATTCTTTCGTTGTTAAACCTATCTAAAATTTTTATAGATATCATTTCTAAAAGTTTTAGCCTTTCAAAGGCCTCCACAACTATCATTAAGTTAAAAAGAGAAATCAAAACCTTAAAATCTATGTATTCTATTTTAGGAAGGCTAATAAATGAGGTTATTATGGCAAGTATAAAGGATATCAAAAGAACTATATCTTCCTTTGCTTTGTTTATAAACTGATTTATCAATTTTAATCCCCCTTGTAATATAATCCATAATGATTATATATTATATTATACCTTTTTCCAATATTGATTTTATGATATAAGAGTATTAAGATATTAAGTGAGTGAATACTCACTTTTGGAGGTGATAATTTGACTGATAATAACATTAGGGAATTTGATGATGAAATTCCTGAAAAAAAATTAAAAATACTTGAGGCTGCAATTAAGGTTTTTTCTGAGAAGGGATTTGAAGGAAGCAGGACAAGCGAAATAGCAAAGGAAGCCAATGTGGCGGAAGGGACAATATTTAAATATTTCAAAACAAAAAAGGATATTCTGCTTAGTCTTCTTTTACCCCTTACGTTAAAATTCATAAAACCCTTTGCTATGAAATCAGCAGAGAAAATATTAAATAAAGGAAAAGATGAACCAGTTGATGAAGTTTTAAAAAATCTCTTGCTTGATATATTGCATCTTGTTAAAAAGAATATGCCCCTTGTTAAAACGGTGGTTATAGAGTCCCTTTATCATGAAGAACTTTTAGTTCCTATTAAAGAAAAATTGGCCCCACAGGTTTTAGAGCTTTTAGATGGGTATGTAAATTACCATAAAGAAAAGGGAGACTTTAAAGATTATGATACGAGATTTATAACAAGAACAATAATGAGCATGCTTTTAGGATATGTGGTTTTATCTTCAGCTTTTCCTGAGTTTTTCTCTTTAGATGAGGAAGAAAAGGAAATAGAAAATATAGTTAACGTTTTGATAAATGGAATTAAAAATGGAGGGGTATGATATGAAAAAAAGGATCATTCCAATAATTTTACTTTTGGTTACTTTATCCTATTTGGGTTATAAAAAAGTTTTAAGCAAAACATCAAATGAAAACACATATTATGGAATTGTTGAGGTTGAAACTGTAAATGCATCTTTTGAAATTGCAGGAAGGATAAAGGAAATATTTGTTCAAGAAGGACAGGAAATTAAAGAAGGGGACAAATTAGCATCCCTTTATTCTAAGGAAGGTGAAATTAAATTTGAAATGGCAAACCTATCAAAAGAAGGTGCCTTGAACGAACTTGATAGAGTAAAGGAAGGAAGCAGAAGGGAAGAAATAGATATTCAAAAGGCTTTAGTTGAGCAGGCAAAATCCCAGGTAGAACAGGGACAGGCTCTTTTAAACCAAGCAAGAAACAATTTAAACATCGCTAAAATAAACTTAGATTATAAACGAAAAATATATGAGGATTATAAAGAATTATACGATAAAAATTCAATATCAAAGTTTGAACTTGATAATGCAAAAAATCAATTGGATTTAGCCGAGAAAAATTATGTAAACGCTAAAGAACAGCTTAACTTTGCACAATCGCAGGTTGAATCTTTTAATGCTAATCTTAAAGCTCAGGAGGCAAAATTAAAGCTTTTAACAAGCGGTGCAACGGATAATATGATAAAGAGCGCAAGCATTGGTGCAGAGCAGGCAGAGAAAAATCTGGAGCTTTCTAAAATAAACATTGATAAATATACTTTAACATCTCCAATAGATGGAATAGTTGAAACTGTAAACTATAACAAAGGAGAATTCCTCCAAACTGGAAGCCCTATTGTTACAATACTTGATAAAAACAACATGTATGTAAAAATATTTGTTCCTGAAAAGGTTCTTCCCGATATTAAGCTTGGACAAAACGTTATTTTAAAAAGCGACTTTATGAAGGATAAAAATATTAAAGGAGAAATAGTATATATCTCGCCTGAGGCTGAATTTACGCCCATGAATATCGTAACTAAAGAAGATAGAACAAAGCTTGTTTTTGCCGTTAAGGTTAAAATATTAGACCATTTAGATTCCGTAAAACCAGGTATGCTTTTGGATGTTTTATTAGATTGAAGGTGATGCTATGGAATACGCAATATCGGTTAAAAACCTTACAAAAAAGTTTGGCAATTTTACTGCAGTAGACAATCTTTCTTTTAATATACCAAAGGGAAAGATATTTGGATTTTTAGGCCCTAATGGTTCGGGAAAATCGACCACGATAAGGATGATTTGTGGCGTTATAACTCCAACATCAGGAAGCGGCAAGGTTCTTGGATATGATCTTATTAAGGAAGCGGAGAAGATAAAGCAAAATATAGGATACATGTCCCAAAAGTTTAGTTTGTATGAAGATTTAACTGTTGAGGAGAATCTTGATTTTTACGGCAGTATTTATCAAATTCATAAAAGGGATTTAGAATTACGAAAAAAAGAGCTAATAGAAATGGCTGGTTTAAAGGGAAAGGAAAATTCCCTTGCAGGGACACTGTCCGGTGGATGGAAGCAGAGGCTTGCACTTGGATGTGCTCTAATCCATAGACCTAAGCTTCTAGTTCTTGATGAGCCTACAGCAGGGGTGGATCCTGTATCAAGAAGGGAGTTTTGGCATCTTGTTAGCAGATTAGTTAAAGAGGGAATAACGGCCCTTGTTACAACCCACTATATGGATGAAGCATCTATATGCGACATTATTGGATTTATTTATAACAGCAAACTTATAACTATTGATACACCAGAGAATTTATACAAAACCCACGGCACAGAAAATCTTGAGGATATTTTTATTAAATACGTTAAAGAACTTTCAAACAAGGATGTTGTATCCTCCTTTAAGGAAATAAAGGCATCAAGAAATGGGGATGAAAAAAATGAATTTTAAAAGGATGCTTACAATTACAAAAAAAGAATTTATACATTTAAAAAGGGATAAGGCAAGTCTTGCAATTGCCTTTATTATGCCTATAATGATGCTTATTTTGTTTGGGTTTGCAGTAACATCTGACGTTAAAAATGTAAAGCTTGTGGTATTCGATGGGGATAAAACAAAGGAAAGCAGGGCTTTAATTGAAAAGTTTGCAAACTCAAATTATTTTCAAGTAAGCGATATTGTAAATAACTACGATAAGGTGGAAGAATATATTGATAAAGGTGATGCAAAGGTTGGCCTTACCATTCCTGATGGATTTGCAAGGGATGTAAGAAGGAAGGAGGCACCAAAGGTTCAAATACTCGTTGACGGTTCAGATCCTGCCATTGCAAGGACGGCAGCAGCCTACTCCATGATTATTGCCAACAACTTTTCGCTGACTATTAGTGGAATAAAGTCAAGTCAGCCCTTTAAACTGGGGCTAATTGATGCAAGGGCAAGAGTTTTATATAATCCTATGCTGGAAAGTGCAAAGTTTAACGTTCCAGGAATAATTGGCCTTATACTTCAAAACATAACTGTTATTTTAACTGCCTTTGCGATGGTCCGTGAAAAGGAAAGGGGAACAATAGAACAGCTTATAATGACTCCGGTAACTTCCCTTGAGCTTATTTTAGGAAAGCTTATTCCGTATGTTTTAATAGGATTTGTGGACTTTTTATTTGTATTAGCTTTAGGCTATTTGATTTTTGATGTTGTAGTAAGGGGAAGTCTAATTCTTCTCATATTCTTTGGATTGGTATTTTTAATTAGTGCCCTTGCAATGGGGATGTTGATTTCAACTATTGCAAAAACTCAGCTTCAAGCTATGCAGGCAGCCTTTGCGATACTTTTGCCCTCTATACTGCTTTCGGGATTTATTTTTCCAAGGGAGTCCATGCCTAAAATAATTTATTATATTGGGAATTTGTTCCCAATAACATACTTTTTAGAGATACTAAGGGGAATAATATTAAAAGGAATTGGCATTGACCTGCTTTATAAAAATATGTTATCATTATTTACATTGACGTTTATAATAGTATTGATTACAATGCACAAGTTTAAAAAGACGCTGGATTAGGAGGAAGGCTATGAGGCTAAGACATAAGCCATGGGCAAGGCCTGAGCTTGAAGCATGCCCCTTTGTAGTAACTCAGCCTAAGGAATATAAGGGAAAATGGAAGGACGTTTTTGGGAACGACAATGACATTTACCTTGAGCTTGGTTGCGGGAGGGGTAGATTTATATCAGAAAATGCAGCCCTTTATCAAGACAAAAATTTTATAGGGATAGACATTAAGGACGAAGTTTTAGTTTATGCCAAAAGGAAGGTTGAGGAAAAATTTAAGGAAATAAATAAAGAAGTTTCAAATGTTCGCCTTATAATAGGTGATATAACCTATGTCGATGAGATGTTTGGCAGGGATGAGATTTCAAGGATTTACTTAAACTTTAGCACCCCGTGGCCAAAGAAAAGGCACAACAAAAGAAGGCTAACCCATCCAAGGTTTTTGGAAAAGTATAAAAACTTTTTAAGAAAGGATTCTGAGATTTGGTTTAAAACGGATCATGAGGAATTTTTTAACGATTCCATAGCCTATTTTCAAGAGATGGGTTTTGAGTTAAAATATATAACATATGACCTTCATAACAGCGATTTTAAAGAAAATATAATGACGGAATACGAGATGAAGTTTTCCTCCTTTGGGCAAAGGATAATGTTTTTGATTGCAAAGTATTAAAATTTAATAAGACAGTTCGAAACCATCCTGTCTCTAAACAAAACTATGGGCCTGGTGCTGGCATAAGCACTAAAGGGCCATTTTGGCCCTTTTTTATTCATAGGGGCAGGTCTGCCCCTTTTTTTATTGGAGGTGCAAAATGAGAATAGGAATAACAACTACAGTTCCAATTGAAGTTTTATATGCAGCAGGTTATAAGGTTATTGATCTTAACAATGCATTTATATCTTCCAAGGACTATTCAAAATATATTGAACTTGCTGAAAGGGATGGCTTCCCTAAAAGCCTTTGTGCCTGGATTAAAGGAATATATGGAGCATGTATTGAGAACGGTATTAAAGAAGTTGTAGGCGTTGTTGAAGGGGATTGTTCAAATACTAAGTCATTGGTTGAAGTTTTTAAATCAAGAGGAATTAAAATTTATCCCTTTTCATACCCTACCCTTCATACAAAGGAGGAGGTTAAAAGAAGCATAGATGAATTTTTGAGGCAGTTTAACGTAACCCTTGAGGAAGCTGAGAATGTAAGACAAAAACTAAATAAGGGAAGATATCTTGCAAGGGAGATAGACAAGCTAACTTTAGAGTTTAAAGCAACTGGCTTTGAAAACCACCTTTATCAAGTATCCTTATCTGACTTTAATGGGGATGTGGAAAAATTTATTAAAATACTTGAAGGCAAGGTGGAGGATATAAAAAAGAGAAATCCAAATCCTAAAAAACTAAGGCTTGCCTATATAGGGGTTCCGCCTATGACGGGGGATTTATACGACTTTGTTGAAAACTTAGATGCCCAAATCATCTACAATGAGGTTCAAAGGGAATTTGCCTTTCCAAGGTTTGATGAGGTTAAGGATATTTATGAGCAGTATTATAACTATACCTACCCTTATAGTTTAAGCTTCCGATTAAAGGAGATAAAAAGGCAGATAAAGGAAAGGAAAATAGATGGGGTAATCCACTATACCCAAGCCTTTTGTTATAGGGCAATTGATGATATCGTCATTAAAAAGGAGCTTGATGTTCCTGTTTTAAACATAGAAGGGGATAAGCTAAACGCCCTTGATGCAAGGACAAAGATTAGAATTGAAGCGTTTTTGGATATGCTGAAGGATTTAAAGGAGGATTAAATTGAGGATATTAGGAATTGATTTGGGATCAAGATTTGTAAAGGTTGCACTTATGGAGGAGGGTATCATAAAGGAAAAGTTTAAAATAAGCACCGTAAAGTTTTATAAGGAATACTGTAGGTTCGACGGAAGCCTTAAAGTAGACTTTGAAAGACTTGGAGTTTTTGATTTTGATATAGGTGTTTCAACGGGATACGGAAGAAACAATGTCGATATAGAAAGCTTTAGGATAATAAACGAACTTAAGGCCCATGCCTATGGTGCTATATATCAAACAAACCTTAAGGACTTTATTCTTCTAGACGTTGGAGGACAGGACGTTAAGGTTATAAAGGTTGAAAAGGGAGTTTTAACTGACCTTGAGCTTAATGATAAGTGTGCGGCTTCCTGCGGAAGATATCTTGAAAATATGGCAAAAATACTTGAAACCGACCTTGATGATTTATCCAGATTTTTCAAAGACCCCGTTGAATTAAATTCTACATGTGCAGTTTTTTCTGAATCTGAGCTTATTGGAAAAATTGCAGAGGGACATTCCTTTGAAAGTCTTTGTGCAGGGGTAAACTTTTCTTTATACAATAGGCTAAGGCCCCTTCTTTCAAAGTTTAAAGGAAGGCTTTTACTTCTTTCCGGTGGGGTTGCTAAAAATAGAGCCCTTATAGAATACCTAAAGCAGGATTATGATGATATAAAAGTATTAGAGGATCCAGACTTTAACGGAGCTATAGGCTGCTGTTACTTTGGAAGTTTAAAAGGATAAGGAGGATTTATTATGACAAAGGCATTGGTGTTGGCAAGCGGAGGGCTTGATAGCACAGTTTTACTTTCAAAGGTTGTAAAGGAATATGGATGTGAAAACGTAACTGCCCTTAACATATTTTATGGGCAAAAACATAAAAAAGAAGCTGAATTTGCAAAGTATCAGGCTGAAAAATATGGAGTGAATTATATTACAGCAGATTTATCAAGCGTATTCAAGTTTTCAAAGGATTGTCCCCTTCTTGAAGGCAGCGATAATGAAATCCCCGAAAAATCTTATGCAGAGCAGCTAAAGGATATGGGCGGACAAGGAACGGTTTCAACCTATGTTCCCTTTAGAAATGGACTATTTTTATCCTATGCCGCAGCCATTGCAATTCAATTTGGAGCATCTAAAATTTTTTACGGTGCCCATTCTGACGATGCAGCAGGGAGTGCATACCCCGATTGTTCAGGAAGTTTTATAGAAAACATGGCAAGGGCTATATATGAAGGAACCGGCGGTGAGGTTTCCCTTGAGGCACCCTTTTGGAATTTAACTAAGAAGGATATTGTAAAGATTGGACTTGATTTAGGTGTTGATTTTGCTCATACATGGAGCTGTTATAAGGGAAAGGAGGAGCCCTGCAGGAGGTGTGCTACATGCATAGACAGGGAAAGGGCTTTTGAACTTAATGGAATTGAAGATCCACTTATTAGGAGGTAATAAAGTTGAAAATAACTGTAACAAAGGAATTTACCTTTGATTGTGCCCACATGCTCTCTAATCATGAGGGGATATGTTCTAACCTTCATGGTCACACATATAAACTTGAAGTTACGGCCTCAGCAGAGCTTATAAAGGAAGGCTCATCCCAAGGGATGGTTGTGGATTTTGGGGATTTAAAAAGCATCGTAAAGGAGCTTATTGTGGATAAATTTGATCACTCGTTTATATTTTGGGAAGGTGGCTCTGAGGCGGAAAGGGAAATTGCAAGGGTAGTAGAAGTCTATGGAATGAGGATAGTAAAATTTAATGAAAGGCCAACGGCAGAGAATATGGCAATTTTTATAATAAAAACTTTAAATGAACATCTAAAAGATAGCCCTGTCAAGATAGTTAAAGTTAGACTCTATGAAACTCCAACTTCCTTTGCGGAGGTGGAGGATGATGTATAGGGTTAATGAGATTTTTCATTCTGTTCAAGGGGAGGGTTCGTATTTAGGGTGTCCTGCAACTTTTGTAAGGCTGTCAGGCTGCAACTTGAACTGCGCCTGGTGTGATACCGACCATTCTGAAAAGGAATTTTTAACTGCAGAGGAGATAGCCAATAGGGTAGACTATGAAAAGGTCATTATTACAGGTGGGGAGCCTACTATTTATGATTTAAAGCCCCTTTTGTTGGAGCTTAAAAAAAGAGGGAAAAAGACAATGCTGGAGACAAACGGGACAAATCCAACGGATGATATAAGGCATTTACTTGATTGGATAGTGTGTTCACCAAAGCCAGAGACTAATTGGGCTATAAATGAAAGATGCCTATTTGATGAGTTAAAATATGTAGTTGATGGCAATTTTGAGCCTGAAATTCACATTCCAAAGGGGATAAAGGAAAAGTATAAGGATAGAATTTGGCTGCAGCCGGAGAGTAGTAATTTTAACCTCCGTTCAAAGGAGGCCTTCTACTTTGCAATGAAGGATTCTTCTTTAAGGGTTGGTATTCAGCTTCATAAGATAATAAACGTAAGATAGAGGTTGCTACGATGCAACCTCTATCTTTTTATTCATAATTTATTAACTCGTGATTTACTAACTCTAGAGTTAGTTACTTTAGAGTTAGTAAAATTGTAGCGTATTTTATTGATTTTTTCTACTATGTTGTAATTATATTTGATGTTCATAATCACAAAATTTGAGTATAATATCTGTGGGGTGATATTTTGAATAACATGTGGGAAGATTTTATTAATAGACTAAGAAAATATATATATAAGCATATATTTGATAAGGATGATGCGGAAGATTTGCTTCAAGAGGTTCTTATAAAGATATATAAGAATTTAGACAACTTAGAGCAGGAGGAAAAGGTATACCCTTGGATATATCAAATAGCAAGAAATTCCATAATAGATTATTATAGAAGGAAAAACAAAATGACTTTAAACTTAGAATTGGAAGATATAGCAGTATATGACGGTGAAGAATCCTCTAATGAGGATATTGCAATTTGCATAAAGAACATGATAAATAGCCTTCCGGAAAAATATAAACAGGTTATCATTCTTTCAGAATACGAAAATCTAACATACAAGGAAATAAGCCAAAGACTTGGAATATCAATATCAGGGGTAAAGTCAAGAACTCTAAGGGCTAGGAAACTTTTAAAAAATATGCTTTATGACTGCTGCAATTTAGAGCTGGACAGATTAGGGAATGTAATCGATTTTCAGCATAAAACAAAGGACTGCAAATTTTGCTAAGAACAGGGCTAAATTTGAGTCCTTTTTTATTTTTTACGTCTTTATATATGCCAATATGATTTAAAGGGAGGTTTTTATATGGAAAACAAAAATAAAAGTTGCTGCTCTTGTGGCTCAACATGCTGCGGTGAGGTTAATACAAAAGTTAATAAAAGAAAATTAGTTATCGACTTTCTTTATCTAGATCTAACTTCTTGTGACCGCTGCATGAAAACCGATGATACCCTTGACGAAGCATTAAATGAAGTTAAAAGGGTATTAGAAGCTACAGGAATAGAAGTTGTTGTAAATAAGATAAACATTACGAACGAAGATTTGGCTAAAAAATACAAATTTGTAAGCTCGCCAACAATAAGAATCAATGGCAGAGATATTCAAATGGATATAAAGGAGAGTCCATGCAAGGCATGTGGGGACCTTTGCGGTGATGATGTTGACTGCCGCGTATGGGTTTATCAGGGGAAGGAATACGATTCCCCACCTAAAGAAATGATAATTGAATCCATTCTAAAGGCTGTATATGGCGGAAGTGAAACTCTTAAAGAAGAGGAATACGTAATGCCAGAGAACCTCAAAAGATTTTTTGATGGAATGAAAAAAAGATAAAATGGCTTTACAGATAGTCTAGTTAACGTAGCAAAGGAGAATAAAAATTTGATATTAAAAAAGTTGCCGTA